>JAZKFB010000041.1:27867-63599 GCA_040386695.1 Verrucomicrobiota bacterium
TCCCGGTCCGGAGCAATTGTTTCCCGGTCCGGAGCAATTGTTTCCCGGTCCGGAGCAATTGTTTCCCGGTCCGGAGTAATTGTTTCCCGGTCCGGAGTAATTGTTCCCCGGTCCGGAGTAATTGTTCCCCGGGCTGGAGTAATTGTTTCCCGGGCTGGAGTAATTGTTTCCCGGGCCGGAGTAATTGTTTCGCGGGCTGGAGTAATTGTTTCGCGGGCCGGAGTAATTGTTTCGCGGGCCGGAGTAATTATTCCCCGGGCTGGACACGTTTTTCGGTCCGCCGGGCTGCCGCCGCTTTAGCCGTTCCCGGGCCGCAATCCGCTTTCCGCCGCGTGAAACCTGCGGCTCCAGGAAAGTTTCTTGTCCGGTGAGGTCCGCAAATTATTTTGGATTTCAAAAAGTTCTGGACTGAATCCAGAATTGGATCATTCTGCAAAACATGACTGAGCCCGCTGCCCTTCTCCGCCAAAACGGCATTCCGGTGACGGCTCAGCGTCTGGCCGTGCTCCGGGCGGTTTCTCACCGGCCCCACGGAACGGTGGACGCCATCGCGGAGGACGTCCGCGCCAGCATCGGAGCCATTTCGCAGCAGGCGGTTTACGATGCTCTCGGGATGCTGGTCAAAAAGGGACTCATCCGGCGCATTCAGCCGGCCGGTTCGTCCGCGCTTTATGAGGACCGGATCGGTGACAACCACCACCACCTGATCTGCCGCGCCTGCGGAAAAACGGCCGATGTCGATTGCGCGGTCGGTTCCGCCCCCTGCCTGACGGCGGCGGGGAACTCCGGCTTCCGGATCGACGAGGCGGAAGTCATCTACTGGGGCACCTGTCCCGACTGCCTGCGGGCGGAATAACCGCCGCCGGCCATCACGGATCCCGGCATTCCCGGAAATTTTTTTATCCCAACCCAATTGAGCCACATGTCAGACCCATCCACCCCGGGCAAATGCCCCGTCGATCACGCCGCCGCCGCCCCGCAGGCCAAGTGTCCCTTCAACCACGCGCCCAGCAGCGCCACGACCAACCGCGACTGGTGGCCGAAAGCGCTGAAGGTGGAACTGCTGCACCAGCATTCCGCCAAATCCAATCCGATGGGGGAAAACTTCAATTACGCGGAGGAATTCAAGAGCCTCGACTACGCGGCGCTGAAGGCGGATCTCGCGGCCCTGATGACCGATTCCCAAGACTGGTGGCCGGCGGACTTCGGGCACTACGGCGGTCTTTTCATCCGCATGGCCTGGCACAGCGCCGGCACTTACCGCACCAGTGACGGACGCGGCGGCGGCGGCCGGGGACAGCAGCGTTACGCCCCGCTCAACAGCTGGCCGGACAACGTCAGCCTCGACAAGGCCCGCCGCCTGCTCTGGCCGGTCAAGCAGAAGTACGGACGCAGAATTTCCTGGGCTGACCTCATGATCCTCACCGGCAATGTCGCGCTGGAGACCATGGGCTTCAAAACCTTCGGCTTCGCCGGCGGACGCGAGGACACCTGGGAGCCGGATCACGATGTTTACTGGGGCCGCGAAACCACCTGGCTCGGCGGCGACAAACGCTACGCCCGCGGTTCCGAGGGCGTCGTGGCGGATCACGGCGTGCTCGTTTCCGATGACGACGCTGACGGAAAAATCCACTCGCGCAATCTGGAGAATCCGCTCGCCGCCGTGCAGATGGGTCTCATTTACGTGAATCCCGAAGGTCCGGACGGCAATCCCGATCCTCTCGCCTCCGCCCGCGACATCCGCGACACCTTCGGCCGCATGGCCATGAACGACGAGGAAACCGTGGCTCTCATCGCCGGTGGCCACACCTTCGGCAAAACCCACGGCGCGGCTCCGGCTGACAACGTGGGCTTCGAGCCGGAGGCGGCCGGCTTGGCGGAACAGGGCTTTGGCTGGAAAAACAAATTCGGCGCCGGTGCGGGCGCGGACACGATCACCAGCGGCCTGGAGGTCACCTGGACCAGCACCCCGACGCAATGGAGCAACGGCTTCTTCGAAAACCTCTTCGGCTACGAATGGGAACTCACGAAAAGCCCTGCGGGAGCCCAGCAGTGGCGTCCCAAAGACGGTGCCGGTGAAGGCACCGTGCCGCACGCCCACGACGCGACGAAGCGTATCGCCCCCAGCATGCTGACCTCGGATCTGGCCCTGCGCTTTGACCCCGTCTACGAAAAAATCTCTCGCCGTTTCCTGGAGAATCCCGAGGAATTCGCCGACGCCTTCGCCCGCGCTTGGTTCAAGCTGACGCACCGCGACATGGGACCGCGCGAACGCTATCTCGGCCCGGAAGTGCCGTCGGAAGTGCTCCTCTGGCAGGATCCCATCCCCGCCGTTGATCACCCACTGGCCGATGCCCAGGACCTCGCCGCGCTGAAAGGGAGAATCCTCGCGTCCGGCCTCACCGTTTCCGAACTCGTCTCCACCGCCTGGGCCTCGGCCTCCACCTTCCGCGGCTCCGACAAACGCGGCGGAGCCAACGGCGGCCGCATCCGTCTGGCCCCGCAGAAGGACTGGGAAGTCAACCAGCCCGCCCAACTGGCCAAAGTGCTCGGCGTGCTCGAAGTCATTCAAGCCGATTTCAACAATGCCCAGTCCGGCGGGAAAAAGATCTCCCTCGCCGACCTTATTGTGCTGGCCGGAAACGCCGGTGTCGAGCAGGCCGCGAAAGCCGCCGGTCACGAGGTCAGCGTGCCCTTCAGCCCGGGCCGTGCCGACGCCTCGCAGGAGGAAACCGACGTGGAATCCTTCGGCTTCCTCGAACCCCAGGCCGACGCCTTCCGCAACTACCTCAAGGCCCGATACACGGTGCCTGCGGAGGAACTGCTCATCGACAAAGCGCAGCTCCTGACTCTCACCGCGCCGGAAATGACCGTCCTCATCGGCGGCCTGCGCGTCCTGAAAACCAACGCCACCGCCAGTCAGGCCGGCGTTTTCACCAGCCGTCCCGAAGCGCTGACCAACGATTTCTTCGTCAACCTCCTCGACATGGGCACCGTCTGGGCACCGCTCTCCGGAGCCGAGGAGGCCTTCGAAGGCCGCGACCGCAAATCCGGCGCCCTCAAATGGACCGGCACCCGCGTCGATCTCATCTTCGGCTCCAACGCCCAGCTCCGCGCCTTCGCCGAAGTTTACGGCACCGCCGACTCCGAAGCCAAATTCGTCCACGACTTCGCCGCCGCCTGGACCAAGGTCATGAATCTCGACCGCTTCGACCCCGCCTGATCCGCCCAGCCATCACAACGCAATCCTGACAAAGCGCCCCGGATCTGATGAAGGTCCGGGGCGCTCGTGTTTTTGACGCCAAAGACTTCATGCCGCCGATGATGGAGGCCTCCGGATTGTCTCCGGCGGGACCTCTGTCCAACCAGCAAGCCAAAGGCCCCTTTCGACAAATCCGCCAAAACAGCCGGATTATCCTTATTGAACTTTACCCTGACAGTGCCTTTGCCCTCGAAAGGATTTTTTGCCAGTGCGGCTCCGCGGATGGATCCCGCGGCGGTGATGGCGCTGCTGGAGGCTTGCCCGATGCGCGGAGGAAAGGAGCATCGCGTTGCCCTTTTGCCCAATGAGGAGCGGATGCTCCGCCATCACTGATGGCCTCCACGCTTCGCGTTGGCATTCCCCGCGCGCGGTCATAGCCTGCGCGCCCTTTTCATGCCTGCTCCCGCCGCTCTCCCCATCTGGAAAATCCACGCCGACATCCTGCTGACGCTGCGGACCGGCAACCGTCTGGTGCTCGTGGCTCCCACAGGATCAGGCAAGACCACGCAGGTGCCGCAGATGCTGCTCGACGCGGGGACCGCCGGCGGAAAAATGATCGTGGTCCTGCAGCCCCGGCGGGTTGCCGCCCGCACGGTGGCCACGCGGGTCGCTTCGGAACGCGGCGGGAAACTGGGCGGGGAAGTTGGCTATCAAATCCGCTTCGACGACCGCACCAGTCCCGGCACCCGCATTTGTTTTGTCACCGAGGGCATCCTCCTGCGCTGGCTCCAGGATGACCGCGCGCTGGCCAGTGTCGGGGCTGTGGTTTTCGATGAATTCCACGAGCGCAATCTGCTCAGCGATGTCGCCCTCGCGCTGGTCAAACAGTTGCAGCAAACCCAGCGCCCTGACCTCGCCATGGTCGTGATGTCCGCGACGCTCGATGCCGAGCCGGTCGCCGCGTATTTGGATCAGTGCCCGATCCTCATTTCCGAAGGCCAGAGCTTTCCCGTGGAGGTGGCTTATCTGCCTCTCCCCGATCAGCGCCCCATCACCGCCCAGGCGGCCGGAGCGGTGGAGCGTATCCTCAGCAATGGCGACCCCGGCGACATCCTCGTTTTCATGCCCGGGCGCGGCGAGATCAACGGCACCCTGGATGCGCTGCGGGGCCTGAGAACCCGGGAGCGGGTGGCCTGCATTCCCCTGCATGGCGAACTCGAACCGCAGGAGCAGGACCGCGCCTTCGCTCCGAATGCTTTGCGGAAAATTATCGTCGCCACCAACGTCGCCGAGACCAGCATCACCATCGACGGCATCCGCCATGTTGTGGACAGCGGCACCGCCCGTGTGGCCCGCTACGATGCCGAACGCGGTATCGGCACGCTGTTGCTGGAGCCCATCAGCCGCGCCAGCGCCGACCAGCGCAAAGGCCGCGCCGGCCGCACCGCGCCCGGCACCTGCCACCGCCTGTGGACGGCCATCGGCCACAAAAGCCGGGATGAGCGCAACACCCCGGAGATCCAGCGCAGCGACCTCGCCGAGGTGGTGCTCCTGCTGCACTCGCTCGGCATCCGGGAAGCCGCCGCCTTTGACTGGCTCGACAAACCCGATCCCGCAGCCGTCGAACGCGCCGAACGCCTGCTCACCATGCTCGGGGCTTTGGAAAACGCCGGCCTCACCGCCATCGGCCGCCGGATGCTGCGCCTGCCCATGCACCCGCGCTATTCCCGCATGCTCATCGAAGCCAGCCAGCGCGG
This sequence comes from Verrucomicrobiota bacterium, assembly GCA_040386695.1. Taxonomy (GTDB): domain Bacteria; phylum Verrucomicrobiota; class Verrucomicrobiia; order Verrucomicrobiales; family V1-33; genus CAIZWU01. Next base: position 32,827 of record JAZKFB010000041.1, read on the forward strand.
CTGCGTTCCCGATGCCGCGCTGTGCGCCGCCCTCGTCAGTGGCCGTGACCTCCTCGCGCGTCTGGACCGCGACGATGCCGAAACCAAAGCCGCGCGCGAAATGTTCGAGGACAGCGGGGATTCCGACTTCCTCACGCTCATGCGCGCCTATGACTTCGCCAAAGCGAACAGTTTCAGCTTCGACCGCTGCCGCAATTACGGCATCAACGCCCAGGTCGCCCGCCAGGTGGAGCAGACTTTTCAGCAGATCCTCCAAGCCGCCGGACAGCAGCGCCTTCACGACCGCGCGGCCACTTCCGCCGGCGCTTCAAAAAACGACGAGGCCCTGCGCCGCTGCCTCATGGCCGGCTTCGCCGATCAGCTCGCCAAACGCCGCCAGCCCGGCCAGACCGACTGCGACCTCACTGACCAGCGCCAGGGCCAGCTCGTCCGCGAAAGCGTAGTCCGGGACGCTCCGTTTTTCGTCGCCGCCAATCTGCGGGAAGCCCCCGGGCGCGGCCCCGCTCCGCTGACTCTGCTCAGCCTCGCCACCGCCGTGAAACCGGAGTGGATCGCCGAGATGTTTCCCCAGCACCTCAGCACCACCATCGAGCACCTCTTCGACGCCAAAAACAAACGCGTCGCCGCCATGAAACTGGTGCGTTACCGCGATCTCGTGATCGAGCAGACCGCCCAGCAGCGCGGCCTCGATCCCGCCGCCAGCGGCCGCTGCCTTGCCGAAGCCCACCAGTCCGGAGCCTTTGACCTGCCGCTCATGGACCACCGGCTGAAACAGTTCATGGCCCGCGTGAACCTTCTCCAAGCCACCGTGCCCGAACTCGAATTCGCCCCTTTCGGCGAAGCCGCCATCACTGCCTGCCTCGCCCGCGCCTTCAGCGGCCTCGCCCTCGTGAAAGATGCTCAGGCCGCGCCTCTGACCGCCGCTTTCCATCAGCATCTGGAAAAAGGCCAGATCAGCTGGCTCGATGAGCTGCTTCCCCTCTCCGTCCCCGGGCCTGACAATCGTCCCCTGAAAATCTCCTACCTCGACGGCGAACCCGAAGCCCAAGCCAAACTTCAGGAATGCTTCACCCTCAAAGAGCACCCCACCCTCTGCGAAGGCCGGCTTCCCGTCCTTCTCACTCTCCTCACTCCCGATAACAAACGCCTCACCACCACCACCGACTGGCCCCGCTTCCTCACCCGTGAATGGCCCAAACACCGACAGACCGTGGCTAAAAAATTCCCCGGGCACCTGTGGCGCTGAACTTGAACAAATGGACAACAGCCCCTCTCTGATTGACAGCACATCCGCGCGGTGAGACATATTGGCCATGTCCATTGCCGTTCAGATCGACGACAACGCCTATGCCATCGCCAAGGCATTTGCGGAGCAGGCGCACTGCTCCGTGGCGGTGGCGGTCAGCAGGCTCGTGGTGGAATCCGGCTTCCGGCCTGTAAAGTCTGAGACCATCATGACAAACTCAGCCGCCCGCTTTCCGTTGGTGAAGGGAATACGGGTGATCACTGCGGAACAGGTGGCTCAGCTTGAGGACAAGTCCTAGCTTGGCGTGCCTGTTTCATGGTTTGGCTCCTTGATGGAAATGTGCTGACAGCACTCGCCATTGACACGCGCGTTCATCACCAGCGGGCGCTCACTTGGTTCTATGCGCAGCCCCGCCGCTTCGCCACCTGTGCAGGAGCACGGGCATCCTGCCCGTGAGTTTGGCCCATATTTGAAAATTTACCAAAGCCGGGATAGAACCGCTCATAAAAGCGGCTCTTCGTTCCCGTTCAGTGAGTTCGGTGACGATTGACGCCCAGACCAGCTGTTTGGCGGTGGCGTTTATATCCATGCCCCGGAGCAGCCGCTGCTCCGGGGAACGCTTCATCATCAGGGAAAAATTGCCTTGCGGACTGCGCTCCCGGCGGCCGCAGGAAAGGCTCCTCCGGTCCGCCGGGCTGTGGCGGCGGATGGTTAAGAGCTGCGGGTATCCTCCAGGGATTCCCCGGTTTCGAGCAGGGTTTTGAGGCTGGAGAGGATGAGGGGCCAGCCGTTGGAGACGGCGCGGATGAGCTTGGATTCCGGCTGGTCCATCTCGTGCAGGACGGTGAACTTCACCGTCTCCCCGTCCGGTTCCAGTTCATAGGTCATGCGGGACTCGCCCTCGGCCATCAGTTCGGGTTTGAACTCGTTGCGCCAGCTCAGGACCAGCCGCCGGGGCGGGTCGATCTCCAGGATTTCACCGGCGTCCTTGAGTTCGCCGTCGGAGCCGACGAGTTTCCACGCGGCACCCGCTTTCCACTCTGTCTCCATCGTGCAGCCGAAGAAGAATTGTTTAGTGAACTCCGGCTGCGTGAGGGCCTCCCAGAGCTTTTCCGGGGTGGTGCGGATGTAGGTGACATAAACAAAGGCACTCTTTTCCATGATGTTGTTTTTTATTCAGGTTTGATTTTGGGTTGATTCTGTTGTTCAAGACCCCGCTTCAGCTCACTCAGGGCATCAAGCCGGGACCGCTCGTATTTGCGGATCCAGCGTTCGGCGATTTCGTGAATCGGGACCGGGTTCAGGAAATGCCGTTTCTCGCGCCCCCGCCGGACAACCGCGACCAGGCTGGCCTCCTCCAGCACCCTGAGATGCTTGGTGACCGCCTGCCGCGTCATGTCCAGCCGGCCACAGAGATCGCCCAGGGTGCGCCCGTTCTCACGGTGCAGCTCATCAAGCAGGGTGCGGCGGCTGGCGTCAGCCAGGGCTTTGAAAACGGCATCCATACGGCGGTAAAATGCAACCATTTGGTTGCATGTCAAGAATTGAAATTTCCGGAACCGTGAAAATGCGGCCTGCCTCAGTGCCGCCGTTCCTTTCCGTTCAGCACACGCCGGGTCCTCCGGGGAAAACCGCGCGCCGCGTTGAACCCGGTCATCTCCATGACCCCGCTGACGGACCGGTCCCCCGGACGCGCGCCGTGCGGACTTCAGACGCTCAGCCAGCCGCGGAAGCCTCTGGCGGCGTAATAGGATTGCGCTCCGTTGTGACCGGTGAAGATGCGGCTGTAGCGGCGCTCGCAGTAGAGGGCTCCGCCAAGCTTCCGGATGTTGTCGGGCGTTTTCACCCAGCTGGAGGTCTTTTTATCGAATTCGCCGAGCTTCTGCAGCTCCAGGTATTCCTCCTCCGTCAGGAGTTGGATGCCGATTTCCGCAGCCTGGTCCATGGCCGTGGTTTTCGGCCGGGCTTCCTTTCTCGACTCCCAGCCTGCGCGGTCATAACAAACACTCACGCGGCCTTTGGGAGTTTCCGGGGAACAATCGCAGAAGAGGTATTCGCCGGTCTTTTGGTCATATCCCGTCACATCCGGTTCCCCGCCGGTGGCTTCCATTTCCTGGAGCGGCCACAGTTTTTCAGGATGCGCCTCCAGCCGAGCCAGGACTTTGGCCCACTCCAGCCCCTGGTGACGGTTCATGTTTTTTTCAAAGCGGGCCTCCAGTTCCGCAAGCAGCTCCGCACGGAGTTTGGGGGAGAGTTCCTTCTTTTTAGAACTGGTATTTGTCATGGGTGGGTTGGGCCGTTGTTCGCAGCAGGGACAGATAACCTCATTTGCGGGAATGGGCCAAGCGGCAGTTTGAGGAGCCGGAAGGGGCCGTTGGTGATGGACACCCTGTCGTCTTTCCAGCGGCAGGGCCGCGGCCGCTTGAGGAGGCTGCGGCGCATGTCCGTTTTGGTCCGAATAAAAGAAGCCACCTTCCGGCTCAGACTCTCATCATCTCCCTCATCCGCCTGAAGCGCGGCGAAATCTCCGCCACCCGCAGGCTCCGCCCGGCATGGCACAGTGAGTGAAAATACGAGGCCCAGGAGGGTCACGGCCAGCAGGCCACGGTGAAAAATTCCAGGGGTCGTCATTTCATTCTCATTACGGCTTGGCCCTCACTATGGGCGGGCCTCCTTTCCTGTATCGGAATTTAAACCGGGTCCGAAAGCGGAACCGATGCCACGGGCGATACTCAGGAGAGCCGGAGCGCGGTCTCTTTCAGCGCCTCCACCAGCGCCGTGGCGGAGGCGCTGGTTTTCCCCCGTTGCCACAGCACCATGAAATCCCGGCGCGCCCCGGAATCGGATACCGGCACAAAGGCAATATCGGGATGAGTGGTGGTTTTGAAATAACCGGGCAGCAGCGTGACGGCGGATTCCGAAGCCACCATCGACAGCACGTGGGTGATTCCATCGGGCACCTGCTGCCATGGCTCATCCTGATCGCCGGACTCGCGGCCCTTGCCGCCGGCGACCCGGCCTCAAAATCCGCCGCCGCCTGTGCGGCCCTGAGCGGTCTGCTCCTGGGCCTCCTCGACCTCTCCCAACCCCGCATTGGCCGCATTCCCTCCCGGGCGGCGGTGGATATCACCTTGATGACGCCAGCTCTCGTTCTCCTGGTTTACTGAGTTCCCCCAAAAACTTCACATTTCCGGAACGGTGTTATTCAGGATGATGGCAGGATATCCAAAAAGATCATCACCGGGCGCAAAGACCGCCGGCGGCAGCGGCGGTTTGAGACGCCGGATTTTTTTTGAGCCGGACCGCTCAGACAGAACTGAACCTAATCGGTGTCGTCTGGCATGAAGCTTTTTTGAAATATCCGTAAAAGGAAATGGGAGTCAGAACGCCGCGCGGCCGGTGTGGGGAGGGAGGTGAAGAGACCAGATGCCGTCCGCTTTGAACACCTCGACGGGCGCGCCGAAGATTTTGCTGAGAATCGGGCTGGTGAGCACCTCGTCGATCGGGCCGGAGGCGGCGGCGCTTCCCGCGTGGAGGGCGAGGACGTGGGTGCAGGCGGGGGGGATTTCCTCCAGGTGATGCGTCACCAGCACCACCGCCGGGCCGCGCCGCTGGGTGGCGAGGCGCTGCATGAAGCCGACAAAGTGAGCGCGGGCCACGGGATCGAGTCCGGCGCAGGGTTCGTCGAGAATGAGCAGTTCAGGTTCGGCCATGAGCGCGCGGCCGGTGAGCACGCGCTGGCGCTCGCCCTGCGAAAGCACAGCCCAGGGCCGGTCGAGGAGCGGCGTGCAGCGGGTCAGGCGGGCGATGGTTTCAATTTTCAGATGATCGTCCTTGGTCAGCTTCCCCCAGAAATTGATCTGCCCGTAACGCCCGCCACCGATGATTTCGCGGGGGCGCTCGTCGTCGTCCACCATCTGGCGCACGCTGCTGCTGACCAAGCCGATACGCTTCCGCAGCTGGGTCCAGTCGCTGGCACCAAAAGTTTCGCCCAGCACGGTGACGGTGCCTCCGGCGGGAATCAGAAAGGCGGTCAGACAGCCCAGCAGCGAGGTTTTCCCCGACCCGTTCGCGCCAAGAATCGTCCACATCTCGCCGGGCTGAATGGTCCAGTCGATTCCACGCAGAATGCGCGTGCCCGCACGGGTGACAGTCAGACCGGAGACGGAGAGGATGGGCATTGGGAGAAGGGAGGGGAGTTATTGGTTAATAGTTATTGGGGGGAGAACTCCGCACACGTAGTAGAGATTGTCGTGAAAGGACCGCCATCGAGTAATAATGATGCCATCCTGAATTGCCTCATCGAAAGCGCTTCTCAGGCTCTCCAACGGAAGGGTTCTCTGAAGTTTCCGTCTCTGGCGAAGGAAGTGTTCCAATCTCCGAAGATCAAATCCGTCCATGCGCCCACCATAGCCGAAGTCCCGGTCGATATGTAAATCCCTGGATAATTGGAGGCAAACCCCTATCCCATGAAAGCAATAATGGTGTTTTCCCTCAGGATCCAGATATCCAGTGCGCGGGAGTCCACGGCTGCGCCACGAGAGTAAATTTTCGAACCCGGCGTGCTTCTGAAAGAGTTTCAAGCCGCGTTGAACTTCCGCCTGAAAGGCCCGCACAATCGTCAGGAAAGATTCATTCACCAACTGGACAATTTGAGGGAAAGTCTTCGAGATAAAGCTCGGTCGCTTCACGCAGATTGGCCATAGCTTCCGGCAGGGACTCCCCCTGCGTTGTGGTCCCGGTTTCAGGGTTGAAGGCGACAAATCCACCCTCTTCCGCCGGCGTGATAATGGCTGTGAGTGTCATGCGGGAATTTTGACAGGGGTGTCAGGGCCCGTCAATCCGGGTCTTGGATCCAGGAGCTTACGGAATCCGCTCAATGAGCGAGGCCCAGGCACCGTCGGTTTCAGTGAGGTGGGGGACGAGGGAGCGGGTCTGGAGCTGGCGGTAGGCGGGGTTTTTGGCGATGACGGCGCGGACGACGTGCTCGTTCTCCTCGGGTTCGATGCTGCACGTCGAGTAAACGAGGCGGCCGCCGGGGCGGAGCAGGGGGAGGAGGTTGCTCAGAAGGGTGATCTGGCGCCGGGCCATCTCGGTGAAGGAGCCCGGGTTGAGACGCCAGCGGACGTCCACGCGGCGGCGGATGACGCCGGTGTTGGAGCAGGGGACATCAACGAGGATGCGGTCGAATCCGTCCGGGAAGCGCACTTTCCAGGAGGCGGGGGCGGGGGTGGTTTCCCAGTCGTGGGCGAGGATTTCGGCGTTTTTGACGTGGAGGCGCTGGAGGTTGCCGCGCAGGCGTTCGAGGCGGGGCAGGGCGGAGTCGGTGGCCACCAGAGCGCCCTGGTTCTCCATCATCTGGGCCAGCAGCGCCGCTTTGCCGCCGGGGGCGGCGCAGGCGTCGAGAACGGTCATGCCGGCGGTCGGCGCGAGGAGGATAGGCGCTTCGGCGGTGGAGGGATCCTGGGCATAGCACCAGCCGGAGGCGAGGGCGTCGAGCGGGAGTTCGGCGCAGAGGAAAAAGCCCTCGTGTTTCTCCAGCGGCGTCAGGCCGGGCACGGCGGCGAGTTTGGCCTCCGCTCCGGTGAAGAGTTTATTGACCCGGACGATGATGGGGGCCGGGGTGTTGGACCAGGTGCCCAGTTTTTCCATGCCCAGGGGATGGAAGTGTTTCGTCCAGCGGTCCGTGAGGAATTCCGGCAGGGAGAAGCGGATGTCCGGCGGGGCGTGGAGGCGGAGTTTTTCCAGCTCCGTGCGCTCGCGGAGGGCGCGGCGGAGCACGGCATTCACGAGGCCGCGTCCGCGGCCGGAGAGTTCCACGGTTTCGTGGACAGCGGCATGTTCCGGGAGTCCGAGGATGAGGCACTGCACCAGACCGAGCCGCAGCCAGCCGCGGGTGTCGTGGTCCAGCTTGCCGCCGTCGCGGAGCTCATCGATCCAGGCGTCGAGCAGGGTCAGATTCCGCAGCGCGGCGAAAACCATGGCTTTCAGAAAGGCGCGGTTGGGGGAACTCAGGGAATTCCGCCGGGCGGTGTGGTCCACCATCTCCTCCGCAAACACGCCGTCGGGCTGCCAGGCGCGCAAAATCTGCCAGGCCAGCAGCCGGGTGTTGGAGGCGGAGGGGGCCGGCGACGGCTGGCGCGGGGAGGAGGACGGGGGACGGCGGTTCATCGCCCCACGGTTGGACCTGTCCCCCGCAAATCACAAGGCCGGGAATCCGGCGGGGCCGGCGCGTGCCGACGCCACGGCAGGATGCGGCACGGCACGGGGGAATCCAGTGCCGGCGCGGTGCGGCTCCGGCGCGGAATGAGAGCTTGTCATTTGGTGAACAAAGTCTAATTACCCCACTTCCCGAATTTCAATTTTTCTCCGTCATGCGCCTTCTTTCCCTTTCCGCTCTGGCCCTGCTGACCGTGGTTACGCCGTCCTGCACCCTCTTCCATCCGAAGCAGGGAGCGGACGCTTACGGGACCCAGCCTCCCGCATCCGCCAATCCCTACGGCGAGGTGCCGCAGAGCAATCCCTATGCCACGCCCCCGGCCACCACTTACGGCCAGCCGCCCGGCGCGGCCTCCAATCCCTACAGCCAGACCCCGGCCTCCAACCCTTACGCCACTCAGCCGGCGGCCAGTCCGTATGGCGGTTACGAGCAGGCGCAGACGTATCCCTCCACGCCGAAACCGAGCTATAATCCTCCGGCCCAATCCTATTCCTCCGGCGGCGGCGGCGGTCAGGTGGTGGTGCAGCCGGGCGACAATCTGACCAAAATCGCCAAGCGCAATAACACCACGATCTCCGCGCTGAAATCCGCCAACGGTCTGACCACGGACCTGATCCGGGTGGGTCAGAAGCTGAATCTTCCCTGAGTTGAGCTGAGCTGATTAATTTAATCCGATTCCTCCGCGCCGCCCGCCCGCCGGGCCGCCCTGACACCTATTTTGAAAACACTAAAAGCATTGGGGATCCGCGAGGATCTCATCCGGGGACTTGAGGAACTGGGCATTGTCACTCCCACTCCCATTCAGCGGGAGGCGATCCCGCATCTGCTCCAGAACGGAGGGGATTTTGTGGCTCAGGCCCAGACCGGCACGGGAAAAACGGCGGCGTTCGGTGTGCCGCTGCTCACGGGCATTGACCTCCAGGCGCGGGGAATCCAGGCGCTGGTGGTGGCTCCCACGCGGGAGCTGGCGAAGCAGATCGGCAAGCAGCTGTTCCGCTTCACCAAATACTGCGCGGACAAGATTTTCGTGGAGGTTCTGACCGGCGGCGACAACATCGACCGTCAGGTCACGGCGCTCCGCCGGCCCACCCACGTCGTGGTGGCCACGCCCGGCCGTCTGCTGGATCTTCTGGAGCGGAAGGCGCTTTCGCTGGATTCCGTGAAACTGCTGGTGCTGGACGAGGCGGACGAGATGCTGACTCTGGGCTTTAAACGCGAGCTGGCGCAGATTTGCGGGATCGTCCATCAGCGCCGGGCCACGTGGCTGTTTTCCGCGACCATTCCGGACGGGGTGCGCAACCTGATCCGCGAATACATGTCACCCGACGCCCATACGGTGAAAATCGACCAGTCGCATGTCGTGAACCGCGATATTTCCCACCGCTTCCTGGTTTGCCGGGAGCGGGAGAAAGTGGATGTCATCGCCAACTACATCAACCTCCGCCCCGGCGAGCGCGGCGTCATTTTCTGCCGGACCAAAATCGCGGCCACGGAACTGGCGACCGCTTTGAAGGAGCGCGGTTATCCCATCGGCGTGCTCCAGGGCGACCTGCCGCAGCTGGAGCGGGACAAGGTGCTGCGGTCCTTCCGCAAGGACCGGTTCCAGTTCCTCGTGGCCACCGATGTCGCCGCCCGCGGGATTGATGTCGAGGGGCTGGCGTTTGTGATTCATCACGAACTGCCGGACCAGCTTGATCATTACACCCACCGCAGCGGACGCACGGGGCGCGCCGGGAAGAAGGGCGTCTCCATCGCTCTGATCGGGCACGAGCAGAAACGGGACATCACGGATCTGGCGAAGGCCCTAGGGCTGAATTTTTCCGAGATGCATTGATCCTGCCCGCAAAAAATCCGGTAAATTCGCTTCGAGGCGGGTTTACCGGATGATCCCGGCTCAGCCGGACAAAGGATTCAGCGTCCTTTAAGGAAATAAATGATCAGGAGAACCGGAAGCGGAATACCCAGCAGCCAGAGGAGCGCCCAGCCGATTTTACCGGAAGGCTGAGTGAGATCGCGCAGGGATTTCTGGAGTTTCATAGGGTGGATGAGGGTTGGAAAAGGGAAGGGAGGAAAGAAGCGGAAAAGAGCTGCGGGACGGGGAAGTCAGCTGTTCTGCTGCCGGGATTGGCGGTCATCGGATGGCTCGTTATTCACATGAGCCCAGGCGATGTGATCGCTGCGCTCCTCGGAGCGGCCACGATGATCCTCGTGGCGGTTCTCGTTTGGAGCATTCTGGTGGTTTTCATCAGCATGGTGGGGGGTGCTGTTGCGGGGTGTCATGGCTTTGGGGGTGGAAAAGGGGACTTGTTCGGCCGGGGGTGGGCCCAAAACAGGCGGGGAGAGCGGATCAGGCCATGCTCACCACTCCGTGCACCTCCCCCTCCTCAATGTGGGGAGTGGTGCCTTTAAGGCGCGCCTTGGCGGCTTCATAAAGATAGCGGATACCCTGGGTGCCGGAGTTGTCCCAGAATTCAGCGCTCTGGGGCACAACGCGGACCAGCACCAGATCCGGATCGGTGATTCCATCGGGAAACCACGAGCGGTAGGATTCCTTCCAGAGAGCCTCGATGCGGGTCCGGTCCCTTACAATATCCGCTGTTCCGGCGAGAGTGAGGTATTTGCTGTGATCCTTCTGAAAGGTCAGCAGAACATGCTGATCCTGTTTGATTTCCTCCACTTTCGGACTGCTGAGGCTGGTGTAAAACCACACCCGGCAATCAGGATCCAGCCAGGCGATTTCCATGGGGCGGGCGTGGAAAGGCGAGGAATCGCCGCTGGTGATCAGCATGGCAGTGCTGAAATCTTCCAGAATGCCATGGATTTTATCAGGAGTCGCGGTGGGCATGATCGGGAGTGGATGGAAGCTTAAAAGGCTGGAGCGTTCGGGGCTGCCGGGAGGCATTTTACTGATCCGCCTCCGCTCCCAGAGGCTGCAGGCGGCCTTTGAGGGAGCCGCGCAGTTTCTGCAGGCCGCGGCGGACGCGGGCTTTGATGGTGCCGAGCGGAAGATTGAACTGCTGGGCGATCTCCTGATGGGTCAGGCCGCCGAAATACACCAGATGCAGCGCTTGGCGGTGCTCCGCGCCGAGGCGGCTGACGGCTTCCCGGAGCAGTTCACGCTCATCGCGGTAGAGACTGGAATCAGCGGTGCGCTGATAGGGATCGAACTCCTGAATGGCATTCTCACGCTCCAGCACCGCGTGGCGGGACTGGCGTTTCAGGACCCGCAGACGGTCGAGGGAACGGTTGCGGGTGATGGCCGCCAGCCAGGAGGAGGCTTTGCCGAGGCCGACATGGTATTGGTCGGACTTGCGGTGGATGGTGACAAAAACATCCTGCACCACGTCCCCCGCGTCGGTGGGGTTCGCGAGAATTTTCAAAGCGACGGAATAGGCCAGAGCCGCATGACGGGCGTAAAAAAGCTCGAAGGCTTTATTATCGCCGTCACCGATGCGGCGCAGCAGCTCGGCATCGTCAGCGGTGGAGGGGGCGTAATCCAGAGCGTTAAAATCGCGGAGGGACATGGCGGGAAGGAGAAGGTTAAGAATTCAGGATGGACGATGAAGGGGAAAAGGGCCGCTTATTTGCTTTTGCGGACGGCATCAGCCTGATCCTCAAGGGTGTCGGCTTTGGTTTCGGTGTTGTCCCTGGTGGCGGCGGCGCCCGTTTTGGCGTCCTTCTCCTTGGCGTCAGCGGACGTCTCGCCCATTTTCCGGGTCGCATCGGCCTTGTTTTCCAGCTGATCAGCCTGGGACTCCAAAGCCTTCTTGCGGGCTTTCTCCTCGGCGGAATCACAGGAGGTGAGGGACAGCACGGCCATGGCGGGAAGGATCAGGAGGAAGGTCGTTTTCATAGTGATGGGTGAGTTAGGGATGGTGATCGCCCTCAGGGGTTCCGCAGGGCATGAACCTGTCTTTGCAGGTGGTGTGCCGGAACCGTTCTACGGGGGAATGTCCTGCGGAGAGGCGGAATCCGGGCGCATTTTGCCAGCCGCTGAATCCCGGCGCAGGCGGAACGCCGCAAAATGCAAATCACCCGTCAGCGGGTGGCATTGATCCTGAGGCAGTTGGCGTTTTGCGCCAAAAAAGCCGCAGGAAAACCCGCGGCTTTGGAGGGAGGACAGAATTTAACCTGAATTCCGGAAAACGGACCATGGCCGGAACCCCGCTCCGGCTGCCGGTTTACCGGCTGACCCGCACCCGCAGATACTTCCGGGTGCCGTCCATCACGGGAACGGGCAGGGCGAGCGTGGTTCCCGCCGCCGGGGTGGCGGCCGGGGCGGCGGGCAGCCAGGTTTTCAGGTCGGCAGAGGTTTCGGGCAGATAATTCCAGCCGGGAGTGGTGGTGATTTCGACTTCCGGCGCGGCGGCGGTCAGGGAAAGCCGGAGGAATCTGGTGAGAACATTCGCCGCGCCCGGGGAGGGCAGAGTGAGCGCGGTGGCGGCGGCGGGATCGCCTTCCGGCGCCCGGCCTTCGGAACGGTCGGCGGTCTGCGCGCCGAAGGTCACACGATCGATTTCCCGCCCGTCCGGCGTGGACAGCCGGAGGGTTTCGCCGTCTTTGCTGAGTTTGAAGCCGGCGTGAAGCGCGTTTCCGGCCGCCGGGGCGGCGGGATTCTGCGCGGTTTCCTCATCCGCCCAGATCAGGAGAAACCCTTTGGCGGGAATCGACCACCCGGCGGGCACGGTGAAAAGCGCGGGGGTGGCGGGATTGTCGCTCAGACGCCAGCCGGAAAGATCCACAGGCTGCTCCGTGGGGTTGTGAAGCTCCAGCCAGTCGTCGTTTTTGCCGTCGGCGGGATCGGTGACGGCGGACGTGTTTTCGGCCATCCACTCGCTGATTCTCAAAGCCGGCCAGGAGGCGGGGCCGCTGGTGTTCTCCACGGTCAGGCTGGAGGCGGCCCCGGTGAGGGCGGTGCCGTTTTTGTCCAGGCCTTTGATGGTCAGGGTGCTGGAGCCGGCGGCGAGGGGGACGCTCAGTCTCCACGCGGTGTTGGAAGTCCACACCGGCTGGTAAATCAGGCCGTTCACCTCCAGGTTCAGCACGTCGATATTCGCGGTCCCGGTCAGCGTCAGGATGCCGCCATCGGCCACGGCTCCGGCGGTGCTGGTGAAGGCGGTGGTGGACGGCACCTGGGTGCGCACGTAGGCGGCGCGGCTGCTGATATAGCTGAGAATGCCGGAGTAACTTTCGCCGGCGACGGTGCCGTAATGCTGGGTCCAGCGGGTCATGTAGGCGGTGTTGAACACGCTCTTCACAAGGTCATTGAGTTGCCAGTAATACCGGCGGCGGTTATCCGGCGTGGAGGTGACGACCTTGGCGAAATTCCCGCCGCCCACCACGGCGGCGGTGCTGCTCAGCTGATAGGCGCTGTCCCAGTCCCACGGCATGTAGAGCGCCCGTCCGTCGCCGGGCCGGATGTAGAGCCGGAAATTGTGGATGTTGCTGCCGGTGAAGACCGAGTCCGCCGTGCCCACGAGGCTTTGAAACGCGAGGGTGCGCAGCCATTCCTCCTTGTCCAGCCGCTGGGTGGCCTCGACGTCGAAGGCGGTGCCGGTTTTGGAGAACATGCGGGACATGTCCACGATGCGCGTGTAGTCGTCGCGGCTGCGGCTTTTCGACTGGAGCATGGTCCAGCGGTAGGCCTCCTTGTCCGTGCCGTAGTCGGCCACATCGTAGTTCTGATATCCGTCTCCGGCCCCGCTTCCGGGCGGCAGTTTCAGGGACTCCGGCTTGCTGTCCACCGTCTGCGTGGCCCAGCGGATGACCTCCATCTCAAACATGGTGCCGTCCGCGCCGTCGGGATACTGGGTGTCCAGATAGTCATCGTCAAAACCCGTCAGGCGCATCTGGCATTTCCCCGTGTAAGTCGTCAGGGGGTGAATAAAACGCGCCAGGTCATCATACATGCTGGGAATGCCGCCCGCCGCTCCGGCCATGTGCTTGAGAATGATTTCCCCCTGCCCGAGGGCCGCGTGCTGGCTGCGGTCGATGGCCACCTTGTCGTGAATGCCCCGGAAAAGCCGGTCGCTGTTGAAGCTGACGGTGAAGCCCGCCCGCGCCACATTCCGCCCGACAAAGCTGCCTTTGAGACGGATGCCGGCGTTGTAATAAACATCGTTCTCCTCCGCGATGATGGTGCAGGGCAGGAAATCATTGCTCAGTGTGTTCACCGCCGTGTGCAGGAACGTGGCGTCGGCGGGTTTCATGACCACGCGGAATTTCGGCATGGTGCCGGTGGCGAGGTTGTCCTGAACTTTATACATCGCCCGCGAATCCACTCCGGCGGCCGGGAAGTAACTCACCGCTCCGGAACCATCGGCGCCCTCGATGTAAAACTGCACGGCACCCGAGGCCTGGCCGGGAATCACGCCGGTGAAAGCCGCTGCTGTCCCTGTGCCGCCGCCCGCCGGGGACATGGCCACGGTCTGCCACGCGCCGCCGGCGACCGCGTATTTCAGGGAAAGCGCGGCCACGCCCTGAGGATCAGCGGCTTCCACGGACACCGTCACCGCCTGGTTCGCGGCGGGCACCACGGGCGAGTGGCTGAGGGAGCGGTAAGCCGGTCCCGCATTGGCCACTGTCCGGGAATTCGGCGCGCCGGGAGTCCCGCCGTTGGAGACGACATTGAGCAGATTGGTGCGCGGCAGGCGGTTGAAATACGCCCGCGTGTTCAGCCGTCCGCCGCCGCTGATCCAGCGGGCGCGCAGGGAGATTTCGTATTCGCGGTTGGCGACCAGAGCCTGGTTGTTGAGAAACGTGCTTTCGATCTGGTTGCCCTGATATTCCCCCGGTCCGGCGGCGATCACGTGCAGCACGCTGTTGCCCGCATTGCCGGGCTCGGGTTCCACACGGGAGTGCCGGTGGGTGCCGAGGAGCCGCCAGTGGCTGGCGCCGTCGCTGAAACTGCCGTTCTGGATGAGATCGTTGCCGGTGGTGGTGTCCGTCAGCTTCACGTCATCCACGAGGCATTCGCCGGGTCCGTCCACCAGCAGCAGATTCAGCTCGCGCCAGAGCACGGGCTCGCCGGTCTGCGACGGCTTGTTGGGTCCGCGCCAGGTGAAGGTCTGCCAGGCGGCTTTGCCGGATTCGTCGCTGGCGGCCCAGGATTCCGCGATGTTGTTGTCGGCGTCCGCCTGGCGCAGCTCCAGGCTGGAGCCGCCGGCGTTGGCCCCGGCGGGCCAGCGGCCTTCGGAGAAAAAGGAGACCTCGTCCGCCGGATTGCCCGCCGGATCCTCCAGGATCAGGGTGTCGGCGCTGTGGGAAAGTTTGCCCTCCCACGGACCGAACACCGCATTCGCCGGAAGCGGGTGGCCGGTGGCGAAAGCGGCCGGATTCTGAACCAGAACGCCGTATCCGCCCGCCGCCAGCGTGGCTCCGGCGGGAAAGGTGAAGGTGATGCCGCCGTCCATCCGCCAGCCGCTGAGATCGACGGCCGCCGCTGATTTGTTGTGAAGCTCCAGCCATTGCCCCGGCTGCGGGGAACCGGCGGGGAGGAGGGAGGAATCGGGGTGATCGTACATGATCTCGCTGATCACGATCTCATTCCGCAGTGTGACCGCATTGGCCGCGCCCGGCGTTTCCGTGGTGGCATACCGCCAGGGGCCGGAGCCGTCGGGAAAGCGGGCGCGCGGTTTTTCCCGGACAAGCACGGAGTCCAGGCAGGTCGTGCCGTCGGCGGCGAAAAGCAGCACCGGCTGGTCGGTGCCGGTGGCGAAATCAACGCTCAGCCAGCCGCCGGGAGGAATCATCTGATCCGGCAGAGCCGCCGCGGGGCCGCCCGCCGCCTGAAGACGGCAGCCGGCGGTGCTGACGGCGGCGGTGCCGGGATTCATAATCTCGATGCGGGTGAGGCCGGCTTCATTGATCACCAGCGGCGGCGCGGTTTCCGGAGGCGCGGCGGCGGGAAAATTATCCGCGCCCGGCGTGCCGCCGCTTTTCCGGCTGGAAGCCCAGGAGGCGGCTTTTTCCCCGTTCAGGAACTTCGCTTTCCGCGCCAGCGACGGCCCGCCGCCGTCCGCCGCCACCGGCCAGCCGCCCCGGTTGTTGTATTCCGCCTCATCCATCACGCGGCTGTTGTTGTTCCGCAGTTCGATTTTCTCGCCGCTGTTGTTCAGCTTGCCGGACCACGGCCCCATGGCGCCGGTCACCCCGGCGGCGGTCAGTCCCGACGGGATTTCCGCCACCACCAGCAGCCCGCCCGCTGGAATGACGGTTCCCGCCGGGAAGGTGTAGTCCACCGCGTCGGCCAGCCGCCAGTGGGAGATATCGACGTCCACCCCCATCTGATTCCGCAGCTCCACCCACTCGCCCGCCGGCTCCCCGGCGGTGTCCGGGTGATACATGATCTCGTTGAAAACCACCACGCTGTCCGCCCGGGCCGAAGCCAGAAGGGACAGCAGCAGCGGAACACAAAGCAGAGGGAATTTTTTCATGGGGGACTTGGGGGCGGAAATTCACGGGCCGGAGCCCGTGCTCCCTTTCGACGGCCTGACAAAGGGGCATGGAGCGCCGGCCTGTGAGGGAACTGACAAGGGGACAAGAAACTCCGGCCCGTGAGGGAACTTTAGGCAAACCGGTCAAGGGACGCGGGCGGACCCGCCGCTACTGGCGCAGGCGGTAGAATTTGCGCCCGGCGGGGGCGGGAATGACCAGGCGGTTGCCGGCGACGCCGGTGGACGCGGTCCAGGACAGGGCCTGGAGCGAAGGACTTTCCTCCAGAATCCAGCCGGTCACTCCGGCAGGCCAGGAAATCTCCACGTTGCCGCCGTTGCGGGTGATGGTCAGCGGCGGGGCGTCCACGACGGCCGGGGGAGTCGCCAGCATGGTGATTTCCTGAGGGCTGAGATCGCGGTCGTAAAGATGCACGTCATCAATCAGACCCTGGAAATTCAGGGTGTAATCCAGACTGGTGGTGCTGGCGGTGCGCGATCCGATGGAGACGGGATCGGCATTGAACAGCATCGTGGCGGGCGGGACCGCGGAGCCCGCCTCCACGCCGTCCACGTAGAGTTTCATGCGTTTCCCGGCCAGATTGAAAACGGCGGTCACGCACTGCCACTCGCCGCTGGGAACCACATTGGTCTGAAGCACCGTCGGAGTGTTGGGATTTCCTCCGTTCCAGAGATAGAACCGGTAGCCGGCGGGCTGGAGATCGATGCAGAACTCCTCGCCGCCGCCGCCGCCGCCTTTGGCAAGGATGCCGGCGCCGTTTTCCTGGACCGCGCCGGGAGCCGCCTTCACCCAGCAGGAGGCGGTGAAGGCCCCTTTCACCGTGAAATCCAGTCCGCCGGTGTCCGGAATGTTGACCACCTCCATGCTGTTGGGATCGGAGCCGCTGACGGAGACGGCTCCGCCGATTTTCCCCGCCTGCCACTGGCTGTTGTCGCCCGCGAAGTTTTCGAGGGTCCCGGCATTGTTTTTCCCGCTGGCGTCCGCCGCCGCCAGTCCGGCGGTCTCATCGAATTTCAGATGCGCCAGAAGCCCCCGCGTCAGGTCCGGAGCGGCCGCCTCCACGGTGAGACGCACCGGGGTGGTGGTGATGCTTCCCGCCGGATTGGTCAGGGTCACGGAATAATCCGCCGTGTCCGCCGCTCCGATATTGGCCAGAACAAGGGAATCCGCGGTTTCATTGGGGATCACCGCGCCGTTTTTCCTCCACTCATACGTGATGGGACCGGCTCCCGCCCCCCTGACGGTCAGGGTGTGGGTGCCGCCTCCGAAGGCTTTGCCGGCCAGCGGCGGCGTTTTGATGTAGGGCGAAATGGACTGAATATCCGCCGGGCTCAGGGCGCGGCTGTAGAAGCTGACGTCGTCAATCAGGCCCTGGAAATTCAGATCGTAAGCCGAGCCCGCGGCATTGGCGGACTGGCGGCTGCCGATGCTGATGGGCTCGGCGTTGGAGAGCGTGGTCGGGGTGGGAAGAGCGGAGCCCGCGACCTCGCCGTTCACATACAGCTGCATCCGGTTCTGCCCGCGGTCGAAAACAATGGCCAGATGCTGCCACTCGCCGTTGGGCGGGATGGTGGTGCCGATCAGCGTGGCCACGCTGGGAATGGCGTCGTTGCGCATGTAAAACCGGTAGCCTCCGCCGAAAAGATCGAGGCAGAACTGCTCGCCGCCCGCGCCGGGACCTTTGCAGAGAATGGCCGCGCCGCCGGTCTGGGCCAGGCCCAGCGGAGCCTTCACCCAGCACGAGGCCGAGAAAATGCCGGTGGTGGCAAAATCCAGAGTGCCGGGATCCTCAACGGTCACCACGTTGCCCTCGGGACCGTTGGGGTTGAAGGACACCGCGTTATTAAGGTGGCCCGGCTGCCACGGGGAGGGATCGCCCGTGAAATTCTGGAGTGCGCCCGGATGGTCATTCCCGGCGGCGTCGGCGGCGGTCAGCCCGGTGGTTTCGTCGAATTTCAGCCAGATGGTGCGGCCGCGCGCGGGATCGCCGGGGCTGGTGTCCACCGTCAGATGCGCCGCGGCGCTGAGGATGGTTCCCGCCGCATTGGACACGGTCACGCTGTAGTCCGCCGCATCCGCCGCCGTGAGGTTTGTCAGGGTCAGGGAAGCGCCGGTCTGGTCGGGAATGGGCACGCCGCCTTTGTTCCACACATAACTCAGCGGGGCCGAACCGGTGGCGCTGACGGTGAAGGTGTGGCTTTCCTGGGCAAAGCGGGTCGCCGGAGCCGGCGGGACAGCCACCTGCGGGGGCACGGCCGCGGCGGCACCGCTTTTGTAGAAAATGATCTCGCTCAGGCCGGTGTTGGCGGTCGCCGGGCCGGACTTGGAGGTCACGTCATAACGGACATACCGGGCGTTCACCGCCGCGAAGGTGCCGCTGAGGGCCATGGCGGGGGCGGAGTTGTCAAAACTCATCGGCACATCATCCCCGTCCCCGAACACCGCGTTCTGGCTGAAAATCATGTCGAACGCCGTGACCCGGTCGGCCGCCGTCGGGCGGTCGAACCAGTCAAATCCGGTCACCGGCAGCACCGCTCCCAGATCAAAATCCACATAAGCCTCCGCGCCGAGGCTTTTGGAGGCGTATTCCGGGGTGACACCGGCGGCACCGGACCGTCCGATCTGGCCATCCACGGCGTTGGAGGCGGCGTAATCCGCATTGAACGGCGTCGCGGAGCCGAGGATGCCCACACTGTCCACGATGGCGCTGCCGGCGGGGGTTTTCAGGAAGAAAATCTCCATCGCGCCGGTGTTGGTGGCTGCCGCCCCGCCGGTTCCCAGAGCATCCACATCCAGCCGCACCTTCGTCGCCGTGGCCGGCGATCCGAGGGAGTGGGCCGCACTGGTGCCGCGTCTGGCGGTGCGGGCGACCGAGCGGGTCGGCCCGTCGTCCAGGGTCAGGGTGAAATCCCCGATCCAGTCGCCGCCGGCCGCTGTGTCGCGGTTCAGAACCACGATTCGGTCAAACGTCCGGGCGGAGGGGAACTGGAATTCCAGAAACGTGTTCAGCCCGCCGCCCAGCGAGGCGTAATCGGTGGAATTGTTATCAAAAACATTCACGGCCGCATAGGCGGCGCTGTATTCCGGGGAGTTTCCGATCACGTCCGGCGGGGACAGGATTTCGGCGTGGGAAAGGAAGGGAAATGCGGAAAAAGCGGTGATCAGAGCGATCCGGCGGCAAAAACAGGAGGATTGGGGCATGGGAGGGGAGGGGGTGGGAAATCAACGGGCTGGAGGCTGCGGGGCAGGCTCCGCCAAAAGAAACTTGTGCGCGGTTCCGGACGGAACCGGCGGCTCAGTCCCGGCGGCGGCGCAGGGCCAGACCGGTCAGGGCCGCGAGACCGGCGATGACGGCGGAAGGTTCGGGAACCGGGGTGTGGAAAATCATCTCGCTCAGCCCGGTGTTCACGCCGGCGCCGGATTTGGCGGTCACATCATACCGCACATACCGGGCATTGATGGCGGCGAATTCCGCGCTGCTGGCCATTCCGGCGTGGGTGAAGGACCGGACGACATCATCCCCGTCGCCGAAGATGGCGTTCAGGCTGAAGATGAGGTCAAAGGCGCTGACACGGTCCGCCGCCGCCGGGCGGTCGAAAAAGTCAAAACCGGCGACGGGCTGGATGGCACCCAGATCGAAGTCCACAAACGCTCCCAGCCCGAGACCGGCCGAGGCATACTCCAGCTTGGATCCGGCGCCGGCGCTGCGCCCCACGATGCCGTCCACCGCATTGGCGGCGGCGAAATCCGCGCTGAATGGCGTGGCGCTGCCGGTCACGGTGACGCCGCTGATGGCGTTTTTGCCGGTCATGGGGCTGAGGAACAGGACCTCCATGACCCCGGTGTTGCCGCCTGCGGCCACATTGCCCGTGGTGTCCACATCCAGCCGCACGCTGGCCGTGTTGTAGGTCGCGCCCAGAGGGATAATGGCGCTGCCGCCCCGGATGGCGGTGCGGGTGTGGGAGACGGTGAGCCCGCCGTCAAACGTCAGAGTGAAATTCCCGATCCAGTCCTGCGTGGCTCCACTGTCCCGGTTGATCACCACAATGCGGTTCACGGCCTGGACGGCCGGGAAGGCGAATTTCAAAAAAGTGTCCGCTCCCAGATTCGCCGAAGCGTAGTCGGGGGCATCCCCGTCAACCGCCTTCTCCGCCGGATAGGGGGCGCTGTGGGCCGGGGCTGACTCCGTCACCGTGACTCCGGTGATGACCGCGGCCTGAGAAAAAGAGGGAAGGCAAACCACGCTGCCCGGAAGTATGACGGCCAGAAGAAGGGAAGGGCGGATTTTCATAGGGAAATATGGGGATAGTTTTGGTGCCCGGGGTCCTGGTGTGAAGTTTAAAATGGATTGAATGCTCAAAATAGCGGGGCTCTTCCGGCGGCCCGCTTTTCAGCCGCCGGCCGCCAGGCGCGGTGGTCCACAGGTCCGGCGGGGCGCGGAAACGGCGGCTTTTCCCGGAAAACGCCCCGGCTGAAATCCCTTTAAGGGGGAATATCTTCAAGTGCGTGACAAGGGGTTCACATTCAATAAGTTACCTTTAATTTGATTTTTTATACGTAAATACGGACTTCGAAGAAGGCAGGGAATCCGCCTTCAGACAGAGACCAGGACTCGCGATGGACAATTTCAAAAACCGGTGTCACACGTTGCGCAGGCGGTGGGGCAGACCCGGCTCCCGCCGCCTGAAGATGAATCCAGAGCACCCTTCTGTCCTCCGCCTGCCGCGATGCGCGGCCCGGCGGATTTTTGGCTGATAGCCATTTTGCCCGTCTGCGACAGACCGCCTCTCCCTATCCATGAGCCACTCCACCGCCTCCCCTGTCCGCGCCAAGTTTGGACTTCTCTGCCTCACCACCCTGGGCATTGTATTCGGCGACATCGGCACCAGCCCGCTTTACGCGATGCGCGAGTGCTTTGAAGGCAATCCGCACCACATCAATCCCGAAAGCATCCTCGGGGTGCTGTCGCTGATCATCTGGACGATCATCATCATGATCTCCGTGCAGTACGTCGGGCTGGTCATGAAAGCCGACAAACAGGGGGAGGGCGGCATTCTGTCCCTGCTCAGCGTGGCCTTCCCGGACCGCAAAGGCATGTGGCGCACCCCCACCGCGCGGATCATGCTGGCGCTGGCGGTGTTCGGGGCGGCGCTGCTGTATGGCGACGCCATGATCACGCCGGCGATTTCCGTCATTTCAGCGGTCGAGGGCCTGACGGTGGTGGCCCCGCATCTGGATCCCAATGTCATTGTGCTGATCACGCTGGGGATTCTGGCGGTCATGTTTTCCCTCCAGCAGCTGGGCACGGCCAAAGTCGGCGCGGCCTTCGGGCCGATCATGCTGGTGTGGTTCTTCACGCTCGCGGTGCTGGGGGTGGTCTGGATTGTGCAGGCGCCGGAGGTGCTGAAGGCTTTCAATCCATGGCTGGGCGCGCGGTTTCTCCTGACCCACGGCCACGAGTCGGTGGTGGTGCTGACGGGGGTTTTCCTGACCATCACGGGCGGGGAGGCGCTTTACGGCGACATGGGCCATGTGGGCCGCCGGTCGATCACGATGTCGTGGTTCACCGTGGTGAAACCGGCGCTGATCATCAACTACCTCGGTCAGGGCGCGCTGCTGCTCACCAACGCGGAGGGCATCCAGAATCCGCTCCAGTTCATGACCCCCGTCTGGGGCCGGATGCCGCTGCTGATCCTCGCGACCTGCGCGGCGGTCATCGCCTCCCAGGCGCTGATCTCCGGAGTGTTTTCCCTGACCATGCAGGCGGTGCAGCTGGGGTATCTGCCGCGCATCCGCATTTCCCACACCTCCTCCTCCGAGCGCGGGCAGATCTACATCAGCAAGGTCAACTGGCTGCTCATGGCCGGCTGCATGGGCCTGGTCATCTCCTTCAAATCCTCCAAAAACCTCGCCGCCGCCTACGGGATCGCCGTCAGCATGACCATGGCCGTGACCAGCATTCTGCTGTTCTTCGCCGCCACCCGGGCCTGGAAGTGGACACCGCTCAAGGCGGGCGCGGCCATTATTGTGCAGGTGACGCTGAATCTGGTGTTCGTTTATGCGAACTCGCTCAAAGTCCTCCACGGCGGGTTCGTTCCGATCATTATCGCGGTCCTGCTTTACACCATGATGGTGACGTGGAAAACCGGCCGCCGCCACCTCGGCACCAAACTCAGTGAGCAGGCCCTGCCGCTGAAGCAGTTTCTGGAAAGCATCGAACGGGGCAAAAGCGTGCACCGCGTGCCCGGCACCGCTGTTTTCATGGCCGGGGCCACGGGTCTCACCCCCATCTCGCTGCTGCATAATCTGAAGCACAACAAGGTGCTGCACGAGCGCATCCTCTTCCTGACCATCGACTCCGAGCTGCATCCCTACGTCGATCCCGACCGCCGCCTGACGGTCGAGAAACTGGGGGAGAATATTTACCGCATTGTCGGGCATTTCGGCTTCATGGAGCAGCCGGATGTGACGGAACTCCTGCGCCAGTGCGCCGGGCATGATCTCATTCTGGATCCGATGCAGACCTCCTATTTCCTCGGCCGGGAAACCATCATCCCCACCCGCCACACCTTCGCCTACTGGCGCAGCAAGCTCTTCTCGGTCATGTCCCGCAACGCTCAGAGCGCCGTGGCCTACTACAATATTCCGCCCAGCCGCGTGGTGGAGTTCGGCATTCAGATTGAGCTTTAGGAGTTGAGGGAGGGAGGCCCGAACCCCGTGCCCCCTTCCTTCCGGCCAGGGCGGATTCCGCCTTTAGTTTGGCGGCACCTGCGCTAGCCTCCGCCGTGTCCGCCCCCCCCGAACCCGAATCCGCTCCCTCTCCGCGCAAACCACGCTGGCGGCGGCGGCTGGCGTGGCTTTTCGCGGTCACCCTGCTGCTCATCGGCGGTCTGGGAGTGGCCGGGTGGCTGGGCCGGGTCTCTCTGGTGAACCGCCTGCTTTCCTCCGGCAACTCCGTCTGGAAAGTCCACGTGGACAGCATCAGCCTGGAGGGCGGCAAGGTGCGGGTCACCGGCCTGGTGGTGCGGCATGTGGACCGGACGGAGCCTGTTTTCCAGTTGGCCTCCGCCACCACCAACGCCTCCTGGAGCGAGCTCCGGTCCGCCCGGCTCGGCGATGTGGTGCTGGAGGAACCGTCGGTTTTCTGGCGCAAAGGCCTGCGGTCCGATCCCCAGGTCCCGTTCACGGGCCTCGTCCCGCTGGTTTCCTGGAAATCGGTCAAAGTCACCGGCGGCCGGCTGGATCTGGCTTCAGGAAATCACTGGACGCTGACCGGCCAGGCCTCGGGTCAGGCCGGAGCGGGCGCGTATCTGAACGACGGCCGCATCGACGTCGGGCCGGCCTCGCTCCGTTTCGACAATCCGGCATTCGCCATCATTTTGTCCGATGCCCCCGTCCCCGGCATCGCGGTGAAGGCGGAGCATCTGACTTTGGAGGGATCGCTGGAGTCCCGGGACGGCCTGCTGAACCTCCAGGACGCCGCCTTCACCGGAACGCGGCTGGAGGTCATTTCGCGGCTGGCGGGAGCGGAAAATCCTCCTCAAGCGGCACCCGCTGACGGCACCGCGACCGGTTCCGGTTCCGGTTCCGGTTTTGGCTCCTCCGGCCCCGTGCGCGGCGTCTCCATCACGAATCTCACCGCGCCCGGGTTGCGGATGCAGGCCGCCTCCCCCTGGAAAATCACCGCCAATACCGACCTGAGCGCCCGGCGGTTTCTCTGGCAGTCCGGTCAGACCTCCACGGCGGAGGGCATCCTCCTGGAGCGGTCGTCACTGATACTGGCCGGGGTGCTGCGGATTCCCGTTTTCCGGCTGGAGGGAAATCTGACCCCCCGCGGCCCGCAGCTTTCCCTGCTGAAGCTCGCGGACGCGGAGATCCTCAATCTGAATCAACTGCTGGAATCGCTGGGCCTGCCGCCGGAAACGCGGCCTTCGGGCACCGCCAAAGTGGATGCGGAGCTGAGCGGTCTCGATTTTTTCGAAAACCGGCTGATTTCCTCCGCTGTCCAGCGCCTGACCCTGCGTGACGTCAGTATCACGCTCCCGGAGCAGGGCACCGTGGTCATTTCCAAAGCCGCAGCCGAGGGCGTGCCTGACGAAATCCTGACCTCCCGCCGCCTGCGTCGCTTGGCGGTGGAAAATCCGGTGCTGACGCTGAGCGTTCCGCCCGGCACCGCCTCCAAACCGGATATTTTTCTTTTCAAACCCCCGGGCCTCCCCGCCAAAACCGCGGGCGCACCCGCGCAGCCGGGCGCCGCAGGTCCGGAACGCCCGGTGTGGGAGGGCTGGACAGCGGATTCGCTGACGGTGAATGACGGGAAACTCACCGTCATTCTGCCTCCCCCGGCGGTGGTCAACTTCAGCACCGGATTCTCCGCGCTCACCACTGCCGGGGAACCCGGGAAAGGGCTCACGGAACCGGCGGCGGGACCGCGCTGGCGGCTTTCGCTGACGAATCCGTCACTCGCGCTTCCCGCTTACCCGGACCAGCCCGTCGCCACCGCCGCGGAGCTGACGCTGACCGCCGATCCCGCCACGCTGTGGGCGAAACGCGAGCTGGAATCCTTTGAAATCAAAGGCTCCACGCTCTCCATCGGCGAGGCGCTTTTCCAATGGGTCAAATCCATGCCCGCCCGGCCGGAGCCCGAAGCCGCCCTCGCCGCCGGGGCTCCGCGCCCCCGGCCCGCCCGCCCGTGGCGGCTGAAACGCCTCGCGCTGGACCGCTCCCGCGTGCTGCTGGAGGACATTGGCGACGGGCGGCGGCTGGAAATTCCGGTCAGTCATCAGGAGTTTCAGGACCTCCCGCTCGACACCGCCGCCCTCGCGTCCGTGGACCGGCTTTATAAAATCGAAGTCCCGAACATCACCCTCTATTCGCCTTTCGGGGAAGGGCGGAAAGTGGCGGTGCTGGACACGAATTACATTCAGTTCACCCCCTCCGGCCTGCTGGCCAACCGTCTGGAGCGCGTGGATCTCATGCTGCCGTCGCTCTACGCCGGGCAGCCGCTGTTTGATTTCATCGCCGCCGCCCGGAAGCGTTTCACCGAACTGGCCGACGTTCCCGCCGGGAAGCCGCAGCCGCTTCTCGTGACCACCGCCCGGCCGGACAGCGGCACGCTGCTCAGCGCCCTTGCCAGTGTCCAGCCCGCGCCGGACCGGCCATCGAACTGGCATATCCCGTTTTACACGGAAAGCGGGAAGGTTTTCGTCGCTCCCAAAGGGTTTCCATGGCCGAATCTGCCGGTGATTCCCTTCCGCAACGCCCGGGACGCTGACGGAAAACCGGTGCCGTTTCTGCTGGAGGGCGAGACGTTTCATGGCGAACTGGCGGTCGAACCCGGCTGGTATGAATTTCCGGAATACAAACTCCGCCTGCGCATCAGTGACCGGGGCCGCATCGTCTTCAACGCCCCGCAGCGCGACCGCGACAACAATCTGGTCGAGGTCTTCGAGCACAACACCCTCATTTTCCGTCAGCTCCGCATCGACGATGTCTGGCTGGCCGTGACTTATGACGACAAGGGCATTTACGCCAAATTCGGCGGGAAAACCTGCGGCGGCACCATCACCGGCGGCTTCAATCTTTATCTCGACGAGCTTTACACCTGGGACGGCTGGGCGTCGTTCTCGCACATTCAGATGAAACCGCTCACGGACAAACTCACGCCCGAGAGCTTCCGCATGATCGGCCCGCTTGACGAGCTCACGGTCAAAGCCTGCGGCGACACCGCCAGTCTGTATCAGGCCACGCTGGACCTCAAAGTCACCAAAGCCGGCCGGCTGGAGATCATGGCTCTGGATCAGATGCGCGAGTCCATCAGCCGGATCGGCGGGATGTCCGCCGATTTGGGAAAAATAGGGGTGGGCACGCTGCGGGATTTTGACTACACCGGCTGCCGGGGATCGCTCCGGCTCTTCGGCACCGAGGGGGAGGGCAGCCTCGTCCTGACCGGCCCGGCGGGCTCCCGCACTTTTCAACTGAACCTGCGCGACTACCGGGGACGCGTCCCCAGGACCACGCTTCCCTTCTGATTTTCCGTTCTCCGCCCCCTGTTTCCCATGCCGCTTCCCACCGTCCGCCTGTTTTCTCCGCTGCTGCTGGTCCTGATTGGTGGCCTGGCGGGCTGCAAACTTCCGGACGTGAATCTGGCGACCAGCGAGCCGCTGAAAGTGGACATCAAGGTCGATCTGAATGTTTACCAGCACAGCACCCCGGAAGCCGCCGCCGCCGCTGATGCCGCGGACGAGGCCCGGGAGGAGATTGAGAAGCGCAAATACAACCGCGCCACCGAGATTCAGGAGCTGAAAAATCAGCGCTACGTCGCCGAAACCCATCGCGGTCTGCTGCTCCTGCGCCAGCAGCCGGCGGGGACTTACGGGAATTACGTCAAGGAAACCGTCGATGCCGAAAACACCGACCGCATGAAGCTCATGACCGCCGACGCCGCCAAAGAACGGCGCGAGCTTCAGGAACTGATGACCGAGCGTTACGCCGCCAATGTCAAAAACGCCCACCCCGGCGAGTGGATCGAAATCCCCGACCCCGCCAAACCCGATTCCTGGAAACTCACTCAGAAGCCGTGATCCCGGGTGACACACCGGAAAAAGCCCCACGTTAAAAACTGCGGCCAGATCAGCAGCGGCCGGGTCAACGGCCGGGTGGAACAGGCGTCCCCGCCTGTCCCGCCGGGCATCCTGCCCGGTGTCACTGCCAGGCCTCTTCAGCCCATAAAACTCCAGCCAGCCGCCTCCTCGCATGAAACACCCCGCCTTCCGCCTTTCCCTGGGCCTCCTCCTGGTCGCTCTTCTTTCCCCATTCACCCAGGCCGCCGACCTCCCTGCCGCCATTCCCCTCTGGGAAAACGGCGCTCCCGGTTCCGAAACCCGGAAAACCGAGCCCGAAAAAGTCGAAACCGACGGCAAAGGCGCCTTCAACGTCAGCAACGTCCACAATCCCTCGATTACCCCCTTCCTGCCGGCAGCTGACAAAAATACCGGAGCTGCCGTCATTGTCGCTCCCGGCGGCGGGCATTCGAAACTTTGCCTTGGCCACGAGGGATACAGCCTGGGCCAGTGGCTCGCGGATCACGGAATCGCCGCTTTTGTCCTGAAATACCGGCTCGCCCGCGAACCCGGCTCGACCTACACCGTTGACGATCAGGCCATGGCCGACACCCGCCGCGCCATCCGCCTCGTGCGTGCCCGCGCCGGGGACTGGGCTGTGAAAACCGACCGTGTGGGCGTCATGGGCTTCTCCGCCGGCGGGGAACTTGCCGCTTTGGCCGCCATGTCCTCCGATTCCGGCAAAGCGGACGCCGCCGACCTCATTGAACGCCAAAGCAGCCGTCCCGATTTCCAAGCGCTGATTTACCCCGGCAGCTCCAAACGGTTCACCGCCGAAAAAGGCATGCCCCCCGTCTTCATCGTCTGCGGCTACGGCGACCGGCCGGACATCGCCGAGGGCATGGCCGGCCTTTATCTCAAATACAAAGCCGCCGGCGTGCAGGCCGATCTCCACATTTATTCCAACACCGGCCACGGCTTCGGCTACCGCGCCGACAACAAACACCCCGCCGGCGCCTGGCCCGCCCGTTTCCAGGAATGGCTGGACGACAGCGGATTCCTCAAAAAGTAAACGCCGGCGCTCCTCCTCATCGGAATGGCCGTGAACTCCGGTAGGTTCCTGAATGAAGATCAGCTCCCCCCTGCTGGCCGCCATCGGCCTTGGACTGCGGGGGCTTGCCACCGCTTTCTCCAGCGGGGCCAGCCACACGCCCGGCGTCTCCGGGCGTTATTCGCGGATTTACCGGCGAATCACGCGACGGAGACAAGTCTCCTTCCTGAAAGCGGAGACAAGTCTCCGCAGTCCAAGGCCGATGGCGGCCAAAGACTGACGTCCGGACCCGGTTCCCCGCAATCAACCATCAACCATCAACCATTAACTTCCCATCCAAGGCCGATGGCGGCCAAAGACTGACGCCCGGACACCTCAGGCCGGTTTCAGCGTTTTATTCAGAAACTCCACCGTCCGCGTCCACGCCAGCCTGGCGGCGGCCTCGTCGTAGCGCGGGGTGGTGTCGTTATGGAAGCCGTGATTGGCTTTCGGGTAAACATATTCCGTGAAATTGACCCCCGCCTTCTTCAGCGCCTCGTTCCAGGCGGCGCGGCCCTCGTTCACACGCTGGTCCAGCTCGCCGTAGTGCAGGAGCAGGGCGCCTTTGATTTTGGCCGCGTCCTCGGCGGCGGGCTGGCGGCCGTAAAAAGGCACGGCGGCGCTGATGACATCGGGCAGGCGGACCGCCAGGGTGTTGGAGATCATGCCGCCGTAGCAGAAACCGGTCACGCCCACCTTGCCGTCGCCCTCGGGATGCGTCTTCAGCCACTGCGCGGCGGCGATGAAGTCCTCCAGCATTTCCCTGCTGTCCCGTTTGGCCTGAAGCTCCCGGCCCTTGTCCTCATCGCCCGGATACCCGCCGAGAGGCGTCAGCGCGTCCGGAGCGAACGCCAGGAATCCCTCCACCGCCACCCGGCGGGTCACGTCCTCAATGTAGGGATTCAGTCCCCGGTTCTCGTGAACCACCAGCACGGCGGGCAGCTTTTTATCCGCTTTGGCCGGGCGGGCCAGATACCCCTTCATTTTCCCGCCACCCTTGGGGGAATCATATTCCGCGTAACCGGTTTTCAGCCGGGCGTCATCCTTGGGAACCTGCTGGGCGAAGGCGTAGTTCGGACTCATGGCCTCCAGAATCGCCACCGCCGTCAGCCCGCCCACGGCATACTTCCCCGCCCGGTCCAGAAACGTCCGGCGGTTCACGCGCCCGTGGGCGTAGTCATCATAAAGATTGAGCAGTTCCTGATCGAAATCGGCGGCGGTCTGTCGGTTCATAGTGAGGGGAATATGAGGAATGCGGCGGTTTCCGGGAGAACTTTCCAACACGGGAACGCGGGGCATGAGAATCTCCGGAAGCTGCGTCGGAACGACAGCTGACCGCCCCGGAACGGCGGCTGGCCGTGCGGCGGGAAGAGACTTTTCCCGTTTCCTTGTAAGCGGTGACGAGTTTCAGGGAAGACTTTCTGGACACGGGAAGGCGGGACACGGCATAGTGGCCGCATGAAACGCCGCCGCCTCCTGTCCGCCGTGCCTTTGCTTCTCCATTCCGCCGCCACAGCCGGGCGGGCGGCGGATCCGGTCAAGGAGGATGGGTTTGTGCCGTTGTTCCCGGAGGACGGCCCGCCCAAAGGATTTCGGCGGGGAGCCTGGAACGACGTGTCCATGCCCGCGCCGGAGGGATCTGTTTTCACGGTGAAGGACGGCGTTCTGCATGGTCCCGAAGTCCGCGGCTGCTGGCTGATGAGCGAAAAGGAATACGGGGATTTCATCCTCGCCTACGACTTCAAACTCGGCCCGCGCGGCAATTCCGGCTGCGCCCTGCGCGCGCCCATGAAGGGGGATCCCGCCTTTGACGGCCTCGAAATGCAGATGGCCGACCTCCGCTACAACCCGGAGGCCAAACCCAGTGAACTCACCGGCGGCTTCTACCGGGCGGCCGCTCCGTCCAGCCAGGTTTATAAACCGGAGGACTGGAACAGCGTGCGTATTGAACTCCAAGGCTCCCGCGCCAAAGTTGAAATCAATGGCACCACCGTGCAGGACATCGACTTCGATCATTTCAAAGATCCCGTCCTCCGGCACGACAACACCAAAGCTTTGCCCCTGAAGGACCGCCCCCGCAAAGGGCATATCGGATTTCAGGAACTCAGCCGCGAAGGCGGCATCCTTCTGCTGCGCCACGCCCGGATCCGGGAACTGAAATGAAGTGAACTGAAGCGAAGCGAAGCCGCCGAATTCCGGACGGGAGGAATTTCGGGTGACTGACCGGCCGCGCCTGGCGGAGAAGACTCCTTTCCTTCACCCGCGGCGCTGGCCGTCCGCTTTCCACCATTGCGCGGGCCGGGAGCGGGGATACGCTGGACTCAGAAAATCATGGCCAAGACGAACCCAGTAGTGCAGGTGGAGGTGAAGGCGGTGCTGCCCACAAGCGGCGGGTGCGCGGTGTTTCTGGGGAACGCGCGGAAGATTTTTGTGATTTACATCGATCATTCCGTGGGGCTGGCGATCACCCTGGCCATGCGGCAGGAGCCGAAGGAGCGGCCCCAGACACACGATCTCATCGGCAGCATCATGGCCGGTCTGGGAGCCAAAGTGCAGCGGGTGGTGATCAATCATTTCAAGGACGGCGTGTATTATGCCCGGCTGATCCTGGAGGCGGAAAACGAGCTGCACGCCCGCAAAATCCTTGAACTGGATGCCCGCCCCAGTGACAGCATCGCCCTGGCGGTGCAGGGGAAAGCGCCCATCTACATCACCCGCGAGGTCTGGGAAGGGGTGGAGGACATGACCGCGATGTATCAGAAAATGGAGTCCCAGGGATTCCAGTTCTCCCCGGAGGAGCCCGAGGGCTGAGAGGGAACGGCTGACTGACTTCTTTTCCCGGAGGGAAAACAGCCTGTAGCCGGTGGTTGAGCGCAGCGACACCACCGGATCCGTTGCCCCCCACCGGCCCTCGCATCCCCGCAGGGATGCCAGACCCCGCCCGCCCGCCCGCCGGTCGAATCCTGACCCCTCTGCCATCCTTCCCGGATGGAACCCGCAGGGGGGGATATTTCCGGTGGTGTCGCTGCGCTCAACCACCGGCTACAGGCTGCGGAAGCCTCCAGCTTCCTTCAGAGAAGAGTCGAAAGGAGGGCGGCCGAATGGAACGCGGTTGGGCGGCACACCACGCCATCCCCTTGGTTCGGCTTTGTTAATTCCCCGGTGGTGCAGGCTTCCAGCCTGCGTGGCCATCGGGCTTCC
>JAZKFB010000042.1:0-73209 GCA_040386695.1 Verrucomicrobiota bacterium
GATGTCTCCTGCCGGGCAAGGAAATCACAAATTTTTACATCTGCAACTGTAGTAAGATGGGCATGGAGATGTAACTCTGGAAGCCGTATTTGAGAGGCGTGTGGTGCTGCCGGTAAACCTCGTCCTCGTTGACGTGATCAATGACCACGGGCGTCCGGTTCAGGCGGATTTCGTGGCAGATGGTGGTTTCCACCTCCAGTTCCTCACCCGGCTTCAGGCCGAACTGGATGTGATCCAGAACACTGCAGGCGATCCACCGCTCCTCCGTCACCCGCGCCACGGCGGCGAACCCCATGCCGGTGGTCCGGCACACCACATCCAGAATGGCCGGCACCGCCGGGATGCTTTGGATCCGGTGAACGTCCTCGGAAAAATCACTCACTGTCGGGAGAGCCATGATGAATCGGGAAAAGGCGGGCGGGAAGGGGGGGCCGCCGCGCATCATCCTCAGGCTTCAGCCTGATACAAGAGGACTTGGACAAAATGACATCCGAAGACCGGAAGGGGCTCACTTTGAGGAGGCTGTGGCGGCAGGTGGCGGACGGGAAGCCTGCGGTTCACCGGGACTGGCGGAGGGTTTCCCACCGTTTCAGAGCTCCCTCCAGCTCTTGGACGCGCACCGGTTTGGTGATGTAATCATTCATGCCCGCCGCCAGGCACCGTTCCCGGTCACCGGCCATGGCGTTGGCGGTCAGGGCGATGATATGCACTTCGAAGTCCGGAAATTCCTGCCGGAGCCGCCGGGAGGTCTCGTAGCCGTCCAGCTCCGGCATCTGGCAGTCCATGAGAATAATGTCGTAGGGAGCGTTCTCCACGGCGCGGATCACTTCCTGGCCATTGGCCACGGCGTCGGCCTCATAGCCGAGTTTGCGGAGCTGCAGCAGGGCCACTTTCTGGTTGATGGGGTTATCCTCCGCCAGCAGCACCCGGGCTTTGATCCGCGGACTGAAACCGCCGGGGAGCGGCCGGGAATCGCCAACCGGCCCGGCGGTGAATGCCGGTTCCAGCGCGTGGATCAGGGCGCTGTCCCGCGCTGTCCCGGCCTTTATCCGGATTTCCGGTTCCGCCCCCTCCCTCCGGGACAGTTGTTCCAGACAGTCCAGAAGCCGGGAGGGACGGAGCGGTTTGAGAAGACAGGCGCGGATGCCGGCCTCCGCCAGAATCTCATCCGCCGGAGGGGCCTGGGTGGCGCTCAGCAGAATGATCTGAATTTCCCGGAGCAAAGGGTCGTTTTTAATCGCTTGAGCGAGCATCAGGCCGTCCATTTCCGGAATATCCCGGTCCACCACCACGACTGACAGGGATTGTCCGCGCCGCTGCTCCTGCCGGAGAATGGCGAGAGCCTCCTCTCCGCTGGCGGCGGACAGGGCGGAAAGGCGCCAGCTGTCCAGCCAGCCCATCAGAATCAGGCGTCCCGTCGGGCTGTCATCCACCACCAGCACCCGCAGGTCCTCCAGAGCTCCGGAAATTTCCAGCGGCGCGGGGATTTTTTCACCACTGAATCCGAAGCGGGCCGTGAAGTGGAAGGTGGAGCCTTTGCCCGGTTCACTTTCCATGCCGATTTCCCCGCCCATCATTTCCACCAGTCTCCGGCAAATGGCCAGCCCCAGCCCGGTTCCGCCGTATTTGCGGGTGGTGGAGGCGTCCGCCTGGGTGAACGGCTCAAAAAGCTTTTTACGGGTGGACTCATCCACGCCAATCCCCGTGTCCCGGACATCAAAGCGCAGCAGAAGGGCGTCGGCCGCCCCCTCGTGTCCGGCCGGAGTGACACGGATGTGAACTTCGCCTCCGGCGGGCGTGAAGCGGATGGCATTGCTCAGGAGATTGTTGATCACCTGGTGCAGCCGGCCGGAATCCCCCCGCAGATGCACGGGAATCCGGGGATGGATCTCCATGAACAGTTCCACTCCCTGAGTCCGGGCCGTGGCCGCCAGCAGCTCCACGGAGTTGTCCAGAGTCTCCTGAAGGTCAAAGTCCACGTTTTCAAAGAGCAGCTTGCCGGCTTCAATTTTGGAGAAATCCAGGATATCGTTGATGATGGTCAGGAGCAGTTCGCCGCTGCGGCGGATGGTCTCCACAAAATCCCGCTGCTCCTGGCTCAGGCCGGTGTCCAGCAGCAGCCCCGTCATCCCCAGCACGCCATTCATGGGAGTGCGGATCTCGTGGCTCATGTTGGCCAGAAAATCACTTTTGGCCTGATTGGCCTGTTCGGCGGCTTTTTTGGCGGTCTTCAGTTCCTCCGCCGTTTTTTTCAGGGCGGAAATATCCCGTCCGATGCAGACCATGAACTGATCCTCCTGCGACCAGTTCGCGGACCACAGCATGGGAATGATGGTGCCGTCCTTGCGGATCCATCGTTTCACAAACCCGCTCTGCGAGGACCCATCGAGAATTTTCCGCGCGATCCGAGCGGCTCTTTCCCGGTCATGCTTGTGGATGAAGTCAAACACCACGCGCCCGATCAGTTCCGCGGGCTCGTATCCGAGGACCTTCCCGCAGGCCCGGCTGACCTGCATCACGCGTCCCTTTCCATCCACCGTGCAGATGATATCCAGGGAGAACGCCAGAATCTTGTCCATCGTGTGCTGCACGGTGCGCCGCTCCGACATTTCCTCCGTCAGGCTCACATTCGCCTGCTCCAGCTCCTTGGTCCGGTGCCGGACATTGCGTTCCAGCTGCTCCCGGGTCAGCCGCTGGTCGTGAATGTCCGTGCAGGTCCCGGCCCACTGCACGATGCGCCCCCCGGCATCCCGCAGCGCCTCCGCGCGGGCCAGATGCCACCGCCACGCTCCCTCGCCGCTTTCCCCCGCCTGGCGCAGGCGGTACTCCACCTCGTAAGGCTGGCCTGAATCCACGGAATGCTGCCAGCATTCCATACTCGACTCCTGATCCTCGGGATGCAGGGCCGCCAGCCAGCCTTTGCTGAGGCATTCCGCGGGCGACTGTCCGGTGAAATCCATCCAGCGGCGGTTAAAATAATCCGGA
Source organism: Verrucomicrobiota bacterium (assembly GCA_040386695.1). Lineage (GTDB taxonomy): Bacteria > Verrucomicrobiota > Verrucomicrobiia > Verrucomicrobiales > V1-33 > CAIZWU01. Next base: position 2,986 of record JAZKFB010000042.1, read on the forward strand.
ATGCCCGCCGGGTCCGTGGTCCAGACCATCTGGGGCATGGAGTCCGCCAGAAACCGGTAACGGCGCTCGCGGTCCGCCAGTTCCCTCTGCGCCGCCTGCAGTTTTTCCACCAGCAGCCGGCTTTCCATCTCCTTGGCGTGCAGCAGATTTTTTTCGCGCTCCGCCGCCGCCGCTCTCGACGCCCGGCTGCTGACAGTGCCCACCAGCAGGGCGGAGAGAGGCAGGCAGACCATCCACAGCATCAGGTGCCGGGCGGAGTCGGAAGTGTAATGAAAAGCCTCTCCGGGAAGAGCATGGGTCCAGAGGAGATAAAGAACGCTGAGGGCCGTGCTCACGAGTCCTCCGGTGACCCCCTCCTGGCGGGCCCAGAAAATCACGCCGAGACTCAATGCCGCGCCGGGAAAGGGAATATGGGTCTGCCCGATCACGTGAACGAGCGCGATAAACAGCAGCGTGCCGGCGACAGCCTGGGAAATTCGACGGGGGAACGAGTTGGATTTTTTCACGGTTTGCCGGAGGGCAGGGGATGCTCGACACCACCTCGATCCTTTAATTTTCCCTGGTGCCGCAGCTTTCCAATGCCGCTTTCATTATGAAACTCAAGGCGTATCGGACGCATAAGGCATTGAAATTGAGTGGATAGCATGGCCCGGGGCCGCGCATGGACTGAACGCGCGGCTTTGGCTCTGTCCTCCGCTGTTTTGATGTTCATGCGCGTGAGCCAATGGAGACAGTGCCTGCCGCCGCGTTTCTACAGAAAACTTTATCCCCATCGGCGGCCGGGTCGTTCACCTTAATATAATGATCAGGTCCTCTTTCCGTCGGTTTTTCCTCGCTCTGATTTTAATGCCGCCGCTGGTCCGGGCCGCTGAAAATACCCCGGCGGCGGTCAAGCCGGATCCTATCAATCATGGGGTGTTCAGCTTTTATTTTGAGAACGACCTCTTCGGCGGCACCGACCAGCATTATACCAACGGCGTGCGCCTGAGCTGGACTTCCCCGGATTTAAAGAAATTCGGCGAGAGCCGGATCACGGGGCCCTTTGGCGGTCTGGTGGATGATCTTCCCTGGCTGAGCAACCCGGCCTGGCAGCGGAATGTGGCCGTGGTCCTGGGTCAGAATATGTACACCCCGGCCGATATCCAGGCCACGGAATGGATCGAGGACGACCGTCCCTACGCCGGGTGGCTTTACACCGGCCTGGGATTCATCTGGAAAAACACCCGCGTCCGGAATTCCCTGACGCTGAATATCGGAATCGTGGGGCCATCCGCCTACGCCCAGGAGACCCAGGACCTTGTGCATGAGCTGAGGGACATTCCCAAAGCGCGGGGCTGGGATAACCAGCTTCATGATGAACTGGGCGTGGTGCTTGGATATCAGCGCACCTGGCGCTGGCCCTGGCATTCCCGCCGCGCGGGCTGGGACTGGGAAACGCTGCCTTTCGCCGGAGCCAATCTGGGAAATGTGAACATTTCCGCCTCCGCGGGCGCCGAGCTGAGATTCGGTTACAACCTGCCGGACGACTTCGGCACGGAAACCATCGGACCCGCCGCCACCACCACCACACCCATGGAGGGAGCGCAGCGCGCCGCCCGCGGCCGGTGGTCGGATTTCGGCACTCATTTTTTCCTGCGTGCCGAGGGCCGGGCCGTCGCCCGCGATATCTTTCTCGACGGCAACACCTTCAGCGACAGCCACTCCGTGGACAAACTGCCCTTCACCGCCGATCTGAGCGCCGGAATTTCGGTGAACCGCAAGGATGTGAAACTGACCTACGCGTATGTTTACCGCACGGAGGAATTCCGGGGTCAGGATGGTGGTCAGTCCTTTGGCTCGCTGACGCTGAGTATTCCATTTTAGGCCGGGTTTCAGCCAGGGAATGAACAAAAAACAGGCCCTATACGGCTGATATGCCCTATAGGACCTGTTTAAAAGGCTTTGCAGGGGAAATCCGGCCCGCACGGGGGAATACAGCGGAACGCCGTGTTTTCCCGTCAGCCAGGGAGAGGAAAGCGCCTTATTTAAAAAGCGAACCGGACACCCGCGCGGGCCAGTCCGAAGTCGCTGTCATGCTGATCGCACCAGGTGTAACGGGCATCCGTGAAAATACCCACATGCTGCGTGAAACGGTATTCAATCCCCGCGCCCGCGTGTCCGAGGAAGAGCACGTCGTCGCCATTGCGCGGACGGTCATCATCCTCCGCGCGCTCGCGGGCGTCGCGGAAATCATCGGAGTCGAGATCGTCGGCGTTGAACGTCAGACCCACCCCGCCATAGAGGTAGGGGGCCAGGCCGGTCTCCCCGATGGGAAAACGGAGAACGAGGTTGAACGCGCTGGTGCCGAGGGTGTCCCCGCCGGTTTTGAAGAGCGATCCCTCCGCGCCGATCCCGAAGTTGCGGGTGAAGAAATAATTGAAGCCGAGACCGCCGCCCCAGGCGTCATCATCGATCAGGCGATCGTTGCCGGAATCCGCAAAGGCGTAATTGCCGAACAGATCCACCTGCCATTCCCCGGCGTTGTAGAGGGAGAGGGAAGGAGGCGGCGGAGCCGTCATCTGAGTGTAGGTGGAGGATGAAACCGTTTCCCCGGCCGAGGCGAGGGCGGTCATGGCGATAAGGACCAGTCCAGTTTGCTGTATTTTCATGGATGTGTTTTTGAGGATTTTTTACAAAACGGGCACAAAGCACCCGTTCAGATATAACGATGACAACCGGGGAATGGTTGGCACATTCTTTAAGGATGAGCACATTTCTTTTTTCCGAAGACCAGGCTCCGGTGATTTCCGGACAAACAGCCATTCCGCCAGCCCGGACCGGACCGGCTCCTCCGGCCTTGGGGCGGGACCGGCAAATTTTCCGGAATTCCGGCGCATCCCCCTGAATAACAGCCGTCCAGTCGCAGTCCCAGCCACTTTCCCGTTGTTCCCCGGGCGCTTTCTCACTATCAGCCAAGAGGCGCCGCCGACGGCGCGGACGACGGACAGACTGTAATATTGATGAATGCCCTGCGTATCCTGGTGGTGGAGGACGAGATCCTCGTGGCACGGGACCTGAAAGCCACGCTGACCAAGCAGGGCTTTGAGGTGACGGGGGTGTGCCGCACGGGTGAGGAGGCGCTGGAGGCCGTGCGCCGGGACCGGCCGGAGGTGGTGCTCATGGACATCCAGCTGGGCTCGGCGATGGATGGCGTGGAGACGGCCTCGCGGCTGCAGAGCGAAGCCTCCCTGCCCATCGTTTTTCTGACCGGGCATTCGGATGAGGAAACCCTCCTGCGCGCCCGGTCGGCCCAGCCTTACGGATACCTGCTGAAGCCGTTTCATGAAAGCGAGGTGCGCTCGGCGGTGGAGCTGGCCCACGCCCGGCACGAATCCCACGCCGCCCTCCAGGCCTGCGGCGACCGGCTGATCTCCACCCTGCACAGCCTGGCGGAGGGAGTCATCTCCACCAATCTGCTGGGAGTGATCAATTTTATGAACCCCGTGGCCGAAGCCATCACCGGCTGGACTCTCCGGGAGGCGGGGGGCCGCCCGCTGCGCGAGGTTTTCCGGGTGGCGCTGCCCAATGGCGAGCCTCTGGAGGCCTCCGGTCTGATGATGTCCGGCGCCGGACCGGTGCCGCGCACCATTCTGCTGACGGACCGCAACGGCCGGACGGTGCATATTGAGGACAGCACCACCCCGATCCGCGATGCCGAGGGCTCGCTGGCCGGGATTGTGATTCTGTTCCGCCGCCGGAATGCCCCGTCATCACTGGAACCTTACCTGTCCCCGGACGGTCCGCTGCCGGAATCGCTGACCTCCCTGCCGTGGCCGGATCTGTCGGGGATTGTCAGCAGCATTTCCGATCCCCTGCTGGCCGTGGACGCCGACTGGCGGATCACCTGGCTGAACCCGCTGGCCTCCGAAGCCCTCGGCGGCGACCGGGAGGATCTGATGGGCCGGGTGCTCTGGGACTGTCTGCCGCCGAGTCTGCACCGGCGGTATTATCATGAATTCTCCTCCGCGCTGACCCGGCGCATGGCGTGCTCCTTTGAAATGGAGCACGAGGCGCGCGGGCTGTGGTTCGGGGTGCAGCTGTATCCGTTCGAGGGCGGGCTGCTGGCGCTGCTGCGCGACATCACAGCGGAGCGCCGGGCGGAGGAGGAGCGGAGCAAGCTGGAGAAACTGGAGAATCTCGGCCTGCTGGCCCGGGGATTCGCGCATGATTTCAACAACCTGCTCACGGTCCTGCTGGGAAATCTTTCCCTCGTCGAAAGCCAAGTCGCCGCCGCCGGCGATCCCCTGGCGCCGCGCGGCGAGCTGCGCACCGCCATGCGGGCCACGGTGCAGGCGCAGAATCTGGTGCAGCAGCTGCTCATTTTCGCGCGCGGCGGGGCTCCCATCCGCCAGTTGACCGATCCCGGCCGCCTGGTGCGCGAATGGTTCGCGGAGTGGCCGGGCCGGGCGGATGTGGAATACCGTCTGGCGGCACCGCTGGACACCTGGCAGGTGGAATGGGACCGGCATCAGATACGCCGCATTCTCGCCAATCTGGTGAAAAACGCCGAGCAGGCCCTGACCGGGGAGGCCCGCCGCATCACCATCACCCTGAAACAGAGCGCCCGCGGCCTGAGCGGCGAGGGAAGCATGGCCGCCGGCGCGGGGAACGCGGCGGAGTCCTGGCTGGTGCTGGAAATCGCCGACGCCGGAACGGGCATGGAGGCCGGGGTGCTGGCGCACGCGCCGGAGCCGTATTTCACCACCCGCGAGGAAAGCAACGCCACCGGTCTGGGCCTCACGGTCTGTGAATCCATCACCAAAGCCCACGGCGGCACTCTCCGGATTTTCTCCCATCCGGGCGAAGGCACAAAAGTCCGGGCGATTTTCCCGCTGCCGGCCAATGGCGCTCCGCCGCTGGATGGTTCGGGGGTGCCTGCCGGACGGGGAGTGATCGGGGCGGTGCCCGCGGCTTCCCCGCCGATGGCGGAGAGACCTTATGAAATCCATGAGACCTACCGGCCCAATGCCGGATTCCATGGAGGCTCCGCGTCCGGAGGCTCCGGCCCCGCGGCCGCCACCCTGGCGCCTTTGGTTCAGCAAAGCCGCCGCCGGGTGCTTATCCTGGAGGACGAGCCGCTCATCCGGCAGCTTCTGCTGCGGCATCTGGAAGCCATTGACTGTGAGGTCACGGCCACGGCCGAGGGTTCGGAGACCGTGCGCGTTTATCTGGAAAACCTCCGGGCGGGGCACCCGTTCGACCTGCTGATCGTGGATCTTTCCATCCCCGGCGGCATGGGCGGGGCCCCGGCCATGGAGAAAATCCGGCAGATGGACCCCGGAGTCCGCGCCATTGTCTCCTCCGGCTACAGCGACGATCCCGTCATGTCCCGCCCCGCTGATTACGGGTTCCGCGCCGTGCTGCCCAAACCCTGGCAGCCGCGCGATCTGCACAGTGCGGTCAACGGGCTTCTCCCCCCTCCGCGCCTCACTTCACGGGTTCCGGCCAGGTGACCTGGGCGGAGGGGCGGGTGCCGGGGCCGGGGGTTTTGCTGGTGAGCGTGTCGCCGAGGTCGGCGCGGGACTGGTCGGCCAGGGCCAGCAGGCGGGCCAGAACTTCGGGTTCCGCGGCGGCGCGGTCCGTGGTCTCGGAGGGATCGTTTTCCAGATTATAAAGTTCCGTGCCCGCCTTTTTCTGAAGGTAGGCCCCGCGCGCTCCGTCCCTGCCGAACTGGCTGACCTGCCGGTACTGGTGTGGCAGGATCAGTTTCCAGGGACCGCTGCGGAGGGCCTGGAGCTGGTTGTTCTCATAATAGAAGAAGAGGGCCTCGTGCGGGGACTTGGCACCGGGTTCGCCCGCGAGCAGGGGCCAGATGTCGAGTCCGTCGATCTTTTTCGGCGGCAGGGCGGCTCCGCAGAGCCTGGCGACGGTGGGAAGGATATCGATGTTGCAGACCGGCTCGCGGCAGATGCTTCCGGCGGGAATTTGCCCCGGCCAGCGCGCGATGAAAGGCACGCGGATGCCGCCTTCCCAGCAGGTGCCTTTGGACTCACGCAGGGGGAAGGCACTGCCGGCGTGGTTGCCGTAAACGGTCCAGGGGCCGTTGTCGCTGGCGTAGAAGACGAGGGTTTTCTCATCCAGGCCCTGCTCCTTCAGCGTCGTCAGAACCTGACCGACGGCCCAGTCGATCTCCTCGATGACATCGCCGTAAGCGCCCTGCGCCGACTTGCCTTTGAATTTGCCGCTGACATACAGCGGCACATGGGGCATGGCGGGCGCGATATAGAGCAGGAAGGGCTGGTCTTTTTTCCGCCGGATGAAGTCCACGGCGTGCTCCGCATACTGCGTGGTCAGGGTGGCCTGGGTGGCGGCGCTGACGGCGGGATCGAGGATTTTGTCGTTTTCGATGAGCGGCAGCAGAGGCCATTTGCGGTTCCCGATGTCCGGATTGTCCGGCCACATGTCGTTGGAGTAGGGCAGGCCGAGGTATTCATCAAACCCCTGCTTCACGGGCAGCAGATCCGGGTGGTCGCCGAGGTGCCATTTGCCAAACATCGCGGTGCCGTAGCCCTGGGGTTTGAGGACTTCGGCGATGGTCATCTCCTCCGGGTTCAACCCTTTCTTCGAATGCGGCGGCAGCGCCCCGGTGATGCCCACCCGCGTGGGATAACATCCCGTCAGCAGGGCGGCGCGGGACGCGGAGCAGACCGGGGCGGCGACATAGAAGTCGGTGAAGCGGCGGCCCTCCCCGGCCATGCGGTCGATATTCGGCGTTTTGAAACCGACCGCGCCCTGCACCCCGAGGTCGGAGTAACCCTGATCGTCAGCGTAGATGATGACGATGTTGGGCCTGGGCGGCGTTGGCGCGGAGCCAGGCCCGGCGGCGTGGACGGCGCAGGGGCTGCACACGCAGAGGAGGGAAAGAAAAGTCAGGCTGCGGAAAAGCATGGCGGGGATGGAAAATTGCGGGATGAAAACGCGGGCGGAGGCACGGGCTTTTCGCCCTGGTGGAAAGGGTTCGGGGGAGAGCGGGCGGAGCGGACGGCTTCGGCGAAGCGGGGAAGGCGGCGGCAGGCTGTCACCAGGACGCGGGATGGTAATGCCGGAGCAGCAGCCCGGAATAGGGCTCGCCGGTGATGCCGTCGAGAACCGGGGCGCAGAGCCGGGCGGCCGCGTCGGCCATGTCCAGGGGCGGAGTCCAGCCGGCGGCGGCGCGGGCCTCGCGGGTGGCGTGTCCGGATTCGTCGGAGACCCAGCCGGTGTCCACGCTGTTCATGTGGATGCGGTCAGCGGCGTAGTCGGCGGCGGCGGTGCAGGTCAGCATGTTCAGAGCGGCTTTGCCCATGTTGATGTGGGGATGGGCGGAGGGTTTGGAGGGCACACCGAAACGGCCGTCGGTTCCCGTGGCGTTGACGATGAAACGATCCGGATGCGGGGATCTCAACAGGAGCGGCTTCAGGGCGCTGACCAAAAAAGCGGGAGCGGCGGCATTGACCAGCAGGACCTCCAGCAGCTCGCCGGGCGGGACTTCGTGGGCGCGCAGAGTCCAGGAGTTATGATCCCGCGGATCGGGGGGAAGGCCGTGGCGGTCCAGGACTCCCGGCCAGGCAGTCAGCGTGACGGATTCCCAGGGGGCCGTCGCCGTCGCGGGCACGGTTTCACTTTCGGCCAGCTCCCCGGTGCCAGTGGAGGTTCTCTCCACGCCGCCGCCGCCGAGCAGCGCGGCGGCGGCCGGGGGCAGTGGCTGAAGTTGCCGGGCCAGAGCAGGCGCGTAAAAGGAATCCGGGCGCTTCACGGTCTGGGCGGCGTTGTTGATCAGAATATCGAGGCAGGGCAGCGTTTTCTCCAGGCCGGCGGCAAAGGCGAGGACTGACCGGGGATCGAGAAAATCCAGCCCATGAATCTCCAGCCGGCCGCGCCAGACTTCAAAGTCCGGCTCCTCCGCGAAGCGCTGGGCGGCATCGTGCGGGAAACGGGTGGTCACGAGCACCCGCGCGCCCAGACGCAGAAGCCGCAGCGCGGTGGCCCGGCCGATTTTGATCCGCCCGCCGGTGACCAGGGCCACGCGCCCGGACAAGTCCGCGGACTGCTCCCGGCGCCTGCGGTTTTCCGCCGCGCAGGGAGGACAAAGCCGGTGGTAGAGGGCATCGATTTCCCGGAAGTCCGCGCCGCAGATGTGGCAGCCGCGGGAGGGCCCCCGCAGCTGCCCGCCTTTTCCCGGGATCCCGGTGCCGGTGAGGTGCGTCCGCTGCATGGCGGTGCCCGCGAGCAGGGCGCGGTCGTGAGCGGCAGCCTGGGCGCGGGCCTCCGTTGACTGGAGGCCGCGCTCTTCGGCCTCTTCGGAGGAAGGTGGCGAGGAGCGGCGTTTTTTGCGGGCGGCTTTGGCGAGACGGCAGGCCAGCCGCTCCAGTTCGGCGCGGTCCGGCAGGGGAGCCGCCGTTTCGTCGAGCGCCGCGTGCAGCACCCGCAGGGCGGCCAGCCAGTCTTCGGGGGAAACGGGTTCGCTCATGTTTCCAGCAGGGGAGCGTAATCGGCGGCTTTGTCAAAGCCCGCCATCCACGCGGCCGAACCCCGGCAGGTGCGGAGGGTGGGCGGCACCGCGAGCAGATAGCGGCGGCCGGTGGAGGGACAGCCGCAGTCCAGAAAGCTGACCGGCCTGGTGAGCCGGGGCGGCTGGGGTGGGAGTTTCGGCGCCGGGGAGCCGAAAAGACGGCAGATCAGTTTGCCAACTTGCTCACCCGCCCGCTCAGAGAGGGAGGGCGGAGTCGCGGAGGATTCGGGCTTTGGCACCGGCAGCTGGAATTGAATCAGCCGGCGGCTTCCGCCCGGGTCCGTGTCCTCATCAAGGATCGTGTGCGGCACTTTGGCCAGCAGCAGATTCATACCCAGATTCTCCAGCAGCACCCGGCGGACCTCCGCGTTGGGATGCGTCAGCACACCCAGGGGATCAATCCCGTCCGGATGCAGCGCGGTGGCGGGATCCAGCAGGACATTCCGCACCCGCAGCCGCCATTCGAAGGGATAGTCCGGCACCTGCCCCGGCGGCCAGGGGACGGCCTCCACCACCAGCGGAATCGGAGCCGCCGCAGCCGGGCGGGCCTCCATGCCGGAGGGCAGCGCGGTCAGGGCTCCGCAGCCGCGCAGGATCAGTTCCGCCGGACCGCCGTGAAACCGCAGTCCCTTCGGCAGAGCGGGCAAAGCCGGGCAGTTTTCGAGACCAAGGAAAGCCATTTCCTCCAGGGGAGCGACCATGCGGAGCAGTTTAGGACAATCCGCGACGGTGATGCGTGCTCCCGACCACGGTCCGTCGATACGCTCCAGTTCCGGACAGGCCCGGATGCTCAGGGAGGGGGCCCGCATCGGCCGCTCCAGGGATTTTCCCCGCCACTGCTTCAGGGTGATTTTCCCCGAGGCGGCCAAATCGGGGAGCGTTGTCAGGCGGGGACAGTTGCGGAGGGTGATCCGCGAAAGTTTTCCCGTGCCCACCGCCGCCGGCAGGGTCCGCAGGCGGGAACAGTTCTGCAGCACCAGCTCCGCGTTCTCCTCGAAAAGCAGTCCGTCCGGCAGCGACTCCAGACCCACGCCGTCCAGCACCAGCCGCCGCAGCGGACGCGTGATGGGGGGCAGCGCCCGCAACTTGGGACAACCGGTCAGCAGCAGGGAATGCCCGACGAACAGGCCCTCCGGGATTTCTGTGAGGCGTTTCATGCCCCGCAGGCGCAGCGTCCCCCGCACCCGCGGCTCCGAGGGGAGGGAGGACAGCCGCGGATCGGTAAAAGCGAGGTCCTCCACGCCGGGGACGCCAGGGGACAGCGCGGGCCAGGTTTTGGAATGGGGGACGGGAGCGGCCATGGGGAAACAGGGGAGGATGCGGGGAATCGCCCGGGCTAATCCCCCGCCGTCCGCGTGACTCCGTTCAGGGGATCAAACTCCCGCTGCCGCCAGAGGAGATAGCACCCGGCAGCCAAGGGAATAGGGCCGTGCTCCGGATGGGAAATCACGCATCCGGCTTCGGAAACCTTGAGATAAAGCAGGCCCCGGTTCCGGTCCCGCACCGCGCGCTGGGGAGGGTGGAAGAGCTGGGCGGCGGCACGGAATGCTTTGACCCGGTGGGCGTGTCCCGTGGCCTCACCTCTGGCAATGATCCGGTTCGGGCGCGGCTGGCATCCTTCGGGCAACCCCTGGCATTCCTCAATCAGAATATCGCCCTGACGCCAGAGGCGGGCGGGGACTATGGGATGGGTGTTCATGCAGGCAATGCCGGGAAGTCCGGTCGGCGGGGACGGAATTGAACCGCCTTCCTTATCTTTTTAGCACAAAGTTGCTCTACCGGTGAGCTACACCGCCGCACGGAATCGGATTCTGCCGTGCCGCTCCGGCCCGTGCAACGGCAACCATGCGCCGCGTCAAAAAACGTCTCCCTTCCGCCTGACTCCGGCCCTGCGGCGGGCGTCCGGCCGGCGGGGACGGAATTGAACCGCCTTCCTTTTCCTCTCTGCAAGAGGGGTATACTCTACCGGTGAGCTACACCGCCGGACGGACAAGGAATGCTTCCGCCACCCGCCACTTCACGCAACAGGACACGGATTCCGTCAGCTCCGCGGCGGATCACGGAGAATCAGGGCATGTCGTCCTCTTCGCGGTTGTCGAGGAGGGCGGCGTGGAGGGGGTTTTTGTCCTCCATCGCGGCCAGATAGCGGTCGTGCCAGTAGCGGGTGCGCTCCTTCAGTTTCTCCTCCAGGGCCTCCGCGTCCGCTCCCAGCGCCTGGCGGGCGATTTCAATGATCATCTCCCGCAGCGCGTGCATCTCGGCCTCGCTTTTCACATGTTCGGCCTTCATGTGAATGATCGTCTCCTGAAAGGCCTCCACCCATTTTTCCTCCATGATGTGATGTGATGTGCTGGTTTGAAAATTCCCGCAGTATCCGGCGGCGGATGGAATCCCCCGGGCGACGGACGGCGTTATGATGAATAACAGATCCCCGGCGGCGGGCAAAGACAAAATTAATCTTCCGCAACCCGCGAAGCCGCAGCCTTCAGCCCGCGATTGCGGCGGAGCGGTTTCAGGTTACGGGAGGAATTTCCTTTCTTTTCATCCCCCATGAAAATCACGCCCTCAATCCCCAGGCGCCTCCGGCTGGACGCCACTCCGGAGAAGGTCGCGGCACGGCTGCGCCACCTGCCCGGACTGGTGTGGCTGGACACGGCGGGAAATCTCGCGGAAACCGATGCCGACGGCGGCATTTCCCTCCTCACCGCCGCTCCGCTGAAAGTGCTCCGCGGCCACATCTCAGACCCCGCCCCGATCCATCAGGCCCTCATGGAACTGGGCGCCGCGCAATCCGCGCAGGTGGACTGGGGTTTTCCCATGGCCGGTCTGTTCGGGAGCGTGGATTTTGACGGACAGTATTGTTTCGGGGTTTACGGCGAGGTGCTGATTCATCGGCATTCCACCCGTGAATGGCTGGCCACCGGCCCGCAGCTGGCGGAGGCGCTGGATTTGAACCCCGCGCCCGCGCCGCGCCCGCCGGATGGAAAAGGAGATGCCGTCGTGGCCGCGCGGATTGATTTCCAGCCGGAGCTGCCGCGCGCCCGGTATGAGGAAATGGTGCGCCGGGCCCAGGATTACATCGCCGCCGGCGATATTTACCAGGTGAATCTGGCGCACGCCTTCAGCGCCGAGTGGCCGGAATGGGCGGATGCGCTGAATTTTGCGCGGCAGCTGCGGTCATCCAGCCCCGCGCCTTACGCCGCTTTTCTCAACCTTGGCGGGCGGCAGGTTATTTCGTCATCGCCGGAGTCGTTTCTGAAAATGAGCGGCAGCGTGGTGCGCACGCGGCCGATCAAGGGCACGCGCCCGCGTTACCGTGACGCCGCCGCCGACGAGCGCTCCAGCGTGGAGCTGCTGCGCAGCGTCAAGGAGCGCGCCGAGCTGCTGATGATCACGGACCTGGAGCGCAATGATCTCGGCCAGGTCTGCGAATACGGCAGCGTGCGGGTGACGGATCTGATGAAGCTGGAGCGTTATGAGCAGGTGTTTCATCTGGTCTCCACCGTGCAGGGCACGCTGCGTCCGGACATTTCCCATGCGGCGGCGCTGGCGGCGTGTTTTCCCGGCGGATCCATCACCGGCGCGCCGAAAAAGCGGGCGCGGGAAATCATCGCGGAACTGGAGGGCCGCCCGCGGGGGCTTTACACGGGGGCCATCGGTTATTTCGGGGCCAATGGCGAGAGTCAGTTCAGCATCGCCATCCGCACCGTGGTCATTGAGAACGGGCGCGCGGAATTTCAGGTCGGCGCCGGCATTGTGGCGGACTCCGTGCCCGCTCAGGAATGGGAGGAGACGCTGCATAAAGCGGCCGGCATTCTGACCGCGGCCGGAGGCGGGGGGGAGCATGAGTGAGGAGACCGCTGAATCCTGGACGCCGGGCCTGTGGCGCGGCTGGCTGCTGCCGCTGACCGTGAATCTCGCGATGCCGTGGATCGCGCTCTGGGCCTGGCGCACCGAACGCCGGACCCTGCACGGGGGCCGCCCGCTTTTCACCTCCGAGTGGGCCGCCGCCGTGCGCGTGGGCGTGCGGCATCCGGAAAAAGTGCGGGTGACCGTCCTGGACGAAATCCCCATGCCCGGCACGGGCTGGATGCACCGCCTGGCCGCGCGCTGGGGATTTGACCGCCGCCACATCGGCGGCCTGTGCCTGCGCTACGCCATTCTGCTGCGCCGTGATCTCGCCGCCCAGCCGGTCATCATGGCCCACGAACTGGTCCATACCGCCCAGTTTGAACGCCATGGCAGCCTCGCGGGTTTTCTGCGCGCCTACCTTCTGCAATGCCTGCGCGAGGGATATGCCAATGCCCCGCTGGAACGCGAGGCGGTGCTGAAGTCCCAGCGTTAGGCCGGCATCCTGATCCGGACAGTTTTCCATGCCCGCCGCGCCGCGGGGCCGGGGAATTCACCGGATGAGCATGCAGTCGCCGTAGCTGTAGAAGCGGTAGCGCTCCGCGATGGCCCGGGCGTAGGCTTCGCGCATGAGGGCGGTGCCTCCGAAGGCGCAGACGAGCATGAAGAGCGTGGACTTCGGCAGGTGGAAATTGGTCAGGAGCGCGTCCGTGCGCAGGAAGCCGCAGGGCGGATGGAGGAAGATGGAGGTTTCCCCGGCGTGGGCCGTGACTTTGCCGTCGGTGCGCGCGCAGTGCTCCAGCACGCGGGTGACGGTGGTGCCGATGGCCACGCGGCGCGGCGCGGACTCGATGGCGGCGGCGGCTTCGGGCGTGATGGCGTAGCGCTCGGTGTGCATGACGTGGTCCGCGAGCAGCTCCGTTTTCACCGGCTGGAACGTGCCGGCGCCGACTTCCAGGGTCAGAAAGGCGTGGGGGAATTTGGCCAGAATTTCCGGCGTGAAATGCAGCCCGGCGGTGGGCGCGGCGATGGCCGTGGTTTTGTCCGGAGCGGCGAAAACGGTCTGATAACGCTCGTCGTCGCTGGAGTCGTCGTCCCGCCGCATGTAGTGGGGCAGGGGCAGATGGCCGTGGGAGTTGTCGTCGATCACGGTGTCGAACTCCACGTTCCGCGTGCCGTCGGGAAAGACTTCGCGCACGGTACCCGTGATGCCGCCGATGGCGAGCTGTTTACCCGCGGCGAGGCGCTTTCCGGGTTTGGCCATGCAGTGCCAGAGCGTCGGCGTCAGGGCGCGGAGGCGGAGCAGTTCGAAACGTCCGTCGTCGGAGAAAAACCGGGCGCGGGCGACGCGGACGTTGTTCAGAATCACGAGATCGTCCGGCTGAAGCAGTCCGGGAAAATCCGAAAAATGGCGGTGGTCAACCGTGCCCGCCCCGCGGTCCACAACCAGCATCCGGGCGCCGTCCCGGCGTTCCGGGGGGCGGCTGGCGATGAGCTCTTCGGGAAGATGATAGTCAAAATCGTCGGTGCGCAGCATGTGGGGGGCGGGGCGGGGGAGAGGCTGGGATTTGTGAAATGACGGAAAGGGCCGTGCCCGTCGAAAAACTAAAACCCCGCGCCGGTTTTGCCAGCGCGGGGAGAAGGGAGTTTGAGCGTCCGCCGGAGGATGGCCGGCGTGATCCGGGCCTTACTTTTTCTCCACGCGGAAGAAAAGCCGGGGGCTGGCGGGGTCCTGGAAAAACTTGCCGCCGACGGTGCCGGTCACAGTGGTGGAGGCGCCGGTGGCGGCGATGTTGTCGATCTCCGGGATCCAGGGGCCGGTGGAGACATTGGTGGTTTTCTTCAGCACATAGGCGGCACCGGGTTCGGAGGTCAAGGTCAGCGTGAACGTGCCGTTGGCCAGCTTCGCGAAGTTCGTGACCGGAATCACGGCCCCGGGGGAGGCGCTGCCCGCCAGCTGGATGCCGGCCTGGTCGATGACCGCGCTGGCGGCTCCGCCTTTCGCCAGCAGCGGCACCAGGGTGGTGTTGTAAACCTGGCCGTCCGGCAGCGGGCGGCCGCCGAGGACCTCGAACCAGGAGCCGTTGTTGTTCTCAAACTGGAGCGTTTTCACGTGATAGGCGCCCGCTTTGAGATGCACGCGGCCCAGCGTGTGACTGTCGCCGGTGAAAGCCTCGCAGCGCAGGGAATTTCCCGTGCCTCCGTCGTCGCCGATGACGGAGAGATTGGTGTAGTTCACCACGATGGCGTCAAAGGACGGAGTGGCCAGACCTCCGGTGCCGGTGATCGTCAGGTAGCCGCCGTCGTCGCCCCGGAAACCGAGCACATAGTCACCCTCCTCAGCGATGATCATGTCACCCTTGGCCTGGATGGCGTAGTTGTTGTCATCCGCGCCGGTGTTGCCGGGCCAGGGCTGGTCACCGGGGAAGGCGCCGCTGTTGCCGTTGGTTTCGGGATCGTTGAAATTGATGCTGTCCCAATTCGTGGTCGCGGTCACAGCGGAGAGGGCATCCTCCGCGGAAGCGATGCCGATGGGCGCGGCCACGGCTCCGGGGGCGGTGGCTTTCACCGTCCAGCCGGCGGAACTCATGACAGGAACCGCCACCGCGCCGCCGGGAGCCTGGCCGCCGACCAGACGCCAGGCGGTGGTGTCCGAGGAAAGCGGGAAGCTGCCGGGCGCGGCCGCGACTTCAAACCACGAGCCGCCGTCGCCCTGCCAGTGGGCATATTCCACATCCACCGTGCCGGCGGGCAGGCTGACGATGGCGCGGGTGTCGGAGTCCCCGGTCACGGCGTCAAAGAAGACTTCATTGGGATTCGACATCTCGAAGCGTCCGCCGCCGGCCACGCGTTTGAATCCGATGCCGGGCGTGGTGATGCGGAACAGGAAACCGTCATCGCCGCGCAGGCTGAAGGTATAGTCGCCCGCAGTGGGAATGATGAGACTGGCGCGGGCCACATGGATCACCCGCTGATCGGCGGCATCCGGCAGCTCATCCCCCGGAACCACGCGGTCCGGCGTGATGAGACCCGTGCGGTTGGTGACCGGGTCGCTGAAGTTGAGCGTCTTTTCCTGGGAATCAAGAACCGTGGTGTTCCCCGCGGCTTCGGCGCTGCCGAGGTAATCCAGCATGGTGTAAAGACTGGCCACGGAAGGCGCGGCGTTGTGCCAGGTGCGCATTCCCCAGGTTCCGGCTCCGGGAGCGGGACTGCTCAGGACAAAGTTGGGACCGGGAGCCGCGCCGGCGTAGAACCGGGGACGGTAAGCGGGCACCGACGGGTCGCCGGGATTGCCCACCAGAGCCCAGGTGCTGGTGTCATTGTCCGAAGCGAAGGCTCCGGCAGCCCAGGCGACCTCATAAAAACCGCCGCCGTCGCCCTGCCACCCAAGGTAAGTGATGTCGTAAGTGCCGGCGGCATCGAAATGATACACGCCCCGGGTATTGGAATCGCCGGTGACCGCGCCGAAAGTGAGGCTCTGGACATCCGCGGGATCAATCACTCCGGAGCCGGAAACTCCGGTGAAGCGCCCGCCGCCCGCTCCGCTGACACGCATGACAAAACCGTCGTCGCTGTGCACGGAGAAAGTGTAGTCGCCGGCGGCCGGGACGGTGACTTTGGTTTTGCCCACAATCACGATGTCCGTGTCCGCCACGCCGGGAGTGACCGAGAGAAAGGGCAGGTCGTTATTGAAGTTGCCGGTGGTGCGCGGGTTGTTGAGTTCCGGGTCCGAGTGGTTGAAAACCGGAGCGCTGCCCGTGAAAACGGCCGCGGCATCCGTCGTGGCGATGTCCGCCGCCGCGGGCAGCGTTCGGCCCCAGCCGGAATCGGGACGGTATTCGCGGATATTCCATGTCCCGGCGGCGGCGGGGGCGGCGCCCGGCAGTGTCAGCGGAAGAACATGGGAGCGCAGGGTTCCAAGGAGTTCCTGGGTGCTGCCGCCGGTGCGGGGCACGATCAGGGAATATCCATAATCCGTGTTGGCGTCCACCGGCGCGGCGGCGGTGACCGTGGTCAGATTCCCGGTTTTGGTCACGGTCAGTCCGGCGGCCGGCACCGGAGTGCCGTTCAGGGAAAGCGTGAAGGTGCCGCCGGCGTTGACCACGGCGGTGCTGTTGTCGGCGATCACGAACTTCGCCCCCGCCGGAGACAAAGCGGCGGAGTTCAGCAGCACGCCCGGCACATAAAGGGCCTGCAGTTCCGTGCTGATGGCGGCGGCGTTGGCGGACTCATCCGAATTATACATCCGGAAGTGGGCGGCCACGCCGCTGAAGGGATTTCCTCCGGCGGAGGTAATGGCGCCTAAAGCGAAAGCGCCGGCATTGCGGTTGGCCATGGCTCCGGTCGTGGGAAGGGTGGCCACCTCCGCGCCATTCACAAAAAGCGACAGCTTCCCGCTGCTGCTCCAGGTCTGCATGGCGACATAAACCCTGGTGAAATCCACATCGGAGGGTGCCAGCAGGGTGTTGTCCGGAGCCCCGATGCCCGCGTTCAGCCGCGCCCCGTTCAGGCCCAGGCCCCAGTCATTGACCACGCCCCCCTGCTCCATGCCGATCAGGCCGCTGCTGTTGTACCAGTTCGCCCCGGCGGCTCCGTTCTGATAAGGCGTGAAGACGGCGACCAGCGAGAAAGCATTGGCCCCGGCGAGAGGATTCACGGCTTCCGGCACCTGAAACCAAAAGGTTCCATCAAAGGAAATGCCGCTGTGGGATCCGAAGCTGTTCGGGATTTTGGCCACACTGCTCTGAGGCACGGCATTGACGGCGCCAATGCTGGAAATCCAGTCAGTGCCGTCCTCCGGACAGGTGTCCGCCGCCCAGTCCGCCACCTGCGCGGCCCGCGCCGGCAGCGGCGCGAAGGCCAGAGCAGCCCCCCACAGGGAGGCCAGGGAAAGACACAAACGGGGACATGGAAGGGAGGGTTTATTCATGATGGGGGGAGAGGGGGGAAAATTGTCAGGAATGTTATGGATTCCCGGCAGGACGGGAAAACCACGCAATGTTAAATTTCTTAATCAAGCGGCAGGTCGACGGAAGAGCTTCCAAAAATTCGATTTAGGGAGGAGGGATGGCGGTAAAACTGCTTTTGAAAAAAGGGTATTTTTTACCACTTGGAGGCGTTTTTGATCAAAAACCTTTCCAGTGGGCAGGGTCAAGAGGATTTTTGCGCAGGGGATTTTATTTCTTTCACAAAATCTCATGGATGCGTAAAATTATAATCGCCTCTGCCTCCGGCATTTACGGAAGGGGGTAATATATTTAATATTATGTTCATAATTTGGCTTGTGGGGTCTTTCGCGCCGGAGGCGGGCGACTGGTCATGGCGCGCCGCTTTCTCCCCTCCCTGATTGAGAGACCAGCCAGTTCGAGGGCAGCCTCACTCCTCGTGCACCCGTTCCACAGTGGCGTTCCGCTCCGCTTCGCGGATCCCGTCCGCGATTTCCTCCGGCCCCAGTCCGCCGCATTCAATCATCGCCGCAGAGTCAATCCATTCCCCCACACCGGGATCACCTTCATAAACAGCCACGGCTCCCGAAACATGCCTCGTGCGGCATTCGTATTTCCGGAAAGGCCAGTGAAATTTCCGCCATTCCGCAAGTCCGTGAAAGACAAGCGGGGAACCCCGTGCGTAGGATGCGGGGATGAGGCGGATTTTCAGTCTGGCGGTGACCGGGCTCCTGCTGGGCGGGGGCCAGGGAGTGGCGCGTGCGGATGACTGGCCGGATTTCCTGGGGCCGAAGCGACGGGGAATTTCGGCGGAGACGGAGTGGCGGAAGGACTGGGGCAGGGCGGAGCCGGAGGTCGCCTGGAAACTGCAGGTTGGCGTGGGCTCGTCATCCATGAGCATCGCGGGCGGGAAACTTTACACCATGGGCGCTCACCGGGAGGGCCGGGAGGCGGTGATCTGTCTGGACGCGGCCAGCGGAAAGGAGATCTGGCGGCAGGAATATCCCTGCAAATTCGATAAGCGGATGTTCGACGGCGGAACCTCCTCGACGCCGGTGGTGGATGGCGACCGCGTTTACACCCTGAGCTACCTCGGGAATCTGTTCTGCTGGCAGGCTGCGGACGGGACAAAACTCTGGGAACGGAATCTGGAGAAGGAATTCAAAGGCGTGCGTCCCCGCTGGGGCTGGTCGGGAAGCCCGCTGGTGGTGGGGAACATGCTGATTGTGGAGCCGGGCGGGAATGGCTCATCGGTCGCGGCTCTGGAGAAAACGACCGGTAAAACCCTGTGGCAGAAGGGCAGCGATCCGGTGGCCTATGCGGCTCCCATGATTTTCAGCAACGCTAAAATGCGCGGGGTGGCCCTTTTCAACGCCAGCGGGCTGGTGGGGATCAATCCCACCAATGGCGACGAGCTTTTCCGGCAGGAGTGGAAAACCGACTACGATGTCAACGCCTCGCAGCCGATCCATAAGGACGGGGCCTTTTTCCTCTCCACAGGCTACGGCACGGGGGCGGGGCTGGCGCAGGTGACGGGCGGTTCATCGACTTTAAAATGGCGCAGCAAAGAGGCCATGACGCAGTTTCAGAGCGGGGTGCTGGTGGGTTCGGAGGTTTATCTGGTCAGCGGCGACAATTCCGCCAGAGCCGAACTGAAATGCCTCGATTTCGCGACGGGGGCCGTGAAATGGTCGCACCGCACCGGCAGCGGCAGTAATGGCCATGTCATCGCTGTCGGAGGAAAGCTGATCGTGGTTCCGGACAGCGGGGAAGTGCTGCTCGTGGAGGCCAGTCCGGAGGCTTATCAGGAACTCGGGGCCACGCATCCGCTGCCGGGCCGCGTCTGGGCCGCGCCGGCTTTCAGCAATGGCCGGCTGTATGTCCGTAATAATAATGGCACCCTGGTGTGCCTTGATCTGCGGCCCGTGGGCCATTGACCGCCGCCTTCCCCCACTGAAAGCACAATCCCTGATTTTCCGTAATATTCCCTCCCACCGCATGAACTTCCGCCGATTCCGTCCCGTCCACGCCGCCCTGCTCAGTCTTGCCCTTTTGCCCATCGCCGCCCGGGCGGACGACTGGTATGCCTGGCGCGGGCCCTCGCAGGACGGGCGCAGCGCGGAGAAATACACGGAAAACGTGCTCTCGGAGACTCCGGACTGGAAATACGGCCTCTCCACCCGCGGCGCTCCCGTGGTGGCCAATGGCCGGCTTTTTCTTTTCAGCTACAAAGGAACCGGCGCGCTGCAGGCCGAGGCCCTCAGCTGTTTTGACGTGAAGACCGGCAAGCTCCTCTGGGAGAAGCGGCTGGCGGATTTTCTCACCGACAATTCCTACAGCCGTTACGCCATCGGCAGCGCGGCCATCGACAAGGAGACCGGCAATGTTTACCTGGTCTCCACCGCCGGGGAGTTTGTGGGCATGGACCGGGACGGCAAAACTTTGTGGCAGCACAGCCTGATGGAGGAGATTGGCCGTCTCAGTTTCCCCAACGGCCGCACCGGATCGCCGGTGATTCTGGGGGATCTCGTGATCGTGCGCGGGATCACCGCCAACTGGGGCGGCGACGGCCCGGCGCGGGACCGTTTCTACGCTTATCACAAAATCACGGGGGAGCTGGTATGGGTCTCCACCCCGGGCACGCAGCCTCAGGACAGCTCCTTCTCGTCCGGCATTTTCGCTTTGAAGGACGGCGCGCCGATCATGTACGCCACCACCGGCTGCGGACACTACATTGCCCTCAACCCGTTGAACGGCAAACCCATCTGGCGTTATAAAGTGGCGAAAGGCGGGGTGAATGCCTCCCTCATTCTGGTGGACGGCAAGCTGATCGCCGCGCACGACAAGGAGAACATCGACAGCACTGAAATCGGCGGCATGGAATGCATGAGACTGCCGGAAGGCCCGCTGCCCCCGGGCACAGCGGAGGATCCGGTCCCCGTGCTGCCGCACACCGCTGAAGTCTGGCGTCAGCCTTACTCCGCGGAAAGCAGCTCCCCCGTTTATGCCGAGGGTGCTGTTTACCAGGTCGCGGCCACCGGCGTGCTTTCCGCCGTGGATCCGGTCACGGGCGCGGAATTGTGGAACATGAAACTCGGGCCCGGCAATCTCCACGCCTCCCCCGTGTATGCCAACGGCCTGCTTTACGTGCCCATCATCAGCGATGTGGCCAGCGATGACGGCCTGCTTTACGCCATCAAACCGACAAAGGAAAAAGGCGAGATCGTGAAACGCGTGAAGCTTCAGGGTTTTGCCTACGGAGCTCCGGCCATCTCCAATGGCAAGCTTTACATCGGCACCACCAAGCATCTTTACGCTTTCACCATCGGGAAAGGCGAAATCACCGGCACCGGCGACTGGTTCACCCTGCCGAAACCCACGGACACCAAAGTCGTGGCTCTCCAGCCTCTGCCGCAGGAGGTGATGCTGCATCCCGGCGGCAGCCAGAAATTCACGGTCCGCGGGATCAATGCCCAGGGCTATCCGGTCGCTTCCGTGACGGATGGGACCTGGCAGCCCTTCATTCCCCCCACCGCGAAGGTGAAGGCCTCCCTGGACGCCACGTTCGTGGACGGCGCCCTGACCGCCGCCGCCACCTCGAAGGAAAGCGCCGGCGCCTTCAAGGCGACCAGCGGCGCGGCCTCGGGCGTCATCCGGGGGCGGATTCTTTCCGGCCTGCCGCTGAAGCAGGATTTTGAAGGGTTCGATCCCTCCGAGGTCGCTCCGGAGAACGGCGACAAATTCGCCTACCCGCCGCTGCCGTGGATCGGTGCCCGCTTCAAGTGGGAGGTCCGCGAGATCGAGGGCAACAAGGTGCTCTTTAAAACCCTCAGCAATATCTTCTTCCAGCGCGCCTTCTCCTTCATCGGCACCCCGGAGATGAAAAACTACACCATGCAGGCCGACGTCCGCACGGAGGGCAACCGCCGCATGAAATCCGAGGTCGGCCTGATCAATCAGCGCTACCTGATCGCCCTGAAAGGCAACGCCAACGAGATCGAGGTCAGCTCCAATCAGGAGCGGCTGAAAGTCACCGCCCCCTTCACCATCGCCGCCAAAACCTGGTACACGCTGAAAACCCGTGTGGACATTGCAGCCGACGGCTCGGGAGTCATCAAAGGCAAAGCCTGGCCGAAAGGCGAACCGGAGCCTGAGAAGTGGACCATCGAAGTGCCGCACGCCGTGGCCCACGACCACGGATCGCCCGGACTCTACGGTTTCGCGCTCCAGGGCATGCATCCCGTGTATGTCGATAACATCACCGTCACCTCCAATACGCCCTGATTTCCTCCTTTCCGCATCCCGGAAGCAGCCAGCTTTTTCCCCAAAAACACCCCTCCTCCCATCATGACACCACGTCTCACTCTCCCCCTCCTGCTGGCGCTGGCCCCTCTGGGCAGTGCCCGGGCTGACTGGCCCATGTGGGCCGGCAGCGTCTCCCGCAACATGGTCTCCACCGGCAAAAATCCCATTATCGAATTCGATCCGGGTAAAAAGGTGAAAGGCAAGGACAGTGTGGACATGGCCACCACCAAAAACCTGAAGTGGGTGGTGGAGCTGGGCTCCCAGTCCTACGGCAGCGTCACCGTCGGCGGCGGCAAGGTGCTCCTTGGCACCAATAACGAAAAACCCTTCGACTCCAAATACACCGGCGACCGCTCCATCCTGCTCTGTCTGGATGAGAAAACGGGCAAGATGGTCTGGCAGCTGCCTTTTCCCAAGCTGGGCACCGGCAAGGTTTCGGACTGGGAATACCTCGGACTGTGCTCGCCCACCACGATTGAGGGCGACCGCGCTTATCTGACCACCAACCGCTGCCATGTGGTCTGTGTGGACATGAACGGCCTGAAAAACGGCAACGACGGCCCCTTCAAGGATGAGACCAAATATCTCTCCAGCCCGGACAACAAAATCGAGGGCCTCGGCGACACCGACGGCGACATCATCTGGGCCTTCGACATGCGCGACGAGTGCGGGGTCTTCCCCCACAACCAGACCTCCAGCAACGTGCTGGTGCTGGAGGACCGCATTTACGCCACCACGTCCAACGGCATGGACTGGACGCACTCCAACATTCCGGCCCCCACCGCGCCCAGCCTGATCTGTCTCGATAAAAAAACGGGCGCGCTTCTCGGCGAGGAGGGCAGCGGCATCAGCAAGCGCTGCCTTCACTGCTCCTGGGCCAGCCCCGGCCTGGCCGATGTGGGCGGCAAGCGCCAGATCATCTTCGCGGGCGGCGACGGTTTTGTGTATGGTTTCGACACCACCTTCAAAAAGGAGGATGATTTCAATATCATGAATGAAATCTGGCGTTACGACGGCAACGCCGAGGAATACCGCACCGGGGCGGACGGAAAGAAGAAGAAATACGCCGACTTCGACGGGCCCAGCGAGATCATCGCCACCCCGATCTTCTACGATGGCCTCGTTTACAGCAACACCGGGCAGGATCCCGAGCACGGCGAGGGCCTGGGCATGATGAGCGCCATCGATCCCAAGGGCAAAGGCGACCTCAGCGCCAACCCGGTGTGGACCTTCAAAGGCATCGGCCGCTCCATCTCCACGCCCTCCATCAAGGACGGCCTGATTTACGTCGCTGAATACTCCGGTCTGATCCACTGCCTCGACGCCAAAACCGGCAAGCAGTACTGGCAGTATGACACCAAGGGCCACGTCTGGGGCAGCACCCTCGTGGTGGACGACAAGCTCTACATCGGCAACGAGGAGGGCGAGCTGCACATCCTCCGGATCGGCAAGGAGCTGAAGGAGGTGGCCACCATCGACTTCCCCGGACCGCTCTACGCCTCCCCGGTCTTCGCCAACGACACGCTTTACATCATGACCATGAGCCACCTCTACGCCTTCGCCAAACCGGCGGCCTGAGCCCCCGGTTCAGAGCGGTTTCGACCGGATTTTCAAAAAGGGATCACGCTTCACGGCGTGGTCCCTTTTATTTTTCAGGCTCGTGGCCGTATCCGCAGGATTGCCGGATGGGAACCACCGCCGGGCTCATATTTTTTGAAAAATAAAATCCAAAGTCCACCGCCGGGCGGATAGGGAGGCGTATGAAATTGCGGCCCACATCCTTCCGGTCTTTTTTATGGGCTTTCGCCGGATGGCTGCTGTGGCTGTCCGCCGCTCCGCGCTGCCTGGCGGTGATTGCCGGGGATCAGTTCGCGGAGGCGGTGGATCTGGGGTCGGCGGTGACGGCGGAGCATGTGCGGCCGGCGGATGCCGGGCTGACGCTGGAGCCGGGGGAGGAAAATGACATCACCGGGTCGCACTGGCTGACCTGGGTCTGTCCGGCGGCGGGAATTTATGAGGCGAAGGGAACCTATCCCAAGCCGCGGCAGGGCGGGAACGGGGCGGTGATGGGCCTGGATCCGCAGGTGAAAGTCTTCACAGGCACGGCGCTGCCCTCGCTGGAGACAGCGCCATATGTGCCGCTGGGAATTGTCAAGGAACCCAAACGTTTCCGGGCGGAGCCGGGCCGCCGGTATTATTTCCGCACGGGGCTCACGCCTTATGGCGGCTATTACGTCAATTTCTCCAGCGCCGCGGATGGTGCGGGTGTTATGATTCCGCTCATTGGAGCGGGGGATTTCACTTTCACGCTGAAAAAGCTGCCGTCTCCGCCGCCGAACGATGATTTCGCCCAGGCGGCCGCCGTGCCGGCCGGGAACGAGGTGACGGTGACGGGCACCAATGCCGGCGCTTCCCGCGAGACCGGGGAAGCCGCAGGGCAGTATGAGGCGGGGGACAGTGTGTGGCACCGCTGGACGGTGGCGGAGGCAGGGCGTTACGAACTCCTGCTCACCTCGCCGGCTTTTTTAAGAATTGCGGTTTTTTCCGGCTCTCAGCTGACGGACCTGACCCGGACTCACCACGGGCAGCCTGATTATAATGATCCCGCGCTGGGCACCGTCCGGCGGCGCTGGACCGCTCAGGCGGGGGATGTGCGGTTTTTCCGGCTCACCGGAAACGGCTACGGGCAGCAGGGAGCCTACACTTTCCGGCTGCGCCGCCTGTCGCCGCCGGTGAACGATAACCTGGCGGCGGCGCTGCCGCTGGAGGGCGCGCTGCCTTTGACCGCCTCCGGAACCACCGTGGATGCGTCGCTGGAGGAGGGGATTGACACTGGAAACAGTTATTCCCTTTCCTCCATCTGGTGGAAGTGGAGGGCGGTAAAGACGGGGTGGTGTGAAATGACGGGTGATGCGGGGGTCGGAGTGATGACCGGAAGCGCACGGCTGGGTTACACTTTGGACAACAAGCCGCCGTTCCGGTTTCATGCGGTGGCCGGGCATGTGTATTTCCTGCGCGCCGCCACGGCGGAATCCCTGGAGAAAACGGTGACCTTTTCCCTCACGGAAATCACGGGACTGGAGCACAGCTCGCCGGAGACGGCGGTCGATATGGGCTCCGGCCCGTCGTTCAGCAGTGCCGTGACGGAAGTCCCGTCCGGGCTGTTCACCACCGAAACCGGAGCCACGGCCTATGCCGGGGTGTGGTGCCGCTGGACCGCGCCGGTGAGCGGATGGGTGGCGCTGGACACGGAGGGCTCAGCCTCAGGAGCGGAACTGAGGATGCAGGCGGCCGACAAGTCCGAGGCGGAGTATGGCACCGCCACTTCCTACAACTCCGGGGCATGGCCGGGGTATTTCGTGAATTTCCCCGCCGGAGGGACGGCGGATTCCTTGTTCTGGAATCCGTCCCCGGAACGGCGGATTCTGCCGGAAACCATCGTGCAGGTTCCTGGACTGGCACCCCGGACTGGCCGGCTGCTGGTGCGTGTCACCGCCGGGAAGCCGTATCTCATTCAGGTGCTGCCGCCGGGCATGACGGACGGTGCCCCGGCTCCCGTGAAGGTCAGCCTGCGCCCCGCCGCCGGGCCGCCCGGAGTGCTGGCGGTGAGGATCCGGGACCAGCCGCCGGCCACCGTGCGGGATGCCCATGCGCTGGAGGCCGTCATCTCCGTTTCCTCGCCGAACGGGCTGATGCGCGGGGAGTGCGGCCTTTTGGGGCAGGACGTTTACTTTGCGGATGCCGACCGCATCAGCGGGGATGGGTGGAGTGGGGATTACCGCGTTGTGGTGCCGGTGCCGGCCGGCTTTTCCACCGCCGGGCCGGTCGGAATCACGGTGATGCTTTTCGACAGGCGGGGTGGATTTTTTCTCAACCCCGGCACCTCTGATTCCGCTTCACCCCCTCTGAATATCATCAGTCAGCCGCCCGCGCTGACCGATGCCACGGCTGACCATCAGCCGCCTGTGGTGGAGGACGGTGCCCCGGATCCTTTTGGCCCCGTCCAGTGGACCGGTCAGGAAAACCCTGTTCCGGAAGTGATCCGTCTCCAGGGGCAGCCGGTCACGCGGCGGCTGCGCTTTGGCATCCGTGATTTTGGCGGGAGCGGTTTCGCGTCGGGGGAGATTCATATTGCCGCCGACGGGCCGTCGCCCGCTCTTTGGGCGTTGCGCACGGCGGGCCGGCGTTTCGCCGCCGTTCCTTTCGGGTCGGAGCACCGCACGGGCGGGGATGCGTTTCTGGGCGTTTACGAGGTGCCGTTCACCATTCCGGCCGATGCGTCGTCAGGCCGGATCATGTGCCGCCTGCGCGATGCCGCCGGAAATGTGGCCGGCCGGCAGGCGGGGGATCAGTGGTTATACACCATCGCCGATTTCAATGGAATCAATGGAGTGGAGCCGCGCGGCGCCCTGGAGGGGCCGGACGCGCTGAGGGGGAACGTGAATTTCTCCGACAACCCCGGACAGGGTGCCCGGGTGATGTCTCCTTATGCCTTCGACGACTCCGTGGTTCTTCCGTTTATCGTGGAGCAGGAGAAAATTTCCGATCTCACAGCCCCGGTGATTTCCCAAACCACCGCCGCCCTGGATCTGGCCGGGAACGTGCGGCTGACCGGGCGGCTGACGGATGACCTGTCAGGCATCGCCGGCGGGGAGGTGCTGATGGTGGACAAGTTCGGACTGGTGGAGACGCGTGTGAAATTCACCGCCGGTCAGCGGACGGAAGGGACCGCTCTGGACGGCCGGTATGAGATCACGGTGCCGGTTCCCCGGCACGGATTCGGCGGCGCTCATTACCTGAGCTGGAGCGCGGTGGATGGAGTGGGACGGTGGACGGCGGAAAATCTCATCGGCCCGGTCACGCTTCCCGAGCGCACGGCGGAGGACCAGCGGCGGCCGCGTCTGACGCACTTTCAGATCAGCCCGGCGGCCGTGAATCTCACCGCCGGCCCGGCGGAGATCAGCGTGAGTCTGGGGGCGGGCGACGACCGGCCCGGTCTCACGGCGGTGTGCCGGATTCTGGACAGTGCGGGCGTTCTGCTGGCGGAGCGGAAAGTCGGCTGTGACAAGCCGGTGCTGGACTGCGTCAGCACCCTCACGCTGCCCGCGCGTCCGCTGATCGGGCTGTCATCCGCCGCCCGGGTGGAGCTGGTGCTGACGGATTCCGCGGGCCGCACGGAAACTTACGGGCAAAGCGGAAGTCCGGCATGGCCGGACGGCTCGGCGGTTTCCCTGACGCTTGGCCCGGCGTCCGATCCTTTCACGCTGTGGGCGGCATCCTGGCCCGGCGTGCCCGCGCTGCCGCCGGACGGCGCGCGGGATTCCGACCGCGACGGGGTGCCGGATCTGCTGGAGTTCGCCCTGGGCACCGATCCCGTGAACGGCCCCGCCGCCGATATTTTCCGGAACCTGATGCCGGAACTCACAGTGTTCCCCGCCGCCGCGCCGTGGGACGCTCCGGGAGTGCCGGTTCCCTCCCTGAGCGTGAATTACCGCTTCACTCCCGCCCCCGCCTTCACCCGGCAGGACGGCCGCTACGCGTTCTCGGCCTGGCGGCTGGAGCTTGAGGAATCCACCGATCTTCTCCACTGGATCACCGTGCCCGCCGCGGAACGAACCCTCCCGTCCGGCACCGTGCAGGCCGGCGGCACCGTGCCGGCGCACGGGCCGGGGAAAAAATTCCGCCTCCGCGTATCGCGGTGAGACACCCGCTGCGGAGCCACGGAACACCCACCGCTGCGGCTTCTCTCAGGATTAATATTGTATCAACCCATTGACCCTTCTTTTCTCCGCCTTTGCTTTCTTCGCGCTCTTCTGTTCAAACTCTGAAATCCGCAGAGGCAGAAGGTCCACCATTCTTTGGTTTCAGACCGCCAGCACCTGGTCGGCGGAGATGCCGCGGAGGCCGAAGAGGCGGAGGATGGTTTCCTCGATGAGATTGTTGGGGCAGGAGGCGCCGGCGGTGATGCCGATGGTCACGGGGCCGTCGCCCATGAGGATGCCGGAGTAGTTGGCGGTGCTCTGCTCGCTGCGGCTGTGGAGGTCGAAATGGATGATCTCCTCCAGCGATTTCAGGCAGCTGGAGTCCTTGATGAAAAAGGTGGGCAGATATTCCTCCGCAATTTCCACGAGGTGCGTGGTGTTGGAGGAGTTATAGCCGCCGACCACCAGCAGCAGGTCCATGGGCTGCTTCAGCATCTCGTAAAGCGCGTCCTGCCGCTCCTGGGTGGCGCCGCAGATGGTGTCGAAAACCGAGAAATTCTCCAGCGCCAGGGCATTGCCGTCGCGGTCCGTGATGGCCTGGCGCAGGCGGCCCTGGAGTTCCTCGGTCTCGCTCTTCAGCATCGTGGTCTGATTGGCCACGCCGATGCGTTTGAGGTGGATTTCAGGATTAAATCCGGGGCTGTAGGCGCCTGCAAAACGTTTCAGAAAAGAGTCCTTGTCCCCGCCGTGGCGGATGTAGTCACAGACGGCGTCGGCGTCAGCAAGGGTCAGAATAATAAGGTAATTCCCCATGCCGTCGTCACCCTGCGCGCGGGAGGCGGTGGCGCGGGTCTCCTCGTGGGCGGCCTTGCCGTGGATGATGGAGGTCAGGCCGCGGCGGGCGTATTCCCGGACCCGGCGCCAGACGCTCATGACATCCCCGCAGGTGGTGTCCACGGTGCGGCAGCCGCGCTCGTTGATGCGCTGCATGATGGCGGTGGTGGCTCCGAAGGCGGGGATGATGACAATATCGTCCGGCAGAAGATCCGCGAATTCCTCCTCCGTCGGCGGATTGTGGAGCATGAGAATATCCATGTCGCTGAGCTGGCGGTTCACCTCCGGGTTGTGAATGATCTCGCCCAGAAGGAACAGCCGCTGGTCGCCGAAGACCTTGCGGGCGGCATAGGCCAGATCAATAGCCCGCTCCACGCCGTAACAGAATCCGAACTGCCGCGCCAGCCGGATGGTGGTGTTGCCCACGGTGATGACGCCGCCGGCTTTGCGCAGGCGCTCGACAATGGTGGAGCGGTAATGCGTCTCCACCTGCTCCTGGACGCGGGCCATGACTTCAGGCGTGCGCACGTTCACCTTGCGGGGCTTGGTGGCGATGACAGGAGCGGGGGTGGTGGACATTTTTAACGGTGGGGATGGAATGGATTCGTTACGGAAAAGTAACGTTCCCGAGGAGGAGGAGACCAGGCGGCATTGGTTTTAAATAATGTTTTTCGCTGTTGGCAGTGAGCATTCCAGTCGGACTGGCGACCTCAGGTGGAGAACGCGTAAACCAAGCGGGAAAACATCGCAATCGATCCGGTAATCAGCCACAGAATCAGCCAAAGCCATGAATAACGGACCAGATGGAATCCCGCAGTGACCAAGAAGGACAAGCCATAAAAAAAGACCGTCATGGCATCGTCACCAAGTTCAGAGGATTTCGGCAGAACAAACAATACCGGGCCGGCCGTGATCGCCGCATGCACTGACAGCGGGAATTTTCCGGAGAAGAAAATCCCCCAAAGCAATGCTGATCCCAGGAGCCCAATGACCCAGGCGGCACCCGCTCTCTTCAGACCTTGCAGAACTGGCTCCCGCTGAACCGGGGCACGATTATCCTCAGGATGAATGAAAACGGGGAAAAAGGGCATGGATTCATGCGCGTCGTGACGCGTCCCGCACCTGAAATCAATAACCCGGCTGGTCCCGGCCGCTCAGTTCACGAACATATTGCCTCTGTACTGAGCGTCCTCGAAGAATTTGGAGCTGTGGAGATAGGACTTGGGAGGATTCGGCAGGGGGCCGTCGTCGAGCACGGGCAGGCTGCGGCCGACGGTGGCGTCCTCGGGCTGGGAAGTGGCGATCTGGAGCGGGGTGCCCGTTTTGGTCATCGCGAAGATTTTGGCGGCGGATTTCATGGGCAGGCGGATGCAGCCGTGGGTGCAGGGGTAAGGTTTCACAAAGCCCCAGTGCATGCCGTAGGCGGGCATCCATTCCATCCAGTAAGGCATCGGGTAGCCGGCGTCGGGCTGGCTGATGCGGCGTTTGTTGGCGTTTTTATAAGTGATGCGGAAATTCCCCTGCGGGGTGCGGTCCTGGGCGGTGCCGACGGAGCAGGGAGTGGCGAGAAGGACTTTGCCGTTCTCCACGACATAGACGCGCTGGGCGCCGGTGGAGACTTTGACGATCACCGCGGAGGGATTCTGCGGGCGGTGGGCGGGCGGATCAAAGGTGTCCGACGTGCCGTTGCGCGCCGCAGGTCTGGTTTTTTTGGCGGTGGTGCCGCAACTGGAGAAGCTGAGGGCGCTGGCGGTCAGCAGCACCGCGCAGGCGAGCCGGGAAAGGACGGGGGCAAATTTCATGCGGCCTTCCGGTATCACACCCCGGGGGCGGGCTCCACCGGTTTTTCAGAAGGCTGTCCGGCTGATGTCTGATAAAGGCGGAGACAGACCCCGACCGACAGGTTTCAACGGCAACCGGAGTCCGTTTTTCCTGATTTTATAACGCTCCGCAGTGTTTGTGCGGCCCCCATAAGCTTCAAAGTCATGGCTTTATCCCCGCTGCACGCTTGCGGCGCGGACTTTTCACGGGTTAGGAGTTTGGCCGCATGAAAAATGAAGCAGTGCCGGGACGGCCGGTCAGAGTCGTGGTCATTGGTGGCGGATTCGGGGGACTGGAGTTTGCGCGCACGCTGTCCGATCCGGTATTCGAGGTGACGCTGATCGACCGCCGGAACCACCATCTTTTTCAGCCGCTGCTTTATCAGGTGGCGACGGCGGGGCTCTCCGCTCCGGAAATCGCCCAGCCCATCCGTTCGCTGGTCCGGAATCAGCCGAATGTGACGGTGCTGATGGAGGAGGCGCAGGCGTTTGATCTGACCAACCGGAAGGTGACGCTGAACGGGCAGGTGCTGGATTATGACTACCTGGTCCTCGCGATGGGCGCGCGCACGGGATATTTTGGCCACAATGAATGGGCGGAGCACGCGCCCGGCCTGAAAAGTCTGGAGGACGCCACGCAGATCCGCTCGCGGGTGCTGCGGGCTTTTGAACGCGCGGAGGTCATCCGGGACGAGACGGAGCATCAGCGGCTCATGACCACCGTGGTCGTGGGCGGCGGGCCGACCGGTGTGGAAATGGCCGGGGCGCTGGCGGAGCTTTCGCGGAAGGTGCTGGCGGAGGATTTCCGGCACATCCGGCCGGAGGAGGCGAAGGTGATTCTGATTGAAGCGGGGCCGCGCCTGCTGTCGATGTTCCCGGAAAGCCTGTCGGTCTATGCGGCGGAACGGTTGAAAAAAATGGGCGTGCAGGTCCGCCTGAGCACCATGGTGAAGCACATCGGGCCCTCGCTGGTGCAGCTGGACGGAGAGGACATTCATGCTGGGAATATCATCTGGGCGGCGGGCGTGGAGGCGGATCCCATCACGAAAACGCTGGGCGTGCCCCTGGACCGCGCCGGGCGCATTCTGGTGGAGGCGGATTGCAGCCTGCCGGGGCATCCGGAGGTTTTCGCGCTGGGGGATCTGACCAGTCTCACGGACAAAAACGGGGTCAAAGTTCCCGGCGTCGCCCCGGCGGCCACGCAGATGGGCAGGCATGTGGCCAACGTGATCGCGGCGGAGGTCCGTCACCGGGAGAAGTTCAGCGGACCGCATCAGCGGGCGGCTTATGGTTATCTCGACAAAGGCAATATGGCCACCATCGGCCGCAGCAGCGCGGTGACGGCGGCGTTCGGTCTGAAATTTCACGGCCTGCTGGCGTGGCTGATGTGGCTTTTCATCCACCTCATGTTCCTGGTCGGTTTCAGAAACCGCATCGCTGTTTTCATCCAGTGGATTTACTCCTACTTCACCTGGAAGCGGGGCGCGCGGATCATCGCCAGATAACCGGGGTTGAACAGAAGAAAGCGAAGGGAGCAAAGGATAACCGGCATTCTGTCGCTTCGCTCCAATCGTCCTCCTCCTTTGCTCCCTTCGCTTCCTTCTGTTCAGGCGCTCCAATCCTGGCCGACGGAGTTCCGTTCCTTCAGGCTACAGCACGCCGCCCTCGCGGAAGCTGTAGTATCCCTGTGGATAAGCAGGCGTGCGGTGGCCGATGATGAGGTGGTCGATGAAGTGAATCTGAAGCAGGCTGGCGGCGTCCCGCAGGCGGCGGGTGATGGACATGTCGGCGGCGCTGGGAGTGGGGTCGCCGGAGGGATGATTGTGGACCAGAATGAGCCCGGCGGCGGCGTGGATCAGGGCGGGGCGGAAGATTTCGCGGGGGTGGGCCGGAGTTTCTGTAAGGGCGCCGCGGGAGATTTCCTCAATGGTCAGCAGCGTATTGCGGGTAGTGAGGAGGACCACTTTCAGCACCTCCAGCGGCTCGGCGCGCATTTCCGGGCCGATGAGGTCACAGACCGCCTCCGGAGTGTCCAACGGGCGGACGGCGGCCTCGTGCCGGGCGAGGCGTCTGCCCAGCTCGATGGCGGCGGCAAGGTCCAGGGCTTTGGCCGGACCGAGACCTTTCTGCTTCTGAATCTCCGTCAGATGCTGGCGGCTCAACGCGGTCAGGCTGCCGTATTTTTTCAGCAGCAGACGGCCGATGTCGATGGCGCTGAGGCCTTTGGTGCCGGTGCGGAAGAAAAGTGCCAGCAGCTCGGCGTCAGTCAGCGCGCCGGGACCGTGGGCCAGCATTTTCTCGCGCGGCCGCTCATCCTCGGGCATGTCGTGAATGCGCCGCGACGCGTGGGCGGCGGCTGCGGACGCCGTTTCCGGAGGTGATGCCTGATGGGGAAGGGCAGAAATGCCGGGAGCTTCGGCCAGAGTGCCGGACACGGAGGCAGGAAAAACGGCGGGGTCAGGTGGCATAAATCAGGCGGATTTAAATCCATACCTGAACAAAACCGCAATGACCACACCGAAAAGAAAACCGCAGCCGACGCTGGTAAGACCGTCCTCTCTCCGCTGATCAGGCCGGAGGCGGATACGGCCAAAACTGACGAGCCAGACTCCCGCGATTCCGAGTCTGCCCAGAATTTGTCCGGGAAACAGGACAAGCAGCAAAAGCGCGATTCCCATCAGGCCGAATTCAAAAAGTCCCATGGGAGGAGATTGTTCCGATGAATATTTTCCCGGGGCGGCAGGCGCGGCCCGGTGACGGGCCTGAGGCTCAGGGCACGCGCGGGAATTTGGAGAAATCCGGCGCGCGCTTCTCGACGAAAGCGTTTTTGCCCTCCTTGGCCTCTTCCGACATGTAGTAGAGCAGGGTGGCGTTGCCGGCGAGATCCAGGAGGCCCATCTGGCCGTCGCAGTCGGCATTGAGCGCGGATTTCAGGCAGCGGAGCGCGAGGGGGCTGTGCTGGAGGATTTCGCGGCACCATTTCACGGTTTCGGTTTCGAGGTCGGCGAGGGGGACGACGGTGTTGACCAGGCCCATGTCCAGGGCCTGCCGGGCATCGTACTGCCGACAGAGATACCAGATTTCCCGCGCTTTTTTCTGGCCGACGATGCGGGCCAGATAGCTGGAGCCGAGGCCGCCATCGAAGGAGCCGACTTTCGGACCCGTCTGGCCGAAACGGGCGTTGTCCGCCGCGATGGTCAGGTCGCAGACGATGTGCAGCACGTGCCCGCCGCCGATGGCGTAACCGGCGACCATGGCGATCACGGGCTTGGGGATGCCGCGGATTTTTTTCTGAAGATCGAGCACATTCAGCCGGGGCACGCCGTCGGAACCGACATAGCCGGCGTGGCCGCGCACCTTCTGGTCCCCGCCGGAGCAGAAGGCTTTATCGCCTTCGCCCGTGAGAATGATCACCCCGACCTGCGGATCCTCATGCGCCAGATCAAACGCCCGCAGCAGTTCCTGCACGGTCAGGGGGCGGAAGGCGTTGCGCACCTCGGGCCGGTTGATGGTGATTTTGGCGATGCCGTCGGCGCTGGTCTCGTAACGGATGTCGGTGAATTCAGCTTGGGAGGTCCACATGAGAGAAGAGAGTGGGGATTCAGGGATGGGACATCAGGCAATGTCCGCAGAATGTTTGCTGGCAGTATTGAATGGCTGGCCTTTGGTTTGCCGCTGTGCAAAGCCTTTCTCAGCAGCCAAGGAGCCGGTCATAGTCAGCATGGGAGCCGATCCAGAACCAGCGGATGGTTTCTCCTTCCCGGATGCCGACGGCACGGTAGTTCAGGCCGATGCGGACAGACCACCAGGGACGGGAGCCGGCGAGTT
This sequence comes from Verrucomicrobiota bacterium, assembly GCA_040386695.1. Classification (GTDB taxonomy): domain Bacteria; phylum Verrucomicrobiota; class Verrucomicrobiia; order Verrucomicrobiales; family V1-33; genus CAIZWU01. The sequence continues at coordinate 36,800 of JAZKFB010000042.1, forward strand.
TTTTAAATTGCAGTCCGGGATGGAAAGGGGACTGGCTGAAGATGGTGAAAGCATTCCTTGCCTGATCCCGGGCGGATGAAGGCAAACCTTCATAGAGTCGCCAGAAGGAGGGCTGGGTAAGCGAAATCACAGCCTGGAGAAATCCATGGCCTCCGTGCCCGGCTCCGTCAGGACCTGATCCGCCCATTTTCCGAATTTGGCCATTTTGACGGGATCACTGAATTGGCGGTTCCATTCGGCCTCATCGGCTGGGTTCAGGGGCTCCAGCCCAGCTTCGGCTTCCTGAAGTCTGAGAAACCGGGCGAAGTGAATCAGCGTGGTCTGGCTGGACGGGCGGAGGTGGCGGCAGACATCCGCCAGAATTTGCTCCGGAGATTCGGGAGGGGAAGCAAGCATAATTCGACAATATTCCGGATGGGAGTGTTGTCGAACTGGTTTTGGGGACGGGCTGGCAGGATTCACCGGGAAGCGTATGCTGTCTAGCCGCTGAAGTAGGTGTAGGACTTCAGGTTTTTACGGTAGGCTTTGTAGATGGCGCTGGCCTGTTCCTCGGTGACTTTTTTGAGGGAGGCGGGGTCGTCGGTGAGGGTTTTGAAGCGCTTGAGGAGGTCGCGGGGGACGTATTCGAGGTAGGAGAGGACCTCCTCGGCGGTGTCGCCCTCCAGCTGGCGGCTGTAGGAGATCCTGCCGTTTTTAAGGCGGACGGTGACCACGCTGGTGTCGCCGAGCAGGTTGTGCAGATCGCCGAGGGTTTCCTGGTAGGCTCCGACGAGGAAGACGCCCATCATGTAGTCCTCATTGCCGCGCAGGGCGTGGAGGGGGATGGTGGCGGACTGCTTGCCGTTTTCGCCGATGAAGCAGTTGAGCACGCCCTCGCAGTCGCAGGTGACGTCGGAGACCACGGCTTCGCGGGTGGGGCGCTCATTGAGGCGGTGCAGGGGGGTGGTGGGGAAAAACTGCTGGATGGCCCAGACGTCCGGGAGGCTCTGGAACATGGAGAAGTTTCCGTAATAGAAGTCAGCCAGACGGGTGCGCAGGCCGGCCATTTCCTCGCTGGTGTCGTTGCGCGTGCGCTGGGCGACGAGGGTCAGCACGTGCCAGTAAATGCGGTCGCCGAGAGCGCGCTCGCGGAGGGAGACCTGACCGGTGCGGAAGAGCGTGAGCAGTTCGTCGCGGTAGAAAACGATGTCCGTGTAGGTCTCCTGGGCGCTGGTGCTTTCGAGGTGCTCGATGACCTCCAGCATGGATTTCAGGGTGTCGCTGGAGCCGCGCGGGAGCTTCGGAATGGGCTCGTCGCTGGCCATGCGGTTCACGTCGAGGATGTCGAACACCAGCACGCTGTAGTAGGCCACCACGGCGCGCCCGGATTCCGTGACGATGTCCGGGTGGTTCACGCCGGCCTCGTCCATGACTTTCTGGACGGACTCGATGATGTCCGCGCTGTATTCGCGGAGGGTGTAGTTCATCGAATTCTCGTCGGCGTGTTTTTTGCCGGAATAATCCACGGCCAGGCCGCCGCCGAGATTCAGCAGGCCCATGGGGGCGCCCTCCTTGACCAGATTGACGTAAACGCGCGCGGCCTCCTGGGCGGCGAGGCGGATGGTGGAGACTTTGGGAATCTGGGAGCCCTGGTGGTAGTGGAGCATGCGCAGGCACTTCAGCTTGTTCATGGCCTTGAGCTGATCGACGACGGCGATGGTCTGCGAAAAGTTCAGGCCGAAGGGCGAGCGGTCGCCGGCGCTTTCCGCCCAGTGGCCGCTGCCTTTGGTGGAGAGCTTGATGCGGATGCCGAGGGTCGGTTCAATGCCCAGCTTTTTGCTGCGCTCCATGACCAGCTCCAGCTCCGGCGGCATTTCCAGGACCAGGACCACGTTCAGCCCGAGCTGTTTGGCCTGGAGGGCGATGTCGATGAATTCGGCGTCCTTGTAGCCGTTGCAGATAAGAAGGGCCTCGCGGTCATGCATGAAGGCCAGGGCGGCGAGGAGTTCGGGCTTGGAGCCGACCTCGATGCCGTAGTGATACTGGCGGCCGTATTCCGTGACTTCCTTGACGACCTGCTGCTGCTGGTTGACCTTGATCGGGTAAACGCCCCGGTAGCGCCCCTTGTAGCCCTGGTTGCGCATTTCCTCGCGGAAAGTCTCGTTGAGTTCCTTGATGCGGGCGTAGAGCAGATCCGGGAAACGGAACAGCGCGGGCAGGTGGAAATCCTTGTTCTTTTTGACGAGGCCGCGGATGATCTCCGGCAGGGAAACCTCGGCGAAGTCACCGTTGTTCTGAAGCCGCACCGTGACCTCGCCGGCCTTGTTGCCGCTGAAATAACCATTGCCCCAGCCCGGCAGGCCATACAGCTCCAGCGAGTCCTCCACACTCCATTCCGCATCGGGCACGGAGGGAATGACGGAAGGGGCCGGAGGAGGGGCGGAGCGGGTTTCTTTCATGGAGGAAGCGGGGCGGGGCGGGAGGGTAATGCGGAAGCGGGCGGAGGCGCGGAGTTTTTGCGGAATTTTCCGTCTGGCAACCGGGGGTTTTTGTCCGCATCCGGCGATGGACGCCAGCGGAAATACGATACGGCGCGGGGCGGCGGACGGACACCGGACATTTCATGCGGGTGACAGCGGTATTTGAACACCGATTCCGGAAAGCCCGGCCATGCGCCATCCGGGTTTCCCGCAGCGGGGCGGGAGCGGATCCGGATTCAGGGCGGCGCACCGGAGATAAGCGGGCCCCGGATCTCAGTCCGGAGGCACCAGCCGGAAAAACTGCCGGCTGTTGGGCAGCGTTGATTCCGTGTGGCTGCAGGGTTTTTGAGGAGCGCCGGGCGGTGATTCGGGGACATCCCGCCAGTCCTGGTCATTCAGCGTGGCGCTGCGCTGGAGTTTCCATCCGGTCAGGTAAGCCGGCCAGCGCACGGTCACGGAATCCGGCGGCTGTCCCGGCAGATACCGCAGGATTTCCAGATGGGGGGCGAAAGCGGGACGGTGGAAGGAGCCGGTGACCGGCGGCAGCCCCAGCAGGGCCATGGCGATGTTGCCGGTGTCCGCGTTGCGCAGGGGCTGGTCGGGATTGGTGTTGCTGATGCGCTCCGGGCCGGGGTCGGTGCGGTTGGAGAAAAGCGTGTGCGGGTCCACGCCGCCGGGAATGCCGGGACCCCAGAGGATCAGCGGGATGGTGATGTTCTCGATTTTCTCCTCGTCAAGATGGGTGTAATCCGGCGACCCGCCGCCATGGTCCGCCGACAGGATCAGCGCGGTGGAGGCCTTCAGCTCCGGACGCTGATCCAGAGCGGCCATGATCACGCTCAGCTGGGCATCCGCTCCTTTGACCGCCGTCCGCCAGTTCAGCGAAGTCCAGCCCGAGCCGTGCCCCGCGTAGTCCGGATCGCAGAGGTGGAGAAAGGTGTAGGCGGGAAAATCCCGGTCCATTTCCGCCACCAGACGGCTGATCAGCGGGGAGGTGTTGCCCTCGTTAATTTCGACCAGATCAATTTTGTTGCGGCCGTTGTCCGCTCCCTCCGTGTCCGGCGCCCCGTAATCCGGACCCCAGCTGCGGGCGAAGATCCGCATCTTCTCCTTGCTCAGCAGCAGGGCGGTGCGCAGACCCCGGTCATGCACCCGGTCAAAGGCGCTGGCTTTGTAACCCTCGGGCAGGCCCTGAACCTGGATGAGATCGGTGACGATGGTGTAGTTGGTCGTGTATCCGTGCTGAATCTCCGGCGGCAGCGGCGCCTCGGCCAGCACCGGACGGCAGGTGAGCATGCTGGTATGATTGGGAATGGTGATGGAGTGGGAATAATCGCAGCGGGCATTGTAACTCACCGCGCCCTCCCGCTCGAGCCGGTTGAACCCGAAATACTGCGAGCCCGGCTCCTGCACCAGAGCGCGGAGAAAATCACCCCGCAGCCCGTCCACGCTCACATGGATCACATGGGTGATCCGCGCCTCCGCCGGCGTGCTGAAAACCGCCGCCAGCAGCAGCAGCAGCAGCCTGGATACACCTTTCCCTTTATGAAGGAGAAAGGGCATTCGAGGCGGCACGGTAATTTTAATTTAATAAAACCTTACAGCAGTTTCCGGGTTTTCCGAAATGAGAAAGTGGTGAGAAATCAAAATCTCCGCCGTCACGGTTTGAGCGGAAGGCACGAAGGGGACGCGCGGCATCGGCGCGGGAGGAGAACATTCTGTCCACCGGCCTGCCGGAAAACCGGCACGAATTGAAATCCCTCCGTAAAACCAGCGGGAGAGGGCCAGGGCTCCAGTCAGAGTCCGCCAGCCCGCATCAGGGACCACTGAGCCGGAAACCGCCCCTGGTCTCCTGCATGGCGGCTTTGGCGGTGGCCTGATCGGCGGGGGAAAGCGTGGCCACCAGCGCTTCGGCCTCCGCCTTGCGGTCAGCGGGGGCACCGGCGGCAAGCTGGCCGGCGGCGCGGGCCCGGAGCCCGCCGTCCGGCAGTGACTGCCAGGCGGCGAGGGTGGCGTCAAACTGGTGCTCGGCTCCGGTGCGGAAAAGGCGGGCCGTGCCCGTCACCTGGGCCTCGCCGGTCACATGCTCCCGGCTCCACGCGATGGCGGCGGCGGGATCCGTCTCCGCCCACTTCAGGGCTTCGATGCGGAGATAAGCTTTCACGGCTTCCGGATCACCGTCGGCCGCCACCTGGTCCCGCCTGAGTTCATCAAGGCCCTCGGGAACGGACGCTGATTTATCATCCCCGCCCAACGTCCGAAAACCAAAACCCGAGAATCCACCCGCCACCAGCTCCTGGCGGGATTCGGGGGACAGCTCTTTCCACAGGTCGCTGGTTTCCTTCCGATGGTAGCGGGCCATCTCATCGAAAAACCGCGCCAGCAACGCTCCCCGGTCCTTGCCGGGAGGCAGCGCGCTGAGAAAATCCCAGGTGGTCCGGTACTCCTTGCCGTAAGCACTGAAGAGGCTGGAGGAGTTGGGCGGAGTCACCAGCAGAGCCGCATTTTCAGCGGTCAGTGCCGCCGCCCGGGCCGGATCGGTGACGCGCAGGGCCTCGATCACATCCGCGAGGGAACTGCGCCGCAGATTGGGATTTTCACCCTGCAGAGCGGCGGCAATGGCCCGGTCAGGGTCCTTTTTGGCCCATTCGGAGAAAATCGAATTGCCAAATCCATAATTGCTGTTCCGGGCGGGCAGGCTGAATTCCCCGGTTCCCCGGGCGCGGAACCAGGCGTGCATTTCCTCCGGGGCGGTTTTCGCCCATCTCCAGGCGTATTCGAAAGCCGCGTTTCCGCCCGGCAGATCCTGGGCGTATTCCCCCATGCACAGTTCCATCAGGCGCTCCCCGCTGTAATGGGTGGCTCCGGGATCCAGCGCCGTGAGCAGTTCGCGCTCAAGCCGGGCGGCCACGGCACCGGAGGAGGTCTGACCGGAAACCGCCGCTGTCACCGGGGCGGCCGCGCCGGCATTCCGGCCAGCGGGCGCAAGCACAGGTGAGGGCAGGGCGGAAGCGCCGGATAACGGGCCGGCTGCGGATTCCGGCGGCACGCTGAGCCAGCCGGCGATGCCTGCGGCGATGAAAACGACGGTGGCCGCGAGCGGGCCTTTTTCGCGGCGCTGAATCGGAAGCCTCATTGGACGGGAGTGGTGGAGGAGGAACCGGCGGGGGCCACCGCCGGGGAAGTGGGGGCCTGCTCCAGAGCCTGGAGGAATCTGGCCTTGGTGGCCCCGGTGTATCCGCCCTGGTCCAGGGCTTCGGTGAAGGCGGCGCGAAACTCCGGCGGAGCCTGATTCCCCCAGGCCGAGGCCACATTGAACATGGCGTCCGCGCGCAGGGGCGGGTCGCCGATGGACGCCGCCCACTGCCAGGCGGATTCCGGTTCCGAAACACTCACGGAAGCGGCCAGGCCGAGCGCCGCGCCGTCCCGCTGCGGCCCCGGCGGCAGAGTGCTGGCCCAGGCGGAGGCGGCGGTTTCATCATAACGGCCCCAGGCGTCCGCCAGGCCCCGCGCCGCCTGGATGGACCCGGCGTCCGGCGGCAGTGCGGCCACCCATTGCGCCGCCGCCGCGGGATCCTCGCGCCCCCATTCACCGGCAAACTGGGAACGGGCCAGGCTGGTCTTCGGGGTGATGGGCAGGGCCGCCACAAAGTCCGCGTTCTCCGCCGGCCGCATCGCCAGCCTGGTTCCGAACACCGGCTGCCAGTCCTCCGGCGGCACACTGGCCGTGACTTTCCTCACGAAATCCGTCTGCTGGCGGTCCGGATTCGTGAGCAGCTGCGCGGCCATCCCGCTGCGCAGATTCTCCGGCAGCGCGGCCACGAACGGCCCCAGGCGGTCAGGGTCCGAATGGAGGGTCCGCGTGAGCCACCCGTTCACGATGTCCCGGTAAGTCCCGGCGCTGGCGTCCGCCAGAATCAGCTGTGCCGCCTCCAGCCTGACGGCAGTGGGCCAGGCGTCCGCCTTGGCGCGCAGCAGCTCCTTCGCCAGCAGCGCGGCGCGGTCCCGGCCACGGCTGTCCGCGTCCGCCGGCGTCAGGGCGGCCAGCGCTTTGAGCAGCGCCCCGGCCTCATCCGGGAACTGGGATTTCGCCGCCGCCGCGAGGGCCTGGCTGATGTCCTTGTCCGGGTTTTCCTCCTTTCCGCCTTCGGCATTCCCGTTTTGCGGCTGGCCGGGGGTCTCCATCGCTTTCCAGGCCTCCAGAGCCGGGCCCAGGCTTTGACGTGCCAGGGCGGCCAGCACTTCCCGGCGGGCGTAGTCAAACCGGAGGGCCGGGACCGGCGGGGAACCGGTGGAGGCGTCCGTGGCGCTCTGTTTCTGCTGCTGCTCCAGTTTGGAAAGCTCCCGCAGGGCCGTCCGGGGATCGCTTTTCGCCAGAACGCCCAGCCAGCTGTTGAGTCCGGCGTGGCGGGCTTCCGGGGTTTCAAGGGATTCCACCCACGCTCTGGTCTCCGCCGGATTCCGCTCCGCCCAGGCGGCGGTGATGACGGCCAGTCCCGATATGCTTTTGCCACCGGCGGCGGTCCAGTCGGCGACAGCGGCCTGCGGGTCCGCCGCCGCCAGGGCGCTCAGCGCCCGGCTCTGGTTATTTTTCCACGTGTCTCCGCCCGTGGCCGTGCCCAGGGCGAGAAATTGCGCCGGCCAGGCGCTGGCCATGGCGCGCATCACCGCTTTCTCAAAATATTTCCCCAGCTGGCCCTTGTGCGGTCCGGCCAGAATCTCCACCGCTTTGGCCGGATCCATCTCCCCCAGCAGCAGCCCGAGCTGGCTTCCCAGGGACTCGTCGTCCGGGCTCTCTTTGATTTTCCGGGCCACAAAATCCGCCGCTCCCGCCGCGTCCTTTTCAATCCACCGGCCCAGCAGCCAGCCCCGCGCCGCCTCCCAGGCGAAATACTCACGGCTATTTTTAAGGAACGCCTCCATTTCCGCCATCAGCGCCGGAAAATCCGCCGCTCCCGCCTCTTTCACCCGCGCCATCCACTGCCCGGCCGGGGAATCGGCCTTCACCTGAGGCTCCCGTCCCGCCGCCGCGCCCGCGCCCGCCGGACGCGCCGCGATCTGCCGGACAGCCGCTTTTTCCGATGTCCGCAGCCCCTCATGAGCCCACCGCCCGCCGAACCATCCCGCCGCGCCCGTTCCCAGACACAACACAACAGCCGGCCAGCGGGATCCGGAAAGCGATGACATGCCCGGAAACTAACCGCTTCCGTTTCCCGTGACCAGCAAAACCTTGCAGAGCGTTAGCCCGGAAAGCAAAACGGGAAGTTGAACAGAAGGACACAAAGAGCACAAAGTGAGGCGCTTACGGGAGAAGCGCCGCATCGGATAGCCTCACCGGCGGGTTCACCAGCGGATGACGCTGGCGGCCCAGGCGAAGCCGGCTCCGAAGGCGACAAGGAGGATGTTGTCGCCCTTTTTCAGGAGCCCCTCGCGCGCGGCCTCGTCGAGGGCGATGGCGATGGCGGCTCCGGAGGTGTTGCCGTATTTGTGAAGATTCAGAAAAGCTTTTTCCGGCGGGAGCTTCAGGCGCTCGCGGATGGCGTCCACGATGCGGACGTTGGCTTGGTGGGGAATCATGAGGCTGATGTCCTCCGCCTTCAGGCCGGCGCGGGCGATGGCGGTCTCGCAGGCCTCGCAGGTGTGCTTGACGGCGGCTTTGAAAACCTCGCGGCCCATCATGTGGATGGTGTTCAGGCCCTGGTCGGCGTTTTCCGGAGTGATGGGAATGGCGGAGCCGCCGCCGGGCACGCTGAGGATGTCCGTCAGGCGGCCGTCGCTGGCCATGACCGTGGAGAGCAGGCCGCGCGGGGTTTCATCGGCGGGATCCTTGGCGCGCAGCACGGCGGCTCCGGCCCCGTCGCCGAAGAGGACGCAGGTGTTGCGGTCCTGCCAGTTGGTGATGCCGCTGAGCTTGTCCGCGCCGATGATGAGGGCGGTTTTGCGGTTGCCGCTGTTGATGAAATGCCGGGCGATCTGCATGGCGTACAGGAAGCCGGCGCAGGCGGCGGAGACATCGAAGGCCACGGCGTTCAGCGCGCCCAGATTCCGCTGCACATGGCAGGCGGTGGAGGGGAAAAACGTGTCCGGCGAGATGGTGGCCACAATGATGAGGTCCAGTTCCCCGGCGGTGACCCCGGCATTCTCCATGGCGCGGCGGGCGGCGTTGGTGGCGAGATGGCTGGTGGCCTCCTCGGGGGCGGCGATGCGGCGTTCGCGGATGCCGGTGCGGGAGAAGATCCACTCGTCGGTGGTGTCCACCAGTTTCTCCAGGTCCGCATTGGTCATCACGCGCTCCGGCACGTAACTGCCGGTGCCGATGATGGTCATGACGCAGGGGACGGAATCGGGGGACGAGTGGCTCATGTGGGAAACAGGCGGGCGCGCGGAAAAGGGTTGGCGGTGATTCGGAAATGCCGGATGCCCGCAGCCGCAAGGCGAACTTTCCGGAGCCCGGCCGGCGGGGAATGCGGCGTGGCGGGGAAAATCGGTCGCGCTGGCAGTGTCCGGAACTATAGGACTTATATGTCCTATAGGGCCTATTCTGCATCCCCGGGCCTCCCGGCCTCAGGGCTGATCGGCGATCATCCGCTCGATGAGCGGATTCACGGAATGCTGGATCATCTCCCCGGCGACGCGGAGGGCGTTGCGCATGGCCAGAGGGGAGGACGAGCCGTGGGCGATGATGACCACGCCGTTCACACCGAGCAGCGGGCTGCCTCCGTAGCTTTCGTAGGACATGCGGGCGGCAGCGGATTTGAAGGCCGGCTTCAGCAGGCCGGCGAGGACTTTGCGGCCGAGGCTGGCGGTGAGCTGATCCTTCAGCACGGAAAGAAACGCCTTGGCCGTGCCCTCGCAGCCTTTGAGCAGGATATTGCCCGTGAAACCGTCGCACACCGCGACATGCAGCGGCATGTTCAGGAGGTCGCGGCCCTCGACGTTGCCTTTGAAATTCAGGCCGCGCACCTCTTTGAGCAGTTCAAAAACCTCCTGCGTCAGCGCGTTGCCCTTGCCCTCCTCCTCTCCGTTGCTCATGAGGCCGACGATGGGGTTGGCGACTTTGTAGACGGCTTTCGAGAACACATGGCCCATGATGGCCTGCTGCACGAGGTGGATGGGTTTGGCGTCCACATTGGCCCCGGCGTCGATGAGGCCGCAGGTGCCGTGCAGGCCGGGAATCGGCGACAGAATGCCCGCGCGCTCCACGCCTTTCAGGGTCCGCAGCTTGATGGTGGCGGCGGCCACGGCGGCTCCGGTGTGGCCGGCGCTGACCACGGCCTGGGCGTCGCCGCGTTTCACCAGATCGGTGGCCACGGCGATGCTGCTGTCCTTTTTCTGACGGAGGGATTTCACCGCGCTGTCCGTCATCTCGACCACCTCCGAGGCGTGGACAATGACGGCGCGGGAATCGGTGAGTCCGGCTTTCTCCATCTCCGCTTTCAGCCTCGCGGCATCACCCACCAGATAAAGAGTGGTGATCGTGGGGAAATCCGCCAGGGCCATGCGGGCACCGGCAATCATGTTGCCGGGGGCGAAATCGCCGCCCATGGCATCGAGTGCAATCTTCATAGGGGAAAGGACGGGGCGAAACAGGACACAGGCACCCGGAGCGCTGTGGGCTTACTCTGAAAATCCGCCGGGGCAAGGGACGAAACCGGACTGTTTTTCCAGGCAGAGGGCGCAGGGAGGATTTGTCCGTGATCCCGGGATCCGGCGGCCGGGCGCGGCGTTGCGCCGGAGGATTAAAAAATGCTCACGAAGCTGCGGGCCGCGTTCCGGATCAGGCGGGCACCGCGCGCGCGGCCTCCAAGGCGTAGGCCAGATGCGGCGTGTAGAGCAGCGGCTCCAGCAGGAAGGAATCGTGGCCTTTGAGCGAGTGCACGGTGATGTGCATCACATTCACCTCCGCCTCCCGCAGATGCCGCACGAGGGCGCTCTGCTCCTCCGGATAGAAGCAGAAATCGCTGTCGATGCTGAAGACGAGGAACTGATGGTTGTTTTTCCGCACGGGGGCCAGCAGTTCGGTCCAGGACAGGGCCTGCCCCTCCTTCACGGGATCAAAACTGCTCCAGGCCTCGCAGATCCGCAGGTAGGTGTTGGCGTCGAAGCGGGTGACGAATTTCTTGCCCTGATGGAGCATGTAACTCTCGATGTTGTCCCGCAGCCGGTACCACGCGAGGCCCTCGCCGGGCTGCTTCACCTCGCCGCGGGCGCGGGTTTCGATTTCATCAAGGTGGACGAAAGTCTTGTGACTGACCATGCGCGCCAGTGCCAGACCGTAAAGCGGCGGCGCGCCCTCGTAAAAATCGCCGCCGTTGAAATTCGGATCATTCTCAATGGCGAGGATCTGCTCGAAGAGAAAGAGGCGGTTCAGCACCGTGGTCTGGCAGCCGCTGGCGATCTGGACGATCAGGCGGACGCGCTCCGGAAACAGCGTGGAGAGCGCCAGCGCGCACAATCCGCCGATGCTGGGCCCGATGGCGGCGTGCAGCGTGGACACGCCCAGGGAATCCAGCAGCAGCATCTGGGTGCGCACGATGTCGGAAACGCTGACGTGGGGAAAAGAGCTGCCCCACGGTTTTCCCGTGGCTGGATTCAGCGACGCGGGGCCGGACGAGCCGTAGCAGCCGCCGATGAAATTCGCGCAGATCACGCAGTATTTGTTGGTGTCCAGGGCCTTGCCGGGACCGATGAAATCGCTCCACCAGCCGTGATGCAGATCCTCCGTCCAGCGGGCGTCGGTTTCGGACACGGCGGGATTGTAACCCGAGGCGTGCTGACTGCCGGACAGGGCGTGGAACAGCAGGATGACATTCGAGGCGTCAGCGTTGATTTCCCCCCACATTTCATACGCCAGCGTGAATCCGGGGAGCATCTGCCCGGACCGGAAGGTGAACGGACCGGGGTGGTGGTAAAAGTGGTTCTCAACCGGGGAACCATTCGCGGAGGACAAAGTCAGGGGCATGGCGCAGGGAAACGGACCCGCAGTTGAAGGCCGGGCCGGGCGCAAGTCAACGGTCCTCGCGGCCACGTTATACGGTTCCTTCCGGACCGCCGATGAACCGGGGCGCCGTCAGCGGAAAAGCCGGGCCAGCAGGGAAAGCAGCACGCTCAGCAGCAGCATGCTGGTCAGGGGGATCATCATTTTGAAACCCGGGCGGTCAATCATCAGATCCCCCGGCAGGCGGAAAAGCGGAATTTTCCCCAGCCATGGCCACGCCAGGCCGATGACGATCAGCAGCGCTCCGAGAATCACCAGTCCTTTGCTCATGATGAATGCGGCGACTGTAGCCGGAATCCGGTCCGCTGTCGCGGGCCCGGATCCGGGAACAGGACCGGCCCTTGGAACCGGACGGTCAGAGTTCGTTATATTTCAGATTCGAGCCTTTCGCCTTCTCCACCGGATAGCGGGCCTCATTCCGCGCCAGCTTGGCCGCCATTTCCTGGGCCAGGTCCAAGCCGAGCTGGTCGGCGAATTCAAAAAGCAGAATACCCACGTCCGCGACCTCATCGGCGATTTCCACGCGCTTCCGCCGGGCGATTTCCCGCGACTCCTCGGGGGACTTCCACACAAAGGGCTGAAGCAGTTCCCCCGCCTCCGCCACGATGGCCACGGCCAGATCCTTGGGGCTGTGGAACTGCTGCCAGTCGCGGGCATCGCGGAAGGCGCGGATTTTTTCGGTGAGTTCGGAGATGGTCATGGGGGAATTGAACAGAAGGAAGCGCAGGGAGCGAAGGGATTTTGCGGGGAGAGGGCAGGGATGGCCTGCGGATGCTCAGTCAGCCACCGGTCTTTCCACCGTAAAACCGCTGATGAATACCCTCCTTCTTTGCTCCATTCGCTTCCTTCTGTTCAATTTCCGTCTTTCCAACCGCTCCGCCGCCGCTTCTGTGCGCGGATGAGAATCATCAGCGGAAGCGCGGGCGGCATCCCCATTCAGGTCCCGAAAACCCTCCTGCGGCCCACGGCGGACCGGGTGCGGGAAGCGGTCTTCTCCATGCTGGGGGAGGCGGTGACCGGCGCCGTCGTGCTGGATCTGTTCGCGGGCAGCGGCTCGTATGGCCTGGAATGCCTCAGCCGGGGGGCGGAATCCTGCGTTTTTGTGGAATCCGACCGCTCCGCCGGCCCGGTGATCAGCGCCAATCTGAAAAAAACGTCCCTGACCGGTGGCACGGTGGCCAACTCGCCGGTGGAGTCCTGGCTGAAGGGCAGGACGGGAGCGTTTGACCTCATCTTCGCCGACCCGCCGTTCATGAAACAGAAAACCGACCGCGACTGGGACGCGCTGCTTCTGGAATCCCCGGACCTGCGCGGACTGCTGGCCCCCGGCGGTTTCCTCGTGCTGGAATCCTTCGCCAAGGCCGTTCAGGCTCCGCCGCCGGACTCCCCCTGGAGCCTTGCGGTGGAGCGGCGATACGGCGATGTGGCCGTGCGCCTGTTTTCCTTGCCGGAGCCTTCGTTGCCGGAGCCCGCCGCCGCTATTCCCTACTCCCCGCCGTCCTCCGATGCCTCTCCGCCTGGTCCTGCTGATTTATAATCTGTGCCTTCCGTTCGTTCTTCTGGTCCTGCTGCCGGCGAGCGTGCTGAAGATGCGGAAACGCGGCGGCTACGGCTCGAAGTTCTGGCAGCGGTTCGGGATTTTCCGGCCGCTGGAAAAACAGCGGCTGGCTGAGGCGGCCGGACGCTGCCTGTGGGTCCACGCCGTCAGCGTGGGCGAGGTGAATGTGGCGCGGAAACTGATCGATCAGCTCCTGCGCCTGCGGCCGGACATGCCCATCGTGCTCTCCGTGACCACCTCCACCGGCTATGCCGTGGCTTCGGACAAAGCGCCGGCTTCCCTCACCGTAATTTATTCCCCGGTGGATCTTCCGCCGGTGGTGCGGTCGGTTTTCAGGCGGATCCGTCCCGTTCAGTTCATTCTCGTGGAGGCCGAGGTCTGGCCGAACCTGGTCCGGACCGCGCAAAAATCCGGCGTCCCCGTCAGGCTGGTGAACGCGCGGCTTTCCCCCCGCTCCGAACGCCGTTACCGGAAGTTCCGCGCGCTGGCGGCCCCGGTTTTTGGAATGCTGGACGCGGTGATGGTCCAGGAACCGGAGGACGCGGCCCGCTGGACGGACATCGGAGCCCCGCCGGAACGGGTGCGGGTCACGGGCAGTGTGAAATACGACCAGTCCGGCACCGGATCGGCCTCACCCGCACGCATGGAGGAATTCCGGGAAATTCTCCGCGCCTGCTGGAACGGGCAGCTGCCTCGCGTGGTCCTCGCGGCCAGCACGCACCCCGGCGAGGAGCAGGCGCTGGGCGGAGTCTGGCGCGGAATGATGGCGGAGTTCCCGGACGTCCGGCTGCTCATCGCCCCGCGTCACGCGGAGCGCCGGGCCGAAGTCCGCGCCGCGCTGGAGGCCACGGGGCTGCGGACGGCGCTGCGGTCCCTGCCGTTTCCTCAAACCGAAACTCCGCCGGACGTGCTCATCGTTGATTCCACAGGCGAGCTGCGCCACTGGCAGGCGCTGTCGCAAATCGTCATCATCGGCAAAAGTCTCCTCGCCACCGGCGGCCAGAATCCCGCCGAGGCCATCGCCGCCGGCGTGCCGGTGCTGACGGGGCCGCACATGGAGAATTTCACACCGCTCATGCGCCTGCTCACGGATGCCCGGGGCCTGCGCCAGGTGGAGTCGCTGGAACAGGTGGCGGACGCCCTGCGCGACCTGCTGCAAAATTCCCGTGAGGCCGAAGCCATGGCCGCGCGCGGTAAAGCCGCCCTGGACCGCCACGCGGGTGCCGCCGCCCGCACGGCGGCGCTGCTCATGGATTTCAAATGAAATTCCAAAGCGGGCTTAATCCCGGAGCATGATAAACGGAGGAAAGGCCCCAGCCGGTATTTTTCCCCAGGCCGGAACCGCCTGAAATCGTTTGAGCCGTGAGGCGGGACCGGAGGCGCATGTCCGCTGACGTGCCGCCACCGGAAAACCCCTTCCCGCCTCCACCCCGACTCCGTGTTCTCCATCGACCCCGCCTCCTCCCCTCCCGAGTCCTTCATCGTCACGCCGCCCGAACCCAAAAAGGGCTTTGCCCGCCTGTGGGAAAGGATGGGCGGTGGTTCGCTTTCGGTCAGCATCATTCTTCACGCCGCGCTCATCCTGCTGGCGATCGTGTGGTATGTGGGCTCACATCTGACCGTGGCGCCGGAAACCGTGGACTTCCTGCCGGGCGGCGGAGGCGGACAGAACGGGAATGGCAGTCAGGATAAAATCAGTCAGCGCCGTCAGCGCGCCGTCTCCCAGTCCCGTCCGTCCATGCGCATCTCCTCCTCCGCCGCGAGCGCCGATGCCGTGTCCCTTCCGGATGTGACCAGCAATTTCAGCATGGCCGCCACCTCCAATCCCCAGGTCATGGGCGGCGGATCCGCCGGCACCGGCGGCGGGCGCGGGGGCGGCAACGGCATGGGCATCGGCACCGGAAACGGTTCCGGCATGGGCCCGGGTTCCGGCGGCGGATTTGTCAGCATTCCCTCCATTTTCGGCCAGGCCGGCGGCACCGGCGGGCTCACGGGCACGCTTTACGACATGAAGCAGGACCGCCGACGCCGCCCGCAGGAATACAATGGCGGCGTGCCCGAGTTTTTCCCGCGGCTTTACAAAATCGCCGCCGAGCGTTTCCGGGAGGGCGCCTTCAAGGATTTCTACCAGGCCAAAGTCACCCTCTCCTTCACCATGCTCGCCGTGCCCAACGTCGCCGCCGAGGAGGGGCCCAAGGCCTTCCAGGCGGACAAGGAAATCCAGCCGCGCGGATGGTTTGTGCATTATCACGGCAAAATCAGCCCGCCCCAGGAGGGCGAGTGGCGTTTCGCCGGCGTGTTTGACGACGCCCTGCTGGTCTATGTGAACAACCGCCTCGTCTTCGACGGCTCCTACGACAGCGAGGGCGCGGACGATGCCCGCGCCGATTTCGGCACCACCGTGGTCGCCAGCGGCCGCACGCCGTTTGTGGGCAAATGGGTGCGCCTGAAGGAGGGATCGGAGCTGGACATCGTCATCGGCGAGCGCCCCGGCGGCCGCGTCGGCGGCATGCTCCTCATCCAGCAGAAGGACAAAACCTACGCCAAACGCGCCGACGGCACTCCCATCCTCCCCGTCTTCTCCCTCACCGAACCCCGCAAGGAGGACTGGCAACGCATCAAGGACGTCGGCTACGAAATGGCGAAGGAGGTCCCGGTCTTCAAACTGTCCAAAGAAAAGTGACTCCGGGTGCCAAAGGCGGCGGCAGGTCAACGGTCTTGGGAATTTGAACAGAAGAGCGCGAAGGAAACGAAGAGAGAGAAGGAAAAAACAAAGGAGGGGGATGAAACAGCCTCCGCGGCGGCCGGGTGGAACAGGCGTCCCTCCTGTTTTACCCGGGACTGTCGGCTTTCGCCGGTATGAGTAGCGGAGAGCTGCCTGAATTCCGGAGGCACGGGGCTCATGCCAGAATCTCCTTCAGCAGGCGGCCGTGGACGTCGGTGAGGCGGAAGTCGCGGCCGCCGTAGCGGTAAGTCAGCGCTTCGTGGTCGATGCCGAGGAGGTGCAGCATGGTGGCGTAGAGGTCGTAGATTTCGCAGGGCTGATCGACGGCGTTGTAGCCCAGCTCATCGGTCGCGCCAAGGACGGTGCCGCCGCGGATGCCGCCGCCGGCCATCCAGAGGCTGAAGCCGGAGGGATTGTGGTCCCGGCCGTCGCCGCCCTGGCTGAAGGGCGTGCGGCCGAACTCGCCGGAGAACAGAATGAGAGTCTCGTCAAAGAGCCCGCGCGCTTTGAGATCGGTGATAAGCCCGGCCAGGGGCTGGTCCACCTGATGCGCCATCGCTCCGTGGCCCTCTTTAATCTGGCCATGCTGGTCCCAGGGATTCGGGGCGTTGCCGGCCCCGATGTTTTCGTTGAGACAGCTCAGCTCCACAAAGCGCACGCCGCGCTCGATCAGCCGCCGGGCGACGAGGCACTGTCGGCCGTAGGCGGCGGTCTGCGGGTGTGGGTCGTCCATGCCGTAGAGCTTTTTGGTGACTTCGGTTTCCCCTTCAATGCCGCACAGATCCGGCACGGCGGCCTGCATGCGGTAAGCGGTCTCGCAGTTGCGGATGGCGGCCTCCACTTTGGGATCGGAGGCGGCGGCGGAGAAGGGCTCGTCCAGCTTCCGGACAAAGGCCAGGCGGCGGCGCTGGAGGGCGTCGCTTTCGTTGGGCCGGATGTTGGGCACGGCCTCGGAGCCGCGGTCGGCCTGGAAAATGGAGGCCTGGTGCTGCGCCGGCAGATACCCGCTGCTGAAAAGCCCGGTGCCGCCGTGGGGGGCGACCGCGCCGCCGCTTTGCAGGACCACAAATCCGGGCAGATTCTCGTTTTCCGATCCCAATCCATAACTGACCCAGGCTCCGGCGCTGGGGTGGCCCATGAAGGGGTAGCCGGTGTGGAAAAAGTAATTCCCCTGGGCGTGCTCGTTCACCTTGGAGGTCATGGAGCGGATGATGGCCATGTCGTCCACCATCCCCGCCAGGCGCGGGAACAGATCGGTGACCACCACCCCGCTCTGGCCACGCGGTTTGGCCTCCCAGGGGCTGGCCATGATGTTGCCGTTGTTGTTGAACATCGTGGGCCGCACGGGAACCGGCATGGGCTGGCCGTGGCGGCGGCTCAGTTCCGGCTTGGGATCCCAGGAATCCACATGCGACACCCCGCCGCTCATGTAGGCGAAGATGACGTGCTTCACGCGGGCGGGCAGGTGGGGAACCGGCGGCGCGCTGGCCCAGGCGGGGGTGAGCCCGCGCAGGGCGAAGGTGCCGAAACCCATCGACAGTCGGCGCAGCATGTCGCGGCGGGTGGGGAAGTTCATAGCAGGTAGAGGAATTCTTTGGCGTTGAAGAGGGACTGCGCGAGGTCCGCCCAGGCGGCGGCGTCCGGCGGGGCGTTGCCGCCGGGGGCGAGGAAGGTGAGGCATTCCGACAGCTCGGCGGGCAGCGGCGGGCGGCCGAGGATGGTGTCGAAAAGCCGCCGCACGCGGTCCTCCGGCGGGGTGTCAGGAAAGCGCCGCAAGTCCGTCTCCGCCGCCGACTTCGCGCAGTGGATGACGAAGGGATCGTTCAGCAGCGCCAGCGACTGCGCTGGCACCGTGGTCACCATGCGGCGGCCGGTGGTGCTGAAGGGCACGGGCTGGTCGAAGACCTGGAGAAAGGCCGGCAGATTGGTGCGGCGGATGGTCAGGTAAACACTGGGCCGGACCTGTTTTTCCGGCGGGGCGGAGGAGTCCTGGCCGGGCCCGCCGACGGTGGAGTCGAACTGGCCGGAAACCGAGAGCAGGGTGTCGCGGATAGGCTCGGCGTCCAGCCGCCGGACCTGGGCGTGGGTCAGCAGAGTGTTGTCAGGATCGAGGGCGGTGGCGGGCTCTGAGGCGGTGGAGGATTCGCGGAAGGCGCGGGTGGTCAGAAGGAAGGTCAGCATTTTTTTCGCCGACCAGCCATCCGCCGCCAGCTTCGCGGCGAGGAAATCCAGCAGTTCGGGATGCGAGGGAGCGGCGCCCATTTTCCCGAAATCATCCGGCGTGGCCACCAGCCCGCGCCCGAAAACTGTCAGCCACAGGCGGTTGGCCATGACTCGCGGCGTGAGCGGATTGCCGGGTCCGGCAATGGCCTCCGCCAGTTCCAGGCGGCCGCTGCCGGGCGTGGAGACTTTCATGCCGCCAAGGACCTCCAAATAACCGCGCGGCACCTCCGCCGCCGGTTTGTGGTGATCGCCACGAACGAAAAGCGGGGCATTGAAACCTTCCGCTTCCAGCAATCCGGGAGCGCGTCGGGGCTCCGGCAGCGATTCCTCCAGCTGGCGGAATTTGGCGACGACCTCATTGCCGGGAAGGGAAACGGGCAGCAGTCCGCGCCTGACAAAATAATCCAGAAAGCGTCCGGCGGCGGGTGTCAGGGTGCCGCCGTTCCAGGCGGTCACGGCTTGGCGCAATGCCTTGCCATAAGCGCCGGCCAGGGCCGGGGAGCTGCTCGCGGGAGGAGGACCGCCGAAGCTGCGGAGGATGTCCAATGCGGCATCGGAGGGCTCGGGCGGCGCGTTTTTGCCGGACGAGGTCAGCGCCGATTCCACACCGAACCATGAGCGTTTGGTGCCCGTGTTGCCGGTCTGCATCATGCCGTCGCCGTCGGTGGTGAATTGCAGATAGGCCCACGAGCCCTTGCGGTAGGCGGTGTCAAAGCGGATCCACTTCGGCGCGGAACCGTTCAGCGCGGCCTGCGGATAGGTGTCGTTATTTCCCAGCGGATACTGATCGACAATGACGAGGACGCGGGCATTGCCGCCGCCCCAGGCGCGGATCCAGACGCTGTCGTCCAGTTTGAAACGCGGGGAAACCAGGACGCCGTTGCGCCGGGAGGAAACAGCATCCGTGGTCCGTCCGGCGGGCTCCAGGCCGTCGATCACCTTTTCGCCGACGGGCTGAAGGTGGAAGCCTCCGGTGCCCTCCACCGTGACATGCGGACCGAAGCCGTGCCATTTCTGCGCCTCCGTGTCTGTGATCGGCACCCCATGGTTGCTGTTGGCAAACTCCCGCAATTGATCCTCCCAGGCGGGAGCGGTTCCGGGCAGACTGCCGGCGGCGGCCGCAAATCCGGTGCCGGATTTTTCATGCGGCGCGGCCCAAAGATGCAGCGGGCTGGTGGAATCGCTGACAGCTTCCGAAAGCGCTTTGTCCCAGGCCTGGCTCAGGGCATCCGCTTCCGTCAGCTGGCGGAGTGCCTGGTCCGCCGTTGTCTTTTTCAGCCGCAAATCTTCAAAGCGTGAACGGTTTTCCGAACTCATGGCGGCGAGCCATTCGGCCTCCGGCAGGTGCTCCACGCCCGCCCGGAACGAGGCTGCGATCTCCGCCGCCGTCAGAGCACGGTTGTAAAGCCGCGCCTCCTCCACGCCTGCCGCAAGGAATGCCTGACCGCCGCCGGTGTGCCGCTGACCGATGAGCAGGCGGGAGGTTTCGGCCGGAAAATGAACCGGTCCCTTGGAGGCGTAGGTTTCGCCGCAGGGCTGGCCATTGCGGTAAAGGCGGATGCCGCCCGCCGCGTCGTAAACGCAGGCCATGTGCACCAGCGCCTGCGGGGCGGAGGTTTCGAGAGCCTCCGGCACCGACGCGGAACGGCGGCCGAAATCGCTGCCCGCCATCCACTGATGCGCGTCCTTTTCGGCGTAAACCAGGGAATCAAACACCGAGCCACCGTCCTTTTCGACGGTGATCAGCCCGCCGCCGTTCTGATCCAAAGCCGTCAGGGCGACCCAGGCCTCCAGCGTTTTGGCGGTGACCGCCTCCGGCAGCGGCGGCGCGGTCATGACAGCGGAAACTCCATTGAGCAGCAGACGGCCGTCTTTAATCACCGCGCCTCCGGACAAAGTTCCGGTCAGCGCGCCGGTCGAGTCTTTGGTGTCGCCGTTGAATTCCCACCGCGCCCAGGGCCGGGGCAGGGCGGCTCCCGTGCCACCGCCAGCGGTGGCAGTGGCGGTGGAAACTGGCACCAGGGTCAAAGCCGTGGCTTCCTGGCGCTGGCTGCGGCGGAGCCTGGCTTCGGAACGCGCGGCGGCTTCCAGGGCTTCGGTTTCTGTGCTGATTTTGCCGAGTTCTTCCCTCGCCGACGCCAGGGCCTGCTGGCGGGCGGATTGGCTGAGCAGGCGTTGCGGCAGGCTGTCGGCGGTGCTGAGCCAGGACTTGGCCAGTGCCTGGCGGATTTCCCCGCGCAGGGCCGTGAGTTCGGCGTCGTGCTCGGTCAGGCGTTCGGGGGAATCAATGGTCCTCTGGCCGGGGCGGGAGCTGGAAAGCACGCCGTAGAGCGCGTAATAATCCCGTTGGCTGACGGCGTCGAATTTGTGGTCGTGACAGCGGGCGCAGGAAACCGTCAGGCCCTGGAAGGCCTTCGACAGCACATCGATCTGGCTGTCCACGGTGCGCACCTGTTCGTCGAGAGAGTCGATAGGCTGAAAGCCGTGCTCCACCAGGCGGAAATGCGCGGTGCCGATGACGGATTCGTTGAGGTCCTCCGCCTTGTTCCAGCGGGGCGAGGGCAGCAGATCCCCGGCGATGTGCTCGCGGATGAGCTGGTCCAGGGGGACATCGTTATTAAAAGCCCGGATGAGATAATCGCGGTAACGCCAGGCGGAGGGAATCACGGCATCGCCCTCGCTGCCGTGGGTTTCGGCGAAACGCATGAGGTCCATCCAGTGCCGCGCCCAGGTTTCGCCGAAGCGGGGCAGGGCCATCAGCGCCGTCACGCGGCCGGCCACGGCTTGGGCGGGATCGGCGGCGTAACCGGTTTCAAAAGCCGCCGCCTCCTCCGGCGAGGGCGGCAGGCCCGTCAGGATATAATGCAGCCGCCGCCCGACCACCCGGGCCGGGGCATCGGTGGCGGGTTTCAGATTCCGCTCCTCCATTTTCGCCAGGAGAAAACGGTCCACCGGATGCTCCGACCAAGAGGCATCCTTCACGGCAGGCGGGGTCTCCGGCTTCACCGGCTGCAGACTCCACCACTGCCGCCGCAGCGCGAGGGTTTCCGGCCAGGGGGCGGCCTGCGCCAATCCGGCGGCGGAGGCGGCCAGCGCCAGCAGTCCGGTCACTTTCAGCAAAGCGGGCGGAACAGAGGGGGATTTGAGCTTGGCCATCCAAAGCTACACGCGTCCGCGGAGCCTGGCTTATCAGGAGCCTGGGGAAGAAGCGTCCGTTGCGGATCCCGAGTCCTGAAATAACGCCTCCGCCCAAGCGGCCGACAGCAAACTGGGCGGCAGCGCGATCAGAGCGGGCGGGATGATGTTCACCGGGCGATGACGAAGGCGGGTCTGGAGAGCACGTTGTTGGAGAGTTCGCCGTAGTGGTCGGAGCGCCAGAAGTCCTTGAGGTCGGTCGCGGTGATGAGCTGCAGGCCGGGCGTGGCGACGGCGGGATTGCACAGGATGTAAAGGTTTTCCGCCGCGATGTAGCCGCAGACATTGAGCGTGTGGCCGGCGCTGCCGCCAGGGTATTGCGGGCCGATATATTTGAAATCCACCACCACAGGACGCCCGGCATCGAGCTCACTTTTTGCAAAGGCGGCTGGGCTCTTGGCATCACCGGCAGCGAAACGTGTCCTGCGTATGACGGCATCCGCCTGCCGGGAATCACGACATTCAAAGCGGTCCGCTGGGAAACGGGAAATCCAGTAATGTTGTTACTTGCTCAAAACGGAAAATCGGGACGGGCGCGCCGCGTTCCCACGATACGCCCGTCCGTTTTTCCAGGAGCCTGTGATGATGCGGCCAGGTCCGCTACTTGGCCCGCAGGCGGTAGTAGCGGCGGGGTTTCGCGGGGTCATAGACGAAGGCTCCGCCGGGGGCTCCGTCGAAACCGCCCGTCGTGCCATTGGCCACCAGAGTGCTGATTTCCTGCCAGGTGATCAGGTCCGTGGAGACTTCCAACGCATAGGTATTGCCCGCAATGGAGGCAAAGGACAGACTGAGAGTTTTATTGGCGTTGAGGGTCAGTCCGCCTCCGAGAATGACCGGGGCGGTGGGCGTAGCGGTTGTTCCTGGGACCAACGCCAGTCCTGGACTGCCCGGGGGTCGGCTCAGAGCCTTGAATGCGGAACCGTCGTCAGGAGCGGCGAAGACTTCGAAGTAGGAGCCGCCGGCGTCCTCCCAGAAGGTGGCGGTGATCGGGTAATCTCCAGGATTCAGGAAGATCCGGCCCACGGTGCTGCTGTCTCCGGTGGCGAAATCGGTGGTCATGGTTCCGAGGTTGACCCGGGGGGCGAGCGTCTCTCCGAGGCGCCAGTAGCCCGTCGGACTGCTGGCCAGGACGAGTGCGCTGTAGGCGGTGGAGCGGCCGGAGTTGATCCCGTTCTCATAGTGGGACAAGATCACCGCCGGCGTCAGAACCCCATTGTAGATGGCCGCCTCATCCAGCCCGCCTTTCAGCAGCCAGCCCGCGAACCCCCGGTCTCCGAGGATCACCGGCGCCGCATAGTTTGCTTTGACGGGACCGCTGACCAGACTCACCTGCTGATTGGCCACCTCGACGCCGTTGACGTAGAGGTAGGATTTGGTGCCATCAAACACCCCCGCGACATGCTGCCACTGCGCCTCCTTCACAGTGCCGGGCGCGTCCAGAATGTCATAGAAGTTGGTCGTGTCACCGCCGGGGCCGTCCTTGCCAAGGTAAAACTGCCAGGAGTCGTTGTTCATCCGCAGCACGTAGCCGCTGCGGTCATTGGCGCTGGTCGGATTCTGCTGGTTTCCGGCGATCATGCTGTTGATCACCGACTGGGCCCCGCCTGCGAGGCTGTCCGGTTTCACCCAGGCCTCAACGCTGAAGGGAGCGGTCCCACCGGTCGGCGTTTTCGGATTGAAGGCGGCGTTGAAGGGAATGGTGACGGCGCTGACGGGAGCGCCGACAACGCCGACAGCGATTGATTTGTCCGCATCTCCGGCAATAGCTCCCACCTGCTGGAGGGTCACGGCCGTGTCCGGGGTGGAATTTCCGGCGGCGCCCGTACTGCCGCTGTTGGCCATGACGGTGTTTCCGGTGCCGATGACGCCGGCTCCGGTGGCGTTTTCCGTCAGTTCGGTGAAGCCGGCGTTCACGCCTCCCACGGTGAGTTTGCCCCCGTCATCCCCCTGGTAACCGATCAGATAGGAGCCGGCGGCGGTGATGCGGAGAGTGCCGGTCATGCGCATGGCGTAGCGGTCGTCATCCGCCGCCGTGTTCCGGGGCCACGGCTCGTCCCCAATAATACGGCCGGTGCCTCCGCTCTGCGGATCAAAGAAGTTGATCTGCGGCCATTGCGACGTGGCGGCGGCGGCGTTCGCCGCCACGGCGGCGTCCACGGCGGCATTCGCCCCCGCCATATTCACCTGGGTGAGACCGGTGGCCGCTGAGGAAAGCACCGTCCAGTCCCCGCCCATGGAGATACTGGGAGGGGGAGGCGGAATATAGCCAATGGTGCGCCACGCGGTGGTGTCGGTCTGGTTGAGGAAAGCGCCTTTGGCGGCGGCCACCTGATAGAAGAAACCACCGGTGCCCTCAAAGTGGGCATACTCCAGCCGGTAAACTCCAGGCGTCAGACGGATGATGCCGCGGGTGTTCGCGTCTCCGGTTCCGTTCGGATGAAAGAGGACATTCCGCTGGATCGGGTCGATGATGCCATCCCCGCCCACCGTGATGAATCCGGGCGTGACCCCGCTGGCCGCGGTGATGCGGAAAAAGAATCCGTCATCGCCACGCAGGCTGAAGGTGTAGTCGCTTTCCTCGGTGATGCGGATGGCCCCATGCGCGGAGGAGATGACATGATTATCGTCAGCTGGTGTGTCCCCGGGGAAGGTGCGCAGCGCGCCATGCGGCCCCTCCGCCGCCGCGGTGCTTTCAGGATCCCGGAAACTCAGGTCCGTCTCCTGGGTGTCGAACACGGTCGCCGGGGTCAGTGCGGGCGTCCGGCCGGCGGCACCCGCGAGGAAGGACATCATTGCCGTTATATTGTCTGAGGTGTCCAACCCCTCATTCAGATAGGTCCGCAGTCCCCACGTGCCCGCGGCGCCCGCCGGCCCCGGAATACTGGCCGGCCACTCCCGGCTGGCGGAAAGTCTCTGCCCGGGCACGGCGAAGGAAGCGGGAAAACTCAGATCGTGTCCCGCTTCATCCTTTCCGGAAAGGACAAAGGCGAAATTCCCTCTCTGCACCCAGTCCGCCGGAAAGGTGAAAGTCGTGACCGGGCCAACTTTGGCCGCGGTCAGCGCTCCCATGCTGGCGGGCTCGTTGGACGAGAAGGTGGTGAAGCCGCCGTCCCCGGTGGAGAAATTCTCGTCCATCATCACCGCCGCTCCCGCCGTGAGTTTCACGCCGGCTATTTCCCAGTCAATTCCGTCCGGCGTGTATCCGTCATCCCATGCGCCCATGAACCGCACCCGGACCTTGTCGCCGGCGGCGGCTCCGGGAATGGTGGCCACACTGGTGATCAGCGTCCCTGTGTCGAATCCCTCCGATGGCCCGCCCCAGGCCCGCTGGCCGTGAGTGTAGCCATTGCCGATGAGCAGCCCCTCCCCGTATCCGTTCTGAGTGAAGCTGGCGGCGGGGAGGACTTTGAAGGGAGCGCCATTGATGCTCACCTCCACGATCCCGCCGTCGTAGAGATCGCCCTCGAAATTGTAACGATGGGTCAGAGTGAGCTCCAGCGGTCCGGCTCCGGGAACGGTCTTTTCCGGAGTGGTGAGTCCGCCGAAAACGTTGGCCTCCCCTCCCAGCACGTTCCAGACATTCCGGGCTCCGGTGACGAATTGCCACTTCACCGGTCCGGGGCCGCTGCGGACTGTAAAAGTGGCGGGCACCACGATGCTGGCCGGTGCGCTGACCCGGTCGTTCACTTTGAATTCGAACGTCGATGGCGCAATCAGACGGGAACTTGCCACATACGGACCAGGCACAAACGTCTCCCCCGGCCGGAAAGTTGGCAGTTCCGCCGCGTAGGCGTCCTGGATCTGCTCCATGCCCAACACGGTGTCGTGCACCCGGACCCGGGCAATCGTCAGACCGGTATTGAAAACCTGAGGCAGGCTGTTGGCGTCGTTTTGCCCGCCGAGGATGAAGGGCAGGGGAGGGCCATAAGTGTTCAGCACGCCCTGGAACTCGGAATTTTTGAGCACCCCGTCGGCATAAACCCGGCAGGTGCCCGCTCCCGCGGCCCCGCCTCCGTCATAGGTGTAAACGAGATGGTGCCACACGCCGGCCGCAGGGGCACCGTTCCATCCAATATCCGGGACGGCTCCCCATTGCCCCGCCGCGCCATAACCGGCATCGGTGGAATAATTGAAGGACATATTGGTCCCATCCCCGCCGCCCCGCCGTCCCCAGGCGACCATAGTTTCCTCCCCGGTGAGTTCGGCATTGTAGGCCCATACCTCGACCGAGCGGTTGGGGTTCACTCCAGTTACTGAAGCCGGCGCCGGAGGCCCGACGAAGTAGTCGCCCGTCAGATTGACCGCTTTCACCCCGTTGATGGCGGCCACTTCAGCAGCCCCATCGCTGGTGAAACTCCCGCCCAGACTGCCGGCATTGGTCCAGCTGGTGATCGGCCCGGCGGGGAGGGAGGTGGCATCCAGATTCACCAGAACCCCGGCGTGGAGGGTGGCAGCCAATGAAGGCAGAGCGAGCAGCAGCAGCCCACGGGCTGGTTGCGGAAAGGGGAGGGAAATCCGGTATTTCATCGATCTCAGGAAAGGTGGGTGATGGTTTTTGATGGAGGAAATGATGGGACTTCTCCCCCGTAACAGCCGCACCTGCTTCGATGGGGATGTTTATAGAATGGTGCGAGCCAGAGGCAGCACAGCAAAATGCTTACCTTCCGTGGAGCATCTTTTAATATTTATGCATAAAGGCAACTCCCGATTAATCAGCCTGCAATTTTTCTCCCGGAATAAAAGACCTCCTCACCGGAAAAATGACGGCTGTGGACGGGATCGGAACTCCTGAGATGGGCTTGGGCAGCCCCTTGGGGCAGGGCAGAGCAGGCCGCCAAAACGGCGCAAACACCGTGTAACGACCGGGACGCCTGTGCCACCCGGCTCCGGAATTCGGGCTCCGGGCTTGCAGGGGTTCACCGGGCGCGGTAGGACGCGGCGATGCCTATCGTCGCCTGTTATTGTCAGGATTTTCTGAAGCCGGACATGCAGCATGTTCACCGGCAGATCGTGTCCCTGTCGCGCTGGAAACCGGCGGTCATCACTCAAAAACGCGAAAACGCCGACCGGTTTCCCTTTCCCAACGAAAAGCGGAATCTGGCCGTGCTGCCGCCGCCGCGCTGGAAAAATCTGCGGCGGTTCTGGTTCAAACACGTGCGCCGGGAGCCGCTGATCATTCCCCACTCCCGGGCGCGGCGGCTGATTTACGAGGTCATGCGGCTGGAGGCCGACGTGATTCACCTCTTTTTCGGCCACATCGCCGTGCAGCTGCTGCCGTTTTTACAGGCCTGCCCGCGTCCGGTGGTGGTGTCCTTTCACGGAGCGGATGTGGGCGTGGATGCGGATCAGGGGCCGTGGCGCGACGCTTTGCGGGAAGTCTTCCGCTGCGCCACGCTGGTGCTGGCCCGGTCCGAATCCCTGCTGGAGGGCCTGCGCTCCCTGGGCTGTCCGCCGGAAAAACTGCGGCTCCAGCGCACCGGCATTCCGCTGGACGCGTGGCCGTTTGTGCCGCGCACGCCACCAGCTGACGGCGCATGGCACTTTGTCCAGGCCTGCCGGCTGGTGCCCAAAAAGGGCCTGCGCACCACGCTGAAGGCGTTTGCCGAAATCGCCGAAACCTGGCCTGACGCCCGGCTCACTCTCGCCGGCAATGGCCCGCTGCTCGCGGAGCTCCAAACCTCAGCCGCAGCCGCCGGACTGGCGGACCGCGTGGCTTTTCCCGGTTTCCTGGATCAGGATCAGCTGCGCGCCCTGATCTACAGCGCCCACGTTTTTTTCCACCCCAGCGAAACCCCCGCCGACGGCAACCGCGAGGGCGTGCCCAACGCTCTTCTCGAAGCCATGGCCTCCGGCCTCCCCGTCCTCGCCACCCACCACGGCGGCATCCCCGAAGCCGTCACCCACGGCCTCAGCGGCTTCCTGACTGACGAAGGCGACGCCTCCGCCCTCGCCAAAGCCGCCCTCGGTTTCCTGCCGGATTCCGCCCGCTACGCGGCCCTCGCCCTGGCCGCCAGCCAGGAAGTCAGCGCCAAATTCGAGCGCACCGCGCAAACCGCCATTCTGGAGGGATTTTACGATGAGGCTCTGACATTGGCGCAGCTGCGGCAGGGCTGAAACGGGAGAACAGCGGTGACTGTTCCGCCGCCGTCGGCCGATCACTTTTCCCGCTCCCGGGCGGCAGGTTCTCAGGGCTGGAGGACGGCCACCCGGTAGAAGGCGCGTCCGGGCGGAGCCGCCGGGTCGGTCAGGGTGACGGGGGCGTCCGCCACTGCCGGGCCTTGAGTGACCACAGCCTCCCAGGAGGCTGATGCGGAAAGGGTGCCGCGCATCAGCTGGTAACTGCGGCCGGCTTTTCCGGGCACTGTAACCATGAAATCCTGTCCCGACCTGACAGCGGAGGTGATGCGGAACACATCCGAAGCATCCGTCGGCAGGGTGCCGGCGGTGAATTCGTTGAGATTGGAGCTGCCGTCCCCATCGGGATCACTGTTGTCGGCGGCATCCCCGTAATTGCCGGATGTCCCGAAATGCTGGAGCCGCCATTGCTGGATAGGGGAAAAAATAACGGAAACTGATCCCGTGGCACTGTCGGCATGACCTTCGGAATTCGTGGCGCGGACCCAGAAACTGGCGGGTTCGGGAACAAAAGGCACGAAGAGAGTTTTCCAGTTCGCTCCAGAAACAGGATTCGAGGTGTCCCCGCTGAGACCCTTATACCATTGGAACAGAGGCGCGGGAATTCCCGACGCGTCAGCTCTCAGGGTCGCCGATGTCCCATAAAGGACCTCTTTGCTCTGAGGCTGGAGAGTGATGGCTGGTATGGCCGGGCTGAGTCCTATTTCAAAAAGATAGGCCGCGCCCGCCTTCGGGATCCGGTTATCGGATTGATTGCCGTCAATGCCTGCGACGGAGCCGGATTCTCCGGGGGCGCCGATGGCGATGGTGTTTCCGGAAATACCGGCGGAGAAACCGAGCAGGTCCCCACCTTCAGCGCTGGCAGCCTTCAGGTGGGCTTGTTCCATCCAGATGGAACCGTTCCGCTGGAATACGTGCGCGGCTCCAAACAGTCCCGATGCCGATAGCGGAAAAGAACCTTCCTGATCCGCGCCCACCACCGCGATGTCTCCCGAAATGGCCACCGCGCCTCCGAAACGGGTGGAGGCGGCGGTTTTGAACCAGGCCTGCTGGCTCCAGCTGTTCCCGGTTCTGGTGAAAATGCAGGCGGCTCCCGAGCCGGGGGCGCTGTTGTCAGTCTGATCCCCGTTGATGTCCTGACTTCTGCTGGCATCACCGGGAATGCCCACGATGATGGTATCCCCGGAAATGCCCACCGAAGAGCCAAAAAGATCACCCGCTCCGGTATTGGAGGCCTTGAGGTAGGCCTGCTGGCTCCAGACTCCGCCGGTTTTCGTGAAGACGTAGGCGGCACCGGCCTTTGCCCGCGAATTGTCGGCCTGATTGCCATTGACGCCATCGGCCCTGCTGTCCTCCCCTTCGGCCCCGACCAACACGGTATTCCCGGATACACTGACGGCCCCGCCAAATCCATCCTCGGCCCCTGTGTTGGAGGCTTTGAGATAAGCATCCTGTCTCCAGTCGCTGCCCGTGCGGGTGAAGAGATACACAGCGCCGGAACCCACGGCGCCGACACCGGATTCAGTGCTGTTGACCCCTTTACTGGAGCTGTTTTCACTGGAGGCTCCCACAGCGATGGTGTCTCCCGAGATGGAGACGGCATTTCCGAATCCGGCATAGGAGGCGGGCCTGGAGGCTTTGAGATAGGCCTGCTGAGTCCAGATACCGCCGCTTCTTGTAAAAACGTAGACTGCTCCCGAATTCGTGACGGAGTTACTGGATTGATCCCCATTGACTCCGGCGGCCGCGCTGTCCTCCTTGGAGGCGCCCACTGCGATAGTGTCACCATCAATGGCGACCGAACTGCCGAAAAGATCATTATTACCGGGATTTGAGGGTGTCAGACGTGCCTCCTGAATCCAGCCGCTTTCAGTCTTCAGAAACACATAAACCGTGCCGGATCTGATGGGTGAGTTGTATTGGGTGGGAGTGGACACCACCACGGTGTTTCCGGAGACGGCAATGCCTGTCCCCAGCATATCATCTGACTGGACGGTGGATGCTTTCAGGTAGGCACTTTGCGTGACCCGCAGCGGGGAAACTCCATCACCGGCAAGGGCCAGGCGGTAAGTCACGGCCACCGGTCCACTGCCGGCGATCTCCAAAGACGAGGAGGCAGGGCCAATGGCCGCAGGCCGGAACGAAACCGTGAGCGCCACCGACCCTCCCGGAGCGAGCGGACCGGAAAGGGAGGAGGCGTCCAAACCAAAAGCGGACGAACCGGATGCGGAGAGAGAGGCCGAAAAGAGTTGCGGCACGTCACTGGTGTTCAGAATGACGAGCTGCCTGAATGCGGTGCCGCCGACCGGCTCCTGACCAAAATGGTGGGTGTCATCAGGCCCGAGGACGGTGTTGTCCCGCAGAAAAACCAGCGGGTTGTCGGAACTCCGGAGCTGGACTGACCGGTAACCCTGCCAGCCCGGGAAAGTGAACCCGGAACTTCCGGGAGCGGCAACAAAAGTGAAAGCCCTCGAGGTCTCCTCGAATGCGCTCAGGACCAGGAAAGGCGCTTTTCCCATGAAAATAACCGTCATGAGGTTGTAGCACCTGAAAAAGGCCTGGCTTGCGATGAGGCTGACCTTGTCGGGAATGGTGACGCTGGTCAGGTTGCGGCAGCTGGAGAAGGCGTTGCTGCGGATGGAGGTGAGGCTGCCGGGAAGGATAATCCCTGTAAGGCCCGTGCAGCCCTGGAAGGCGCCGCTTTCAATGGAAATGACGCCTTCGGAAAGAATGACGCTGGTCAGGCCGGTGCAGCCGGAGAAGGCTTGGACTCCGATGGAGGTGAGGCTGCCGGGAATGATGAGGCTGGTCAGGCCGGTGCAGCCGGAGAAGGCTTGGACTCCGATGGAGGTGAGGCTGCCGGGAATGATGAGGCTGGTCAGGCCGGTGCAGTTGATGAAGGCTCCCGTCCCGATGGAGATGACACTGTCCGGAATGATGAGGCTGGTCAGCCTGCATCCGCTGAAGGCGTAATTTCCGATGGAGATGACGCCTTTTGATAGAATGACGCTGGCCAGGCTCCTGCAGCTGACAAAGGCGCCCTCTCCGATGGAGATGACGCTTTCGGGAATGGTGATGCCGGTGAGCGCGGCGCACTCCTGGAAGGCGTTATTTCCAATGAAAGTGAGGCTGCCCGGGAGAGTGACCCTGGTGAGAGCGGCACAGCCGCGGAAGGCGTAACTTTCAATGGAGGTGACGCCTTTGAAGAAGGTGACGCTGGTCAGGCCGCTGCAGCCGGAGAAAGCGAATTCCCCGATGGAGGCGACCCTGCCGGGAATGGTGACACCTTCGGAAAAGACGATGCTGGTCAGGCCCGTGCAGCCGGAGAAAGCGGATTCCCCGATGGAGGCGACCCTGCCGGGAACGGTGATGCCGGTCAGGCCTGTGCAGTCGTGGAAGGCATAATTTCCGATGGAGGTGACATTTTCGGGAATGGTGATGCTCGTCAGCCCCGTGCAGTCGGCGAAGGCCCAGTAGCCGATGGAGGTGACATTTTCGGGAATGGTGATGCTCGTCAGCCCCGTGCAGTCGGCGAAAGTCCAGTCGCCGATGGAGGTGACATTTTCGGGAATGGTGATACTCGTCAGACCTATGCAGCCCCCGAAGGCTCCTCCTCCGATCGAGATGACACTGTCCGGAATGATGATGCTGGTCATAGTGCAGCCGGTAAATGCATAATTTCCGATAGAGGTGACATTCTCGGGAATGGTGATGCCCGTCAGAGCCTGGCAGCTGCGAAAGGCTCCATCTCCGATGGAGGTGACACTCGCGGGAATAGTGATGCTGGTCAGGTTCCGGCAGCCATGGAAGACATCGTTTCCGATGGCGGTGACGCCTTCAGGAATGATGACACTGATCAGGCCCGTGCAGTCACGAAAGGCTCCCTCTGTGATGGAAGTGACGTTCCTGGGAATGAGGATGCTGGTCAGTCCCGTGCAGCCAAAGAAGGCTCCCCCTCCGATAAAGACGACGCCGTCCGGAATGGTGACGCTGATCAGTCCCGTGCAGCCGTAAAAGGCGCCCTCAATGGAAGTGACGTTTTTCGGAATGGTGATGCTGGTCAGTCCCGTGCAGCGGGAAAAGGCCCGGTCTCCGATGGTGGTGAGACTGTCGGGGAGGGTGACATGGGTCAGGCCCGCGCAGTTGTCGAAAGCGTATCTTTCAATGGAGATGACGTTTTTTGAAATGCTGATGCTGGTCAGACCCGTGCAGAAGGAGAAGGCTTCCTGTCCAATGGTGAGAACACTGTCTGGAATGCTGACATTGGTCAGCCCGGTGCAGCCGGAGAAGGACTTCCTCCCGATCGAGACCACGGTTTCCGGAATGGTGACCCTCGTCAGCCCGGTGCAGCTGTAGAAGGCTCCATCAATGGAGGTGAGGCTTTCGGGAAGGGTGATGCTGGTCAGCCCATGGCAGTAGGAGAAAGCGCCCTCCCCGATGGAGATAATCCTTTCGGGAAGGGTGACGCTGCTCAGTTTGCCGCAGGCGGAGAAGGCTTCCTTCCCGATGGAGGTCACACTTGCGGGAATGGTGACGCTGGTCGCGCTCACGCAGTAAGCGAAAGCATTATTTCCAATGGAGGTGATATTTTCGGGAATGGTGATGTTCGTCAGCGCAACACAGTAAGTGAAGACTTTTTCCCCGATGGAGGTGATGCCTGTGGGAATGCTGATGCTGGTCAGGCCCCTGCAGCCGTCGAAGGCTCCATTCCCGATGGAGGTGACGGTGTCGGGGATGGTGAGGGTGGTCAGACCCGTGCAGTGATAGAAGGCCTCGGCTCCGATGGCGGTGATGCTTGCCGGGATGGTGATGCTCGTCAATGCATCACAGTAGGTGAAGACTTTTTCCCCGATGGAGGTGATGCCTGTGGGAATGCTGATGCTGGTCAGGCCCCTGCAGCCGTCGAAGGCTCCATTCCCGATGGAGGTGACGGTGTCGGGGATGGTGATGGCGGTCAGACCCGTGCAGTGATAGAAGGCATCGCTTTCGATGGAGGTGATGTTTTCGGGGATGGTGAGGGTGGTCAGTGCCCAGCAGTCGGAGAACATGCGTTTTCCGATGGAGGTGAGACCTTTGGAAATGCTGACTCTGGTCAGGCCCCTGCAACTGGAGAAGGCTCCATTTCCGATGGAGGTGACACTGTCGGGAATGGTGATCGTGCTCAGGGCATAGCAGTTGTAGAAGGCCTCGTCTCCGATGGAGGTGACGCTGCCGGGGATAATAAGGGTGCTGATGGCCTTGCTGTAAAATGCCTTTGGCCCAATGGCGGTCACCGGCAATTCCCCAATTTTGCCAGGGATGGCCACATTTCCCCCGAAATTTGTATAGGCCGTGATGGTGATGGCATTCCCGTTGATCTGATAGGTGAAAGCGTCGTATTGCTCGGCCCAGGCATGGGTGGTGATGCC
This sequence comes from Verrucomicrobiota bacterium, assembly GCA_040386695.1. Classification (GTDB taxonomy): domain Bacteria; phylum Verrucomicrobiota; class Verrucomicrobiia; order Verrucomicrobiales; family V1-33; genus CAIZWU01. The sequence goes on from JAZKFB010000042.1 coordinate 69,501, forward strand.
CAGGAGAAGGAGGAGAAAGGCCGTGGCGCGGAAAAAGAGAGGATGGCGGAGGAATTTTTTTCCCGCAGGAAGTGAGGGGGGCATAGAGATAGCAAGAGTTCTACGGATAAAAGATCGAATCAATGCGGTGAAAGGGACTGTCGAAGCGGTTCGAAAACGCTGAGGAGATGCAGCACGGCATGAAGTGACCGGCCGCTCAGAATCCATAGCTGTGGAGGGGGGAAGCAAAGGTTTCGCAGTGGGCGGGACAGGGAGCGTGTTGGCTGGCCCGGAAGAGGGACAGGAGTGGAAGCGGGAGGCGGTCTCAAGCATGGGACTTTTGGAATGAGCTACCATGAGCACAAAGTGTATCCTGTTCAATGTTTGGCGCATTGACACCAGGAGCTGCAAGAGTTTGCAGGAATGGCGTCATTTTGAGCCTATTTTGGCAAAATCAGGGTTCCGCAGTGGAAAATCAGGCCCGCGCCATCGAATGTGGAGGCTCCGCCATCGAAAAACGGAGCCGCGCGGTGAAAGGGGAGGGTGGCGCGGCCGGAAATTGGGGGTCCGCTGTGGAAATCCGGGCGCGCGCGGTGGAGTTCGATCCGGAAACGGTGGAATTTGGGGGTTTCGCGGTCAAATCCGCAGGCTCCGCCATGAAAGACGGGGTTTCCGCCATGGAAAAAGAAGACCCCGCCGTGAAAGAAAATCGTTCCGCGATCGGGCGCGGAAGCCGCGCGGTCGAAAACGAAAGCGGCGCATTCGGAAACGAAAACTCCGCAGTCCGGAGTGAAAACCGCGTGGCTGGAAACGAAAGCTCCGCGGCCAGGAGCGAAAGCTTTGCCACCGGAAATGAAAGTGGCGAGGTCAGGAGTGGAAACTTTGCGGTGGAAAAGGAATGTTCCGCGCCCGGGAGCTGGGGCTGCACCGTGGCCGGGGCACGTTGGCGAGGCCGCATTTTTTCAAATCGCGGCTTTGCAGAAGGCCGGGGCTGAGTATGGCAATCGGTGAAACGCCCGCCTTGTCCGGTCCCATCCTGTTTTGCCGGGAACGGAGACGGCGGTGGGCGTGAATCCGCTTTCCTTTTTTCAATATGTCCGACCGATTCCTTCCCTTTGCTGAAAAGATGCGTGCCGATGGTTTGAGCGAGGCGGCGGTGCGCGCGTTTGAGGGGAATTTCCGGGCGCTGGAGCGGAATGAGACGGGGCTGATCCCCGAGGCGGATCTGGCTCCGGTGACGGAATTGCCCGCCGCGGAAACGTTGCCGGTGCCGGCGGAGGCGGAGCTGCTGCCGTTGCTGCAGAAGACGGTGGTCATCAAACTGAACGGCGGCCTGGGCACGGGCATGGGGCTGGAGAAGGCCAAGAGTCTGCTGACAGTGCGCGAGGGCCTGAGCTTTCTGGACCTGATCGCCCGGCAGATCCTGCACCTGCGGGAGGAGGCGGGCGGCAGCGGGGTGCCGGCGTTTCTGCTGATGAACAGCTTTTCGACTTCGGAGGACACACGGAATTTCCTGGCGGGATATCCCGCGCTGGGCGCGCCGGAGGATCTGGAATTCATCCAGAACCGGGTGCCGAAAATCAACACCGCCGACCTCACACCGCTGTCCTGGCCGGCGAATCCGGACACGGAGTGGTGCCCGCCGGGTCACGGCGACCTGTATGCCAGTCTGGCGGGCAGCGGCTGGCTGGACAAGCTGCTGGCGGAGGGGATTCTGTATGCCTTTGTGTCGAACTCCGACAATCTGGGCGCCACCCTGGATCCGGCGCTGCTGGCGTATTTCGCGGGAAGCGGCGCGCCTTTTCTGATGGAGGTCACACGGCGCACGGCGGCGGACAAAAAGGGTGGTCACCTGGCGCTGCGCCCACGCGACGGACGGCTGATTCTCCGTGAAAGCGCGCAGTGTCCGGACGAGGACACGGAGGCTTTCCAGGACATCGCCAGGCACCGGTATTTCAACACCAACAATCTCTGGATCCGGCTCGATAAACTGAAGGAGACGCTGGAGGCCAGCGGCGGCCTGATCCCGCTGCCGATGATCCGGAACTCCAAAACCGCTGATCCCCGCGACAAAAAGAGCCCGCCGGTTTTCCAGCTCGAAACCGCCATGGGCGCGGCCATCGAGTCCTTCCCCGGTGCCGGGGCCATTGAGGTCAGCCGCAAACGTTTCGCGCCGGTGAAAACGACCGCCGACCTCCTCGTCATCCGCTCCAATGCCTGCCGCCTGACGCCTGATTTCCGACTGGAACTCGACCCCGCGCGCGGTGGCGTCCCGCCGGAAGTGGATCTCGATTCCAACCACTACAAACTGGTGGACGGCGTGGAGGCCCTCGTCGCCAACAGCGTGCCCGATCTTCTCGGCTGCACAAAGCTCACGTTGAAAGGCCCGCTGAAATTCACGCCGGGCGTGGTCATTGAAGGCGACGCGGTGCTGTCCAATGCCGGCGCGGAAGCGGCGGAGGTGCCGGCGGGGACTTACCGGTCAGGCCCGCATTCGATTTGACCGCTGCCTTCCCGATGCCGCGCCGTCAGAGGCGGCATGGTTATGATTCATGATCAAACGAGAGCGATTTTATTTTCGTCCAAGAAACGGTCCGCTTGCGCATGAACGGCTAAGCCACCCTGCGCGGTGGATTTCAGTTTGGAAAGATGCCGCCCTCCCGCGTCAAAAAGCACGAGGCAGCGCCGATTCGTGAAACGGCTGAAAAAACAAAGACCGTCCGCGTTTTCCGGGTGAGTCTGAATCGCCAGACCCCAGGTCTGCGGAATGCTGAGATCGGGATGCAGCAAAGAAGGCAGGTCCACTTTGAGCGCACTTCGTGTTTTTGTTTCTGTCAGGTCACACAGGCGGAAAGTGTCTGTGGATTGAATGCGGGACACCCGCTGATTCATCCAGCGGGTCTGGGAAATAAAGGAGCCCGGATCCAGCACGGCGTCCCCAAAGCATTCCATGAGACAGGTCTCCGGATCATCCGCGAGATAGAGCAACCCGCCGGGAGCATCCGGGTGGGAAAAACGGTGGGAAGTCACCAGCCGGAACTGTATAGCCGGGTAGGAGGCACCATGCAGCCGCAGAGTATCAAGACCATGGACCGTGGTGACCGGAAGAGGCCTGAGATGGAAATCCGCAGCGGGAAGCCGGATGGGGCGGGCGGTGGGCATCAGGCTTATTCCATGAGAGCCCGGGCGGCTTCCACGGACCGGCTGACTTCATTCGCGCGCAGTAAATCCAAGGGGCGTTTCCCCGACCGGCTGGCCAGGGGGCCAAGAAAAAACACAATCTTTGCCCAGTCGTCCATCCACGCCGCGTCCTGAAAAACCCGGAGAACCTCGTGAAGCCCCGGCAGCACATTGTTCTCTTTGAACTGCCACACGGGAAACCGGACAGCATTCTGCTTGGCCTCTCTCCAGCCCAGCAGCTGTCCTTTCTGGTAACGTTTGAGCACAGCGGCTTTGGTGATTCCGAGTTCCTTGGCGGCTTCTTCAGCGGAAAGACTGCCTCCTTCGCTCTGTTTCAGTTCCTCGCGGGCACCCATTCCCCGTGCCATGGCCATCGCGGTGGATATCCCGGGTTTTGGACGGGCGGCAAAGACCTCCCCCATCGCCGCCGTCACCATCCGGATTACCTCCATGGGTGCATATTCTTTGGCCGCCAGTGTCAGAGCCGGCTGAAAACGGGGGGTGTAAGATCTGTTCTGTAAAAGACTTTAGCCTTGCGCCGCGCGACCCT
>JAZKFB010000043.1:0-25175 GCA_040386695.1 Verrucomicrobiota bacterium
CTCAAACACCCCAAGCCTGACCGCCACTTTTACAGAATAACATTTGCACGGCCTCCGCAGAAGCACGGGCAGTGGCGTGGTCCCGTCCGCTTTGTAAAACTTGAGAGTGCTCAGGCTGCTGGTGCTCCCTCTGAGCACGAGCATGGGATTGCGCACGGATTCGCCGAATGTCCAGGTCAGCACGGCGGGAGATCCCACCGTATTGGTGTTGGAGATATTCACCATGTCGAATGTGGGACGCACCGGAACCATCAAAAGCCCGCCTAACGCGCTGCTGGGTGAATCCGATATATTATGAAACCCCGTCAGGCGATTGAGGGTCGAGCCGAAGACTCCGCCCGTGTAGTTCACGGTGATCACCTTCCCGGTTTCATCAATGACGCGACCGCTGGCCCCCTGGGGCGCGGACGTGCTGACCGTGGTCCAGTCGGTGACGTGAGGAGCCAGGCAGGTATCAACGACGCCCGCCTGATCGCAGTACTGGCCGAAGTTGACGAACAGGTTGTTATTGAGAGCTGTGGTGTTGTAATTCGACGTCCCGCCGAAGGTGGTGCGGGCGTAGACTTGGGTCATTTGGATGACCGAGACGGGATTCGTGAACTGGATGGTGGCGAAGGCGGCCTCACCGATGGCGATGGAATTGGTGGAGAGCTGCTTGACGTAAATGGAGTTCGCGCCGTTTCCGGAGGTGAGCGGATCGGACAGATAGCCTTTCACAAACCCGCCGGCGGAACTGCCGGTGGCGCCGCGGATGGTGAATGGCACAGGATTGCCGCTGCCGTCCGTGAAAGTGAAAATCTTGTTGTCGCCTCCATGAAAGTTCATGGTGAGGTTCCGCATGGACTTGGAAAACGTGAATGTCAGCGGAGCCTCCACACTGTTCGTGAGGCTGAGCATGTGGCCGTAGCTCGGCGAACTGGTCGCGGTGAATCCCGGGAAGAAAAATTCGTGGGTGTCCGCCGTGAAAGCGGAAGTGGCGCCGGCAGCGACCCCTGCGGGAAGATTGCCACCCGCAGTCGCCGTGACCTCGACCGTGACCGGGGTGGCTCGGTCAATGTCACCGCGGGGCATGGTGCCGGTGGCTTTGGTCGCGGTCACATTGGCGGTGATGAAGTCGAAAATCTCCCCATACGAGCAGGGATTGGCCCTGGCGTTTGGCAGAGCGCCCAGCAGGGAGAGCACTCCCGACAGCAAAGGCAGGGAAAGTCTCAGCCGGACGGGGCGGACAGCGGAGGAGGAGAGGCGGGAAAGAGGGTGGAGGTGTTTCATACGGTTTTGAGAATTTCAGGTTGGAAGTCGCGTGGGACGCGGCCGACGGGAACCGGAAGGCGGGGAGGCAGTGGGGTGTTTTTGGCGGGTGTTGGGGGAAAAGAACCGGGAAGAGCGGCGGAGAGTCCGTCAGTTGACCCGCCGGCGCGGAATGGCGGGAAGCGGCGGCTCCCCGGGGCTGCTGAGGGCGGTGTTTCCGGAAGCGGCGGCGGGGAGAATCGGCACCGTGACCCGCAGGGGGATCAGGCCGCCGGCGGGGGCATTGGAGGCGTTGACGAGAAGGGTGATCTGGCGGCTCATGCTTCCGTGGTGGCCGGTGGTGTCCACCTTCACGGAGAAGGAGCCTTTCCCGCCGGGAGGCACGGTCTGCTTCCAGCCATCGGGGACGGCGCAGGCGCAGGTGGTGTGGATGGAGACCAGGCGCAGCGGCTCCGTGCCGGTATTGCTGAAATGAAACTCCGCTGTGGCCGCCCCGCCGAAGGGCGCCGGCGCGGTCTCCACCGCCGTGGACTCGAACCGGATGCGGCTGCCATTGGGCGCGGCCTCCTGACGGACATCCGAAACCCTGGCGGCGAGGGCGGCTCCGCTCCCGTTGAGAAAAGCCGCGAAATCCGCATCCGACGGCGTGCCCTGGAGGGTGCCCGCGGCGGAGATCAGGCGGGGCAGCGTGGCGTTCTCCAACGTGGCGTCGGATTCCCCCAAAACCTCCCCGCCGGTGGCCAGGATCTCCGCGACCTGGGGAATGGTCTGTTTTTTGTGGGTCTCCCACTTGTCCGCGCCCAGCAGGGCGGCCGCTTTGGCGTTGAGAGCCTCCGCCGTGGCCGGGACGGAGCCTTCGGCCAGAGCTTCCTGAAGCGTGCCCGCCAGAGTGCCCCCGCCCAGCCAGGCGCTGAGCATCAGCGAATGCAGTTCCCGCCCGGCCTCATCCCGCCAGGCGGGCAGGAGAATGATGGTGGTGTTTTCAAAGGCTTTGGCCAGCTCGCTTTTCTCCGCCGCAGCCGGGGCCGGAACCGCCCCCGCCGGGCGTTTGAGACGGGCGATCCGGCCCAGCAGTTCCCGGCAGTGAGGGCAGGTCCAGTCCGAAAGCAGCAGCACCGGCTGGGGCGCCATCAGCGCGTCCAGAGGATTCCGGACAGCCTGGGCGGGGCTGAAAAAGAAGGCGCTGCCCAGGACCGGGACTTTTTTGGCGTCCACCGTGACTTTGCCGCCAAACAGGCTCAGCCGCCCATTCTCCCCGATCTCCAGCAGCGCCTTCGCCGGGCCTCCGGAAGAACGGTCAGCAGTGGCGGCGGCCGCTGTCTGGAAGCGGCTGGTCACCGGCGCGGGACCCAAAAGCTGTGCCGCCGCCAGCAAAGCGGTCAGGGCGGCGAAGGTAATGCTGTTCGTAAGAACAGTAGTCTTGGGCCGACGAAACCCGCTTTTCGGCCAAAAAGGAGAGATGAGCAGCAGAGCGGCACTCGAAGCCAGTCCATGAGCCGCGCAGCACCAGGGGCACCAGGCTTTCACCAGCAGCGCCTGCACCGCCACAAACCAGACGGCCCCGGCCAGAATCCCGAGAGAACCCAGCACGGCGGTTTTCTCCCGGCGCAGCAGCACCGCCCCCAGGGTGGCGGCATACAGGCCCAGCCCCAGAACCGCGACCGGCAGCCCCATCACCACCGAAAACCGCGACTGCATCACCTCCGAGCATCCCCCCGCCGCCCCGCAGCCGCCGATCAGTCCTCCTCCGCTTACCGACCGCCAGGCCAGTCCTCCCGCAATCATGGCCGCCCCTGCCAGTAAAGCGGCTGGCGGAAGGCTCCGGAAGTTGAACAGGCGGGAAAGGGAAAACATGGAGGAGATTTTGCGGAGGATTCCGTCCCGCGGGCGGGAGTCGTGACAATGGACGGAATAATTAACGGGAGCTGTTACAGAGAGTTTTTAATAAGAAAAAAAATTGATATTTGGTTTGCCGGAATCAGAAGGAACCGGACAAAATTCCAGCCGATGGCTTGCATGGAATGGTCCGGAACAAGGTTTTCAGCCACCCGCCTCCGCCTTGGAAAGGCACCGTGTTTGCAAACCCACGTAAGGGGTTTAACGGCTAAGTTTCATACGATCAAGACTTAATTTTGAAAGCATTCCGACAGAAATGGCTTTAGGAGAGGGATCAAGTCCATGAGGCTCAATGTCCCCGATGAAAAAGGCCCTTTCCCCCGGAGGGGCGGCGCGGGATTTTCAATCTCTGCTGGGCATTTATTATCAAAGAGTTACATCATTTTTAATAAATGAATTGTGGATTTTTTTGTTTCCATTTTTTTTCAGAAAACAGGCCAGCCTCCCAGGACGAAGAGAATGAAGCTACATCCCTATATGAGTGCTGCAATTAAGTTGATGCCATCCGCAGCGTCATTTTTATCGGAGTTGTCATTTAACTTTCTTATAATCAACGATTTATGATCTTTAATGGCGCTGGGAGGCTGGAGCCGGGAGGCGCTGCGGGTGCCACCGGACAGCAGAAGCGGGAGGAAACCGCGGCAGGTTTTGTTCTTGTGAGCAGTTTTGCGTTGGCGGTCGTTTCGCGATGAATATTTAATGTTCGAGCGCTGCGGCGTTGGAAATTGGCAAATCCATGGAGAATTCCAGTCCGGAAAACTGTCAAAAAAGCGGTATGAAAAAAAATTCACACTTCTTCACGAAACCGATTTAAAGGCTGCGCCCGCACACAGGTTTTCCGTACCGTCGCCGGATGGGAGAGCCAGCCACACCGGCACGCCCATGATTGACGCGCGGACAGGGAGTCCGGCCGGTGGCGGGGCGGGCCCGCCGCGCGCGCCGCCTTGCCATTTTTTTATTCCGCGGCGATACTGCCCGTTTCCCATCATCCGTGAGCCAGTCCCGAGAGTTCCCTGTCCTTTCCGACCAGCTGCGGCGGCCGCTGCGGGATCTGCGCATTTCCCTGACGGACCGCTGCAATTTCCGCTGTTTCTACTGCATGCCGCAGGAGATTTTCGGGGCGGGTTATGAATTCCTGCACCGGCGGGATCTGCTGAGTTTCGAGGAGATCACGCGGCTGGCGGCTGTTTTCACCTCTCTAGGCACCCGGAAAATCCGGCTGACCGGCGGGGAGCCCCTGCTGCGCCGGGATATTGAAAAACTGGTGACGCTGCTGCGCCGCGGAACTCCTCCGGCGGAACTGACACTGACCACCAATGGCTCCCTTCTGGCCCGCAAAGCCGATGTTCTGCGCCAGGCCGGACTGAACCGGATCACGGTCAGTCTGGATGCCCTGGACGACGCCACCTTTCAGCGGATGAATGATGCGGGGGTCAAAGTCGGCACCGTGGTGGAAGGCATTGAAGCGGCGGTGCGGGCCGGGTTCGCCCCGGTCAAAATCAACGCGGTGATCCGCCGCGGTTTTAATGAGCACGCTGTTGCGGAGCTGGCCGGGCGCTTCAGCGGGCCCGGATACGTGGTCCGTTTCATCGAATACATGGATGTCGGCAACTCCAACGGCTGGCGGCTCGATGATGTGGTGCCCGCGCGGGAGATTCAATCGCTCCTGGAGGCCGGTGGCGGCTCCCTGACGCCTTTGCCCCCGAACTTCACCGGCGAGGTCGCGAGGCGTTACCGCACGGCGGCCGGCGGGGAAATCGGCATCATCGCCAGTGTCACCCAGCCTTTCTGCAGCCACTGCAACCGGGCCCGCCTCAGCTCCGACGGACGGCTTTTCACCTGCCTCTTCGGCCAGGAGGGCACCGATCTGCGCGGCCCGCTGCGGGCGGGGGCCACGGATGCGGAACTGGCGGCGGTCATCACCGGCACCTGGAAAGCGCGGACGGACCGTTATTCGGAACTTCGCACGGCCCTCACTTCCCCGCGCCCGAAAATCGAGATGAGCGCGATCGGCGGTTAAAGCGCGGACTGGCCTTCCCCCGCAAATTCCGCCTCCCGGCGGCGGATTTCCCCGTCAGCCGCCAATCAGGTTCGGCTGCCGCCGTTTGACATTCGGCAGGCGTTTCTGAACCGCGGTCTTCCGCTGAAGGGCATTATTCATTTTGACGGCCTCAAACTCCCATTTGACCGCATCATCAGCCTCAACGCGGTTTTCGCGCCATTTGCGCTGTTTGAACCACCGGTCGATCAGGGGCGAGATTTCACTCACCGTCCCCTTCACGCTGATCAGGGATTCCGCCACGGCGCCCCTATCCTCAACCACGGGTTCGGCCCCGCCGGATCTCACATGACCGGTTTTAAGATAGGACCGGAAGGTTTCAGCCAGCCGCACCGGAACCAGCAGGGAGCTGTAACCGGGCGCATCGTCCTTGCCGCAAATAATCGATTCCGTGGGGGGCTGGAGTTTCATGAGGATGGAGGGAGGGATGGCGGAATAACGGATTCCGCTGATTTACCGAATCAAACGACCGCCCGCGGAATCCGGATGTTGATTACTGATGAAGCCCGCGATGGCGGGAAATTCCCCGCGGCGGTCCTCCTCCCGGCTGCCGGTGGCGGTGTGCCGGATGCCGGCGCTGTCCACCGGGGTGCTGCCCACATTCCAGGAGGACAGGGCGTCAAAGCGCCGGAAAAAGGCCCGCCAGGCAACCGGATGGCCGGTGCGGCAGGGGGTTGGCCCGGGTGGGGGGCGGGGAATTTAACGTATCTTTTGCGCGGGATTCCGCGTATCATGAAAATTCCGGCTCCCGCCGCCGGGAGCGCAAATTCCTTCCGAAACCCGGGTGATTTGTGTTCGGAACCCCGGGAGGGTTTCCGGCCCCCGCCCTCCATGACTTTGAGTGAAAATCCGCCCGAACCCTCCTCCCGCGAGCCGTCCTCCTCCGGGGAGCCCTCCTGCTCCGGTCTGCCCGGGGTGGCCCCCGATTTCGTCGAACAGGATTTTCCGGAGCACATTGACAATGCCGTCCCCACCCGGGGCTACCGGATGACGCCCATGGTGGGGCTGGGCGGCTCGGCGGGGAGCATCGCCGCGCTCCAGGATTTTCTCAGGGCGGTGCCGCCGGACTGCGGCATGATTTTTGTGGTGGTCCTGCACCTGTCGCCGGATCTGGACAGCACCCTGGCGGATCTGCTGGGGCGGAGCACCGCGATGCCGGTCCGGCAGGCGGCGGACGGGGAGAAGGCGGCCGTGAATCATGTGTATGTGATTCCGCCCGGCAAGTTCCTGCTCGCGGTGGACGGGCATCTGCGCCTGCGGCCGCTGGAGCCGGAGCGGGGGCGGCGCGTGGCCGTGGACCTGTTTTTCCGCTCGCTGGCGGACTCCCACGGGCCGCACGCCGCCGCCATCGTTTTCTCGGGGCTGGACGGCGACGGGGCCATCGGGATCAAGCGCATCAAGGAGCGCGGGGGCCTGACCATCGCCCAGGATCCGGCCGAGGCCCAGTATCCGGACATGCCGGCCAGCGCGGTGGCCACGGGCATGGTGGACTGGATTCTCAAGGCGGCGGAAATGCCCGGGCGGCTGATCACCTATTACGCCCATGAGTCCCGGCTCTCGCTGCCCCCGGAGGAGGAGCCGGTTTTGCCGGCCTCGGACCGGGAGGCCCGGCTGCGGGAGGTGCTGGGCTTTCTCCAGACCAGAACGGGGCGCAACTTCGCGCCCTACAAACGGGCCACGGTGCTGCGGCGGCTCTCCCGCCGGATGCAGGTCAACAGCGTCAGCACGCTGGAGGAGTACCTCGGCATCCTGCGCACCCATCCCGGCGAGACCGGGGCGCTGCTTCAGGATCTGCTGATTTCCGTCACCAATTTTTTCCGCGACCGGGACGCCTTCGGGGCCCTGGAGGAGCGGATTCCCTCGCTTTTTGAGGGCAAAACCCACCGGGACAGTATCCGCGTCTGGGTGGCGGCCTGCGCCACGGGCGAGGAGGCCTACTCCCTGGCCATGCTGCTGGCGGAGCACGCGGGCACTCTGGAGTCGCCGCCCGCCATCCAGATTTTCGCCACGGATCTGGATGACACCGCCATCCGGAGCGCCCGGGCGGGCCTGTATCCCCTGGCCATCACGGCGGATGTCTCCCAGCCCCGGCTGCAGCGTTTTTTCACCCGGGAGACGCGCGGCTGGCGGATGCGCCGGGAAATCCGGGAGCTGGTGCTTTTCGCCACCCACGACCTGCTGCAGGACGCGCCCTTCTCGCGCATGGACGCGGTTTCCTGCCGCAATCTGCTGATTTATCTCGGGGGGGAGGCCCAGGAGCGGGTGCTGGGGATTTTCCAGTTCTCCCTGCGGCCGGGGGGGCTTCTTTTCCTGGGCTCCTCCGAATCCATTGACGGGAGGCACGGGGCCTTCCGGGTGCTGGACAAAAAGCACCGCCTCTTCATCCAGCAGGGTCCGGCCTTCAGAATGCCCGCCGCCGGCCTGGGGGAGATCCGCCCGCCGCAGCTTCCCGAAACCTCCGAGCCCGCCGTCCACGGCTGGAAAATGGCCGCCCGGGAGGAGGCCCGGGCACCGGTGGCGCCGCCGGCCAACCGGTCCCCGGCCGGGCTGCATTTCACGCTCTGGGAACAGACCGGACCGCCCTCCATGGTGCTCAATTCAGATTATGAGATCCTGCATCTGTCGGGCGGGGCGGGGCGGTTCCTGCAGCCTCTTTCGGGCGAGCCCACCACCGGCCTGCTGCGGCTGGTCTTTCCGGCCCTGCGGGTGGAGCTGCGCGCCGCCCTCATCGAGGCCTCCCGGACCAGGGCGCCCTCGACGGTGCGCGGCCTGAAGCTGGACACCGGAGGTCCCGTCCCCGAGATTCTGGACATCCGGGTCTGTCCGGGCCGCGATGAGGCCGCCGGTTTCTGGCTGATTGTCCTTGATCCGCGCCCGGCCGCCTCCGCGGAAAGGGAACCCCTCTCCCCGCGCCCCGCGATGGCCGCGCCCGACCCCGTCATCAGCCATCTGGAGGGCGAGCTGGACCGCATGAGGGTTCACCTGCGGGAGACCGTGGAGGAGTACGAGGGGACCATGGAGGAGTTCAAGGCCAGCAACGAGGAGCTCCACGCCATGAACGAGGAGCTGCGCTCGGCCACCGAGGAGCTGGAGACCAGCCGCGAGGAGCTGCAGTCGGTCAATGAGGAGCTCTCCACCGTCAATCTGGAGATGAAGTCCAAGATGGACGAGCTCGACCACGCCAACAGCGACCTGAACAACCTGATGGCGGCCACAGCCATCGCCACCCTCTTTCTGGATAAAAACCTGCGCGTCATGCGCTACACGCCCCCGGCGGTGGAGCTCTTCAACCTGATTCCCGGGGATATCGGCCGCCCCATCGGGCACCTCAAACACCTGCTGGACTACCCGCAGCTGGCCGCCGACGCGCGGGAGGTGCTGGTCCGGCTGGCCCCGCTGGAGCGGGAGGTGGCGGCGGGGTCCGGACGGTGGTACCTGGCGCGCATTCTGCCCTACCGCACCACCGGGGATCTCATCGCCGGGGTGGTGTTCACCTTTGTGAACATCAGCGCCCGCAAGGAGGCCGAGGACGCCTTGGCCGCCTCCCGGGAGCGGCTGCGCCTGATCCACGAGAACGCCCGGGACTATGCCATCATCTCCATGGACATGGAGCGCCGGGTCACCAGCTGGAACGCGGGCGCGGAAAAAATCCTGGGCTTCGCGGAATCCGAAATCATCGGCCAGTCCGGGGACATCATCTTCACTCCCGAGGACCGGGAGGCCGGGGCTCCGGAGCTTGAGCACGCCACCGCGCTCCGGGAGACACGCGCCTCCGACGAGCGCTGGCATGTGCGCCGGGACGGCGGCCGGTTCTGGGGCAGCGGCTTCCTGATGGCCATGCACAACCCGCAGGGCGAGGCCGTGGGCCTGGTCAAAATCTTCCGCGACCACACCGAGGCGCGCGCGGCCAAGGAGGCCCTGGCGGCGGCCGTGCGGGAGGCGGAGACGGCGGCCAGGGCCAAGGATGATTTTCTGGCGGCGCTCAGCCATGAGCTGCGCACGCCCCTCAACCCGGCGCTGATGACCACCGCCTCCCTGGAGACGGATATTTCCCTTCCCGAGGACGCACGCGCGCAGCTGACGGCGGTGCGCCGCAACATCGAGCTGGAGGCCCGGCTCATTGACGATCTGCTGGACGTGACCCGCATCACCCGGGGCAAACTGGAGATCCGCCCCGCCCCCTGCGATCTTCATCAGCTGCTGGAGCGGGCGGTGGAGATTGTTCTGAGCGACACGGACGGCCGGGAGGTGGCCTTTGAGACTGTCCCCGGGGCGGCCGGGCACTGGGTGCGGGGCGAGGCCTCCCGGCTTCAGCAGATCCTCTGGAACCTGCTCAAAAACGCCTTCAAATTCACGGAGCCCGGAGGCCGGATCGAGGTCCGCACCTTCAATCCCTCCCCGGGCCGTCTGACAGTCACCGTGGCCGACACCGGCATCGGCATCGCGGAGGACTGCCTGGAGCGCATTTTTGAGCCGTTCGATCAGGGCCATCTGGGCGGCCGGCACCGCTTCGGGGGACTGGGCATGGGCCTGGCCATCTCCCGCTCCCTCGCCGAACTCCACGGGGGCACCCTCAAAGCGTCCAGCCCGGGCCCGGGCCGGGGCTCCACCTTCACCCTGGAGCTGGCCACCACGGACCCGCCGCGGTCCCCCGCCTCCGAGCCCTCCACCCCGCCTGCGGGCCGGCCCCGGCGGCTGCTGGTGGTGGAGGACCATGAAGCCACCCTGAGCGCCATGGTTTTCCTGCTCAAACGCGACGGGCACACCGTCTTCGCGGCCTCCTCGGCGGCCGGAGCCCTCGCCGTCGCCGACCGGGAGCACTGCGACGTCCTCATCAGCGACATCGGCCTGCCCGACGCCTCCGGCCTGCACCTCATGCGCGAAATACGCCGCCTGCACGGCTGGCCGGGCATCGCCCTCAGCGGCTACGGGATGACCGCCGACATCGAGGAGTCCCGCGCCGCCGGGTTCAGCGTCCACATCATCAAACCCGTCAAAATCGCCGCCCTGCGCCAGGCCCTCGCCGAACTGCCCGCCGCTCCCTGAGCCGGACAAACTGGAGCTTCACCCGGAGAATGTCCGGAGCCGGAACGGCACGCCAAAAGTGCGTGCGGGAGGCGCTCTCAGATTCCGCTGGCCGCGGAGGAATAAATCCGCGTGCCGTGGCCGGGAACCGGCCCTTTATCCCCGTGCGCCGCCCCGTCGCTGAACAACGAGAGAATCCATTCGCCCTCCGGCACCGGTATTTCCTGCGGATCCGGCGAAAAATTGAAAACCGCCCGCTGTCCGGCGCAGGTCATGGTCAGCCAGAGCTGACGGGTGTCCCAGCGGACACTGGCTTTGGCGGGATCCCCGGGGCGGGCTTTGCGCAGGCGGATCAGTTCCCGGTACCAGTGCGGCATTTCCTGATGATGGGGCAAAAGCGGCTCATTCCAGTCCAGCAGGCTGCGGTGGAAAGTCTGCGGGTCACTCGGGTCCCGTCCAGCAGCCTCTGATTGTCAGACTCCCTGAGTTGCCGTCACGCACGGTCAGACTTTTGCCGGATCAATCATCCCCGCTCGCGGTATTGCCCCGGAGTGCATTCCCGCGCCCGGTGCGGGGAGCCGGATTTCTCCTTCTGAAGTGATGACCGCATCCGTGCCGCCGCTTTCAGACCCTTCCACTCATCACGAAAACCTCGGAGGTCTCCGGAAGGGCCATTGCAAAACCCATCCCGCCACAAAACACAATAATATCCTCATTTTTCATCTATTTCCGTATACTGAGCCGATAAGAAACATTATTGTGTTTTCAGATGGAACCGGCAGTAGGGCCGGTTTCGCCCGTTTTTCCCGGGCACGGAACGGCGGCGTGTCTTTCGGCACCTGCGCGGCCCACTGGAATTTGCGGCGACGAATCGGTTGAGGAATATCCCACATGCGGTTTTTTACCGGATGGGAGCGTTTTTCCTCCGTAACTGCGGTTTGCATACGCGCTGCGGACAAATCGACACCAAATTCCTCCAATTCTCCATGAATCTGTATTCTCCCGACAGTTCCACTGGAAATAAAGCCGAGCACTTATCCGAAGCCGTGTCAGTGACCCAACAGCTCGGCGAATAAACCTGCACCATGTCCAAACCTGACCAGGCATTTCCTGCACGACTCGCCAGCCTCAACGGGCCCGAGTATGACTACGCGGATGGGGACGGGATTGACTTCGAGCCCTATACCGAATTTCTGTCGGCGGAGGAGACCACTGGCTGGTTTCGTGCGTGGACAGGCAATGAGGCTGCTGACGGATCATGCTTTCGAGTTTTTGGGCAGGATGGCACCGGTGGTTATGCCGCATTTTGGATGGAGCATCCCGACAGGCCAATTCTTGAGCAGCCAATTGTTTTCATGGGATCCGAGGGTGAGAAAGGTGTCGTTGCGTCCAATTTCGACAGCTACTTATGGCTCCTCGCTCCGGGATACGGCCCCTGCGAATCGGTCATATGCCCAATCGAGGACGGATCACCGCACGGGCAATTTCTGGCTTTCGCCCGTGAGAACTCATCGGAGGAGCAGATGAGCGTCAGGACTGTTCTGGAGCAGGCACGGAGCAGGTATCCTGGTTTCCCTGATCTGATCGACTCTCTCTGCCGATGACCACTGTCGGGAAGACACCGAACAAAACGGATGCGGGCAACAGCTCAAATGGCATCTGCCGTGTCATCGACGCCTGCCGCCCGCCGTCACCTGATCCGAAGCTTTCGCCCAACTAACTGCGCCA
Source organism: Verrucomicrobiota bacterium (assembly GCA_040386695.1). GTDB lineage: Bacteria > Verrucomicrobiota > Verrucomicrobiia > Verrucomicrobiales > V1-33 > CAIZWU01. The sequence goes on from JAZKFB010000043.1 coordinate 11,957, forward strand.
TGCCTGACTATCCGAGCAAGCTGCCTGGGTTCACATTCCGCGAACCGGACGATGCCGGAGACGAGAAGTTGCTCGGAGACGTTCGCGAATATGGCTGGCATGCCGTGGGTATCCCGGATGATGACGAGGGCCCGGGGTTCGCCTTTACGGTTGGGGTCTATCTTCGAACACTCCAGCCGGAGATATTGATGATGGGCATCCCCATTACGCCTGCACATCGCGTGCTGAATGCCATCGTGGAGCACCTCATGACTGGCGGGGTCATCGTGCCGGAGGAGCGATACACGGATTTTGTCGATGGCCGGGAGGTTATTTTCCGCCCCATCCATCCCAGCCAGTTCCACGAGTATCTCGGGTGCGCCAACTGGTTCTACCGGCCCTTGGGTTCGGCATTTCCGGCTCTCCAGTGCGTGTGGCCTGATTTGCGTGGTCGGTTCCCTCACGAGGATGGTTTTGACACACGCTTCAGCGACAGGCAGATTGATTTATCGCAGCCTCGGATATAAAAGCGCGCCATTGCCCGGCGAGGCCAAGTCAGTGTCACACCAATTCTGCTCAAAATGAAGCCCTTCTCCAAAGCGGTTCAGAGATATGAAGCGTTGATCGATGACCTTGCTGAGGACACTCATCGCCATTTTGGAGCCATCGGTGATCCGAATATGGAGGGAGTCCGCTTCCACACATTTGAAAAACTGTCCGGAAGTTTCAATTACAGCGGGGCAGTGGAGCTTGGAGCGAATGAGGTGGATGGGATTGAGGAGGATCTGATGCGGGCCGATGATACCCGCACACTCCTCCTTCCAATGCTCGCGAAACTCAAATCGGTGGCGCCGGCCTTTAACAGAAACGGCAAAACTGTTTTTCTGGGTTCCTGGGGGATGGGGCCGGGCGAGATTGGCTGGATGATCCGGCGTATCAATGATCGCGGGACATTTGAACGTTATCTGGAATTGGCCGGAATCCCGGAAGCGGCAGTGGACGCCTACAACGGGGATTTCGGGCAGGACCTGATCCACGTAGAACAAAACGGTGGAGGCGACGGCGATACGCCCCGTGCCTGACTTTGGGGTCTTCAGTCTCCCACGGCAGGATTTAGAAATCAAATTTGCCTCTTCTGTTCCTTGATAAGGTGAAGATACTTTCGGACTTCGGGCGAAAGGAGCAAAAGTATCATGAATCCTCCAAATATCCAATTTCCCGCCCCGAGGATTCCGAGGAAAATGGAAGAGGGCCAATCATCGAATCCCGCTCCGGTCGCTATGGTGGTCCAGTCGGCTGTATAGTTGACTCCTTTCCAAACGTTAAACGCGAGCACAATCAGAAGGGTCCACCAAGCCAATGGGTTTCCTTCCTTGACCGTTCCCGACAGGCCCATAATGAAAAACGCTCGCAAGGCTCCCAATCCGAGGGCTTTGCCCCAACTGGCATTGCCTGCCAAAGCGGTGGCACAATAGCCCAGAAGGACGAAGAGGGCCAGCAAACCGCCAAGCCTGGCGATGTATTTGAATTGGGGCGGTGCTTCGGGCATGGACGTATCCCTACTGAGCTTGGGCGGGCGTGGTGTTGGATCAAGCGGTAGATAAGTGAAAAGGGAATCTCCCGCTGCCTTTCTGGAATCAGGCCGCTTATCCAGCCACCTTCTTTCCGCCAGTCTCCAGCGGCTGGGCTGGCTGGAAAGAATTTGGGTTCCCGGGAAAAGCTCTGAAAACCCGCCTTTCACCCTTCAGCTCAATCAACACAATAAAGGCACATTATTCGGTGCCGGAATTTGCCCGGGGAACGGGCTTTCGGAGGTGTGAATTCCCGAATTATTTGGCTCATGTCTTGAATGTGTGATCAGGCTTCGGAAAAAGGGATGTCCACTGATTGACGACGTAAAAATCTGATAATCGAAGACTTGTGAAATATTCGCCGAGTGGATTGAAAACCGTGCCGGGAGGCGGATGGGCCATTTACTGAGATTTCCAAAAAAGATTCATATCAGACGGCACCGGTTAGATTGAGCTCCGTCTGAAGCCGGAAGGCGCGGATCAGTTTGGGGCGGCGGCGCTTTCTGCTCAGGGCCTCACGGGCGGCTTTGGACAGCTCCCAGAGTTCCTTGGGGGAAAAATTTGCCAGATCGTTGCCCTTCACATTGCCCCACAGATATTCGATGGGGTTGAGCTCAGGCGCGTAAGCGGGCAGGCGCTCCACCCGGATCCGGCCGTTCTGCTCCGCCAGATATTGCGCCACCACCTTGAATCGGTGGGCGGGCAGGCCGTCCCATATCACCATCAGATTTCCCTTCACATACCGTTTGAGCTGATTGAGAAATTCAATCACCTGGACCGATTTGACGGACTCCTCATGGATCCGAACCAGATGCTTTTGAGGCTGATGCCTCCGATGACGGAGAGTTTGTCCCAGTTGAAATTCATCTGCGGCACTGGTGTCTGGCCGCTGGGGGCCCACGTTTTTTTGGCGGTGGTTTTCTGGCTGAAGCCGCATTCGTCCACGAAGACAATCGTGCGATTTTCCTTCTCCGCCCTGGCCTGGGGCTCCGGCCAGCGCTCCGTTTTCCACTGGTTGATTTTCCCCTCATCCCGCTCCCGGGCCTTGCGCCGGGGCTTTTGAGGACTCCACTTCATGCGCCGGAGCAGACGCCAGACTTCGGAGGGACTGGCCTTGAGACCGAACCGGTCCAGGATCAGACCGGCAACCCGTCGCAGCGTCCAGAGTTCGTTGAAATATCCATGGGCCATGGACCCCATGACCAGCCGCGCCCTGAGCTCCTCCACCTGAGCGTCGCTGAATTTGGGGACCGGCCCGGGTTTGTTTCCCGCCTCCAGTCCTTTGACTCCATCGGCCTGCCACTGCTGCCACCAGGTGTGCGCTGCGCCGCCACCTCCGCGCGTGTCTTTCCGGCTTCAAAAAGCGCGGCGGCCTCAAAGCGCCGCTGCTGCTGGCGCTCCCTGCGCCCGGCGATGGTTTTTGGATATCCTGGCCATCACCTCAAAATAACACGATTTCCGAAAATGTGAAGTCTTTTTGGAAAGCTCAGTAATTCGGGAAATTATGAGCCAAATAATTCGCGAACTGACAGTTAAGACATCTGGCCGAGGCCCTGTTTTTCACGGCCTGCCGGTTCCACGAGTGGGCGCTGCTCACGAGAGACCGGCTGGTTTATGACGGGGCGGGGCGGATCATCGCCGCCCGGCTCAAAGTAAAGGGCGGGAATCACCGGGACGTGCCGGTGATGCCGCGCTTGGGGGAGTTGCTGGCCAAATGGGCGGCCTTTCTGGAGTAATTCAAGGGCCACCGGTTGCGGCAGGGGCATGTGGGCTTTGCCCGGCTTGGGGAGACAGGAGGGGCAGGGGGAAAGGGGAACAGCGCATGGGAGAGGTGAGTGATCAGCGGCCACCGCTCCGGGCATGGGGCGGGCCGCTGATCGATCACAGGCCGGCGCATGCAATCGGTCCGCAGATTTCTAATGCAAAAAACTTGCGCTAATGGCTTTTTGAATTAGAGCTGGCGTATGCTAAAACAAACATGTTCCCTGCTGACGGCATTTTGGGCGATCAACACCGCTCCCATGGCTCATGCCGCCATCTACACTTATTATGTGGGCACTGACAACCTGGCCACCTTCGCCACCGGCACCTATGCCGGACAGGCCAATCCCAACTACAACCGGTTGACATTTTTCTGGGGTCACAATGTCTCCCCCGCGTCCAGCAATCATTATCACCGCTTCGGGGCTTATGCCCTGACCGGTTCCGCGACCAGTCCCGTCACGGCATTTGCCAACGCCAGGATTCCGGAAGGCACCAATCCCGCTTTGCCGCTCCAGGCGGGAGCGGGCGTTTTTGCCGGCAAGTTGATCTCATCCCCCATCAGTGACCCCGTGATCGGTGAATTGAGTCATCTCACGATCGCGCCTGTCGGCGACTTGGCCATTTACAATGCCAATGGAATTCCCAATGAGCCGGAAGACTATTTGTTCAACTCCTCCGCCGGGCGATATTCCTCCAGCATTGCAGGGACGGACCCGCATTTCCAACTGGTGTCGCGGACTCCTGGACTGCATATAGGAGATGCCGCCGGAAACCCCATCCTCGTAAATCCCGGAGACGAACACCACCTTGGAGATGGTGATACTTTCGCGCCGTGGACCCCATGGTTCTGGACGGACGGCAGCGCCGCTCCGGGGACTTACTCCGCAACCTTCAGGATCACGGATGAGGCGGGACTCTTCGGTGACAGCGGTGAATTCCGCTGGGAATTCCAAGTGGTGCCGGAGCCCGGCAGCGTCAGTCTTCTCGGCGGCCTGCTGGCTATGGGAATGATGCGCCGCCGGCGCCGGACCGTTTTGTTATGACGGGAAGGGAGTCTCCGGAAGGAGGCTCCCTTTTTTGTTTTACGGCGTTCCCGACCGGATAGCGGACCGACCGGCTTTCCGCCGGAGGGCGTTCGGCGGGACACGCCCTCTTCATGGATAGGTAATGGCTGCCTGCAGCCCGACCCTCAGCCGTCCAAACAATTTGCTGCTCCCGGGTTGTGCCTTTGGCATGGAATAGACGACCGTTTCCCACCCTTCGGATGCCGGATCACGTGTCAGCGGAGGCTCTGCGGCCCACTCCTCCGATTGGGGTGTGGCGGAGGTTTCCCAGCGGTAAGTCAGTTGCGGGTTGGTGGATTCCGCCCTCTGCAGAGTCGTCACAAAAACGGAGCCGTCCTCCAGAACGGTCACGCTGGGCATTCCGGGGGAGCCGCCTTCGGTATTCCGTCCGGCGTCCGGAAGATGAGGATCCAGACCGCAGGCATACTCCATCAGATTGCAGACTCCATCCGCGTCGGAATCGGCCATGTCCCCACTGACATCATCCTGAAACCACAGCTGCGGACTGAAGCGCTGCGCAATCCAGATGGCATAAGTCCCCACCGCCACATAACTGGGATAGACCGGGCTGACCACTTCCTCGGTCTGTTGCGCGTCCAGCCATGCCCTTCCCTGAAATCCGATTCTGTAGAGTCCCAATGCGGAAAAGCCGAATGCGGGATGGCCATGACCATTGTCCCCCACAAAATACCGGTCCGTGGCTTGAAATCCGTCCCGGGAATCCACCCAAACTTTGAGGCCGGAGGAGGTGGAGTTCGTCCACACTGAAAAACGGCCCTCGCCCTTACCCCGGTATTGCAGGGAAACCGCGTTGATGCGGCCCCACTTCTCGGGGCCGCTGCCTGCCAGCCGGGGATCTGATTCCTGATAGCGGGCAAAAGGGCCACTGATGGTGAACCCGACATAATTCCCCTGCGGCCAGTTGGTCTGCGGAAACCACCACAAGGGGGCGGTGGCATCCACTCCAATGAAATCCCAGGTTTCAGCTTCGGGCCTCAGCACCCGGCTGCCGGTTTCGAACAACTGATCCCGCGCCACCAGGACGGTGGATTCGAGGGACAGCAAAGTTCCCTGGGCCGGGGCATTGGGATCCAGCGGATTGGAATCCGCCTCATGGACATAGCCTGCGACCCACTGACCATTGATGAACCGGATCGCGCAGTCCACATGGCCATCATGGAGCAGGCTGTCCCTTCCGATTCCCCAACTGTTTGCGCAGCCGCCCACGAGCATGGCCAGCCCCCCCACTGAAATATGCAATCGCTTCATTGTTGCAAATTAAATTAATGCAAACAACTTGCTGTAAATGTCATCCCGCACCTCCGCCAGTCTTTGTGTCCCGCTGCTTCTGTTGATCCGCGCCACAGCTCCGGCAGCGTTGTGGACATCGGGCCATGGAGATATTTCGCTACGCTACTCCGCCACTCCCCAGCCGACACTGTCCTACCAATGGAACGTCGGCATCGGAGGAGACCCCGCGACAGTGGACGGGTCGGAAGTTTACGACACCCCATATTCTCCGCTCAGTCTGACCCCCGTGGTCAGTGACCGACAGGCCTCCAGCCCTGATGCCATCCTGACGGGTGGGAGTCTCCTCTATTTAGTGCCTCAGGATGGCACTGATGCCTCCCTGATAGGCTCCCCCTTTCAAGGATGGAGCACTGGAGGAATCCCCGGAGGCCTCTTCACAGGGAATCAAATCCGGCTGACGCTGACTGGTGTCAACGGCCCCGGAGAGGTTTCCCTGTGGTCCAACGACGCATTTGGCGGGTCTGTTTTCCGATGGGCTTCCGCCGATGGGTTTACGCCGGACGACACGCTGATGCTGGGTGTCGGAGGGCACAGCCACTACAACCTCGGGTTCAGCCTTCCGGGTGAATACTCCCTACAGGCCCTGGCTCACGCCGCGTTCTCCGCGGGGGGAAGTGTCGCTACTCCCATCACGCTGCGCTATAGCGTCGTTCCGGAATCCTCCTCCAGCATTCTGCTCATCGGGGTGGCAGTGGTATTTTGCCAGCGGCGGGGACGGCGGCCGCACTGGCCTTACAGTAAGAAGGAATTTGAGCAGTTTCCGGGGATTTGCACCGTAGGTTTGCGGCTTGGCGTACACTTTTTTCCCTTTTCCCTCAGGACCCCCAGCAGGCAGGTTTGAGTTCGCGGGGGTTGATTTGGAGAGCAGTCGAGGCTCACAGCGTGCATTTACCCAATAAAACCCGTTTCACCTGGGGATTTTCAGAGCCTTCGAAGGTCCGCGCCGAAACCGGCGGACGGTCACTACTGAGCTTTCCAAAAAAACTTCACATTTTCGGAAATTGTGTTATTTGAGGTGATGGCCAGGATATCCAAAAAAATTATCACCGGGCGCAGGCCCATGGATATTCCAACGAACTCCGGACGCTGCGACGGGTTGCCGGTCTGATCCTGGACCGGTTCGGTCTCAAGGCCAGTCCCTCCGAAGTCTGGCGTCTGCTCCGGCGCATGAAGTGGAGTCCTCAAAAGCCCCGGCGCAAGGCCCGGGAGCGGGATGAGGAGAAAATCAATCAGTGGAAAACAGAGCGCTGGCCGGAGCTCCAGGCAAAGGCTGACAAGGAACAGCGCACGATTATCTTCGTGGACGAATGCGGATTCAGCCAGAAAACCACCGCCAAAAAAACGTGGGCTCCCAGCGGCCGGACACCGGTGCCGCAGATGAATTTCAACCGGGACAAACTCTCCGTCATCGGAGGCGTCAGCCTCAAAAGCATCCGGTTCGGATCCATGAGGAGTCTGTCAAATCCGCCCAGGTGATTGAATTTCTCAACCATCTCAAACGGTATGTGAAGGGAAATCTGATGGTGATATGGGACGGCCTGCCCGCCCACCGCTCCAAAGTGGTGGCCGGGTATCTGGCGGAGCAGAACGGCCGGATATGGGTGGAGCGCCTGCCCGCTTAACCCATCGAATATCTGTGGGGCAACGTGAAAGGCAACGATCTGGCAAACTTTTCCCCCAAGGAACTCTGGGAACTTTCCAAAGCGGCCGCGAGGCCCTGATCAGAAAACGCCGCCGCCCCAAACTGATCCACGCCTTCTGGCTGCAGACGGAACTCAATCTAACCGATGCCGCCTGATAGGAATCTTTTTTTGAAATCTCAGTAACAAGACCAGGACGGCCTTGCTATAAGTATTTTTCAGACAGACTCGGGGCCGGAAGGGTCCCTGTTTTTTCGCGGCCCTCTGATTGAGCAGGAGCATCATTTCCTCCCATGCGCCCCTTAGCCGCATTCGCTGAAAATGGTCATAAATGGCCGGCCACGGCGCGAGAGCTGACGCCACTGGCAGCCCATTTTATTGACGTAAAGAATGGCATTGATGATTTCCCGCATCGAATGGCGGCGGATGGCCCCGCGCGGATCGGACTGGGCTGTGAACTCCTGTCAGTGCCCTTGGGTGTCGTTGAGGTCGGTAGGATAATTCATGCCGCAAAGTAACACCGCGCGCAAATCAGGAAAGTTCAAATGAACAAATTCAGAGTGATCCACAACTTTTAAAGTTTCCTGATTTTCTTAAAGAACTGTCTCAATGGTAAAAATCAAATCACATTTTCGGCACGTCAGCGTAAATTTTCAACTAGTTGTCATTTGAATTTTAAATGCGCATTTACGTAACCGCCAAAATTTTTTTCCAACAATTATTTTGACATAATCACTTGCACCTCGTTAAATCGCGACACCCCCTGATAAACAGCAATTCAATTCAGATATGAAAATTAAAAGCATCTTACTGCTGGTTGGTCTCTCGTTAACGGCAAATCTCTCAAGTTCGCTTGCCAATGAAGGTGGATTACTTTCCATGGGCAACGGTTCCGGCCACTCCTTGGGGGTGACATCCATTGGCACAGTTTATGGCTCCGGAAACAATAATGCGGGTCAACTTGGAAACGGAACAACAACCAACAGCTCTTCGCCAGTTGCGGTCACAGGGCTTACTGGCTGTGTGAAGGTGGCCGCAGGTAGCCGCTTTTCGATGGCCCTCAAGTCTGACGGCACAGTTTGGACTTGGGGTTCCAATACTTACGGCCAGCTGGGTGACGGAACCACTACCAATCGTTCAACAGCGGCTCAGGTTACTGGGCTGACAGGTGTAACAGGAATTGCATCCGGTGCGAACTCCGCTTACGCGCTTAAATCTGACGGCACAGTTTGGGCGTGGGGTGTCAATTCCAGCGGTCAATTGGGCGATGGGAGCACCACACAACGGACGTTACCAGTGCAGGTCTCAAGCCTGACAGCTGCATCCAGTATCGGTGCCGGCACTTCTTCATGTATGGCATTACGCAGTGATGGCACCGTTTGGTGTTGGGGGGACAACAGTTATGGGCAATTAGGGGACAGTTCCCTTACCCAAAGGACAACTCCTGTTCAGGTTACCGGTTTGACAGGAGTATCTAAAATCGCTTCGGGCTATTATCATGCGATGGCCGTTAAACCCGATGGCTCTGTCAGTTCGTGGGGGATGAATTATGCCGGCCAACTGGGAATTGGGGTTACTGGAGTGGCCGGCCCCTTTTACACTTCCCCCCAATCCATCACGGGAATCAGTCAAGTCACTTTTGTTTCCGCAGGAGGCAGTCACTCTTTGGCCATTAAATCCGATGGTTCCGTATGGGCTTGGGGAGAGGACACTTATGGCCAGCTCGGCGACTCAGCTACAGCTTCCGCTACAAATGTCCCTGTATACGCCGCTGGATTCTCAAGCGATGCAAGCATGGTGGCCGCAGGTGGTTCCAGTACTCTAGCTCTTGAATCTAACGGATACATCTGGGCTTGGGGCTCCAACGTCGGGGGTATGTTGGGCGACGGAACAACCACCAACAGGTTCCTTCCATCTTTTGTTGGTGCTCGTTAATGTCTGCTGATTGGCAGATCGCTACTCAAATATATATCAAATGCATATGTCGTCATTATTGATAGGCGGCATATGCATGTTATTGTATTATCAAATTTAGAGCCATTTTTTACCGACGAACTGAATTTACCAACTCATTCGATTAATCTAAATTATACAACGAAGCATTTAGTTCGCATTTTGTAAAAGTTCGACGGATGACTGTCCGGTATGACAGGCGGGAAGGGTTTGGGGGTGCCACGCTGGCGGTGGTGCCGGAGGACGCGCGCCGGCTGATGCTGCTTTCCAGGTCGGGAATCGTGCACAGGACGCCGCTGGAGCGGCTGTGGCTGCGGAGCCCCGGGCGCTGTCGGCGGAAACCCTGATCAGCGCGATTCTGAATGAGGATGTGCTGCTGCGAATCCGCAGAGTGGGGGCGTAAGAGAACGGAATCATGATGGAGCTGACGGACATCCGGGCGGCAGCGGAGCGGATATTCTGCGGCTGGAGTGACCAGTCGGGAGGACCAAGCGACGGTATCCGGTCAGGCGGAGGCCCCCGCCGCCCCGCAGGCTTTCTCCCATGCGGGCGCAGCCGCAGCTGTGGACGCGGCTGGCCATCCTGCGGGCGGGCGGGCTGGACGGTGCCGAAGTCACAGCGCACCACCACCCTGAGGGGCAACGGATTTTTGAATCAATAACATACATTATTCGGTTCGTTCAACGGCAGGGAGAAATGGGGTCTTTTTGGGGTTTCCGCGTTCCCAAGCCTTGCGAAGGGAGCCAGTCACTTGAGACGGGCGGATGGCGCTGGCGCGGATTTCAGCAGGGCATGGCGATACTTTCTGAACCTCCGAGCAGAGTGCGCGTTTTCGGGAGAAAAACCATCGGAAAACGACGGCGGAAGCAGGGGAACATCCATTCTCTTAAGGCCCGACTCAGCCGAATTGCACGACGGGACCTATCGCGCTAAAAGCATCAGCAGCGAACCAAGGACGCAGCCTGTCCCCCGCCGTCTCCACCTATTTTTAAGGATCACTTTTTCAAATCGGCGGCGAGCTATTCCCTTTATCGGCCGACCTATACCCTGGAACTGACCGAACAACCGGCCCGGCTCAGCCCGGCCAAAAACTGGCCCTCGATTGCGGGTACGGCACGGGGCAGCTGTCCGTTCTGCTTGCCGAGTGTTTTGAAAAGGTGGTAGCCACTGATGCCAGCGGGGAGCAGATCAAAAAAGCCGCAGCGCATGGGAACGTGGTTTACCGGACCGCTCTGGCAGAGGAGAGCGATCTTCCGGATGCCTGTGCGGACCTCATTACGGCAGCTCAGGCTGCCCACTGGCTGGAGTTGGAAAATTCTATACGGAGGTCCGCCGCGTGGCCCGCCCCAACGTCGTGCTGGCATTGATCACCTCCGTGGAATACCCCGGGAGATCACAGCATCCTGGCAACCGCATTGACCTGAACCCGGGGTCCGAGCAGCAACGGAACCGTTATTACGCTTAACGGCGCTCCCATCGGGGAAAATGCTTCCAATCCCACGTTTATCCCACCCGTTTTCCCGTGCACTGGTCTCCAGCAGGCAGGTTTGAGTTTGCGGGGTTGATTTGGAGAGCAGTCGAGACTCACAGCGTGCATTTACCCAATAAAACCCGTTTCACCTGGGGATTCTCAGAGCCTTCGAAGGTCCGCGCCGAAACCGGCGGACGGTCACTAAGTGCACCAACGGTTCCGTTGCTGCCCGGACCCGAAACAAGCGGCTCGGGAAGCCACCAGGACCGGGATCATGACGAGGTTCATCGGCTGGCAGGTGCTGCGCGGGCGTCCGCGCGATTTCCACGGGGGCCCAGAGCGAATGCGCCGAGGACAAGACCGATAAACGCACAGGAACCCGGCTCCGGGACGGTGATTACGGCGAAGTCGCTGTTATGGTTGAGGACGGCCCAGACGCTGCCGGTGGCGGTATCGACGCCGTAGTGGCCCAGGACAGGGTTCCCGTCGTAGGCCCCATTGATAAACCCTGTGTTGCCGGTGCCGGTATTGCCGAGGACGGCGTTGACCCACAGTCCATGGCTGTCGAGCCAGCCAAGCATGCTGTTGCCATCCACGCCGGCCGCGGAGAGCTGCAGGACGAAAACGTCCGTGCCGGTGCCGTGGAGAGAGTAAACATCGCTCAGCCGGAAGGTATCGTTGAGCGCGGCCGAGCTTTCCGAAAAGCTGTTCTCAAGGGAGGTGGCGCTGCCCGCCGTCCCGTCGAGGATTTCCGCTGTGGTATTACGGCCTCCCTCGAATTTGCTGGAGGCTTTCAGTTCAAAGGCATCGCCGGCCGCAGTCTCCTTCAGGAAAACTCCGCCCTCCAGGTGAATGGGGTTTGCGGGAGTGATGTCCGAACCGACCACCAGAACCGCCCCGGCTTGAACGGCGACGCTGCCGGTGCCAAAAGCGGTGTTGTTCGCCGCCACGAGGACGCCATCATTGATCGTGGTGGTGCCGGTGATATGGTTGCTGCCCGAAAGCAACAGCACGCCGGAACCGCTTTTGGTGAGGTTGGGCGCGGTGATGGAGCTGGAAATGGTGAGAAAATCAACTTCCGTGTCCGTGCGGATGACAAGGTCGGTCTCACCTCCCACACCACCGTAGGTGATCCCGTGACCGCCGCTGATCGTGGTCGTGCCCCCCGATTGCAGGATGCCATTGAGGGTCAGTGTCTGGCCGTCACCGAGGGTAACATCGTGGGAATCGAGGCTGAGGGTGGTGATGGTGGCCGTGACCTGCGAGGTGATGACGCCCGTCAATTTCACGTTGCTGTCCGCAGTCAGGGCTCCGCCAATGGAAGTCCCCCCGCCCGAGAGCATGCTGTGGGCATCCACGCCGTAGTTGAGGCCGCGCACATAGCCGCCGTCATCGACGGTGGCGTAACTGCTGCCGTTGAAGAAAAGACCGGCGCTGCGGAAGCCCGCGGCTCCGCTCACCAGAATCCTGTTGCTGCCGCCGTTGACTCCATCGGCGGCGGCAAAGTTCCCTGTTGCTCCCGCCGCCCGGGTGACCGTGCCCACGCCGAGCGTGCTGCTCAGGGCATTGCCTTTGACCGAAGAGACCGTTCCCTCGCCGCCGTTGAAGGCCAGCGTGCCGAAGGTCTGGGTCCTGGCCGCGCCCGCGCCGGAGTTCATGTTGTTGTATTGAAACTCGCTTTTGCCCGTGAAAATCAAATCCGAGCCGCTGCTGATGCTGCCGGTGTTGCCATCGAGAAGAAGAGTCCCCGAATTCATTTCCGTGCCTCCCGCGTAGCCGGTGCGGCCTTGGAAAATGACCGTGCCGCCGGGGTTGCCGCTGCTGCCGATCGTGATCTTCGCTCCCGCGCCGTTGCTGTAAAAGAGAGGGTCTCCACCGGGAACATCCACGAAGCGCTGGCGGGTGCTGTCGTCATCAATGGTGCCCTGAAAACGGATGGTCTCCCCGACTCCCGGCGACAAGGTCGTTTTCGCTCCGGTCATGATGAAAAGGTCGGAACCCAAGTTCCCCATATTGGTGTCCTGCTCGCTGTGCCAATCGGCGTAGTAATCCAACGAACCGGAGTTGCCGCTGAAGGTGCTGGATCCCATGATCGTCAGCTCGGCACCGAACATCACAAAAATGCCGCCGCCCAGCGAGGCCCCGGAGCCATCATATGGCTGTGCGCCCCAGCCCGAGTAGGCGGCTAAGTTCCTGGTGATGCCGCCCATACCGCCAAATCCTCCTCCGCCAGCTCCGTTATACGATCCACCGCCGCCCGCGCCGAAACCTCCGCCTCCGGCTCCGTAGCTGCCATCGCCAAAATTTCTACTCCCTCCTCCTCCGCCAAAACCTCCGCCACTGGCGGACACGCCGTGCCGCATGGCTCCTCCTCCTCCGACCAGTCCCCCGCCCCCGCCAGCTCCGGTGTGCTCAGAACCTGTTTAAGATCTTGCGGATTGTGGTAAAATGGACGGCATGAGCACC
>JAZKFB010000044.1:0-42596 GCA_040386695.1 Verrucomicrobiota bacterium
GCCTGAGCGGCTCGGCACCTTGCATCCGCCGGAGAAAACCTTGCCTGAGCGGCTCGGCACCTTGCATCCGCCGGAGAAAACCTTGCCTGAGCGGCTCAGCACCTTGCATCCGCCGGAGAAAACCCCGCCGCTGCGGGAAATAACCTCGGCTGAGCGCGGGAAAACCTCCAGGAACCGGCGGCTAACCGCTCTCCGGCAGAAAAGTGGGAATGACCACTCCCCGGGGAGCCAAAGCCGCCGGGGAGGGCTGCGCGGCGGGCCGGACCTGCGCGAGGTGCAGCTCCACATTCCGGGCCCCGGCGGCGTAAAGCCGCGCCACCAGCCCGGCATATTGCGCGGGGACCAGGAAGACGGGATTGGAGTCCGGCTGGAGATGCAGATGGGTCGTGATCAGCGCCAGGGCGGTCCCGTCGTCCGCCGTGAGACCGGGGCCGATCAGGCGGGTGCCGCCACTGCGGACCGCGCAGAGAAAACCGAGCAGATTTCCCTGCGTATCCTCCCGCACCAGAGTGTGCCAGCCGCTTCCGGCCTGCTCCAGGAAGAACCGGTAATCCTTTTCCCGGCGGATGCCGGTCAGCGAAAATTCCAGTTCCGCCATGGCGGGCGTGTCCGCCGCCGTGGCGGGCCGGATACCCGGAACCGCGGCCGGAGGCGGGAGTTTGCCGGGAGGAAACTGGAGATCCTGAAACACCTGGCCGGGCACAAAACCGAGCCGGGTGTAGAGCGAGAAGGAATCCAGATTCGACGCGCTGGAAACCAGCCGCGCCGGCAGGCCGGCCGCATCCGCCAGCCGCAGAACCTCCGACACCATGGCCCGGGCGACACCTTTGCCGCCCGATGCCGGACCGGTGGCGACGACGCCCACGGAAATATGGGTTTCGCGCGGGTGATAAAAGCAGATTCCCAGCAGCTCCCCGCCCGGCCCGCAGGCGGTCACCGCGCAGCCGGGATCCAGGGCCTCATACAATTCCGGGAAAATCAGAAATGGCCGCCAGTCCTGACCGAACCGCCCGCCCTGGTTCAGATTCCGCTCATAATATTCCGCCAGTGACCGGTGAATGACGGAGGCGGCCTCCGCATGCTGACCGGGCCTTAACCGGCTGATGGTGAAGGCGGGAGCGGACGACGGGGTTTCCAATGGGCGGGGGGAATCAGAATCAGTGGCGCGGGACATACAGGGATCACACCCTGCCGGAACCCGCCCCGCCGCGCAAGCCTTCCCGTTCCCCGGAAGCGGGGCACGACCCCGGAGGCAGGCCCTGTTTTGCCCGTCCCGAGGCTGGCGGGAAGTGTGGTGACCGGACCGGGAACGGGCAATTCTTGCAGAATGCGGAAAGACCGCTCCAGCTTCGCAAAAAGCCAGCTTCGAACGTGCTTTGAACAGAGGATTTCCCCGTAAAACCGGGCTGGTGCGGTTAATGCATAGAGAAAAACGGCCACCGGAATTTCTGATCGGAACATCCTGATGCTCCGGGCTCCGGCAACAACCACAACCCACCCGACTTCCCATGAAAATCCCATCCTATCCCGCCCGTCTGTCTCTCAGTCTTGCCGCTTCCGTCGCCATCCTGGCCAGCGGCGCGGTGCTGTCCGCGCAGGTCACCCAGACGGAGACCAAAAGCAAAAGCGAGACCCGCACCTCTCCCGCGGGAACGGTCCAGACTTCTGAAACCCGCACCACTGAAAGCGTTCTGCCCCGCCCGGGTCTCACCAGCGTGGAGGGCGTCATCACCCGCATCGACAGCGAGACGAATAAAGTCATGGTGCGCACCAAGAAAGCCAAGGAGCCCATCGGTTTTGTGATCAATCCCTCGACCAAATTCACGGACCTTGACGGCAAGCCGGTGGCCACCTCCCTGCTGGTCAATGGCACTCCGGTGACGCTTTTTTACGCGGAGGACCGCAATACTCTCGTGGCCGCCGACCTTCAGGTGCAGCGCATCCAGGTGCCGCTCCCTGACGGCACCACCACCCTGACCATGCGGGAGACTCTCAAACCCGGCGGCAAAACCGTCGCCGAAACCACCACCACCCGCGCCACCACGGTCAATGGAGTCCTGACCACTTCGGAGTCCGGTAAAATATCGGTGACGGTGGCCGGAACGCCCACTCCTGTCGTTTATGCCGCCGACTCCGCGACCGTGGTGCTTGACGCCGCCGGCCAGCCCGTGGCGGTCACCAAACTTGATCCCGGCACTCCCCTGAGCATTGCTTATGTGAAGGAGGGTGACCGGCTGCTGGCCCGTGAAATCACGGTGACCACCACCACCACGGCTCCCATCCCGGCTGTGCCCGTGCCTGTTCCCGCTCCCGGGAAACCGTGATTTCCGCTGAATCCAGGCATCCGCTTCGGATTCCCGAGCGCGCGGTTATGGGAAAAAATCCATAGCCGCGCGCTTTCGTTCACTGACACTGAAAAAACGGCGGAAAAACGCTTTTCTGCGGCTGCGGAATTTGCGGACTTCCCGCGCCATCGAAGGTTCAGCGTATTTTTAAACGGATCTCAGGAGAGCGGCGGCGCAGCGGTTGTGGGTTTCAATGACCGGCGGCATCTCCATGGTCACGATTTCCCCGCCGCGCACGATGATCCGGCCGTGGATGACGGTGAAGGCCGCTTTCTCCGGAGCGCAGAAAACCACGGCGGCCACCGGATCGTGCAGGGCTCCGGCATAGCCGATGGTGTGGAGAGGGAGGGAGAAAAAGTCCGCGCATTTGCCGGCTTCGAGGGACCCTATGTCTGTGCGGCCCAGGACCGCCGCTCCGCCGAGAGTGGCGACTTCCAGGGCTTCCCGCGCCGTCATCCATTCGTGGGCGCGCAGCGGGTGGGAGGGCGACAGGAGAAAATGACTGCGCGGCCCTTCCGGCGGCAGCAGGCCCAGACGCAGCCGCGCGAGAAGCATGGCCTGCCGCACCTCCAGAAGCATGTTGGAGGAATCGTTGCTGGCGGAGCCGTCCACTCCCAGCCCGACCTTCACCCCCGCCGCGAGGTATTTTTTCAGCGGCGCGATGCCGGAGCCCAGCCGCATGTTCGAGCACGGGCAGTGCGCGGCCCCGCAGCCGGTCCGGGCGAACTTTTGGATTTCATCGTCATTCACGTGGATGGCATGGGCGAACCAGACATCGTCCCCCAGCCAGCCCAGGGTCTCCATCAGCTCCACCGGCCGTTTTCCAAACCGCTCCAGCGTGTAGCGCTCCTCATCCTGGGTTTCACAGAGATGCGTGTGCAGCTTCACGCCGTACTGCCGGGCCAGCGCGGCGGAATCCCGCATCAGGCCGGGAGTGACGCAGAAGGGCGAGCAGGGAGCGACCACGAGGCGCGTCATGGCTCCGCGGGCATCATCATGCCAGGCTTTGATGGCGCGTTCCGTGTCCTTCAGGATAAAATCCTCCTCCTCCACGCAGTCGTCGGGCGGCAGGCCTCCCTGGGATTCCCCGAGGGACATGGAGCCCCGGCTGGCATGAAACCGCACCCCCAGATCCTTCGCCGCCTGGATCTGGCAATCGACGCTGTTGCCGCTCTGGTAAAGATAGGTGTGATCAAAGACGGTGGTGCAGCCCGACAGAACCAGCTCCGCCAGACCGATGAGCGTGCTGGCCCGCGAGGCCTCCTCCCCGATGCCTTTCCAGACGTGATACTGCGCCTTCAGCCATGGAAAAAGATTGTTGTTCTGCGCGGCGGGCAGGTTGCGGGTCAGGGTCTGATTGAGGTGGTGATGCGTGTTCACGAAGCCCGGCAGCACGATCTGGCCGCTGAGGTCGATCACCTCATCCGCCGTGGCCGGAAGCTCCGCCGTGCGCCCCACCTGGCGGATGATGCCGTTTTCCGCAAAAATGGCTCCGTCGCGCAGTTCGCGGCGCGCTCCGTCCATGGTCACCAGAACCTCGGCGTTTTTGGCTAAAAGAGTGGGCATGGGGGCGGCGGGGCAGGGGTGAGGCAGGCAAAGAAGCGTCTGTGGAATCAGGAACGGTGACTGAACAGCTGAAAGATCCAGCGTTCCAGAAAATGCAGCACAAAAATGACGGCCAGGACATACGTGACCGGGCTCAGTCCCCGGCGGCTTTCCCGGCTGTCAGCCATGCCGCCGTCCGCGGGATCGGCGTCGAATCCGAGGTGCGGTCCGTCCATGGGCGCGGCCCGCTTTTTCCGGCCCGGCCACAGGCCCAGCCGCAGGGCCACGAGGGCGATGATGCCCACGCCGATCCCGGTGCTGATGCTGAAGGTCATGGGCATGAACATAAGCGTGAGGATGGCCGGGGCCGCGTTTTCAAAACGGTGGACTTCGATTTCCGAGACGCTTTCAAACATCAGAATCCCCACCACCACCAGCGCCGGAGCCACCGCCACGGCGGGAATCATGAGAATGACCGGTGTCAGGAAAAGCGCCAGCAGGAAGCACACCGCCGTGGTCACTCCCGTCAGACCGGTGCGTCCTCCCGCCTGCACGCCGGTGGCGCTTTCGATGTAGCTGACCACGGTGGACGTGCCCAGCAGCGAGCTGCCGATGGCCGCCAGGGAATCCGCCGCCAGAGCCTGCGGGAGGTTGGGCACATGACCGTTTTTATCCATCAGGCCGGCGCGTTTAGTGACTCCGATGAGGGTGCCGATGTTATCAAACATGTCCACCAGCAGCAGCGTCAGGATGACCGGCAGGGCCTTCAGGGGATCGCTGGTGAGAAAGTCAAAACGGAGCTTCAGAAACGTCCCGTCCATCGGGGCGGGCAGGGAAAAGACCGCTCCCGGCGGATTCGTGACCGCTCCGCCTTTGCCGTCCGGCACCGCGAAACCGATCAGGGTGATCACGCCCATCGAGATGAGAATCGCCGCCGGCGTGCCCCGCGCCACCAGCACGCAGGTGATCAGCAGCCCGGCGGCAAAGAGCGCGACCGGGGGCGAGGTGAGGTCACCCAGACTGACAAACGTCGCCGGATGCGCCGCCACCAGTCCGCCGTTTTTCAGACCGATGAAGGCGATGAACAGCCCCACTCCGGCGCAGACCGCCGCCTTCAGGGAATTTGGCAGGGCGGCCACGATTTTTTCCCGGACACCCGTGACCGAAAGCAGCAGAAACAGGATGCCGTTCACAAAAACGAGACCCAGCGCGTCCTGCCAGGGAACCCCCATTCCCAGACACACGGTGTAGGCGAAAAAGGCGTTGATGCCCATGCCGGGAGCCATGGCCAGGGGCAGATTGGCCATGAAGGCCATGAGCAGCGTGGCCATGGCCGCGCCCACGGCGGTGGCGGTGACCAGCGCGGCCCGCGGCATGCCCGCATCCTTGAGAATCGATGGATTCACCACCAGAATGTAGGCCATGGCCGCAAAGGTCGTGAGCCCGGCCATGACTTCCCGGCCCGCCGTGGTGCCATGCCGCCGCAGATGAAACCATCGTTCCAGAAACCGGAATGCCGGTCCGGACGCCGTGGACGGGGAGGAGGGTGGCTTCATATCATGGAGGAAAGCTGGGGTCCTGAAATCTTGTTTTAATCGTGGTTTTTCACGGAGCGCGTGGCGGCTTGCAGCCATGAATCGCGGCTCCGGATCAGGAGTTTCCATAAAACCGCGCGGACTGGTGAAAAGAACGCGTGATTGCTGAAAAATGACTTTCTGACGACCGGGGCGGCAACGGTGCGGAGGATATTTCCGCCTGATCAGCAACAGGATACGAAAAGTTTTGAAGATTTTTTTAGAATTACGGCTGCATGAACAGCGCCCGACGGATACCCGGTCCCGGCACCGGGGGAATTGCTTTCCAGCTCATTATCGTAAATGAATTACTATGATGATTTCACCCACCTGTCTCAGCCGGAATCTGAAAACTGTCCCCCGCAAACAGGTGGTTCTGGTGGATGACGATGAGCGGATGCGCCGGAGCATGGAGCGCCTGCTGACCACCGAAGGTTATTCCGTGAAATCCTTCCCCACAGCGGCCTCCTTTCTGGCCACGCCGGCACTGACCGGAGCGGTGTGCGCGGTCGTGAATCTGGACATGCGTGATATTTCCGGACTGGAGGTGCAGCGGCGGATGCTGATGACCGGGCGCGGGGAGCAGGTGGTTTTCTACACGGCCACGGGCAGCATCGCCTCCTGTGTGCAGGCCATGAAGGCGGGCGCGGCGGATTACCTGACCCGCCCGATGTCCGCGCCCACTTTCCTGCAGGCGGTGGAGAACGCGCTTGAGCGTTCGAATGCCTGGTGGAGCCAGCGCTCCTGCCAGTCCGAGGCTGAAACCCTCATTGGCAGCCTGACCCGCCGGGAGCAGGAGGTCATGAAACTCATGATCCGGGGCCTGATGAACCGGGAAATGGCCAACGCTCTGGGGGCGGCGGAGGCCACCATCAAAATTCACCGCCGCCGCATCATGGACAAGCTCGCGGTGAAATCCGTGCCCGAGATCGTCATTCTGGCCCAGAATGCCGGCATCGCCATGAGCCCGGCCGCCGCCGGCGGCGAATCCGAAAACAGTCGTCACGGGATGATTACCGCAGCCTGAAATCCGCGTGAAAATAGTCACGCCGCCGCCGCCGTTTTCCACGTGCCCGCCTCCGGTGTTTTCCGGAATGGACTGACCGGCGGGCCGGGGGCTGAATGGCGGCCACGTCAACCCGGCGGTCCTGGATGCGGGTTTATGGCTTGCGGGGCGGGTATTTTTGTCGTTTTACCCGGTTTATGAAATCCTCCGACATCGCTGTTCTCCGTTCCGCCGTCCGTGATGTGGCGGATTTCCCGTCGGCGGGGATTGTTTTCAAGGACATCACGCCGCTGCTGTCGGATGCGGCGCTGTTCCGGCTGACGATTGATGCGGTGACGGAAACCATTGAAGGGCAGGGGGTGACGAAGATTGTGGGGATCGATGCCCGGGGATTCATCTTCGCGGCGGCGGCGGCGGACCGCCTGGGACTGGGGTTTGTGCCGGTGCGCAAGAAGGGGAAGCTGCCTTGGAAAACCGAGTTCACGGAATACGATCTCGAATACGGCTCCAACACCGTCGAAATCCACGCCGATGCCGTGCTCCCCGGCGAGCGGGTCTGGCTGGTCGATGATGTGCTGGCCACGGGCGGCACGGCGGCGGCGGCGGCGGAACTGGTGAAGCGCCTGGGCGGCGAGCTGGTGGGCATGACTTTCCTGATGGAGCTGGAATTCCTGCGCGGCAGCCGACGGCTGCCGGAGGACGTGCCGGTGGCGGCGGTGCTGACGTTTTAACGTTTCATGAAATTCCAGCAGATCCTCACGCTCGCCCGGGTGCCGAATATCCCGACGGTGTGGTCGAATGTGCTCATGGCCTGGGTGCTGGCGGGCGGGGACAGCGCGCGGTGGCCGGCGCTGCTTCTGGCCATGCTCGGGGGAACCCTGATTTATGCGGGCGGCTGCACGCACAATGATGCCTGCGACGCCGCGTGGGATCAGCGGCACAAGCCGGAGCGCCTGATTCCCAGCGGGACCCTGGCCCGGGAGCAGGTGATGAGTCTGGCCATGGGGCAAATGCGGACCGGAGTGGTGGCGATGCTTTTTGCGCGGTATCTGATGCCCGGCCCCGAGGTCAAAGAGCAGCCTTCCGGTCTGCTTTTTCCCTTTCTCCTGATGGGGGCGGTCATCCTTTACAATTTCCGGCACAAGGAAAATCCCTGGAGCGTGGTGGTCATGGGAGCCTGCCGGGCGCTGCTGGTTCTGGCCGCCGCCGGGGTGGCGGGGAACTGGAGCGCGCCGGGCGTGCTGATGGCCGCGGGGACGGTGTGGGCTTACATCATTGTCCTCAGCCTGCTGGCCCGGCGGGAATCCAGGCCGGGCGGGGGATTTCTGAAAGCGCTGCGGCCAGAATGGAGCGTCGGCCGCTGGGTGGGGGAAATGCTGGCGGCCATTCCGCTGGTGGACGCGCTGCTGCTCCTTGCGGCCGGATTCATTCCCGGCGGCCGCGTCTGCTGGGTGGCGGTGGCCATTTGTCCGGGTCTTTGGGCGTTGTGCCGGTTGCTCCAGCGAAAATACGCCGCAACGTAAGGTCAACGGATACCCCGCCGTTGTCTTTGGTTCATGATCGAACGCCGCGTCTCCCTTTCCCTCCCCCACCGTGTTTTCTTCACGGAAGGGGTTTTTGATCCCGCGCAGCCGCTGCTCCGCGATGTTCTTTGCCCTCCGCATGAGAGACAGCGCGTGCGGCGGGTGCTGGTGGTGGTGGAGTCCGCCGTCGTGGCCGGGCAGGAGCTGCTGCTGGAGAAAATCCAGGCGTGGTTCGCCGCCCAGGACGGCCTGCTGGCGCTGATCAATCCCCCCATGGTCATCACCGGGGGGGAGCCCTGCAAGAACGACTGGCCGCTGATCGAGAAACTCTGGTCGGCCATCAACGAGGCGGGCATCGACCGGCACAGTTATGTCATCGCCATCGGCGGCGGGGCTTTGCTGGATCTCGTGGGATTCGCCGCCGCCACCGCCCACCGGGGCATCCGCCTCGTGCGCATGCCCACGACCACGCTCAGCCAGGGCGACGGCGGGGTGGGTGTGAAGAATGGCGTGAACCATTTCCAGAAGAAAAACTGGGTCGGGACCTTCGCCGTGCCCTTCGCGGTCATCAATGATTTCCGCTTTCTGGAAAGCCTGCCCTCCGCTGATCTGCGGGACGGGATCATCGAGGCCGTGAAGGTGGCGCTGATCCGGGATGTGGCGTTTTACCGGGAAATCGAGGCCCGGGCGGAGGAGCTGCGGCGGCTGGAGAAACCGGTGCTGCACCGCGTCATCGAGCGCAGCGCGGAACTCCACGTGGCGCACATCTGCACGGGGGGTGATCCGTTTGAGTTCGGCTCCGCCCGGCCGCTGGATTTTGGCCACTGGATCGCGCACAAGCTGGAGCAGATTTCAAATTTCCGCATCAGTCACGGCCGGGCGGTGGCCATCGGCATGGCGGCGGACCTCGTTTACGCGCACCTGGCGGGCATGCTGGCCGAGGGGGACCGCGACCGCATTCTGGCGCTGCTGGAGCAGATCGGTTTCCGGCTCTGGGACGATGATCTGCTGCGCGCCGGCGCTTCGGGAAAGCTGGAGATTCTGCGCGGACTGGAGGAGTTCCGCGAGCACCTCGGCGGGGATCTCTGCATCACCCTCGTCACCGCGCCCGGTCAGGCCGTGGAGGTCAACGAGATGAATGCCGCGCAGGTGGAGGCCGCGCTGGCCTGGCTGCACGCCCGGGAATTCGCGCCGGTGCTGAATTGAGCGGCGGGCATTGAACGGGTTGAAAAGAAATATTCATGAGCCGCGCCGCCATTCTCAACATCGTCGGCCTCACCGCCAGGCACATCAGCGCGGAGACCACGCCCAACATCATGGCGTGGCTGAAGCACAAGCAGATCGCCCCCATCCGCCCCGTGCTGCCGGCGGTGACGACGACCATGCAGTCCACCTACCTCACGGGACGCCGGGTTTCCGATCACGGCATCGTGGGGAACGGATGGTACAACCGCGAGATGGCGGAGGTCCAGTTCTGGAAGCAGAGCAACCACATTGTCAAAGGACCGAAGTTCTGGGACCAGCTCAAAAAGGAATATCCCGGCTACACCGTGGCCAAGCTTTTCTGGTGGTACAATATGTACGCCACCGCCGATTACTCCATCACCCCCCGCCCGATGTATCCGGCGGACGGGCGGAAGGTTTTTGATATTTACACCCAGCCGGCGGGGCTGCGGGACAGCATCAAGGCGGATCTCGGCGAGTTCCCGTTTCCGGCGTTCTGGGGGCCGATGGCGGGCATCGACTCGTCGAAATGGATCGCGGAATCCGCCAAGTGGACCGAGGACAAATACTGGCCGAACCTGAGCCTCGTTTACCTGCCGCACCTTGATTACAGCATGCAGCGGCTGGGCCCGGACGATCCGGCCATCACCGGGGAGCTGCTGGCCATTGACCGCGTGGTCGGGGATCTGATCCAGTTTTACAAGCACCGCGCCATCCGGGTCATCCTGCTGTCGGAATACGGCATCACGCCCGTGAGCCGCGCCATCCACCTGAACCGCGTGCTGCGGGAGCACGGCTGGATCGCCATCCGCGAGGAACTGGGGCTGGAACTCCTTGATTGCGGCGCCAGCCAGGCTTTTGCCGTGGCCGATCACCAGGTGGCCCATGTTTACATCAACAATCCGGAAATCCTCGGCCAGGTGCGGGCGGTTCTGGAGACGGTGCCGGGCGTGGAGAGCGTGGTGGACGGGGTCTGGAAGGCGTCCATCGGCCTCGATCATCCCCGCAGCGGGGATCTGATCTGCATTGCCGACAAGGACAGCTGGTTCACCTATTATTACTGGCTCGACGACGCCGTGGCCCCGGATTTCGCCCGCTGCGTGGATATTCACCGCAAGCCCGGCTACGACCCCGTGGAGCTGTTTCTCGACCCCTCGCTGAAGCATCCGAAGCTGGAGGTCGGCAAGCGCCTGCTCATGAAAAAAGCCGGAATGCGGTATCTGATGGACGTCATCCCCCTGGACGCGGATCTGGTCAGAGGCAGCCACGGCCGCATCCCCGAGGACCGTTACGACTGGCCCATTCTCGCGGGCGAATTCCCGCATCTGGTCACCGACGACTCCATCCCCGCCACCCGCGTGCATCAGGAACTGCTGACAGCGGTGAAACGGGGAATCGCGGAGGCCGGGCGGTGATGAGGATTTGAACAGAAGGAAGCGAAGTGAGCGAAGCTGAAGCTGAAGAGGCCGCCACTCTTCATACTTTTCCTCCTCTTCGCTCCCTTCGCTTCCTTCTGTTCAAATTCCTCCGTCTGCCCCCCGGCATCACCGCCCGAGCACGCGGTGGATGGCCTCCTCCAGCTGGGCGATGCGGATGGGCTTGACGATGTGCTCGCGGAAGCCGGCCTCGCGGCTGCGGCGCAGGTCATCCTCCATGCCGTAGCCGCTCATGGCGATGCCGGGGAGGTGGTGGACATCACGGATTCTGCGCATGAGATCGTAGCCGGTGGCGTCGGGCAGGCCGAGGTCGCTGATCACCAGATCGAAGGTGCCGGTTTCCACGATTTCCAGGGCTCCGGCCACCGTGGCGGCGGTTCTGACCATGAATCCCCGGCGGCCCAGGAGCAGGCTGAGCATCCGGGAGGTGTCCTCGTGATCCTCCACCAGGAGCAGCCGCCACGCGCGGGGCTCATCCCCGCCGGAGGCGTCCGGGCGCGCCGGCCGGGGCTCGGGCGCGTGCGGGCAGAGGGGCAGGGTGACGGTGAAAACCGCGCCGTTTCCGGGCCCCGGGCTTTCCGCCGTGATGGTGCCGTCGTGCATTTCGACCAGGGCTTTGCTGATGGCCAGACCCAGCCCCAGTCCCCCGAACTGGCGGTTGATGCGCGGGTCGCCCTGCTCAAAGGCGTCGAAAATTTTAGGCAGCACCCGGTGATCAATGCCCTGGCCGCTGTCCTTCACCTGAACGCTGACGCGGCCTTCCGCGGTCAGGGAGGCGCCCACCTGGATGAGGCCGCCCGGGGGCGTGAATTTGATGGCGTTTTTAAGCATGTTCCAGAACACCTGCTGGAGCCGGGCGGGGTCCGCGCTGACAGGCGCGGGTTTCTCCGCCGGGGCGCATTCCAGTTTGAGGGCTTTTTCAAACACCTGGGACTGGCAGATTTCACAGACCTGGCGCATCAGATCATTCAGATCCACAGACTCCAGGCGCAGGGAAAGCTTGCCGCTGGTGACGCGGCTGAGGTCCAGAAGGTCGTCGATCAGCTTGGTCTCCAGCTCCACATTGCGCCGGATCATGGCCATGTCGTGCCTGATGCGCGGCGGGAGGTCCGGATCCGTCTCCAGCACCCCCACGGTCATCAGCACCGGCGTCAGCGGAGTGCGCAGCTCGTGGCTGAGCACCGCCAGAAACCGGTCCTTGGCCAGGTTGGCGGCCTCGGCGGTCTCCTTGGCCTCCTGCAGGGCGGCCTCCTCCTTTTTGCGCTCCGTGATGAGGCGGGTGGAGCCGGCGACGGCGACCACGGTGCCGTCGGGCCCGTAAACCGGATTATAGATGTACTCGTGAAAATCCTCCACGCCGGCGGCGCTGGCCATGGAGGTGACGCCCCGGACGGTGCGCCCCGTGCTGATGACCTCCATCAGCTCCGCGTTCAGCTGGTGGCCGAGTTCGTCCGGGTAATCCAGATCAAAAACATTTTTCCCCACCGCCTGCTCCAGGGTGACGCCCCAGATATCAAGGAGCGGTTTGTTGGCGTAAATCACGCGGGCGTCACGGTCAAAGGTGTAGGCCAGGTCCGACATGTGGGACAGGGTGGCGTCAAAGAGCCGGGCCTGCTCCTCGATTTTTTTCGAAAGCTCGGCCAGCTTCCGTTCCTGAAGCTTGCGCTGGGTGATATCGATGATGACACCGGGAAACTGCACCGGCTTGCCCAGGGGATCGCGCTCCACCTTGGCGCGCGCCGTGACCCAGCGCACGGAGCCGTCGGGCGAGACCAGCCGGTAATCGGTCTCCAGTTCCCCGTCCGCCGTGATCATGGCGGCGGCGATATCCTCCCGGAGCCGGTCGCGGTCCGCCGGATGCACGGAGATGAGGAAATTGCTGATGGGCCCTTCCAGCATATCGGCCGGCAGGGAGAACATGCGGGCCAGATTTTTGTCGGCAATGACCTTGTCCGAGGCGATATCCCAGCGCCAGGTGCCGATCTCCGCCGAGACCAGGGTGGCCTCCACCCGCGCCCGGGCGTCGCGCAGGGCCTCCTCGGCCTCCTTGCGCCCGGTGATGTCCTGGATGACGCCCAGCATGCCGGTCAGATCGCCGCCGCCGTCATAAACCGCGCGCCCTTTGGCCGCCACCCAGACCTGGGCGCCGTCCGGACGGTTCACGCGGTATTCAATGCTGTAATCCTGATGGTGGCGGATGCTCTCCTCCAGCGCGTCCAGCGAGCGCTCGCGGTCGCCCTCGTGCAGCAGCATCCTCAGGTCCGACCGGGTCGCCACGGTATCCTCCGGCACGCCGAAGATCTCCGCCGCCCGCCCCGACAGCTGCATGATGTCCGTGGCCGCATTCCACGACCAGTCCCCCAGCCTCGCGGCGGACAGCGCCAGGCCCAGCCGTTCCGCCGTCTTGTGCATATTGGCGTAAAGCTGCGCGTTGTCCGCCGCCATCAGGCGGTGCCGCTGCTCGCTTTCACGCAGCTGATCCGCCTGCTGCAGCCGCTCCAGGGCGACGGCTCCATACTGGGAGACCAGCCGGATGAATTCCAGCTCCTGCTCCTCGAACGACGTCCGCGTGCGGCTGGCGAAGGAGATGGTGCCCAGCAGCTCGGACCCCACCACCAGCGGATAACAGGCATAAGCCCTGATGCCGAGCCGGCGGATATGGGCCACTTTGGGATCGTTGGACTGCTGGAGATCGGTGATGACCGCAGGCTGGCACCGCTCCGCGACCGTGCCGCAGACGGTGGTCCCCCACTCCAGCCGCTCCAGGGAAAGCGCATCCTCCTCGGAAATTCCGGAACAGGCCCGCAGCTCCAGAGCGTCCTTTTCCGGGGTGACCATGAAATTGAAAAACGAGTCCACGCCGAGATGCCGGGCGACTTTGGGAAACAGCTGGCTCACAACCTCCTGCGGATTGCTGGCGCTGAGCAGGCTGGCCAGCGTTTCCGACAGCAGCCGGTCCCTCGCCTGCCGCTCCTCCCGGGCGTGCTCGGCGGCTTTGCGTCCGGAAATATTGCGGACATAAAGCGACAGCGCATCCGGCCCCGGGTAGGCGCAGATCTCCAGCCAGGCGCCGATGGGGGGATAATACATTTCCAGAACGCCCGGCTTCTGGTCGTCCATCACCTGGTGGTAAAACCGGCTGACCTCGGTGTCCACGATATCCGGGAATTTCTCCCACACATTTTTTCCCAGCAGGGACTCGGCCGAATGGTGGAGCGGAGCCACCAGCTTCAGATAACTCCCGTTCAGGTAGCGGAAATTCCAGTCCCGGTCCAGCGAGGCGAAGGCGTCGCTGATGCTTTCCAGAGTCGCCTGAAGGCGCAGTTCGCTGGCCTTCTGCTGAGCCAGCAGGTCCCGCACCTGATACTGCCGCCGCCGGGCGCGGGCCGCCACCTCCACCGTGCTGAGCAGGGTTTCGGGGTGGAACGGACGCTCCAGCAGGGTCACATTGCCCACCGCTCCGGCGGTCATCAGACGGCGGAGCTTCTGCCGCACCAGCTCGCCGCCGCCGGTGATGATGGTCACCGGCAGATCCGACCATGACGGCTGACCGGCCAGCGCTTTTGAAAAAACGGCGGTGGACTGCGTCCCCAGCGTCTCCTCCGCCAGCATAAGGGAGCCGCAGCCCTCGGCGATGCCCTGGCAGAGGCAGTCCATGTCATGGCAGATGGTCACGGGAAATCCCGCCTGCTCCAGGAAT
Organism: Verrucomicrobiota bacterium; assembly: GCA_040386695.1. Classification (GTDB taxonomy): domain Bacteria; phylum Verrucomicrobiota; class Verrucomicrobiia; order Verrucomicrobiales; family V1-33; genus CAIZWU01. Next base: position 14,354 of record JAZKFB010000044.1, read on the forward strand.
CCCCGCGTCAGCCGCGCGTCATTCCCCGTGGGCGCGAAAAGGAGAACGCGCTTCTCCACCGTGGCCCCCGGGCCCGGAGCCGGGGGGGGCGGCGTGGCGGCGGGAGCGCTCATTCGGATTTGAGGGTGGGCATGGCTGTGGCGGCGGTTCCCGCGGCTTGAAAAAAGGCCGGGGTGCCTGTCAGCACCCCCTGCATGTGGGTCAGCGGCGGACCGATGCTGATACCGGATTTCCCCATCGTCATTTCCCGGATGGTGCGCTCATGATTGCCGCTGCGCTTTTTGATGATCGAAATGGCCTGCTTCACCGCTCCCCGGGCCTCAAAATACCGCAGCAGCACCACCGTGTCCGCCAGATAGGAGAGATCCACCGCGGAGTTCATCGCGCCCACGATGCCCATCTGCGCCAGCACCATGATCGTGATGACGCCCTGCTGATTCAGAAAAGCCAGCAGCTCATGCAGCTGCAGATTCAGATAGCGGTCCGCGGGCATGGCGTTGAGATAGCCGTTGAGACTGTCGATGATCACCATTTCCACGCCGTTTTCCTCCTCCACCCGCCGCAGAATGCGGTGGGCGAACTCCCCGGGGGAAATCTCCGCCGGATCCACCTGCTGCACGGTGATCAGACCGGTTTCGATATGCGGGGTCAGATCCATGCCCAGCTGCAGGGAGCGGTTCAGCAGCGTGCCCACGGTCTCATCGAAAATGAACATCAGGCTTTTTTTGCCCTCCAGCGCGGCCTGAAGCGCAAACCGGATGGCCAGGGTGGATTTTCCCGTGCCCGGCGGTCCCATCAGCATGTTGCTCGTGCCCCAGTCGAGGCCGCCGCCCAGCAGGGCGTCCAGCTCCTCAATGCCGGACGGGAAGCTCACTCGCTCAAAATCCGTGAATTTCCGCGCCGCCGTCAATCTGGGGAACACCACCATGCCGCCCATGCGCAGCACCAGATCGTGATTGCCCTCGCGGAAGCCCGTGCCCCGCAGCTTCTCGACCGTCACCTGCCGCCGGGAAACGCCGTATTCCGGGGACCTGCAGGACAGGGAGATCACGCCGTGGGCGATGCTTTCAATCTGCAGGTCATCCCGCCCCGCCGTGCGGTCATCCAGGAACAGCACCGTGCTGCTGCGGTGGCTGAAGTACTGCTTGAACTGAAGAATCTGCCGCCGGTAACGCAGGGAACTTTCCGCCAGCAGCCGCATCTCGGACAGGGAATCAAACACCACCCGCTGGGGATTCACCCGGTCGATCACCTCCAGCAGCGCCCGGGTGGTGCGGTTCAGCTCCACCTCGGAGGGATGAAAAAACGTGTGGTCCGTCTCCTCCTGCAGCGCGTCCTGCATCGCTGAGAGTTCGAAAAGCACCAGATCATCCAGGTTCCAGCCATGGGAGGCCGCGACAATCTCCAGTTCCTCCTTGGTTTCGGACAGCGTGATATAGAGCCCGGACTCCCCCCGCCGGGCTCCCTCCAGCAGGAACTGCATGGCCAGAGTCGTTTTGCCCACTCCGGGATCGCCTTTGACCAGATACAGCCGGTGACCGGGAAGTCCCCCGCCGAGGATTTCATCCAGACCTGAAACACCGGTGGGGCAGCGGGACGGCGGAGCGGAAAGCGGCTGGGCGGTGGGCTGGGGCATGGCGGCGGGGAAGGATCTGGTTTCTGCGGCAGTCTGGGGCGGACTCCTCCAGCATCAATACGTTATCCATGAAAATTTGGGCGCGGATGTTGCGCGCGCCGGCTTCATTTCGAAGTTTTGAACGCCGGGCGACGGGCGCCCGCGCGGTCCCGGCCGGGGCTCTTCCGGGTTTGAAGCCGGCGCGGCGCATGGAAAACCTATTTTATTTAATCGCTTGCGTTTTCCTGACAAGGCCGCAGAGTGCCCCCGTTCGACCGCAAGTCGAAAGTCAGAGCATGGTAATCAACAGGTGAGCGTGAGTTCAGTGATGATTTAAATCCGGTAGTTCGGAAACGGTCTCAGAGTTAAATATCGCGGTCGGATCAAATCATCATTATGAGTTCCAAACTTTACGTCGGCAATCTGTCCTTTGATGCCACCGAAGCCGATATCCGCGGCATTTTCTCCGAGCACGGCACCGTGAGTGACGTGCATCTCCCCATGGACCGCGACACCCAGCGTCCCCGTGGTTTCGCTTTCGTGACCATGGACACCAGCGAAGCCGCCAAGAGCGCCGAAAACGCCCTCAATGGCAAAAACTGGATGGGCCGCGCGCTCGCCGTCAACGAAGCCCGTCCCCAGACTGACCGTCCCGCCTACTCCGGTGGCGGTGGTGGTGGTGGCCGCGGCGGTTACGGTGGTGGCGGCGGCGGTGGTGGCGACCGCGGCGGTTACGGTGGTGGTGGCGGCGGCGGCGGTGGCCGTGGCGGCTACGGTGACAAGCGTGGCGGTGGTGGCGGCGGTGGCCGTTACTAAGCCTTTGCCGGCTGCTTTCCCGTTTCAGGGAAGCTAAAAACTTACAGGAAGGCGGCTCACGCGTGGGGCCGCCTTCCCTTTTTTCCACAGGGGCCGTCCAGCGTGTGTCCGGGCAGTCTGCTGGAAAAATATAGGTCTTACAGGGCCTATACGACTTACAGGACCTGTTTTTCCCCTCCCTCCCCACCCGCGCCTCCCGGAACCCCGGCGCCGTGGTTTCCCAAAAGCTTTGCCATGCCCGGCGGCCAACCCTGAATCAGGTTGCGCCGGAAGCCATTTGGCCTGAAGCACCGGGTTCCCGATTTTTTTATTCCATCATGAAGGTTTCGCGCAACAAGGACCGGATCGTCGCCATTGTGGGACGTCCCAATGTGGGCAAAAGCGCCCTCTTCAACCGCCTCGCCGGCCGCCGCATCGCCATCGTGCACGACATGCCCGGGGTGACCCGTGACCGCCTGATGGCTCCGGTGAAGGACGCCAGATTTGCCCTTCAGGTCATGGACACCGGCGGCATCGGAGCCACGCTCAACGACGACTTCGGCGACATGGTCCGTGTGGAGGCGGAGATCGCCATTGCCGCCGCCGACGCCATTCTTTTTGTGGTGGACGCCCTGTCCGGCATGCACCCCATCGACCAGTCCGTGGCCGAACTGCTGCGCCGCCAGAACAAACCGGTGATTCTCGGCCTCAACAAAGCCGACGACCCCAAACACGACCTGAACACCGCCGACTTCGGCAAACTCGGCTTTAAAACCGTGGTCGCCTTCAGTGCGGAACACGGCCGCGGCATCGACAAACTCATCCGCACCTGCGAGGAATCCGTGCCCCCGCCCGTGGACGACAAACCCGTGGAGCTGGGCGGGGACGGCCTGCCGCTGGACCTTGAGGCTGATCCCGAAAAGGAAATCCGCCTCGCCATCATCGGCCGTCCCAATGTCGGCAAATCCTCCCTTTTCAACGCCATCCTCGGCGGTGACCGCGCCATGGTCAGCGAGATCGCGGGGACCACACGGGACTCCATCGACAGCGGCCTGATCCACCGCGGCCAGCGTTACCTGCTCATCGACACCGCCGGCATCCGCAAAAAAGCCAAAATCGACACCAGTGTCGAGGCCTACAGCGTCGCCCGCAGCGAGCGCAGCATCCGCCGCGCGGACCTCTGCGCTTTGGTTATCGACGCCGAGCGCGGCGTGACCGAGCAGGAGCGGAAGATCGCGGGCACCATTGTCGAGGAGAACAAGCCCTGCATCATCATCGCCAACAAATTCGACCTCTATCTTCCCGACGGCAACGTCAAGGAGCGCATGGAGGCTCTCTCGGAGCACGTCCGCCGGGAGCTGTTTTTCCTTCACTACGCGCCTCTGGTGGTGGTGTCCGCCAAGGAGGGGCAGAACCTCAGCAAGATTTTCGGAGCCATCGATCTGGTGAAAAGCGCCAGCGACGGCGCCATGAGCACCGGCCAGTTCAACCGCCTGCTCCAGGAAGCCATTGAGCGCACCCCCCCGCCGCACGTGCGCGGCCGCCGTTTCAAGCTGCTTTATGCCACTCTGGCGCGTGAGGAGATGACGCGTCCCATCATGGCTCCCCGCGTGGTGCTTTTTGTGAACCACGAGGACCTTCTGCCTCCGACCTACCGCCGCTATCTGGAGAACACGGTGCGCGGCAGCATGAAATACGAGGGCCTGCCCATCCGTTTCGATGTCCGCGCCCGCGAAAAACGCCAGGGCAATGTCCGCGACCTCTGGAAACCCGCCGTGCGCGGCACCGGAGGACGTCAGGGCCGCCGCAAGGAGGACGAGGAAACCGGCAAAAAGGCTAAATTCGACAAACCCCGGGAGTCCAAAGCCAAACCGCGCTCCGACCGCCCCTCCTCCTCCGGCGGCAACAGCAGCGACAAGGGCTCATCCGCCCCCAAAAAAGGACCCGGTGGAAGAACGCCCTCCCTCGCGAAGAAAGCTTTCAAGGCCTCCACCGCCAAAGCCGCTCCCGCCCGCAAACGTCCCGCCGCCAAAAAATCCGCCGCCAAACGCGCCGTTCCCAACCGCCCCAACTCCCGCAAACAGGCGCGCCCGTCATTCCCCAAAAAACGCACGGGACGGTAAATTCCCGTTTGTTTTGAGATAGGCCATATAGGTCCTATAAGTCTTATAGGACCTATTTTTTAAAAGCCGCCCAACACAAAAACGCCGCGTGAAACCCACGCGGCGTTTGCTTGACTGAGGCGGGCGGCCCGGAAGCCACCGCCTCAGCGGGATTTCGGATTTTACTCAGGCATCCGCATTCCACTTGGAAACCGCCGCCAGACGGAGGTCGAGGGTCCACGGATGCTCGCGGCTGCGGCGGGCGGGCGCGGGGGTCATTTTGCCGGGGGTGTGGCCCATGGCGACGAAGCGGGAGAGGCGGCGGGCCTCGGCTTCATAGGAATTCACGGGCAGGGTGGCGTAGCTGAGGCCGCCGGGGTGGGAAACGTGGTACTGGCAGCCGCCGAGCGACCGTTCATTCCAGGTGTCCACCAGATCAAACGTCACCGGCGCCTGCACGGGAATCGTGGGGTGCAGGGCCTCCGGCGGAGCCCAGGCGCGGAACCGGACGGCGGCGATGAATTCCCCGGCCACGCCGGTGGGCTGCAGCGGCAGGGCGTGCCCGTTGGCGGTGATGACGTGGCGTGAGTCGGTGAGGCCCGTGACTTTGACCTGAAGGCGCTCGACGCTGGAATCGACATACCGCGTGGCTCCGCCCGCCGAGTTCTGCTCGCCGAGCACGTGCCATGGCTCCAGAGCCTGACGGATTTCAACATTCACCCCGCGATGGTGGATACTGCCGTAAACCGGGAACCGGAACTCGACATGCGGGGCGAACCACGCGTCCTCCATGGGGTAGCCGTGATCGCGCAGATCGCCCAGCACGTCCTGAAAATCCTGCTCCACAAAATGCGGGAGCATGAAGCGGTCGTGCAGCTCCGTGCCCCAGCGGACGAGGCCGTGCTTGTAGGGCTCCTTCCAGAACCGGGAAATCAGCGCGCGCAGCACCAGTTGCTGGGCGAGGCTCATGCGTGCGTGCGGCGGCATTTCAAAAGCCCGCAGTTCCAGCAGGCCGAGGCGGCCGGTGGAGCTGTCGGGAGAGTAGAGCTTGTCGATGCAGAACTCCGCGCGGTGGGTGTTGCCGGCGACGTCGATGAGCAGGTTCCGGAACACGCGGTCCACCAGCCACGGCGGCACGGGGCCTTTGTCCGGAATCTGTTTAAAGGCCAGCTCCAGCTCGTAAAGCGAGTCATTCCGCGCCTCGTCGATGCGCGGGTGCTGGCTCGTCGGTCCGATGAACAGTCCGCTGAAGAGGAACGACAGGGAAGGGTGGTTCTGCCAGAACGCCAGCAGGCTGCGCAGGACATCCGGCCGGCGCAGGAAGGGGCTGTCCGCCGGGGTGTTGCCGCCGACCACGAGGTGATTGCCGCCGCCGGTGCCGACGTGACGGCCGTCGATCATGAATTTCTCCGTGCCCAGGCGGGTGAGGCGGGCCTCCTCGTAAAGCACGGTGGTGTTGCGCACCAGCTCGTCCCACGAGAAGGCGGGCTGGAGATTCACTTCAATAACGCCGGGGTCGGGCGTGACCTTCAGATTCTGAAGCCGCACATCGTTGGGCGGGGCGGTGCCTTCGAGAATGACGGGCAGCTGCAGTCTGGTGGCGGTGAGCTCCACGGCGGCCACAAGGTCGAGGTAATCCTCCAGCGTCTCCACCGGCGGGAGGAAAATGTGGAGGTTGCCGTTGCGGGGCTCGACGCAGAGAGCGGTGCGGGAAATCCACGGGGCGCTTTGCAGGAATTCGGGCTGACGGCTGGCTTCCCTGAGGAGTTTTTCCCTGTCCATCACCGGAGGCGGAACCGGGCCTTTGAGCACGGCGGCTCCCGGGTCTGTGCCTGAACCCGCTTCGGCCGCCGCCGCTGCTTTGGCGGCTTCGGCCGCGGCGGAGGCGGCAGCGGCTTCGCGGAGCACTTCCTCGCGTGGAGAGAGTTTTTCCGCCGCCATGGCGCTTTTCGCGGCGGCATCCGCAGCGGCCAGGGAGGGGAGCACCGGTACCTCGATGCTGGATTCCCCGCCGTCCGCGGACGGGAGCTCCGGCTTCCCGGCTGGGGGATTTTCTTCCTTTTCCTCTGTTTTCCCTGTTATCTCTTCTCCATCGGCCGCTTCGGCTGTCAGCATCGCGGCCCGCACGGAGGGATCCACCGCGTCCGGCAGGGGAGCGGTGTCGGCCATCGGATCCGCATCGTAAATTTGCGGCATTTCGCTTTCCTTCACCCAGGGCAGGGAATCCAGCGGCAGGCGCAGACCCATCGGGGAGTCCCCGGGAGTCAGGAAAACCTGCTCGCGGCGCAGGAACCAGGAGCCGCTGATCCACGGACCGCTGCCGGGGGCGCGGCGCAGGGGCATGACGTAGCCGACCACATTGTCGAGGCCGTCGGTATAGATTTTCGCGAGGCGCGCGCGCTCCTCCTTGTCGTCCAGCTTCGACTCCAGCACGTCCACGTTGCCGGGCAGGCGGCGCTCGCGCCAGAGATAATACCACACGTCCTCGTAACCGGGCATGATGTGTTCCCCGGTCAGTTTCAGAGTCTCCGCCAGGGTGGTGATGAAAAGTCTGGCCTCCTCCGCTGTATGGCCCAGACTGCCGGCAGGGTCCGCCAGCAGCGCTTCCTCATGCCACAGCGGCTGACCGTCGCGCCGCCACCAGCAGCCGTAGGACCAGCGGGGCAGGGACTCGCCGGGATACCATTTTCCCTGGCCGTGGTGCAGCAGCCCATTGGGAGCGAAGGCTTTTTTCAGCTTCCGCAGCAGGGTGCTGGAAAGCGTGCGCTTGGCGGGGCCGACGGCGGTGAAATTCCATTCCTCGCCGTCCATGTCGTCGATGCTGACAAATGTGGGCTCGCCGCCCATCGTCAGCCGCACGTCGTTGGCCGTCAGGTCGGCGTCGATCTGATGGCCGAGGGACTCGATAGCCGCCCACTGCTCCCCGGTATAGGGCTTGGTGACGCGCGGGGATTCAAAAATCCGCGTGACCTCCATGTGGTGGGAGAATTCGCTCTCACAGATGCCCACAGCTCCCGTGATGGGCGCGGCGGCCGAGGGATCGGGCGTGCAGGCGAGGGGAATGTGGCCTTCCCCGGCGAAAAGCCCGGAGGTCGGATCCAGTCCCACCCAGCCCGCGCCGGGCAGATACACCTCGCACCAGGCGTGCAGGTCCGTGAAATCGACCTCCGCGCCGGAGGGACCGTCGAGGGATTTCACGTCCGGCTTCAGCTGAATGAGATAACCACTGACAAACCTCGCCGCCAGTCCCTGCTGCCGCAGCAGCTGCACCATGAGCAGGGCGGTGTCGCGGCAGGAGCCGGATTTCAGAGTGAGCGTCTCCTCCGGCGTCTGCACCCCGGGCTCCAGACGGATGAGGTAGCTGATGTCCCTGGCCAGCAGACTGTTCAGGTCCACAAGATAGAGGATGGTCCGGCGCTTCGTGCGGTCGATGGCGGCGCTGTATTTCTCCAGCTCGGGCGTGAGCGGGGCTTTTTCGAGGAAAGGCGCCAGTTCCTTGGCCGTCTGCCCGTCGTAAGCGAAGGGGAATTCCTCGGCGGCCTCCTCCAGGAAAAAGTCGAAGGGATTGTAAACCGCCATCTCCGCGACCAGCGAGGTCTCGATGACCAGGGAAGTCATCGGCTTCTCAAAATTCAGCCGGGCGAGATAGTTGGAGAAGGGATCCTGCTGCCAGTTCAGGAAGTGCGGGCCGCCCTCCACTTTCAGCGAATAGGACAGGATGGGAGTGCGGCAGTGGGGGGCGGGCCGCAGGCGCACGACGTGGGGGCCGTGGGTGGTGGGGCGGTCGTAAGTGTAGGTGGAGCGGTGGAGGAGGGCGACGTGGATTGCCATTGCGGTTAGGAAAGCAGAAGTTCTGCCGGGACGTGTTAAAAATACTGGAAAGCGCGGGAAATCTGAACGGGACTCACTTCCTGAATTCCCCTGCGCGCAAGAGCAGGACCGGGAAGGCCGGCCAACATTCCGCCGGTCCGCGGAAGCTCCGGAGCTTACGTCCGGAGGGAGGGCAGGGAAGCCGGAAACGGCTGCCGGCCGGTGGAATACCGGCGTCCTTGTCTTTTTGCGGGAGAGCGGCGTGAATCTCCCGTATTGGAAACTCATGCGCCGCTCTCTTCCGATCCTGCTTTCCGCCGCCTGTCTCCTGACTGCTGGTTCCCGTTCCGCGCTGGCGGCGGAGGGGACTGATGCGGGATTTGTGCCGCTTTTTAATGGGAAGGACCTCAGTGGCTGGGTGAATGTGAGCGGCTCGCCCGAAACCTGGACGGTGGGCGACGGCATGATTCATTGCAGTGGCCAGCCGGTCTGCGCCCTGCGGACGGAGAAGCAGTATGAGAATTTTGTCTTTGAGGCCGAGTGGCGGCATCTGAAATCCGGAGGCAATGCCGGCATTTTCATCTGGGCCAGCGCGCTGCCCGCTCCCGGCCAGCCGTTTCTGCGGGCCATTGAGGTGCAGGTGCTGGACCACGGTTACGGCACCTCCGACTGGTACACCACCCACGGCGATGTTTTCGCGATTCACGGCTCCACCATGAAGCCGTTCCCGCCCAGCAAGGGCATGCGCAGTTTCCCCACCGAAAACCGCAGCAAGGGCTCGCCGGAGTGGAATCACTACCGTGTGACCTGCCAGGACGGCACCCTCCGCCTGGCCGTGAACGGCAAGGACGTCTCCGGCGGATCGGACTGCGTCTGGCGCAAAGGCTACCTCGGGCTGGAGTCGGAGGGTTCACCCGTGGACTGGCGGAATGTCCGCATCAAAGAACTGCCCGGCGGCAAAGCCACAGCGGAGCAGACCGCGCCGCTGGCGGAAAAATCGGAGAAACTTTACGACGGCAGCAGCCTGCGCGGCTGGCGGAGCGAAGGCGCGGCCGACAAATCCTGGAAGCCGGCTGACTGGACCCTGCAAAGCCCCGGCGCGGACGTGACCCTGGATCTGGAGCGGAAGCTCACCGGCGACGGCACGCTTATCTTTGATGTGTGCGGCCCGGAGAAGGAAATCGGCCAGTTCAAATTCGAGTTCAAAAGCGGCAACACGACGTCCGCCATTTCCCACGGCGTCCCCGCCGGCTGGCAGCGCGTCACCATGATCCGTCAAAACGGGAAAATCACCGCCACCCGCGGCGGAGAAATGTTCGGCGAGGTCACCGCCCCGGAAGGCGCGATGAGCCTCAGCCTCAGCTCCCCGCACCCCGCCACGAAGTTCGGCAATCTCTTCTGGACGCCGAGGTAAAACCGGAATTGGACGGCCAAAGGGATATCCCGTCATTAATAAGGACTATCAGGATCGCCCCGGTATTCTTTGCGCCGCGTGGCAGGGCGGCCTCCTTGACGTCGCCATTTGTCATTTTCGCGCGCCGCCCAAAAAATCACAACCAAGCCCAGGAGGAACAAAATGCCGGACAATCCCCAGGCAGCGGAAAGCCCGAGATGTTTGGCAAGGTGGCAACATCCCCAGATCCAAAACACGGTTATAGCGAGTGAGAGCAGAAAAGTGGACGCATCCTGTTCCGTCGAATGGTTGTAAGCCCGAACAAGCGGCACTCCAAATTTGATGGCCAGAGCCAGAACCATCAGGATGCCGGCCAGCACTCCATGGAAATTGCCCGTACGGCGGTGGGGAGCGAAGGCGGATTGAGGCGGTTCATACGGATTCATGGGAGCAGTTGGGAATGGGAAGAATTATGCTCGTCGGAATAACAGTCAATAAAAACGAACGGGATAAAACAACCGATTTGTTCCAGCCAGTTGACTGCCCTTGCCAGGGAATTCACCAGGGTTAACCGCCGCCCGGCTCCTCGCATCACCGGCCGATACGCCATTCGTCCAGCGTCCAGCGGGGCAGGGTTTCCAGGAAGCGGCTGGGCATCTGCCAGGCGTCGCCGGTGTAGGCTTTGGGCCAGAGACGGGGCCAGGTAAGGTAAAGCTGGTCCCTCGCCCGGGTGACGGCAACGTAAAACAGCCGCCGCTCCTCCTCCATGCCGGAGTCGCCGCCGCTGCTTTCCACCGCGCGGAGATTGGGGAACATGGCGTCGGTGAGCCAGATCACAAAAACCACCCGCCATTCCAGCCCTTTAGCCTGATGGACGCTGGAAAGGATGATGGAATCCGCGCTTTTCTCCGCCGTCCGGGCCGCGTCCTCCGCCGCTTCGGGGCCGCTGAGAAGCGAGAGTTCGCTGAGCATCTCCTCCACGGTGGCGAACCGTCCGCCGAAGCGCATGAACTGCTCCAGGTCCTGACGCCGGCTTTCGAAATTGTCGAAGGTGGCCTTCATGTAGCGCTGGTAAATCCCCTCGAAAAGGCTCGTCATCACCGCCACCGGATCCCGCAGCACGCCTTCGGAATCCAGGATCTCATCCATGGTCCAGCCCAGCTGCGCCCAGTCTTTTTCGGCCTTGGGCGGGACTTTGATTTTGGAGAGAATCGCGGAATAGGACTTCGGCGGCAGACCGGTGCGCGCGGGTTCGGAAGTCAGCCACGCGGCCCAGATTTTGGCGGCCGACACCCCGCCGACGCCCGGCAGCAGCTGCACGATGCGGTCAAACGCGGCCTCGTCGCGGGGATTGATGGCGAATTTCAGAAATGCGGAGAAATCCTTGATGTGCGCCAGCTCGAAGAACTTCAGTCCGCTGGTCACCGTGAACGGGATGCCCTCGCTGGTCAGCTGCAGCTGCACCTCCATGCTTTGAAAATGCGCGCGGTAGAGGACCGCCATCTCCTTCCACGGAATGCCCTCCTCCTCATGCAGCTCCCTCATGCGCTGGGCCACAAACGCCGCCTGCTCCTGGGGCGTCTGGAGGGCCACGGAAACCGGTTTCTGTTTCGCGTCCGGCCGCGCGGCGCGCAGGGTTTTGGGGAACTGCCGGACGTTGGGCTTTATGGCCTCATTGGCCAGCGCCAGAATCTCCGGCACGCTGCGGTAGTTGGTCTCAATGCGGAACACCTGGGCTCCGGCATGGCGTTCGGGGAATTCGATGATGTTTTTGAAATCGGCCCCGCGCCACGAATAAATGCTCTGCGCGTCATCGCCCACCACCATCACATTGCCATGCTGCCCGGCGAGGGCGTCGATCAGCGCGCCCTGAAGACTGTTGGTGTCCTGGTATTCATCCACGAGGATGAACTGGAACTGATACTGATACTGCGCCAGCACCGCCGGCTGCTCCCTGAAAAGATCCAGCGTCCGCGTCAGCAGATCGTCAAAATCGACGGAGTTCGCCTTGCGCTTTTTCTCGTCGTAAAGCCTGCCCACTTTGGTGATGCCGGCAACAAACTCCGGGTCCGGGCTGAACTCTTTTTCAATGATCGCTTTCAGCGGCCCGCGGGTGTTGGCCGCCAGACTGATCAGTCCGAGAATCACCGGGGCTTTCGGGAATTTCTCGCCGGTGCTGGCCTCCACCGGTTTGGCCACGCCGCTTTCCTTGATGGCTTTGGTCAGCAGCGCCTTCTGGTCGTCGGCATCCAGAATCGTGAAACTGCGGGTGAGCCCCGCCAGCTCCGCATGGCGGCGGAGGATACGGTTGCAGACCGAGTGAAAGGTCCCGCTCCACAGCCCCGCCGTCCGCTGCGGAAGCAGGTCCTCCACGCGCTCCAGCATCTCCTTCGCGGCTTTGTTCGTGAAGGTGAGGAGCAGAATATTCTCGGGAGCCACCGCGTTTTTCAGCAGATAGGCCACGCGGTAGGTCAGCGTCCGCGTCTTCCCGCTGCCCGCGCCCGCGATCACCAAGGACTGCCCCGGAGCGGCGGTCACGGCGGCGAGCTGCTCCGGATTCAGCTCCGCCGCGAAATCGATCTCCACCTCCGGAACACGCGGAACGGCGGAGTGGCCTTTGAGATTATAAACACGGGACATGGGGGAAGGAGGCGGGAAATCCGGAAATGACAAATGGCAATGTGACGGCGGGGGCTGCGGTGATGGACCTGATGGACCTCATGGACCTGATGGACCTCATGGACCTCATGGACCTCATGGACCAAGGTTTTGGCAGTCCATCCCTGTTCATGGAGTCCATCCCCCCCGCCGCCAAAAAATACCCGCCCGTTTCCGCATTGCCCCGCCCCCGCCGCCAGCTGAAGTCAGTCCCTAAAAATGCCTCCCCTTCCTGAACTCCAGCTGTTCGACCACCAGCACACCCTTTCTCTGGACCTCAACCTCCTGACAGCGGCGGGCCACGCGGCGCTGCCGGAGATTCTGAAACACCCTGGTCCGGAGACCCCCGTGCTCCCTTCGCTGCCGGAAGTGGAGATTTCCTTCGTCACCGATGAAGCCATCGGCCGGGTCCACGCCGAATTTCTGGACGATCCCGATCCCACCGACGTCATCACCTTCGCCCACGGTGAAATCCTCATCAGCACCGACACCGCCCTCCGCCAGGCCGCCGACCACGGCCAGCCCCCTGAGCGCGAGACCGCGCTCTACCTGATCCACGGTCTGCTGCATCTCAATGGCCACGAGGACCACAGCGACGAAGGCTTCAGCACCATGCGCCGGCTGCAGGAGTCCATTCTGAACCAGGTATGGCCGGAAAACACGGCCCGGAACCCGCCGGAAGCCAATGACAACCCCTGACGGGATTCCGCTCCGGGAATCCAGTGTCCTCCTTACTTTAAACAGGCCCGCTCATGCCGAATTCCGGCCTCGTGCCGGTAATAAAGTGGGTTTGGATGGCAAACCAGAACTCTATCCCGATTTATGAATCAATTTTTTTACATTAATAGTTCAGCGGACGACGGAGCGGGCATGACGGTGCTGCGCGAGGGCCTGCCAAGTTCTCCGACGCTGTGGGAGCCGGAGGAGCGTCGTTTTAGTGACAAAAAAAGATTTCCTTCCCGGATAATACCCTGGAAACAAGCAGCGGCGGAGGCGATGGAGAGCCGGATTTTTTTGACGGTGATGCAGAGGAGTCTGCCCACGGATTTCGTGACCGCATGGGAGGATCCCTTCAAAAGTTCCTTTTATGTCTCACGACAGGTGGTGGAGGTATTGGATAAATCCGGCCTGAGAGGCTGGGCGGCGGCGGCCGGCAGATTCAGAGTGGTCAACAGAAACGGCGAGTTTCTCCGGAACGAGGTTTTTTTCGACATCATCCCCCTGGGGGAGGCTCCCGCCTGCGATGTGGAAAACTGGGAGAAAATCACCCCTGACGGCAAAAATGCCGGTTACCGGAAAAGCGCTGATCAGACGGAGGAGACGCTGAAAAAGCCGGCGCAGGGACATCTGTTCCACCGATTCCTGCCAAAGGAAAAACCTTGGGAAGGTCAGCATTTCATGTTTGCGCCAGGGATCATCACTTACACGGGCCAGCTCCTGTGCAGCCGTGAGGTCGTGGAGCTGGCGCACCGGGAGCAATGGACCAACGCCGCCTTCCAGCCCCTGGATATGCCGGACCGGGATTACACCGATTTCCGGCTCCGGTGCTGGCCCCCGGAGAAGTGGTATCCCCGCTGGCATCCGGCCTATGATCCGGCTCTCCACGAACAGGAATGTCCGGATCCGTCAGTGGCGAATCAAAAGAAGCTGGAGGAGATGAGGGAGAAGTATCCCGCCTGGATATCCACCGAGGACTTTTCAACTTTCGAGGAGATATTCTCCTACGTTAAACGGCATGCGGCCATTCTGAGCAAAGCGCCAATGGAGCATTCCGCTGAAGTGGCCCATCGCGGACCTTGGAAATTCACCCAGATCCAGCAGATGCTGGATGTTATTTCGGAAGGTTCCGCCGAGGACGGTTTGCTGCTGGCGATTTTAATTGGCCCATGCAATCCCACGGAGATCAATGCCGCATGGTATCAAACGCTCAGCCCGGGGCGTCAGAATAAAATCCGGCATTTTCTGCGGAAACCTCCCAGGAATGAAATACAGACACTTACAGGCGGCGATTTCCTTGGCGATGCTGAGGAACGCCAATACATTTCGCGGCAACTGGGCCTGAACCCCGTGATCCCGGACCGCGAGCGGTTTGACGGCGAGTGATACCACTTTCCAAGTGTAGGTTTTGATTTCCCGGCGGGTTTGCAGAGTGAATCGCCTGCTTTTCTGCAAAGATTTCTGATATATTTTACAGTAACAGGGGAGTTTTAAGCCCATTTTGAGGCAGATTAGGGCTTCGCGGTGGAAAATCAGAGGTCCGCCATCGGAAATCAGAATTTCGTAGTGAAAACCGATTACTCCGCGATCTGAAATCTGATTCCGCCATGGAAATCCGGGCGTCCGCCATGAAGTCCGATCCGGAAACGGTGGAATTTGAGGGCTTCGCGGTCAAATCCGCAGGCTCCGCCATGGAAAACGGGGATTCCGCCATGAAAGAATAAGACCCCGCAGTCGAAAAATAAGACCGCGCCATGGAATAGGAAGGCTCCGCAGTGGAAATGAAAGGCTCCGCGCTATTTCAGCAGGTGCTCCCGGAGGAAGACGATGGTGGCCTGGAACTGGTAGTCGGCGTTGGGTTTTTTGGCGAAGCCGTGGCCCTCGTCCTTGGCGAGGAGATACCAGACGGGGGCACCGCCCTGACGCACGGCGGCGACCATCTGACCGGCTTCGGTGACGGGGACGCGGGGGTCGTTCTGGCCCTGGACGACGAAGAGGGGCTTTTTGATTTTGTCCGCGTGGGCGGTGGGGCTGATTTTGGCGAGGAACTCGTTCATCGCCGGGTCGCGCTCGTCGCCATACTCCACACGGCGCAGGTCGCGGCGGTAGTCCTGGGTGTTTTTGAGGAAGGTCAGGAAGTTCGAGATGCCGACGATGTCGATGCCGCAGCGCAGGCGCTCGCCGTGCTGGATCATGCAGGCCAGGGACATGTAGCCGCCGTAACTGCCGCCGATGACGGCCACGCGCGAGGCGTCGCAGCCGGCGTCCGCCGCGATGAAGTCGAGGAACGCGCCGATGTCCTTCACGGAGTCCTCACGTTTGAAGCCGTTGTCCTGGGCGAGGAAGGTTTTGCCGTAGCCTTCGGAGCCGCGGACATTCGGGTAAAAGATCGCGATGCCCATCTCGTTCAGCCAGTAGTTGTTCCGGGCCTGGAAAATCGGGCGTGACTGGCCTTCGGGACCGCCGTGAATGGTCAGGAGGACCGGGCGCTTGCCGGGGAATTTCGCGGGGTTGGGACGGTAGAGGAAGCCGGAGACCTCCAGCCCGTCGAAGCTTTTCACCTTCACCAGTTCGGGCTCGGAGAAGGTTTCGGGATTCAGCCCGCCGGTCTCGCTTTCAGTCCAGCGGTCCAGCTTGCCGGTGGTGATGTCGATGGAATAAGCGTCCGCCGGGGAACGCGCGCCGGTGAGGCTGAAGCCGAGATCCTTGCCGTTCTCATGCCAGCCCAGGCCGCTGATGACGCCGGAGGGCAGAGCCGGAACCGGGGGCGTTTTGCCTCCTTTGAGCGTCGCCTGAAAATGCAGCACACTGCTTCCGGCCTCATTGCTGACAAAGGCCAGCAGGGCACCGTCGGGGGAAAGGTCGAAGGCCTCCACATCCCAGGGAATGCCGGCGGTCAGCGACTGGAATTTCCGGTCGGCCAGATCCAGACGGCCCAGCTGGTGGAATTCGCCGGCTTCATCGCTGGTGAAAAAGAGGGTTTTTCCGTCCCTGGAAAACCTCGCGCCGCTGCGGGCGACGGGTTTGCCGGTGTCCGGCGTCACCAGTTCCTTCGCGCCGCTGGCGGCATCGACCAGCCAGAGGCGGCTGAGGTTGGCGGAGATGAATTCGACCACCGCCAGCTTCGTCCCGTCCGGCGACCAGTCGGTGACGCCCCAGCCGCCGCCGCTCAGCTCGGCCACAAGGCGGGCTTCGGACGGCTTGTCAGGATCCATGATCCAGATGTCGTTGTCCTTGCCGTTCCGTTTGGTCGAGGTCCAGGCGAGTTTGCCGCCATCCTTGGACCAGACCGCGCCGGTGTTGCGCGACTTGCCGTCGGTCAGCAGGGTGCTGCGGCCGTCGGTGGTGTTGTAGCGGTAAAGCTGGAAAAACTCGCCGCCGCCGGTGTCCTGGGAATAAACCAGACTGTCGTCTTTGCCGGGGCGGAAGGCGGCCTCGCGCACCGGCTCTTTGGAAAACGTGAGCTGTTTCCGCGCGCCGCCGGGTTGGCGGACGAGGTGAAGCTGCGGAGTTTCAGCGAAGCGGGTGCTGATCAGCATTTCCCGTTTTTGAGGATGCCAGCTCAGCAGGGAGGCGGCGCGGAATTCCAGATAACGCCCGGAATCCGCCGTCACGGTCTCGGGAATGGGCGGGATGCCGTCGATGACCAGATTGGCGGGGATTTCAGCGCAGGCGCGGGCAGCCAGCACCAGGGAGGCGGCAAGGAGGGTGAGCGGTGAGGTTCTCATCTGATTGGAAAGGCGTCGGTGAAAAGCAAAGGCCGGAGGCGCTCTCCAGTAGCATGATTGCGCCGCGATTGCAGGGATTTAAGCCGTAATCACCTGCCGGTTGCCATCCCGGGCGCTGTGGGCTCTCTTGCCGGTTCCATGCTTCTCCCCACTCAACCAGGAATTTGTTATCTCGTCGGCGCGGGCCCCGGCGATCTCGGGCTTGTCACGCTCCGCGCCAAGGAATGCATCGAGGCCGCCGACGTCGTGGCCTACGATTATCTGGTGAACAAGCAGGTTCTGGCCTGGATGAAGCCCGGCACCGAACTCATTTACGTCGGCAAGCAGGCCGCCAACCACGCCCTGCCGCAGGAGGAGATCAATCAGCTGCTGATCCGCAAAGTGCTGGACGGGAAAATCGTCACCCGGCTGAAGGGCGGCGATCCCTACGTGTTCGGCCGCGGCGGCGAGGAGGCGCAGGAGCTGCATGCCGCCGGCTGTCCCTTTGAGGTGGTGCCCGGCATCTCGTCAACCATTGCCGGTCCGGCTTACGCGGGGATTCCGGTGACCCACCGGGATTTCAACACCCAGCTCACCATTTTCACCGGCCACGAGGACCCGACCAAGGAGATCAGCAGCCTCGATTTCTCCAAAATCGCCAAAGCCGACGGCGTCAAAGTCATGCTCATGGGAGTCGGCCGCATGGGCGAGCTGACGGGCAAACTCATCGACAATGGCGCGGCTCCCGAAACCCCGGTGGCCCTCATCCGCTGGGCCACCACCGGCCGACAGCAGACGCTGACCGGGACTTTGGAAACCATCGCCGCTCTGGTCGAGAAACACGGCTTCAAAGCCCCCGCCGTCTGCGTCATCGGCGGCACCGTGAGCCTGCGTCCGGAGCTGAACTGGTTTGAGAACCGCCCGCTTTTCGGCAAACGCATCGTCGTCACCCGCACCCGTCAGCAGGCCGGCGTCCTCAGCCAGGGCCTGCGGGCGCTGGGCGCGGACACTTACGAGCTGCCGACCATCCGCATTGAGAAACCGCATGACCTCATGGGCTTCGGCGAGCTGGTCCAGGAATGCCATAAATACGAATGGATCATTTTCACCAGCCCCAACGGCGTGGAGGCCTTTTTCGAATTATTCTACAAACTCTATAAGGACGCCCGCGACATCGGAGCCGCCCGTCTGGTGGCCATCGGGCCCGGCACCGCCAAAAAAATCGCCGAATACCACCTCAGCGTGGATTTTGTGCCGGAAAAATCCGTGGCTGAATCGCTGGTCGGGGAGTTCATCGAACACGCCGGCAGTATCGACAACCAGACCATCCTCTGGGTCCGGGGCGAATCCGCCCGTGACACCGTGGCCAAACTCCTGAATGACAAAGGCGCGATTGTTGACGAGGCCATCGCCTACCGCACCGTCCCCGAAACCGAGGACGTGGCTGGAGGCCAGGCACGTTTCAAAGAGGAGGGCGCGGATGTCCTGACCTTCGCCAGCGGCAGCGCGGTGGACCACTTCATGGCCCTGAAACTTCCCATTTCCCCGGAAACCAAAATCGCCAGCATCGGCCCTGTCACCACCGCCGCCCTGAAACGCCATGGCCTGAAAGCGCACATCACGCCGAAAACTCACGATATACCGAGCCTCGTGGCGGCGATTGCCGGGCACTTTAAGAAATAACGGAACCCTGGAAAATGTAATATGAAGCGGATCCTGCCGGCCCTCCTGACGTTCTTTTGCTTCTCCTGCCAAACGGTGCCGCCGCCGGATTTGAGCCAGAAGCTGACCGGGAATTCCGGGACGCTTCCCTCAGGAAAGAAGGTTCATCTGGATCCCCTCTTCCCCATGTTGAAGCGCGCGGAATGGAGGATGCGGCGCCAGCCCTCCACAGTATGGAAGGCGATTTATGAGGTAGTTCTCAGCGACGGAACGATTCTTCAATTCTGCTCCGCCACGGCCGCTTTCCGAGTCAGAGGGATGGAGGGGGAATTTTACATTCGGGCTCAGGATGCCGGGCCGTTTATGAAATTTGGGGAGGAACGTATTTGGAACGCAGCCTGAGGCGGCAGCCAGTATCCCGGCCTTCGCCAGCGGCAGCCCCATGGACCGTGCTGTGCCCGTGCCTTTTCCTGATTGCATGAATCCGGGGGCGGAGGATGATGAACCTGTATTTCCAAGCGTGAAAAAATGAAATTCCAGGAGAAGGTTCAGATCAAAGTTCTGACGCCAGAAGAGATGCTGCGCGCTCGCTGGCGGAGCTCCTTGTATGCGCGGAAGAATTTAACAGCAGAACAAGCCCATCGCCCTGCGATCTGCTGATCCACTGCGGCGACATGGGCAGCTTTCAGCAGGATGACGCCGGGACGCTGGAAGATATTGACGACTGGTTCGCGGAGGTGCCGGCGAAGCGGGTGGTGTGCATTGGCGGGAACCACGATTTCATGCTTCAGAGCCGGGAATTCCGCTTCGCCCATGCGGAATACCTTTGTGATCATCTGATCAAGGTGGATCCACCCCGCCCGGGAACCCGTCTTTACGCCAACGGCGTTGCGCCCTTCAGCCTGGGGTTGCCGACGAAGGAGGCTACCCCAGGTTTGTCCCCATCGTGTTTCCGAACCACAACGTGGTTCCGGCCTTTTGGTTAAGGCGCTGCAGCATGGTTTCCGGCGATCGGGAGACGGGAGCGCCGGAACCGCGTTGCGGTTCAGGATTTGCGGCGGGAAACCTGGGGTAGCCTCCTTTGTCGGCAACCCCAGGCGAGGGACATAACGCCGTTGGCGTAAATCACCTTTATTGGGCTGGAAGCCCGGTGGCGGCACCGGCTGGGAGCCAAGAGTGTTCGGCATGGATGGTGCTGTGCTCAGGAAACCGTTTTTAACCAGGCCCGTGGGCTTTCGCGTGATTGAAGCCGGAGGCTTCACAGCGGGTAGCCGGGGATTGAGCGCAGCGACATCCCCGGAAAACTCCCGGAACGATCCATCCCGGATGGGATGGCAGCCCGGAGCCGGGCGGGGAGGCCAGTCTCCGGGCAGTCTGGCATCCCGCCGGGATGCGGATGTTTTTGGACACTCTTTCCGGTGGTGTCGCTGCGCTCAACCACCGGCTACCGGCTGTTTTCCCTCCGGGAAAAGGAAGTGCTGACAAAATGGAAGGCCCATGGCGCGCAGCTGATTCCGTGCCGAACACTCTTGGCTGGGAGCCTGAACCACCGCGAAATTCACCGGAGCCGGCCTACTTCAGATCCTCCGCCTTGTGGAAGCCGTCGGCGACGACGGTTTGCGTGAGGTTGTCCTTGTCCACGGCGACGACTTTTTCGAGGATGGTGGGGACGTTTTTGAGGCCGTTGCTGAGATGTTCGGTGACGGTGGGCGGACTCTTTTTGGCGATGTCGACGGCGATGCGGGCGGCGCGGGCGGCGAGGTCCTTGATGGGTTTGTAAATGGTCATGGTCTGGGTGCCGCGCAGGATGCGCTGGCAGGCGGTCAGCTCGGCGTCCTGGCCGATGACCATGACCTTTCCGGCCAGGCCCTCCTCGATCAGCGCCTGAATGGCTCCGCTGGCGGTGCCGTCGTTGCCGGCGATGACGGCGTCGATGTTCGTGCCGGCCTTGGTGATGGCGGCGTTCATGATCTTTTTGGCGTTCTCCGGCTTCCAGTCGAGCGCCCAGTCCTCAAAGAGAACCTCGATTTTCCCCTCCTTGATCAGCGGATTCAGCACCGCGTCCTGACCCTCCTTGAAAAGCTTGGCGTTGTTGTCCGTGGGCGCGCCGTAGATGCGCACGATGCGGGCCGGGCGGTCCTTGGGCAGGCGCTCCACGGCGTAGGCGGCCTGGGTTTCGCCGACCTTTTTGTTGTCGAAGGTCAGGTAATAATCGATGTTCGAGTTCATGATCAGCCGGTCGTAGGAGATCACGGGAATGCCGGCGTCGTTGGCGGATTTCACGGCGCGGGTGAGGGCGTCGCCGTTGTGGGGGACGATGATGAGAACATCGACTCCGCGGGTGATCAGCGATTCAATGTCGCGCATCTGCCGGGTGTCATCGGAATTCGCGGACTGGGCGACGACCTCCGCGCCCAGTTTTTCGGCTTCGGCGACCATGATGTCGCGGTCCCGCTGCCAGCGCTCCTCCTTCAGGGTGTCCAGCGACAGACCGATGACGATCTTTTTGCCGGAGCCTGAACCGGCGGAGCCGGAGCCCCCGGGCGGTCCGGAGGATTTGTTGCAGGAAGGCAGACAGACTGCGGCGGCGGCGGCGAGGGTGACGGCGAGGAACGAGCGGTGGCTGAGAAGTCCTGGTTTCATGAGGTGCTTTTGAAGTCGAAGGGAGCAGTGGGAAAAGAAAGGGAAGGGAAGGGGAATGGAAACTGGCAAAACGACGGGAACAAATCAGCCGCCGGAGCCGGACAGGCGGGGGCTGCCTTCTCATACGTGTGAAGGCGGCGGGATTAAAGGCATATTGATTTATCCGCCGCCGGGAAGCTGGAAATTTTCCGCCTTCTCCGGAAACACCCGGCCTACGCGGGACCGGAGCCGCCGTCGTGATAGGCGGGGAACGCCGGAGCGTTCATAGCCACACCACCCGCCGGAATGCGGCTTTTTTTCACATGATCAGATTCTTTTCCCTCAAGCGGCTGCGGATGATGGCCACCGTGCCCGCGCTCGCGGCTTTCATCGGGCTTGGCTCCGCCGCGTGGGCGCAGGAAGCGGTTCCGCCTTCCGTGCCCGTGCCCGCCGTGCCGGTTCCGGTTTCCAAACCTGAAGCAACGGCCCCCGCCGCCGCTGCAGCAGCAGTCCCGGCGGCCGCAACCGCTCCTGCGGTCCCCGCCGCCAAAACCATGGAGGGCAAGGTTTACACCGGTTACCAGGGCTGGTTCACGCCTTTGCGGAAGGAGGACGGCGCGAAGTGGGTGCACTTCGGGCATCGCGGGAAATTCGAGCCCGGTTTCTCCTCCGTGGAAATGTGGCCGGACACTTCGGAACTGGACGCGGATGAGAAAGTGGAGACCGGTTTCCGCAATGCTGACGGCAGTATGGCTTATGTCTTCGATTCGCAGAATTCCAAAACCGTCAGCCGCCACTTCGGCTGGATGAAACAGTATGGCATCGACGGCGCGTTCCTTCAGCGTTTCGCCGGCCCCGCCGCCAGTGACACCCAGCGCCCGCATCTCGACCGCGTGCTGGCCAGTGTGCGGGAGGGGTCGAAAACGCACGGAGTGGAGTGGGGGCTGATGTATGATCTGTCGGGCGTGAGGGCGAAGGATATTTTCCCGAATGTCTCGGAGGACTGGAAACGCCTTGCGGGAGAAGGTTCCGGCGCTGGGGACATCCGGTCGGATGCGCATTACATCCACCATCGCGGCAAGCCGGTGGTGGTGCTCTGGGGCGTGGGGTTCAACGACAACCGTCCCGCTCCCGGCGATTACCTCAGCCTGGTCCAGTTTCTGAAAAACGACCCGGTTTATGGCGGCAACACGGTCATTCTTGGCGTCCCGTTTTACTGGCGGACGGGGAAAAATGATGCGGTCAGTGATCCGGATCTGGAAAAAGTGATCCTCGCCGCCGACGTCATCGCGCCTTGGCCGGTGGGACGTTACGCCGATCCCAACGGCGCCGCCAGTCTCGCCCGGCGCGAACGGGCTCCTGACGCTGAGTGGGCCGCCGCGCACGGATTGGACTATCTGCCGGGGATTTTCCCGGGCTTCAGCTGGTCGAACCTGATGAAAACCCGCCGTCAGGACGGGAAATTCAACCAGATCCCGCGCCTCGGCGGGCAGTTTCTCTGGACCCAGGCGGTCACGTCCAGACGTGCCGGAGCCAAAATGCTCTATGTGGCCATGTTTGACGAAATCGACGAGGGCACCGCCATCTTCAAAGTCAGCAACACCCCGCCCGCCGGGGAAACGCCGTTCGTGACTTACGACGGGCTGCCTTCCGACCACTATCTCTGGCTCACGGGGGAGATCGGCAAAATGCTGCGGGGACCGGTTCCGGGCACTGACAGTATGCCCGAACGCTGAGGGGAAATTTCCGGCATCCCTGCTCCCAAGGCCCGGAAAGTGTTCCGGCGGCAGAGGAACCAGCGGGATGGAATTCCCCACAGAATCGGCGAAAAGCGGATTCAGGACTTTCCCCGCCGGGCGGCGGCATGGTAATTGAAGATCAATTAAATTCCGGCAAAAATCCCTGCGGCCGGAAACCCCGGTTCGTCTCCCTTCATGAAAAACAGCATTCTCCTCTGGTCGCTCACCTCCGCCCTGGCGGGATTTCTCTTCGGTTTTGACACCGTGGTCATCTCCGGCGCGGAACAGACGATTCAAAAGCTCTGGGGTTTGAGCCCTGCGGTGCATGGAGTGGCCATGGCCTCGGCGCTTTACGGCACCGTGCTGGGATCGCTGCTGGGCGGCTGGCCGACAGACCGGTTCGGGCGGCGGGCGACGCTGCTGGGGATCGGCGTGCTTTATTTTGTCTCCGCCATTGGAACCGCCTTCGCGCCGGATGTTTACACGTTCATTCTCGCCCGCTTCATCGGCGGGATCGGCATCGGGGTTTCGACGGTGGTGTCGCCGCTCTACATCGCGGAAATCGCGCCGCCGGAGCACCGGGGACGCCTGGCGGGCATGTTTCAATTCAACATCGTGTTCGGGATCGTCGTGGCTTTCGGGTCCAATGCCGCGCTGGCGGGGCTGGGGAATCACGCCTGGCGGTGGATGCTGGGCGTGGTGGCGTTCCCGTCGCTGATTTACACCGTGCTGTGCCTGAAGCTGCCGGAAAGCCCCCGCTGGCTGATTTCACGTCGGGGCGAACGGGCGGCGGGTCTCAAAATCCTGCGTCTGATTCTCCCGCAGGCCTCCGATGCCGAGCTGGAGGCCAAGGCGGATGAAATCGCCGCGACCTCCGGGAAGACGTCCGGTTCCCGCGGCTTCTGGTCCGCCGGGCTGAGCAAACCCATTCTGCTGGCTTTCCTCATCGCTTTCTTCAATCAGCTCTCCGGCATCAACGCGGTGCTCTATTTCGCCCCGCGCATTTTTGAACTCACCGGTCTGGGAGAGGACGCGGCGCTGCTTCAGTCCGTGGGCATCGGCATCACGAATCTCATCTTCACCTTCGTCGGGCTGTGGCTCATCGACCGCCTGGGGCGCCGCACGCTGCTGACCATTGGATCGTTCGGCTACATCATTTCCCTGGGGCTCACGTCATGGGCCTTTTTCACGGGGCATTTTGCCATCGTGCCGGCCTGTATTTTCTTCTTCATCGCCGCGCACGCCATTGGCCAGGGAGCGGTCATCTGGGTGTTCATCTCCGAGATCTTCCCCAACCAGCACCGCGCCTCCGGCCAGGCGCTGGGCAGCGGGACGCACTGGGTGTTCGCGGCGCTGATCACCACGTTTTTCCCGGCGATGATGGCTTATTTCCAGCCCGGTCAAGTCTTCGCCTTCTTCTGCGGCATGATGGTGCTTCAGCTTCTCTGGGTGAAACTCATGATGCCGGAAACCAAAGGCGTCGCTCTGGAGGATGTCCGGGCCTGATTTCCTTTCGTTTTCAAATCAGACCGTGCCGCGCGGCGGCGGGTGAAACACGGGCGGGATGCCTGTTTCCTTCATCCGCCGCCAGGCGCGCCGGGGGCCTGCTTTCGGATTCCGCCGGGTCTGGGCACCGCCATTGAAGCATAGCCCCGCCATTTCGGCGAGGTGAAGCCGATAGCCCCTTCGTGGTAGAAGATGGTGAATTCAATGGCCGCGCGCTCGAAAATGCGGTCGCCAAGATTGGCGGGAGCATTCCCTTGAAAAAGGGCCGCCTTCAGCCCTGTGCAGTCGGAGAACGCATACATTCCGATGAAGGTGACGCTGGTGATCTCTGTGTTGTTTTGAAATGCACCGCTGATCAATGCTGCGGTGAGAGAGGTCAGGCGCCGGAGGCTAAAGAGGATGTTGAAAAAGGGGCAGGGGGCTCCGGTCCGTGTGTCCGCCTGGCAATGGGGATTGATTCCGCCGGGGAGGAGGGCCGTGAAACGGGATACTCACGGGCCGGAGCCCCGTGCTCCCCGGGTTTTCCAGCGGAGGGCTCAGAGCCCCAGTTTGGCAAGGAGGTCGGGCTGGGTGCGGAGGGTGCCACGGGCGACGCCTTTGAGCTCCTTCATGTAGATGCGGAGTTTGTCATAGGCGTTGTCGCGGGCGGCGGTGTCGGCGATGGCTTCGCCCCGGGCCTGCGTTTGCCGCTGTCATCCGGGGTTCAGGGCGGAGGCCTTCGCCGGTGGCCGGCGGAAGACGCGGGGTTGTAGAATTTTTCAAAGCGCCACCGCCCACCGCTCTCACACCAGCCGCACGTAGCGGCGGCCGGGCAACTGCCTGACCTGACGGCGGAGTTCCATGCGCATGAGGGCGACGGAGACGCCGGAGGCGGGGAGACCGGTGGTGTCGATGATTTCGTCCAGGTGGCGCTCCCCGGTGCCCAGGGCCTGCCAGATCGCATTCTCCTCCTCTGTCAGATTGACAGGGACGGTGGCCGGGCCGGGATCCTGGGCGGTCTTCGGATCCGGGGGGAACAGCAGATTCAAATCCTCCAGAATATCCCCCGCATCCAGCACCAGGCGCGCGCCATTCTGGATGAGCTTGTTGCAGCCGAGGGAGGAGGCGCGGTCGATGGGACCGGGCACGGCGTAAACACTGCGGCCCTGGTCGCCGGCGTTGTTGGCGGTGATCAGCGCGCCGCTCCAGGCGGGGGCTTCAACCACGAGAATCCCGTGACTCCAGCCGCTGACGATGCGGTTCCGCTGCGGGAAAGTCTGTTTGTCAGGCTCGGTCAGGATCGGGAATTCGGAAACCACCGCCCCATGGCCGTCGGCGATGCGCGCCGCCAGAGCTTCATTTTCAGGCGGATACAGCCGCGCCAGACCGGACCCGATCACGGCAATGGTCCGCCCTTTCGCCGCCACTGCGCCCTCGTGGGCGGCAGTGTCGATGCCCCGGGCCAGACCGCTGAGCACGGTCACGCCGGCGTGGGCCAGCTGGAACGAAAGCTTCCGCGCGGCCGTCAGTCCGTAGGAAGTCGCCCGGCGCGAACCGACCACGCCGATGGCCACGCGGTCGCGCGGCTCCAGTTTTCCCCGGACATACAGCACCAGCGGCGGGTCATGAATTTCCCGAAGCGGCCCGGGGTAAAGCTCGTCGTCCTGCGTGGTCACGGTCAGCTCCATCTCCTGAATCCGCCGCAGTTCGCCGCTCAAATCCGTGTGCTCCTCCCACTTGCGGATGATGCCGGCGGTCTCCGCGCCGATGCCGCCGACTTTGCGCAGCGAATCCGCGGAGGCCTCCAGCACCGCCGCCGCTGAACCCGCATATTCCATCAGCCGCCGCACCCGCACCGGGCCGATTTTGGGCAGCATGTTCAGGGCAATCAGCGCTTCCAGTTCCGTCATGATCCCGCCGCCCATAAGCGGATTCCCCTGTTCGGGCAAGCCGGGGTTTAATGGGTGATTCAGCCGCTTCCTGTTATTCCGCCAGAACCTCCTCCCCGCTTTCGGATTGCGGACCACCCCGTTCACCGGGTAGGGTGGGCGATGCTTCCCTGGCTCGATCCCTCCCGCCCTCCGCTTTATCTCGCCCCCATGGCGGGCGTGACGGACGTGGTTTTCCGCCGTCTCTGCAAGGAGCTGGGCGCGGATGTCATGGTCACGGAATTCGTTTCCAGTGAAGGCATTATCCGCCGCGACGACCGCACGAGGCATTACACGGAATTCGATGACGGCCAGCGCCCGGTCGGGGTGCAGCTTTTCGGCGCCACTCCTGAACACATGGCCGAGGCCGCGCGGAAGGTGGTGGACTGGAAGGCGCCGGACTTCATCGATCTGAACTTCGGCTGCCCCGTGAATAAAGTGGTCGCTAAAAATGGCGGCTCCTCCCTGCTCCGTGACTGTCCGCTGCTGACCGCCGTCGCCACCGCCGTCGCCAAAGCGGTCAATGTCCCCGTCACCGCCAAGATCCGCATCGGCTGGGATGAGCAGTCCATCAACGCCTCCCGCGTCGTCCATCTGCTGGAGGACTGCGGCATCGCCGCCGTGACCATCCACGGCCGCACCCGCGCCCAGGGCTACAGCGGTCAGGCCAACTGGGACGTCATCGCGGAGTGCGCGGAGCATTCAAAACTCCCCATCATCGGCAATGGCGACCTCGCCTGCGGGGCCGATGTGGAGCACCGCATGAAAACCACCAAAGTTCGCGGCCTCATGATCGGCCGGGCGGCCATGAGTTATCCCTGGGTCTTCCGGGAGGCCCGGCATTATCTCGAAACCGGCACCCAGCCCGAGCCTGTGCCTGCGGAGGACCGCTGGGCCTTCATGCTGCGTCATTGCCGTCTGGCCATGGAAACCGGACGTTTTGTCAGCGAGCGCGCCCTCGTCCAGTCCCTGCGCTCCCGCCTCATGGCCTACAGCAAAGGCCTGCCCGGCGGCCGCCTGCTGCGCACCCGGTTCTGTCATGTGCAGAGCATGATGGAACTTGAGGACATCGCCTCCTCCTGGATTGCCCGCACCGGGGAATTCGCCGGCATTCACGGCCACGACACGCATCCCGACGGCCCCGAAACGGAACCCGCCCTGAGCGCGGTGTGATCACACCTCCGGACCCGGTCGGCGGCGTCGCCCACGGCGCAGAAGCCATATTCCGAACGGCGTGAGCAGCATTACCACCAGCCCCAGAATAAAACCAAGGAACCTCGCTGTGCCCATGGTTTTATTTCCCAGCACCTGACCATCCCGCAGGCTGAAAACCCAGGAGTCCTGCATTCCGAGATTCAGCCGCTTGTCCGCAAGACCCAGGAGGCGTGGCTGGGTGGTGAAAACCAACATGTCCCTATTGCTCCCGAAAGTGTCATACCAGTCGGTGTGCCAGTTCGCGCTGGTGTTCCGGAAAAAGATTTTTGAGTTCAGGCTGCGCAGCAGCTCATCACAGGAATACCTCCGCGTAAGGAGACCCTGATGATAAAACGCCAATCCCCAGTCCTGTTCCATCCCGTAACGGTTCACTCTCACCAAATCCTCCAGATTGGGCGACGAGACCAGCTCGAAGTCGTAAGCATACCAATCCACTAACCAGACCGGAGCGAAAGTCGAGGAATCGTAAACTCCGGACTTCTTGAACGTGTCGAAAAGCATCACGGAACGGCCGTCGGGCAGAAAAAATGGTTCGGGTGATGGGTTTTCGGATTTCGGATCTCCCGTCGTCATGACCAGCAGCCTTTTTCCGTCCGCTGAAATTCTCGCATAACAATTTGGGGCCGAAGTACGGGCCAAGGCCAAGCCCTGGCCTGCCAGCCAGAAAGCGATCACCGCTAAAAATCGATGGAGCATCAGCGTGGGGAATGCGCAGCGTGTTTATGAGAATTTGAACAAAAGGGCCGTGCAAATGTTATTCTGTAAAAGTGGCGGTCAGGCTTGGGGTGTTTGAGC
>JAZKFB010000045.1:0-34486 GCA_040386695.1 Verrucomicrobiota bacterium
CGGCTTCAATCACGCGAAAGCCCACGGGCCTGGTTAAAAACGGTTTCCTGAGCGCCGCACCATCCATGCCGAACACTCTTGGCCGTCAGCCCCGAATGTCCTGTTTTTGAGCCTTGAGGAAAGCATTGCGGGTTTCACGGATTCCCGGTTTCGCTCCGGCGCGATTGGCGGGAGGATGCGGGCTTTCCCTGATTTTCCTCAGCCGGAACGGCCCCCTTTTCCTTTTCCCATGCACCAGGTTTACATCCGCACCTACGGCTGTCAGATGAATGAGCGCGATTCCGGCGAGGTGGCGCGCATGTTTCAGGAGCGCGGAGGGTATGCCATGACCTCCGAGGAGTCGGAGGCGGACGTGATTCTCATCAACACCTGTTCCGTCCGTGATCAGGCCGAGCAGAAAGCCATCGGCAAAATGCGTGGCCTGGGCCCGCTGCGGCACACCAAGCCGCACGTCGTTTTCGGATTTCTGGGCTGCATGGCGCAGAGCCGGGGGGAGGAACTGCTGGCGACGGTGCCGCATCTGGACCTCGTGGCCGGGACTCAGAAATATCACCGGGTGGTGGATCACGTGGACACCATTCTGAAAAAACGGATCGAGCGGCGCATGGACGACGAGCGGTTCAGCATCGTGGATGTCGCCGAGGAGGAGGGCAGTCAGAACACCATCCGCGACCAGCAGGTGGAGGAGCGGCAGGCCACGGCTTTTGTGAGCATCATGCAGGGCTGCAACATGAAGTGCAGCTTCTGCATCGTGCCCTACACCCGCGGCTCGGAGCGCGCCCGGCCCCTCACGGAAATCATGGAGGAGTCCCGGCGGCTGGTGGGTCAGGGCATCAAGGAAATCACTCTGCTCGGGCAGATCGTGAACCGCTACGGCATCAGGGAATTCCCCACCGAGGGCGGCCACAGCCCGTTTGTTCAGCTGCTGGACGCTTTGCACGGAATCGACGGCCTGCACCGCATCCGCTTCACCAGTCCGCATCCGGTCGGTTACCGGGCGGATCTGGTGGAGGCTTTCGCGCGGCTGCCGAAACTCTGCCCGCACATCCACCTTCCGCTTCAGAGCGGCAGCGCCGCCATTCTGAAAGCCATGCGCCGGCCTTACAGCCCGGAGCGGTTTTTGGAAATCTGCGCGCAAATGCGTGGGGCGAGGCCTGATCTCGCGATCACCACGGACATTATCGTGGGTTTCCCCGGCGAGACGGAGGCGGACTACGAGGCGACCAAAAACATCGTCCGCGAGGTCGTTTTCGACAATGCTTTCATCTTCCGCTACAGTCCGCGCCGGGGCACCCCCGCCGCCGATCTGCCGGAGGAGCTGCAATTGCCGGAATCCGTGAAGGAGGCGCGAAATCAGGACCTGCTCCAGCTCATCAACACCCAGGCCCAGGACCAGCTGCGCGCCCAGGTCGGGAAAACCGTCGAGGTGCTCTGCGAGGGCTACAGCAAAACGACCACCACCCGCCTCACCGGCCGCACGCCACAGAACAAAATCGTCGTTTTCGAAGGCCCCCACGACCGTCTGCGCGGGGAGATTCTGCCCGTGCGCATCGTGGAGACCAAAGGCTTCACCCTCTACGGCGAAGCGGACGGCCGGGGCGAAACCGCCATCGAAATCAAGCGCCCGGCCTGAACCCGGAAAACGCTCCGCCTCATCCGCCTCTCAGGCTGTCCATCAGGTCCATTTGCCCATCCAGCGCCAAAAAACCCGCAAAACAACGTCAAGTCCGGCCGCCCGGCCCGGGCCAGAGAAGAGGATGGCGTCTCCAGTAATGAAAGCGGTGCCGGACTTCCGCTGACTGGCTTTTCCAGGAAGCGGATGAAATGGCGGAAACGGATAAAGGCTCCGGAAAATCCGGAGACAGAAAACGCTCCGCCCAGAAATCCCGGCGGCTTCCGCACGGCCAATACGGAACCTGCGCCTGAACCCCGGGAGGCAGGGGAAAATCCGCCGCGTTTCCGGCCAGAACCTCCAGCTGCCCTTCCAGTGTCAGCTGGCCGAAATCCGGTGGCACGCTTCCGGAAAAAGACGGAGCCGGCGCGCCCCTGACTGTCCCTCCGCGACTTTCATGCTTTGGGGGACCGGCACCGGTTTCTCCCTGAAATTCATCCGGCAGAAAACTCAGAGCCCGGGCCCAACGGAGCTGAAGCCGGGCGGTTTCAGCGGCGGGGTTGAAAAGCCCGTCCGGCACCGGCAGAGCGTCATAGGTTCCGGACAGCCGGCAGCCGAGCGCGCCGAGATTTTCCACCGCGTCCGGCAGGCGGCGGGAGATGACGGGGTTTTCCAGAACCGCCGCCTCCAGCCACGGCAGGCCGAATCCCTCCTGGAGCGAAGTCATGACAATGGTGTCCGCCGCCGCCATCAGCGCCGGCACAGTGGGAGCATCCGGCCCCGATTCCGCTAAAACCTGCGGCGCCAGCGGCCAGCCGCGGCGGGCGGCGGCGGCCTGAAACTGCTGCCAGCCGGGGGTTTCGGCGGCGGAGCTTCCGCCGGTGGTGACGAGGCAGGCTCCGGGGGCCAGGCGGCGGGTCAGCAGCAGGGCTTCGGCAAGGTTTTTCCGCCGCAGCGCGCGGACCGGAGCCAACCAGGCGGGGCGGCCTCCCGTGCGGACGTCCAGCCAGCGGCGGGCGGCGCGGATTTCAGAGGCGGCGGGCCGTTGAAACGCGGGCAGCGGATTTCCCACCCAGCGCGCGGCGGCTCCGGCGGCGTTTTGCAGAAAGGGAAGATCGGCCAGATTCACGCAGCGGTGCTGAATGTGCGGCCCCACAGGCACTGTGGCCGCCAGAGCCTCGTCCAGGGAAGTCACGCCCGCCGCCCGCCAGTCACGCCAGCGTTCCCAGCGGCCGTCCCACCACCAGTCGTGGTGATGCAGCCAAAGTTCGGCTCCGGCGGCCAGACAGAGCTCCGGCAGTGCGCGGAGCAGCGGAATATTCCGGCCGATGCCGAGATTGTGCGCCCAGAGCACCGTGCGGCCCCCTTCCCCGCTCCGGACGGGCGGCTTCAGGAATTCCCAAAGCCTGCGGGTGGAGGCAGGGCTGAGCGTTTTGAAATCCTCCCCGCCGTAAGCCCACTCCGGATCGGCCACCCAGTGGAGGGGGATTTTTCCTGATTTCCCGAATTTCCCCAGTCTTTGCTCCAAATCCGCTCGCCAGGCGGCATCCGTCAGTTCCCCGGTCAGAAAAACGATTTCCCGCACGCCGTCCAGCCATTCCAGCAGGAGGGGCAGGCCGCGGCTGATCACCTCCCGCACGCCGCCGGGGCGGTCGTGGTAATGGAAGATCAGGAGGCGCATGAGGAATTTGAACAGAAGGAAACGAAGGGAGCAAAGAAGGAAATAGATCAGAGGGAGGCTGCTGCTCTGCGGGGAATGAGGCCCTTCAGGCTCAGGGCACAGGAATATCTGGAGTTTCCGGAAAGGTCCGGGCATTCTGCACGCGTTTTCATTTTCTCCAACACCATGACTGTTCCGCGCCCCGCTTTTCCGCTGCTGTCCGTGCTTCCGGCGTTTCTGACGCTGACGCCTTTATTCCTGTCCGTCAGGTCCGCCGGCGCCGCTGGACCTGACAAGGCGGTGCTGTCCTCGGAGTTCATTTACGAATCCGCCCCCTTCCCGGCCTGCCATGCCTCGACGCTGGCGGAGACCAAAGAGGGCGTGGTCGCGGCGTGGTTCGGCGGGACGCAGGAGAAACATCCGGATGTCGGCATCTGGGTTTCGCGGCAGGAAAACGGCAAGTGGACGGTCCCGGCGGAGGCGGCCAACGGCGTGCAGTATTCCAAAACGGACGGCACCGTGGTCCGGCATCCATCGTGGAATCCGGTGCTGTTCCAGGCCAAGAACGGGCCGCTGCTGCTGTTTTACAAAGTCGGCCCCACGCCGGAGACCTGGTGGGGGATGCTGACCCGCTCGCAGGACGGCGGCCGCACCTGGGAGGAGCCGCACCGCCTGCCGGAGGGCATTCTGGGGCCGATCAAAAACAAGCCCGTGCAGCTGCCCGGCGGAGACCTGCTCTGCCCCGTCAGCCACGAGTCCCCAGAGGACAACAGCCGGTGGACGGTGACTTTTGAACGCACGCCGGACCTCGGCAGAACCTGGTCCACCACCGGCCCGCTGAATGACGGAATCGCCATCCAGGCCATCCAGCCGAGCGTTCTGTTCACGGATGGCGGCGGGCTGCTGGCCATCGGCCGCACGCGGCAGAACCGCATTTTCCAGACCGCCTCGGCGGACGGCGGACGGACCTGGGGGACCATGACTCTGGGCTCCCTGCCGAATCCGAATTCGGGCACGGACGCGGTGACGCTGAAGGACGGACGGCAGCTGATCATTTACAATCACGTGCCCGGCGATCCCGGCGAGTGGGGCGGCAAACGGACTCCGCTGAATCTCGCGGTCTCCCGCGACGGCAAAACCTGGCAGGCGGCCCTCGTTCTGGAGGATCAGCCCGGTGAATACAGCTACCCGGCGATTATCCAGACGGCGGACGGGAAAGTTCACATCACCTACACCTGGAAGCGTCAGCGCATCCGCCATGCGGTCGTGGATCCGGACAAACTCCAGCCGCGCGATTTTGTGGATGGCCAGTGGCCGAAGTGACCCCCTGCCCCGCCCTCCGATGAAGCTTCCTCCTTCCTCCATGCCGGCTTTGACCCTGGCTCTGATTCCGGCGGTCCTCACTTCCGTGGCGAAGGTGAACGCCGCTCCCGGGGATTCGCTGACCCGGCTGAAATTCAATCATCCCGGCCTGATCACGGACCTTGGCGTGGGGCTCTGGGCGTGGCCGCTGCCGATGGATTTTGATGGCGACGGGGATCTGGATCTGGTGGTGAACTGTCCGGACAAACCCTACAACGGCGTCTGGTTTTTTGAAAACGCCACCGGCTCCACAGCGGTCAATCCGATGCCGGTTTTCAAGCCCGCGCGGCGGATCAGCCGGGGGCTTCAGAATGTGCAGGTCAGTTACGATCAGGGGAAACCGCGCGTGCTGTCGGCCGGCGCGGGGTATCCCGATTTTCTGAAAACGGGCCTGGAGAAACCGGTGAAACTCGGGGTGCCGGAAAATGTCCATCCCAACAAGGTCCGCGCCAACATGTGGCGTTACGCCGACTATGACGGCGACGGCGCGCTGGATCTGATTGTGGGCGTGGGCGACTGGACGGACTACGGCTGGGACAATGGCTATGACAAGGACGGCGTCTGGACGCGGGGCCCGCTGCGGGGATTTGTTTACTGGCTCCGGAACACCGGCACCACGGCCTCCCCGCAGTATGCGACGGCGGTGAAGGTGCTGTCCGGCAGCCAGCCGGTGGAGGTTTTCGGTTGGCCGTCGCCCAGTTTCACGGACTTTGACGGTGATGGCGACCTGGATCTGCTCTGCGGGGAATTCCTCGACGGCTTCACCTATTTCGAGAATATCGGCACCCGCACCGTGCCGCAGTATTCCGCCGGCCGCCGCCTGAAAACCGCCGACGGCCATCCCTTGGTGATGGATCTCCAGATGATCACGCCCACCGCCATCGACTGGGATCTGGACGGCCATCCCGACCTGATCACGGGCGACGAGGACGGACGGGTGGCGTTGATCAGGAACACCGGTTCCCGCCCTGCGGACCGGGTGCCGGTTTTTGAAAAACCGCGCTATTTCCAGCAGGAAGCGGAGGACCTGAAATGCGGCGCTCTGGCCACCCCGGCGGGTTTTGACTGGGATGGCGACGGCGACACGGACATCGTCAGCGGCAACACCGCCGGATACATTTTGTTTTTCGAAAACCTGAGCGGGCCCGGCGTGGAGTTTCCAAAATGGGCCGCTCCCCGGAAGCTGGAATCCGACGGGAAAATCCTGCGCCTCATGGCCGGCCCCAACGGCAGCATCCAGGGCCCGGCGGAGGCGAAGTGGGGTTACACCACCCTGAGCGTGGCCGACTGGGACGCCGACGGGCTGCCGGATCTGGTGGTGAACTCCATTTTCGGCAAGGTCATCTGGTATCAGAACACCGGCACCCGCCAGTCTCCGCAACTCGCCGCCGCGCAGCCCGTCGAGGTGGAGTGGGACGGCCCCCAGCCCGCGCTGGCCTACGGCTGGCTGCGTCCGGAGGGCAAGGCGCTGCTCACCCAATGGCGCACCACGCCGGTGGTCACGGACTGGAACCGCGACGGTCTGGCGGATCTGCTGATGCTGGATCAGGAAGGTTTTCTCTCCTTTTTCCCGCGCGCCCGGCGGGAGGGAAAACCGGTTCTCCTGCCGCCGCAACGGGTGCTGCACGGGGCGAATTTCTCCGTCACGGACTCCAGGGGCAGAATTTTGAATCCCGCGCCCGGCCCGCTGCGGCTCAACAGCGGCCTGTCCGGAGCCAGCGGCCGCCGGAAGCTGTGCGTGACCGACTGGGACGGCGACGGGCGGCCGGATCTGCTCACCAACTCCGCCAACGCCAACTTCCTCCGGCAGATTTCCGATGCCGGCGCTGACCCCGGCGGCGTGTGGACTTTCCAGGACATGGGCCTGCTGGTCCGCGAGAACATCGAGGGCCACGACGTCAGCCCCGCCACTGTCGATTTCAACGCCGACGGCATTCCCGACTTCCTCGGCGGCGCGGAGGACGGGCGTTTTTACTACCTGAGAAACCCCCGCTCCTCAAAATAACCCCGGCGGTGCCGGCACGCCGGCTCCCGGCGGGAAGGAGATCTACACGGCGGCGGGCGTCAGGGCGCGGCTGTCCTTGAGGCCGAGGCTGGCGTAGATTTCACGGGTCGCGGTGGACTGGTTGAGGGTGTAAAAATGGATGCCGGCGACATTGTTGTTCAGCAGGTCGGCGCACTGCTCGGTGGCGTAATGCAGGCCAACCCGGCGGATGGCCTCCGGATCCTTGCCGGCGCGCTGGAGGTTTTTGAGCAGGCGCGCGGGGAAGACGGAGCCGCCGGACAGCTCGGCCATGCGTTTCATGCCGTTGGTGGTGGTGATGGGCATGATGCCGGCGATGATCGGGACGTGGATTCCCGCCAGGGAGCAGCGCTCGCGGAAATCGTAAAAGTCGTGATTGTCGAAGAAAAGCTGGGTGCAGATGTAGTCCGCTCCGGCGTCGATTTTGGCTTTCAGGTGGTCCATTTCCACCAGACGGTTCGGCGTCAGCGGATGGCCTTCCGGGAAGCCGGCCACGCCGATGCCGAAACCGCGGGGATCGGGATGGGCTTTGCTGTCGTTGAAGCGGCGGATGAAGGCCACGAGGTCGGCGGCGTATGTGAAGGCGTCCTTCGAGCGGTCGTAACCCAGACGGTCGGCCGGAGGATCGCCGCGCAGGGCAAGAATGTTGCTGACTCCCGCCGCCGCATAACGCTCAAGGATTTCCGCGATTTCCCCCTCCTGATGGCAGACGCAGGTAAGGTGCGGAATGGGGTCCAGCGCCGTGGTCTGTTTCAGACGGACCACGAGGTCGTGTGTCATTTCCCGGGTGCCGCCGCCCGCGCCGTAAGTGACGCTGACAAACGACGGCTGGTAAGGCTCCAGCTGGGCGATGGTCTCATACAGCCGCTCCACGGCCTCCGCCGTCTTCGGCGGGAAAAACTCGAAGGAAAGCGTGGTCGGCGTGGCGGCCAGGATGTCGGAAATGTGCATGGCGGATGGAGATTGAAAACAGTCGGGGCGGGCGCGCAGCATAACAGGACAGCCGCCGGTTCTCAAACCCGAAAGCGGCCCGCCGTCATTCAGCCCTCATGCGGGCCTCAGGCTCAGCCCATCCCGCGCTGGGCGGCGAGTTTCTCACAGGCCTTGAGGTCCAGTTTGCCGGAGGCCAGAATGGGGATCTGCTCCACGCGCACGAGCTGTTTGGGAATCCACAGGGCCGGGACACCGCGCTCCAGCAGGGTGTAGCGGAGCTGGATGATCTCCTGCTTGATGGCCTCGCTGGCGACGGTGCTGATGAGCACCAGGGCCTCCCCCTTGTCGTCATCCGGCACGCCCACCACGGCAATCCGGCGCTCGGAATCGCCATCCAGACGCATGGCTTTGATGATGTGATCCTCCACGACCTCGTGAGGCACCATCTCGCCGCCGATTTTGGAAAAACGGTTCAGGCGGCCCTCGATGTGCAGAAAACCGTCGGCGTCGAGCCGCGCGATGTCGCCGGTGCGGAACCAGTCATCCTGGAGCACCTCCTCGGTTTTCCGGGGCTGCTTGAGGTAACCTTTGAAAACGTTGGGGCCTTTGAACCAGAGCATCCCGGTCTGGTCCACCGGAAGCTCATTGCCGGTGATGGGATCCGTGATTTTCACCGCCACCCCGGCCAGCAGCTGACCGACGGAGCCCAGCCGGCGGGTGGGCATCACGGGCCAGGCGCCGCCTTCGGCGTCGGGAAGATTGAAATTGGTGGCCGGGGAGGTCTCGGTCAGCCCGTAGCCCTCCATGACCGGTTTGCCGAATTTTTTGCGGAATTCCTCCTCCAGGTTCACGGGCAGTTTCTCCGCGCCGGTGACGATGAGTTTCAGGCTCGCGAGCTGCTCCACCTTCACCCGCTTCAGGAAACCGCGCAGGAAGGTCGGCGTGGTCAGCAGCAGCACCGCGCGGTGCTGATCAATGAGTTCCGCCAGCTTCGTCACCTCCATGGGATTGGGGTAAGTGACCAGGCTGACGCCCTCCAGAATCGGGAACCAGACCGTGACCGTGCCGCCCATGGAATGGAACAGGGGCAGCGAGCCGACGATGCGGTCGTTGGGCGGAAGATTCAGCCGCAGGGCGAACTGGGTGACATTGGAGATAATATTCCGGTGGCTGAGGCCCACGCCCTTGGGCTCGCCGGAGCTGCCGCTGGTGAACAGCAGGGCCGCCTCCTCGTCGCCGCCTTTCTGGGGAAGTTTCAGCAGACCGGCCAGCACGGAAACCGGCAGCAGCTTCAGCGCGATCAGCCAGCGCATCATTTTCGGCTTCAGCTGCGGCAGAACGCGTTCGAGGAAAATGAGATGTTTGGTGGCCGGCCAGGGGAAGGACTGGAGCTTCCGGACAAAGGTGTCGGCGGTCAGGAATTTCTCGACGCCGCTCTGTTTGATGGCGCTTTCAATGGATTCCTTGGCGGCGGTGAAGTTGATGTTCACAGGCACTTTCCCCGCCAGAACGGTGGCGATATTGGCGATCAGCGCCGCCCGCCCCGGCGGCAGGGCAATGCCCACGCGGGGCTGTTTGGCCTCCGCTTTGATCAGGCCGGCCAAGGCGGCGGAGGCGGCGAAAATTTTGGAATAGGACGTCACACTGCCGTCCAGACCATCCGTGATCGAGCCGGTGGTCCCGTGTTTTTTGAAACCCGCCAGCAGCAGCCGGCCCAGCGGGGCATTCAGGGTCGGGCGGTGGGTGAAGGCCTCCGCGCTGGCTTCGATGATCGCGGCCTGGACCGCTTGGAACGTCAGTTTCGCAGCGGGAATGACCGCGCTGATGGCATAAACCGCCTCCTCCAGGCTGCCCGGCGCGTCCACCGTGAGCGCCGCGGAAGCCGGATGATCCATGCCGACGGGCTGCACCGGCGCGCCGAGACGCACCAGATCCTCCAGAATGGCCCGGGGAATTTCCAGATTGGCCACTTTCGGTGCCGTGACCGTCGGCGGCAGATAAAGCACCGCATTCCGCTGCCGCACCGCCGCCTGCACGGCATCTCCGGCCTCCGGGCTCTGCCGGGGAATGGATTTTAAATGCAGGGCGCTGATCGCCGCCGCCGTTTCCGGCTCATACGCCGCGTCCGGTTCCTTCAGCAGCGTGAGCGCCCGGCTGCCCGCCAGTTTGGCCAGCCGGGGCACATCCGCCGCTGTCAGACGTGAGGGAATGATGAGCGTGCCCTCGTCCGCAAGACGGTCGGCGTGAAGCACGGTCGTGCCGCGCAGGTGGAGATTGGCGGAAGCCATGCTGTGCTGGGATCGGAAAGGTGAAAAAATTAACAGGCGGTACCCGCTGACTGCACGGTCCGGCGCGCATTATCACGACCCTGAGGAAAATCTCAATGAATAACCGCGTTGTCCGCAGCCGGGGGCGTCAGCCCTCGCTGGCGCGGATCTGGAAACCGTCACCATCGCCTTTGTTGACCGTGAGCTGGGCGTTGCAGCCGGGGCAGACGCTTTTGCCGTCGTCCTGACGGGCTCCGCCGCAGAAGACGGTGCCGCAGCTGCCGCAGGATCCCGCGCCCTCGCTGCCACAGTGCGGGCAGTCGGGGCAGCCGTTGACCACGCGGGAATCGACCGGCGGCAGGCGCTGGCCGCGGTCGCTGAAGTCGGCGTTGTCCTTGTCCAGCTTGTGCGCCGCCGTGGGACTGTAGATGCCGTAATTGGCGTCATATCCGTAGCGCATCAGGTAGGGCAAGCGCTTTACCCCGCACAGGCCGTAGAGGAAAAGCTGACGGGGCGGTCCGCCGTCGCGCTGCTCCGCGCTCCAGTGATCGGCCTCCACTTTCTCAATGGACACCGGGAGCTTGGCCAGCATCGCGGCTTTTTCATCGCCGTCGGCGACGCCCATGCTGGCGGTGCTCAAAGTGTCGCTGATCCAGACAAACAGCTTCGCCCAGCCGTGCTCGTCGGTCTGCTGGAGATTCAGGACGATATCCGTGACCTCCCGGAGACCGGCGAAATCAATGTCGTCGCCCGCGCCGATGGCGTAAAAATTCCCGATGGGCGCGGTCTGGTGCAGCGACTTCAGCGCGGAGCGCCAGTCGTCACTCGGCTGGCCGTCGGTGATGAGCACGATGATGGGCCGGAAGTCGCCCTTCGAGCCCGGCTGGTTGCGGCGGACCTCCTGGAGAATGCGCTCGCCCAGCAGCAGCAGAGCGCTGCCGAACGCGGTGCCGGGCCGCACTTTCAGCTTGGGCGCCTGCACCTCGTCGAGCGGCTGCAGCGGGGTTTTCAGCTCCGCCCGGCTGTCGAAGGTGATGAAGGAAAGCCAGGCCGTCTCCAGGGCGTGCGGGTTGCGCTGAAGGGTGCGGACCATGGTTTCAATGCCGCTCTGGACCCCGGTCATGCCGGTGCCGATCATGGATTCCGAGCAGTCGAGCAGGACGTAAATAGGCAGACGGCGCATGGCGTGAGGGGGTCGGATTGAAGAATTGAACCTAATGATGGGAAATGGAATTTGGACAGAAGGCCACAAAGGTCACGGAGTCATAAACGGATGCTGAAACAGCGCCTCCGGGGATCCCGCCCGGCGGGTGAACCGGTCGTGAATCTCAAGAGATTGATTTTGTGACCTTTGCGGTCTTTGCGGCCTTCTGTTTAAATCCATTTCGGAGTTCAGGTTGGAGCGGGAAAGCGGCAGGGTCAGCCATTGGCCATCATGACATGCGCCAGACGGCCGCCGTCCTCGGGGCTGAGCAGGAGTTTCTGGTCATTCTCCAGCACCACGGAGGAGCCGGGGGGAATGGGCACGGGTTCGGCGGCGGTGACGTTTTTCAGACCTGTGAGGGTCTGGTTCACCAGCAGCCAGTGGCCGTCGTGGAACACAAAATAACCGACCGGACGTTTCTGGTCGGGCGTCAGCCGCTCATTGGGGAAAATGGAGCGCGAGGCATGCCAGGGGTAAAGATACTGATTGGTGTAAACCATCAGCCGGTGATTGTCCGGGAGGAACTTGCCGCCGCCGCGCGACGAATACAGGTTCAGCATGGGCAGCGGCCCGGTCACGCCGGTGCCGCAGAAGGGGCAGCGCGGGCGCGTGGTGTTGTCGAAGACGAACCATTTCTGATCGCAGGCCGGATTGGCGCAGGGCTGGATAAGATCCACCGTTTTCACGAGCGCCCGCTCCATGTCGTCCGCCGAGGGACGCAGCGAGGGCTCGTGCAGGCCGGTGACGAAGGCGCGGTCGAAGATTTCCTTCAGATACGGCCCGCAGAGGGTGTAGGGCATCCGCTCCGCGTCCGCGAAGGGCAGGAATCCCGGCTTCACCGAGTCCGGATCCGGGCGGTTGGAGGAATCGTCAGGATGCTCCACGAACAGGGCTTTGTCCCCCATGCTCAGCTCCTCGTCGCGCTGGGCGTCGTCGTCATGGACTTTGCGCCCGCGCAGGGGATGGCGGTAAAGCAGATACATGTAAACCAGCACGGCCAGGGCATGGCGGTCGGTTTCGATGCAGGGCAGGCATTTGCCGGGAGCGCCGGCGGGCAGCTTCACGGTGCGCAGGACCTCCGGGGCGATGAAGTCCGGGGTGCCCACGACATCCGGCGGGAATTTTCCGGGGACCACGAGGGTGTCGAGGTCAATGAGGCAGGCATGGCCGCCGGCGGGATCGACGAGCACGTTTTTGTAGGACAGGTCGGAATGCGCCAGCCCGGCCATGTGCAGGCGCTTCACGGCGCGGGAAATTTTGATGCAGATGGTGAGATAGCTGAGCCACGAGCCGCGCTCGCGGGGATCGAGATGTTTCTGCTGATGGTTGGCGGAGGCGAACCATTTGCCTTCC
This sequence comes from Verrucomicrobiota bacterium, assembly GCA_040386695.1. Lineage (GTDB taxonomy): Bacteria > Verrucomicrobiota > Verrucomicrobiia > Verrucomicrobiales > V1-33 > CAIZWU01. Next base: position 12,415 of record JAZKFB010000045.1, read on the forward strand.
TTCTCCCGGCCTTTGAGACCGAGGAAATCGTCGTTTTTCGATCCGAAGGCGAAGAAAAAATGCGGCTGATAGGCCGGCATCACCACGCCCACCATGCCCTGAGCCTCAATGATATGGCTCGGCCAACAGAACAGCGCCTCCCAGTAGGCCCCGCCCTCCTGACCGAAGATGCGCTGCCGGTAAACGCCGGTGATGGTTTTCAGTCGCTCCATGGCGTTGGCGTCCGGTTTTTTCCGGTACCAGCCGACCACATGGCGGCGGTCCTTGGAGAAAAACACCTCCTTCATGCCGCCGGAGCCCGCCGGGGCCTCGTCGTCAAAATCAAAGAAAGTGCCGTCCGTCGCCTGCAGCCGGATAGTGCTCATGTGGAAAGAGGAGTCAGGGAGGAGGGTGGCACGGCCAGCACTAGGGTGCGGTCGTCGTGGTGCCCGGGCGAGTGGAAGCCCATCCAGTCCAGCAATGCTTCCGCCTGCGCCTGACCGGAATCATGCGGGATCAGCACCGGCCGGATTTCCTCCCACAGCCGCGACCAGCCAGCCGGGTCGGCAAGGGCGGTGTCCGAGACGAACCGGGGATCGGAGATGCCGTCGGTGACCAGCAGCAGTGCCTCAAATCCCGGCAGAACCGCCGTTTGAACCCGGGCCGCGACCGCCTCCGGTGTGGCCAGAGCCTGGTCCATGGTGAGAAAAACGGTCTGCCCCGCGTAGTCCCCGCTGTCCGCGCGGGTCAGCAGGCAGGGTGCGCCGCCGGGCACTCCGGTCACCGCCGCCGCGCCGTCGCCGATGGAGAAGGCGGCGGCAAACCAGCGCCCGTCCGCCAAAGGATGCAGAAGCACGGTGATGAGCGTGGTGTGGAAATCGCGCAGCTCCGCCTGGTGCTCCTCCGCAGCGGCCTCTAGGGTTTGTTTCGCCTGGAAAGCGGCACCGCCGAACTGCCGGATGAGTTCTTTTCTCACCGTATCCGCCGCAGCCGGGTCATCCGGCGAGGCGGCGTGCTCCTCCGCAAGTTTTGTCAGGGAAACGTCAGCGCCGGCGCCGGTTCCGAATTTTTCCTCGAAATAGGCCCGCACCACCTCACAGGCCACTCTGGACCCCTCGCGGGCAAACTTGGCGCTGCCCGCGCCATCGGCCACGGTCAGGACATACCAGGCGCTGGCGGGAAACCAGTCCATCGCCAGATCATCATCCCGGAAACTGCCGACATGAGCGTGGGAACGCCCCCGCAGACTGGCTCCAATGACCACCAGCGGCCCGGCATCGCCTTCTTTTGCGCTGTCCATTTTGTCCATCCGGTCCCTGCCGTCCATCCCCTGCCCGGCCAAGAACCGCGTCTCCGTGTCCGGTTTGGCGAATTTCCCCGCCGGGTCGGACGGGAGATTTTTCCAGAGCGACTGCGGGCTGGCATTGATGGTGAGCAGCAGCACATGATCCGCCCCCGGAACATTTTCCGGCGCGGAACCCCCAGGATGGGAGCGCAGCCGGATTTCGAATTCCCCCGCCTGATCCGGAGTGCCGCTGAGCAGGCCAGCGGAAAAAATCAGACCCGGCGGAAGGGGCGTGAGCAGTTCCGCCGGAGCGGAATTTTCCGTGCCGGCACCGGCCTGCGGGAAATGTTCCAGAGCGGAGACTTCCACGGCGTAGGCGCGCCCCACCATGGCATTGGGCAGCCGCACCGCCGGGAGCAGTGGCCACGCGGGAACGGGGGGCGTTGGAGGCGGCGGCATTTCTGATTTTTGGGGAATGGGCGGGATGAACAAAGTGGCCGGACCGTCGGCAGCGGCAGCGGCAGGATCGGGCTCAGCAGCGGCAGCGGCGGATTCAGCAGTGCCGGGGGGAAGCGTGTCGGCGGCAGGTTCCTGAACGTTGTCCCCCCGTTTTCCCAAAGACGCCGCCAGCTCCGCCAGCGCGGGCAGCGGCTCCTCCGGTCCGGCTTCCAGAATGCGGTCCAGGAGTTCGATGAATTCGGCCGGCCAGTCCTGTGCCAGAGGATGCTCCGCCAGCCGCTGCGCCCGGCGGCTGCGGCGCGCGGGCGGCTGATCGGTGACAATGAGATGCAGCACGGCGGCCAGAGCGCGGACATCCCGGCGCTGGCGTTCCTCAAGCGATTGCCCGGGGCCGTCGGGATAGTAGGTCTCCAGCTCCAGCGCATCCGGCGAACCGGCGCGGGTTTTGAAAAAATCCACATCCCACTCCCCGGCGGGCGACAGCAGCAGACGTCCCGGCATCACCGCGCCGTGGGCCTGGCCGGATCCGTGAAATTCCGCCAGGAAATCCATCAGCGGCCCCAGCAGCCGGGCGGGTTCAGCGGCGAAAAGCGTGTGCCCCGATTCCAGAAAAGGCTGCAATAACTGCCCTGGCCTGCGGTTTTTGGAGAATGCCAGATCGGAGGACATATCGGCGGCGGCCTCGGCTTTCCCCTTTGTTCAGAACACCACATTGATCTCCGGAGGCGGAGGGGGCAGCGGCGGCGCGCCGTTGCCGGCCCGGGCACCCTGCCCGGCGCTGCCCGCCGCCACACTGGCGGAGACCCAGCGGAAGAAACTGACAAATCCGTTGCCGTCCATGGTCTCCAGGCTCACCACCTGATCCGCGAGGGGAAGCAGGTCATCCTTCCGGGCCTTGGGACCGGCGGCGCAGGCGATGATGGAGGCGAACCCGCAGCTTCTCACGCGGGGGATCATTTCCTTGTACAGCTGAATATCGGAGGGCACGCCGTCCGTCATCACAAACAGCAGCGGCCGCCAGTCGCCCCGCCCGTCCTCATTGGAGAGCAGCACCTCCGACTTCACCCGCTGGCACAGCACCTCCAGCGCCGCGCCCAGATGGGTGGGACCGGAATCCGGGCAGACAATGGCCGGCATCTGGAGCGTCTCCAGACTGGTCAGCGGCAGCACCGTTTTCACCTCGCGGTCGAAGGTGATGATGGAAAGATGCAGCGACTCCAGCGCATGGGGATCCTGCCTCAACCCGCCGAGCATGGCGTGAATGCCGGTTTTCACGGATTCCAGCGGCTCGCCTTTCATGGAGCCGGAGGTGTCAAGAAGCAGGTAAACGGGCAGACGTCGCATGGGATCAGGGAAATTCCGGGATGGAACCGGACATGGAATAACAGTTTACCGGCCGCAGTTCAAGAGACAGTTGCCCCGGAGCGGACAGCACGGGCCGCCGCTCCGGGAAACCGGACTCAAATCAGGCGATCAGGACTCCAGTTTGGTTTCCGGCGCGTCCTCCTCGGGCTTGGGGAATTTCAGCGACCAGATGATCCCGCCGGCCAGAATGACCAGCACGATGGAAAGGCTGACGGCGTTGGGCAGGTGGAAACCAAGGGGAGTGCCCTTCAGACCGCTGCCGATCAGTTTCACGGAGACAAACACCAGCAGCAGCATCACCGCTTTCTCCAGAGCCCAGAACTTGTTCTGCGCGGCGATCAGCAGGAAATACAAGCTCCGCAGACCGGCGGCGGCCCACAGGCTGGAGGTGATCATGAGGTAGGGATCCTGCACCACGGCCACAATGACCGGCATGGAGTCGAAGGCGAAAATCACGTCGCAGACCTCGATACAGACAAGACACAGAAAGAGAGGAGTGACCCCGTTCGAGAAGAAGTGGCGGGACTCGATGGAGGGATTCACGGTGGCGAATTTCTTCACCATGTTGACCGACCAGTGATTGGAATAATCCACCACTTCCTCCTCGTCGCCGCTGCGCCACATTTTATACACCGTCCACAGCACGATGAGAGCGAAGAGAATCAGGACGTAAGGGCTGAGATTGACAATCATCGCGCCGGCTCCGAGGAACACGATACGGAAGACAATGGCTCCGAGAATCCCCCAGTAGAGAATGCGGTGCTGCAGGGACTGGTTCTCCGGCTGGATCAGACCGAAGGATTTAAAGATCAGGAAAAAGGCGAACAGATTGTCCACCGCCAGAGCCTTTTCCAGCACATATCCCGTGACATACAGGCTCGCGGCCTCCGAGCCGCGCCCCCACCACACAAATCCGCCGAAGATGGCGGCGCAGGCAATCCAGATGCACGACCACATGGCGGCATCCTTCATGGTCACCGCATGGCCGCTCTTGTGGGCCCGAAGGTCAACCCAGATGGCCAGGACGAATGGAATGATGAACGCGAGGACCTCCAGCATGGTGATGCCGGAGAAGGTGAGTAGTGCTTTATCTAGCATGGGGGAATGATTAGTGGACTTGCCCGCGGCGGGCCAGGGGTTTCACGGTCCGTTTTGATGGAAAGTGAAAGCTGAACGCTCCGGAGCCACGGAGAGCGGCACACTGGGTGGTTTTTTTTTATTCCCAAAAAGAAAAAGTAAAAATAATTTCACTTGCTCTCCTGGCTCCACTGATTCCGCAGGCCTTCCGCCGCTCCCGTGGACTGGAGACCTCCGCCCGCAGATCTCCCGGTCCGCTCTTTCCGGCAACACCGTCAGCCCGCCCTGTCGGCCTGCGGTTTCTGCAGCAGCGTGAGCCCGCTGAAGAGAATCGTCAGCAGGCAGCAGACGATCATCACCGTGAAGACGCTGCCCCATCCCCAGTGGTCGGAAATCCACCCCACCCCGGTCCCGGCGGTGGCGGAGCCGAAGACGTAGCCGAAAAACCCCGTGAAACCCGCCGCCGTCCCCGCCGCTTTCTTGGGCACCAGATCCAGGGCGTGCAGGCCGACCATCATCACCGGGCCGTAAATGAAAAATCCGATGGCCGTGAGCGACGCATAATCGATCCAGAGCGGGCCGGTGCGGTTGGCCGCATAAACCATCACCCCCAGCATGGTCAGGCCCATGAACGCCATGGTCGCCGGGGCCCGCCGCCCCTTGAAGACACGGTCCGACATCCAGCCGCAGAGCAGCGTCCCGGGAATGCCCGCGTATTCAAACAGGGAAAATCCCCAGGCGGCCTGGGATTCCGAAAAGTGCTTGGCGGTCCTCAGGTAGGTCGGAATCCAGTCGGCGATGCCGTTGCGGACAAAATAAACGAAGACATTGGCCACGGCGATGGCCAGCAGCCACGGATTCGTCAGCACATGGCGCAGGAAAATGTCGCGCAGGGACAGTGGTTTCTCGTGATTCTCCGTGTAGCCGGGCGGATAGTCGTTTTTATATTCCTCCACCGGCGGCAGTCCGCAGCTCTGCGGCGTGTCCCGCAGCAGCAGGAACGCCACCACCGCGACGCCGGCGGCGATGAAGGCGTTGAAATAAAACTTGGCGCCCCAGTCGTGGAACAGCATCACGCCCGCCGTCGCGAAGGTCGCCACCAGCGCCCCGCCGATATTGTGCGCCAGATTCCACACCGCCACCGTGCGGCCGCGCTCCCGGGTGCTGAACCAGTGGACCATGGTCTTCCCGCACGGCGGCCAGCCCATGCCGTTCACCCAGCCGTTGAGCGTCTGAAGGACAATGATCAGCGCCAGCGAGGAATATATGGCCTTGGAAAACCCGCAGATCATGGTGATCCCGCAGGACAGCAGCAGCCCCAGCGGCAGGAAATACCGGGGATTGCTGCGGTCCGAGATGGATCCCATCAGGAATTTCGAGACGCCGTAAGCCATGGAAAGCCCCGTCATGGCCGTCCCCAGCTGGGCTTTGGAATACTGCGGGTAATGCGCCAGGATGTCCGGTATGGCCAGGGACATGTTCTTGCGGACCAGATAGTAGGCCGCATATCCCAGGAAAATCCCCGCGAACACCTGCCGGCGCAGGCGGCGGTACACGGGATCAATCCGCTCCGGAGGGAGACGGTCAACGGGCGGGGCCGGGGCAAGAAAACCAATCATGGCGCGGAGAATGCCGCGCCCTGGCGGGCGGCGTCAATCTTTCCCTGACCCGGGCGCGCACCGGATCCGCCACCCGCATACAGGCCAGGCACCTGGCCGCCCCGCCCCGCCGCGGCGGCTATCCGGAGGATTCAGCGGTTCCGGCGGCGGCGGAGGGCCAGGCTTCCCAGACAAAGCATCGAAAGCAGACCGGCGGAGGGCTCGGGAACCCCTGCGGAATTGGGGGTCAGGGACAGATTATCGATGGAGAATCCGTCGTCCGGGCTGCCGCTGCCATTGTCATCCGCCCACAGCAGATAAAAAGAGGCTCCCGCCGGCACGGAGAAAGTGATGGGGATGCTGACCGGCCCGGGGGTGAAAAAATCCCCCGCCGCCGTCCAGCCATTGAGCGATCCGGTGACACTCCAGTAAACCCTCTGGCCATCCACCTGCTCGCTCCCCGTGGCCCCGATCCGGCCGAGATCGTAGCTGGCGGTCAGGTCCGTGAGGGTCGCGCCGGTGTCATTGGTGATGGTGGCCATGAGGACGGACGCCCGGACGCCGGTGGGCATGGTGAGAATCAGATCCAGCTCCGCGCTGTACTGCCCGGACGCCCCCGCGGCCGGCGGGCCGGCGGCATCCGCGAGGGCCTCATTCACGCTGTCCGAGGACAGGGTCTGGACCCTGGTGTCCAGCTGGGACGCGGTGGTGATGTCCCCCGATCCTCCCGCCACCGTCCGGGTGCTGAAGTCCCCGGTTCCGGGTTTGGCGCTGAAATCCGTGGTGTAGCCTCCGGAGGTCAATGAAATGGCGGACGCCGGCAGCGCGGGCAGCAGTGACAGCAGAAAACCGAGGCGGAATTTTATCATATGGTTTCGGAGGATAGTATTATAACCTCCCATTTCTTGCCCGGCCGCGCCGGAAGCGCAAATAGCACGGTGCGTCTTGTTCGCCAGACGCGCCTTCACGGCCCTGTGGCATTACCGGCACATCCGCCGTCCGCCGCATCAGCCCCCGTCCAGTCCCGCATAAAGGCGGCACCCCCTGCGAATGTGTCGATTAAGACTCACCAGGAGCCAGCCTCATGAGGCGACAACGTTGCATGACGAATGTCATTTACAGACAACAATGGCAACCGTCCGCCAGTTTTCCGCAACCGGAGATCAAAACCGGAAACGGATTCCGCACGGAAACAGCCGATTCCGTTATTTCCCCATACCATACCATGAAGAAATCAGCACTTTTTTTCGCCATCTCGTTAGCCCTGGCGCCGGCGGCCTCCGCTGACATTTTCAGCGGGGTCACCAGCGACAACAATCTGGTGACCTTTGATTCCTCCGCACCCAATACTCTCCTGACCTCCCGGCCGGTGACGGGCCTGACCGCGGGGGGTGGAAACCTCATCAACCTGACCTACAATCCCGCGGACGGGCTTTATTACGGCCTCGATTTCGCGGCCAATTTCTACTCCATCGACAGCACCGGGGCCGCCACCGCCATTCCCACCACTTTCGCGCCTTCGGGCTTCGGCGCGCTGGCCTTTGACCCCACCGGCGGAAATCTGGTCTATGTCAGCGAGCTGGCGGAGCATTTCACGCTGACCACCACCGGCACCGCCACCCGGGTGGCCGATTTCGCCTACTCCGCGGGCGATGCCCATGCGGGTGAAACACCGGCCCTGACCGCCGCCGCGTTTGATCCGGATTTCGGCACTCCCTATTTCATCGACTTCCAGACGGATTCCCTGGTCACCAATGTTGACCTGAATCTCGGCTCCGCCGACACCGTGGGCCCGCTGGGCGGCCCGGGATTTGATATCACCTCCAACGCCGCCCTGGTGGTGGACAGCGTGGGCAACCTCTACGGGGCTCTTTCCACGGACGGGATCAGCTCGTCCTTCTACAGCATTGATCCGGCGACCGGAGCCGCCACGTCCCTCGGAGCGCTCACGGTGTCCCTGAGCGCTATTTCCGCCGCCGCCGCCGTGCCCGAGCCCTCGGCCGCTCTGTCCGGCCTTGCCGCCCTCGGCGCCTGCCTTGGCCGCCGCCGCCGGGCCTGATCCCTCTTCCCTCACGCAAGCATCCACAGCCCATCCCATCCAAATATCCCATCATTCATGAAATCCATCCCACTTGTGCTGGCCTTCGCCGCCTTTGCCCCCAGCCTGCAGGCCCAGGGCTTCAAAACCTCCGAGGCCTCCTATGTGAGCGCCATTCCCGGCAATAACTTCACCTTCGAGCCCCTGATCACGGTCGGCGACCGTGTCCCGCTGACCGGCGGCGGCGCCACCGAGGAATATGCCTTCGCCGGCATCCCCGACGCCATGGGCATCTATCGTGATGCGGTGTCCCTGCAGAATATTCTTTTCGTGGCGCATGAAATGCCCAGCGGCACGCTCAGCCAGCCCATCCCCGGGGCGGTCAAATACAAAGGCGCTTTTGTCTCCCGCTATGTTCTCGGAAACGACGGGGGGATTGTCACCGGGGCTCCGGCGCATAAAAATCTCTTTCTGGAGAACCTCCCGGTGGCGGCCCGTCCTCCCCAGGAGGGCGACTCCAATGCCTTCACCCGCTTCTGTTCCGGATCCTTCGCCGGCACGAAGCAGGGCATGGACCGGCCGTTGTTTTTCACCAATGAGGAATCGGGTTCCGGCAACTATGACGGCGACGTCCTCGGCTCCCAGAGCGTGGTCATTGCCGACGGCAACATGCACACCCTTCCCGCTCTCGGCCGCATTGCCCGCGAAAGCACGGTTGTCCAGCCCCGCCGTGACACCATCACCTCCGTGATCATGACCGAGGACGGAGGAAGCCCCTCCTATGTGTATTTCTACGTGGGCCAGAAAAAGCGCAGCGGCTCCGTGCTGGACAAGAACGGTCTGACCGGCGGAAAAATTTACGTGCTGGCCAGCGCCACCGCCAACCAGGAAAACGAGGGCACCTTCTCCACCGGCTCCCTGGCCATGAAATGGGTTGAAATCCCCAATGCCGCCGCCAAAACCAGCACTCAGCTGATGGCCGCCGCCGACCTCGCCGGCGGGTTTGGTTTTGTCCGCGTGGAGGACACGGAGTTCGACCCGGTCCAGCCCACCCGCAGCCTGTTTGTGGCCACCACCGGCGGCAGCGGCCCGAACCGCCTCGGACGTCTGTATGAGCTGACGCTGACGGCCACGAATCCAGTGGGCCCCGCGACCATGACGGTGGTTTACAACGCCGACCGCACGGCCACTCCCGGCGGCACCTACACCGGCACTCCCGGACGCCTCAACAGCACCAACGGCGCGACCGGCTCCATGGGCAACTATAACAACGGAGTGTTGAACAATGGCATGGATTTCCCCGTCAGCATTGACAACATCGCCGTCTCCAAGGACTTCATTGTGGTCTGTGAGGACCGCAACAGCCCCGCCGACGCTGTGTTCAGCAAATACGGCCGCTTTGGCGGCGTGTGGACCCTTGACCGCAACAACAACTACGCCGCTAGGTATCAGGGCGACTTCAACTACCCCTATGCCGAGGCCCGGGATGGCCACGCCGCCAGCCGCCTCGGCGCAGGACTCTGGGAAACCTCGGGCGTGATCAGTTCGGACGAGGCCTTTGGCCCCGGAACCTTTGTGATCAACGTGCAGGCCCACCTTCAGAACGTGACTCTGTATGGCGGCACCCAGACCAACAGCATGCGCTCCAATGCCCCGAACGGCACGGGCGGCGTGCTCAGCCGCAGCGAGGCCCAGAGCCGCTTCGCCGAGGACGGCCAGGTGATCCTCATGCGTCCGAAGCCCTGATTGATTCTTTGGTGAATGCAAAGCTCCGGCCGGATCCGCAGGGGTCCGGCCGGATGCTTCCTTTAACACCTTCCGTCTCACTGCCCGACTCATGCGCCGCTCCTTTGCTCCGGGAATTCTGCTCTGGCTGGAAGCCGCCGCCCTGGTTTCCGCCGCCGTCTGGCTGGGTCAATGGTGGCTGCTGCCTCTGGCGGGCGCGCTGGGTCTGCTGGCCGCCCTTTTATCCCGGGGACTGGCTCTGGCGCTCCCCGCCGCTTTGGCTCTGCCCGCCGTCTGGGCCTTTCTCTGGCAGCGCGCCGCCGCCTCCAGCGCCCCGCCGGCCGCCGCCTTGGCCATCTTTTTCCTCATCGCGGGCACCGTCTGCGCCTTCGCCGGCATCCTCGCGGGGCTGAGCCGTTCCGAAGGCGGGGCCGATGCCCTCTCCGGCCGCCACGAGCGTCTGAACCGCCTCGCGGTCATTCTCAATTTCCTGTCCGGCGCGGTCCTTCTCGCGGGCCGCCACCTCGAACTTCCCGCCCATCTCTGGCTCGCCTGGGGAGCGGGAATCCTCGCCGCCGCCGCCGCCCTGGACACTCTGGTCCGGCTTCTCGTCCGCCTTTACACCCCGCGCCGGCACTGGACCGCCCTCGCCGCGCCGGGCGATTTTTTCTTCCTCCGCCGCCAGGCTGAACCCGCCGCTGACAGCGCCTCCTCAGCGTCCTCCGTCGCCCCCGCGCCACCGCCGGCGCCCGACGATGAAACCTTCACGCTGCGTCTCCAGGAAATGTGGATGTGGCCCTCCATCCGCCGCTCCCTCCCCGCCCTGCTGACCTGCGCCGCGCTCCTGACCTGGCTGGCCACCAGCCTGCATGAGGTGAGCGCCGGCGCGCTCGGCGTCCGTCACCGCTGCGGAGCCTGGGAAGCGCGGAATCTCGCGCCCGGACTGCACCTTTCCCTGCCCTGGCCTTTCGGCGGCGTGCGCCAGGTGGACACTTCCCGGATCACGGAAATCACCCTCGGCTTCCGCGCCGATCCCGGCCGCCCCATTCTCTGGGAACGGAATCACTACGACGACGAGCAGAAATCCCTCGTCGGTTCCGGCGATGATTTCCTCTCCATCTCCGTCCCCGTTTTTCACCGCATCGAGGATCCCGCCGCCTGGCTGCGGTCGTCGAATGATCCGGCCCAGCTTCTGAAAACCATCGCCGACCGCGTCCTGCTCCAGCTCACGCTTCACCGTCCGGCCTCCGAGCTGATGACCACCGCCCGCGAACCCCTCCGGGCGGAATTCCAGCAGCAGCTTCAGTCGGAACTCGACAGCCAGGCCTCGGGTCTGCGCGTGGTGGAAGTCCTGCTGCGCGATATTCATCCGCCTGTGGAGGTCGCGCCCGCCTATCAGGAAGTGGTGGCCGCCCTGGAGGAAAAGGAAGCCTACCTCTACGGCGGCGATGAATACCGCCGCGATGTCCTCACCCGCGCCAAAGGCGACGTTGGCGAGGTCGTGATCACCGCCAGGGCCACCGCCGCCAACCGCCTGTCCCGCGCCCGGGGCGAAGTTTCGCGCTTCGCCAGCCAGCAGGCCGCCTACCGCGAAGCCCCGGCGCTGTATGCGGTGCGCGAGGGATTCCGCACGCTGGACGGCACCCTGAGCGGGGCGAAAAAGGTGATCTTCGACAAGGAACTGCGCGGCTCCATTCCCACGCATCTTGATCTGCGGAAGGTGCTGAATCCGGACCTCGTGACCACCACGCCCTCCGCCCTGTCCAGCCTGGTGCCGCCGCCCCAGAAGTCCCGCGACGCCTTTGATCTGGATATTGAAGGACTCCTCCGCGCCGACCGCGGTGAAGTCCCCTCCGTGAATGTCCGCGCGGACGACAGCGACAATCTCCTCAACCCGGCCCCTCCCCTGCCCGCCGCCGCGTCCTCCCCCTCCGGTTCCGAGTCCCCCTCCTCCCCGCCCCCATGAGTGCTGACATTTGTCCCCGCCGCACCACCGTGCTGCGTTTTTCCCTGATCCTCGCCGCCGGTCTGGCCGTCGCCGCCTCGGCTTGCGGATTCATCCTCAGCGAGACGCAGACCGCCATCGTCCTGCGTTTCGGGAAGCCCGTGCGCATTGAGCAAAGCTCCGGTTTTTACCTGCGCTGGCCCTCGCCGGTGGAAAAAGTGGTGCTCGTGGACCGCCGTCTGCATCACGCCGACATCCGCCTGAGCGAGACCCTGACCAAGGACCAGCGGAACGTGATTGTGCCCGTGTTTTTCACCTGGCGCATCGCCGATGCGCTGAAGTTCCACACCGCCGTGCAGGACGCGGAGAACGCCCGCAGCAAACTCGACGCCCTCGTCACCAGCGCCCGGAACTCCGTGCTCGGCCGCCATGTTTTCGCCGACCTCGTCGCCGGGGAAGCCGGGGGGAAACCCCTCAGCGGCCTGGAAAAGGAAATGATGGACCTCGCCTCCGGGGATGCCCGGGAGCAGCTCGGCCTGGAGCTGCTGTCCACCGGCATCACCCAGATTCAGCTGCCGGAGGCCAACACCGCCTCCGTCTTCCGCCGCATGAGAGCGGAGCGGAAACGCGAGGCCACGCAATACCGCGCCGAAGGCCGCTCGGAGGCCACGGCCATGAAAGCGGAAACGGACAAGGAGGCCACCGGCCTCATCGCCGAAGCCAAACGCGAGGCCGAGGAGCTGCGCGGCAAAGCCGAGGCCGAAGCCTCCGCCATCTACGCCACCGCTCACGGCAAGGACCCGGAATTTTACCGTTTCCTCCGCGAGATGCAGAGCCTCCGGGCCATCGCCGACCGCAACACCACCGTGATCCTGGACACGGGCATCGCCCCCTTCCAGTGGCTGAAGTCCACGGAGACGGACGCGCGGCTGCCCGTGCCTTTGAAAGCGCCGGTGGATCGGGCGGATCCGACTGATCAGGCAGATCCGACAAATCCGGCGGACCGGCCCGCCCCTCCGCTGCCCGCGCCGCTCCCCTCCGGGCCATCGCCCTTCAGCCTGCCGGTGGAAACCCTGGGCCAGGCCGCCAGCATCGCCCCGCTCCCCGAACCCGCCGCCCAATGAATCCGCGATTCCCAGTCGCAGTGGCCAAATCTCCGGCACCGGGCAGGATGCCCGGCAGGACAGGCTGGACGCCAAGAGTGTTCGGCACAGATAATGCCGCGCTCAGGAAACGGCTTTTTACCAACTCCGTGGGCTTTCCGGTGACTGAAGCCGGAGGCTTCACAGATAGTAGCCGGGGATTGAGCGGAGCGACATCCCCGGTAAACACCCCGGAACGACTCCCATCCCGGAGGGATGGCAGACCGGGGAAGGGCAGGAAGTTCAGTCTCCGGGCGCTCTGGCATCCCTCCGGGATGCGGAGGCTTTTGGGAATCCATTCCGGTGGTGTCGCTGCGCTCAACCACCGGCTAATATCTGTTTTCCCTCCGGGAAAAGGGAGCGCTGAAAGAATGCAGGGCCCATGGCCCGCAGCTGATTCCGTGCCGAACACGCTTGGCTGGAAGCCTGTGCTCCCCGGAAATTCCGCCGGGATGGGGCTCCGGTGGCACCGTCCCACTGGAAAACGAAGAGGAAATCATGTTATTTCTTGTCAGGAAACGCCCGGAAATGCCGCTGCGGGTGCTGCAAGGCATCCCGGCGCTTCCGGGAAGACCTCCGCGGCGTTCCCCACGGTTCCTGGCGCTCCCGGAAACACCCCTGCGGCACCCGCGGCAGCTCCTGGCGATCCCGGAAATACCTCCGCGGCACCCGCAGCGGTTCCTGGCGGTCCCGGAAACGCCCCCGCAGCACCCGCGGCAGTTCCAAACGCTTCTAGAAACACCTCCGCGGCACCCGCGACGATTCCTGGCGCTCCCGGAAACACCTCCGCGGCACCCGCGGCAGCTCCTGGCGATCCCGGAAATACCTCCGCAGCACCCGTCACGGCTCCTGGCGATGCCGTCATTCCCTCCTCTTCGCTCCCTTCGCTTCCTTCTGTTCAACCCCCAGCCGCCCCCGCCCCCCCGCTGTCATGAAAAAATCCGCACTGCGCCAGGAAGGCCGCCCGGTGGAGGCCCTGCTGATTCTTCTCAAGCACCTCACCGCCCACGCCCGCTGGGTCTTCGCCGCCCTCCTCGGCCTCTACGCCGTTTCCGGCATCCGCACCATCCAGCCCCAGGAACAGGCGCTGCTGCTGCGCTTTGGCCGGCTGCAGCCGGAGATTCACGGTCCCGGCCTGCTCATCGGATTCCCCGAACCCTTTGATCGCGTGCTGCGTTTCGAAACCGGCAAGGACCGGGGACTTCCCCTCGACCGCTGGGCGCTGACGGGCACCAAAATCGGCGACCCCGACAAGGTGATCATGCTTTCCAACGAGGAGCTGATCCGCCAGGTGAAGCAGACCGGCAACGGCAGCGGCACCGAAGCCCGGCACAACGATTCCGCCGACGCCACTCTCGATCCGGTGCGCCACGGCTACACCGTCACCGCCGATTCCAACCTGATCCAGGGCCGCTTCCTCCTGCGTTACCGCATTGAGTCGCCGTTTCTCTACGCCTCCGTCGGCGAGGGCATCGACGGGCTGCTGGAATGCCTCTCCTTCCGCGCGCTCACCCACCAGTTGTCCGTCCGGAAAATCGACGCCGCCCTGACCTCCGACCGCCAGGACCTCGCGGAGTCCGCCGCCCGCAGCCTTCAGGAGGAAGCCACGCGCCTCGGGCTCGGCATCCGGGTTTCCGGTCTGGATATCCGCGAGCTGTCGCCGCCCTCGCAGGTGCTCGCCGCCTTCGAGGACGTGGTCAACGCCCGCCAGTTCGCCAAAACCCTTTACGAAAACTCCCGCCAGCAGCGCGTGGAAACCCTCGCCCGCAGCGGGGGGGAAGCCGCCGCCATCCGCCAGCGCGCCGAAGCCTGGGCGGCCACCAAAAAAGTGGAGGCTGCGGGCGAGGCCTCGTCTTTCCTCGCGCTTCTGGAAAACCACCGCCTGTCCCCGGACCTCGTGGACCGCCGCCTTCTCCGCGAAACTCTCGACACCGTGATGGGCCAGATCCAGTCCCGCACCCTGCTCCCCGCCGGGCAGGCCATTCCCTCCCTGATGATTGAGCCCGCGCCCGGTTTCGCCCGCTGATTTTATTCCTTTATGTCCTCACCGACGACCGCTCCCGCCGCCGACAGCCCGCACCACCCCGACACCGGCACCCGCCGGCGGCTGCGCCTGCTTTTCTGCGCCACCGCCCTCATGCTGGCCTCGTGGTTCACGGACCTGCTGCGCCCGGATCAGCCCGGTGCCGGCAGCTTGATGGCCCTGGCGGCGGCGGTGCTGGTGGCGGTCCCTATTGTCACCGGCGTCATCACCTCCATCCGCGCCTCCGGTTTTGCCGCGACCCAGTTTTACATGGACCAATACGTGGTCCTCGCCCTTGCCGCCTGTCTGGCCACGGGCCGTTATCTCACCGGCGGCATTGTCGCCGTGGTCCTGATTTTCGGGCAGATGCTGGAGGAGCGCACCACCCTCGGGGTGGAGATGGCCCTCGCCAAACTCCGCATTCTCAACCGCCTCCGCGCCCGCCGCGTGGTCCACGGCATTGAAACCGAAGTCGAAGCCTCCGAGCTGCGTCCCGGCGACGAAATCCGCATTCTCCCCGGCGAGTCCGTCCCCGCCGACGCCACCGTCCTCACCGGCCACGCCACCGTGGACCAGAGCCGCATCACCGGCGAATCCATGCCGACGGAGGTGAATCCCGGCTCCGAAATCTACGCCGGCACCTCCAACCTCAACGGCACCCTCCGCGCCCGCATCACCGGCGCGGGCAAGGACACGGTCATGGGCCGCGTGCAGCACATTCTGGAGGAGGCACGGACCTCCGAGGCCCCCATCATCAGCCTCGCCGAGGATTATGCCCGGTATTACACCCCTCTTATTCTGCTCATCGCCACCTCCGTGTTTTTCTTCACCCGCGATGTCGAGCGCGCCATCGCCGTGCTGGTGGTCAGCATTCCCTGCGCCTTCGTCCTCGCCAGCCCCTCGGCCATGGTCTCGGCCATCGCCGCCGCCTCCCGTCTGGGACTACTGGTCAAGAGCGTGCGCCACTTGGAATCCGCGCGTCTGGTGGACACCATCGTCTTTGATAAAACCGGCACTCTGACTTTGGGGAAACTCCACCTGGAGGACACCCTCGTTCACGATCCCGGATTCGGCCCGGAGAGCGCCCTCCGCTTTGCCGCCGCCCTCGAAAGCCATTCCAACCACCCCGTCGCCCGCGCCCTCGCCGCCTGCGCGGAACCGGCGGACCTGCCGCCCGTGCTCGACTTCACGGAACACCACGGCCTCGGCCTGGAAGGGAACATCGACGGCTTCGACGTCCGCATCGGCCGTCCCTCCTGGCTGGAAAAAGCAGGGATTTCCCTCGTGGAGAGCCCTGATCCCTCCGCCCGCCAAAGCCCCGTGATGCTGGCCGTCAACGGCCGCCACGCCGCCACCTTCCTGCTCTCCGACCGCGTGCGCCCGGAGGCGGCGGAAACCCTCCAGCGCCTGCGGGAACTGGGCATCGACGACTTCATCATCCTCAGCGGCGACCGCGAGGAGGCCGTGCGGCACATCGCGCAGTCCGTCGGCATCGACCGCTACCGCGCCGCCTGTCTGCCGGAGGACAAGCTGGCCCACATCCGCGAACTGCGCGCCTCCGGGAAGCGCGTGATGGTCGTCGGCGACGGCCTCAACGACGCCCCGGCCCTGGCGGAGGGCGACCTCGGCGTAGCCATGGGCGCCCTCGGCAACGACGTCACCGTCCACACCTCCGACGTCGCTCTGATGTCCAACGACCTCCTGCGCCTGCCCGATTTCCTCGTCCTTTCCTCCCGCACGGTGCGCATCATCAACCAGAACCTGCTCTGCGGTTTTGTCTTTATCGCCATCGCCATCACCCTCTCCTCCTTCGGCTTCATCAGTCCCATCGCCGCCGCCTTCTTCCACGAGTTCAGCGCCTTCTTCGTCATCTTCAACAGCGCCCGCCTCCTGCGTTTCGACGGCATGAAAGAGGAGGAACCCGGGAAATCCCCCGCCGCTTCCGCCGCTCCCCGGTTTTCCACCTCCGCCGCCCCGGCCGCCGCCGCCGGGCCAGTGGGCATCCCCGCTGTGCCTGTCCTATGAAACGTCCACCCGTCATCCTGACCCTCAGCCTTGCCTCCGCCTGCACCCTGGGTTTCGGATTTTGGCTGAGCGGCCTTTTGCCGGTCCCCGCCCCCCCGGCAGCCGCTTCCGCCGGACGGGAGCCGGAAACCTCCCGCCGGCAAACCGCACCGCCGGCCTCCCGGCAGGATGCTCCGTTCTGGGCCAAAGCCGAAGTTCCGGAACCCGCCCGCTTCCGCGAAGCCACGGGAATTGATCCGGCCGCGCTGGGAGTCAGCCAGGAAATTCCCAATATCGACTTCCCCGCTGAACTCGCCCGTCTGGAGGAAGCGGCCGATTCCAAGGCGCTCAACAGCCTGCTCCTGGACTGGCTCACCCTCGACACCGATGCCGCCCGGACCTGGCTGGAGGAGGCTGATTCCCTGACCCCCTACCAGCCAGCCCTCCTCGTCCACGCCGGCCGCATCGCCACCGGTGGCGACTGCGCCTTCGCCATGCAATGGGCCAACTTCGTGGAGGCTCCGGACCAGCGCGAGCGCCTCATGGCCGACATTTACTCCCGCGGGTTCCAGACCGGCCACTTCAACCGCAGCGAGGTCGCCTCCGCTCCCATCCCCGCCCTCGACCGTCAGAATATCCTCGACGGCTCGAAACGGAATTAGATCCGCATGCCGGATGGAGGCCCCACTGGCGGCCGGACAGACGGCTCCGCGGGGATTGCCCGTTCGTTCAGGGAACACTGCTCCTTGCGCACTCCGCCCGGGTGTGTCATGGCAGGGGCGGCGGCACCCGAAACGGTCGCCGGGGCGGCATTTTCGGATGCGGTCCTGGAGGAAAGTCCGGACACCACAAGGCAGCGTGCCGCGTGATGAACGCGGGCGGCGGAGGGCGAAAGCCACCACCGACGGAAAGTGTCACAGAAAATAAACCGCCTCCCAGCCGCAAGGCCGGGGGGTAAGGGTGAAAAGGCGGGGTAAAAGCCCACCGCCCCGCGCCGCAAGGCCGGGGGCACGAAAAACCCTGCGCGGTGCAAGACAAACAGGGAAAACAGGCCGCCTGCCTGACCCCGGAGGCGCAAGCCGCCGGGATAATCCCGGGTTGGTTGCACCCGGTCGAAAGACCGGGAGGGCAGGCTGCGAAGTCTGACCTAGAGGAATGGCCGTTGATCCGCCGGGCGACCGGCGGGGGACAGAATCCGGCTTATGAAGGTGCCGCCACCTCCTTCAAAATCCAAACCGCCCGCTCC
Organism: Verrucomicrobiota bacterium; assembly: GCA_040386695.1. Lineage (GTDB taxonomy): Bacteria > Verrucomicrobiota > Verrucomicrobiia > Verrucomicrobiales > V1-33 > CAIZWU01. The sequence goes on from JAZKFB010000045.1 coordinate 30,301, forward strand.
GGAAACCGGAGCGGAGCGGGCCGCCGGCTACCGCCGCTGGCGGACACACTCGAAAAGGACGACGCCGGTGGCGACGGAGACATTGAGGCACTCGACTTTGCCGTGCATGGGGATTTTGGCCAGAAAGTCGCACTTTTCTCCGGTCAGACGGCGCATTCCAGGTCCCTCCGCCCCCATAACCACGCCGATCGGCCCTTTGAGATCCAGATCGTAAACCAACTGCCCGCCCTCATCCGCCAGCCCCACGAGCCAGACGCCGAGCGCCTGAAGCTTCTCCATGGTGCGGGCCAAGTTCGTGACCTGGATAAAAGGAACGTTTTCCGCTCCCCCGCAGGCGATATGGCGCACAGTGTCCGTCAGCGTGGCCGCGCGGTCCTTGGGCGCGACCACCGCGTGAACGCCCGCTCCATCGGCGGTGCGGATGCAGGCTCCCAGATTGTGGGGATCGGTCACGCCGTCCAGAATCAGGATCAGCGGGGTCTTCTGATCCTTCACGATCTGATAAAGATCCTCCTCATTGCCAATGCCGGGCGCTTTCCCGTAATCGGTGTGCTGATGACGGCGCACCGCCTGGCGGGGATCAGGGTTGGCGTTGGCGCGGGCGGGGCGTTGGGATTTCATGCTGCGGCATCCATGAGGCACCTTCGCCGGTGTGGAAAGCGGATTTCCGGGAATGGCGCGCTGTTCCGTCAGCCCGCCGCCGGCCGGATGTGATTGTGCGGCAGCCAGCCTTCGTCTCCGCCCTCAAGCCGGAGATATACCCAGCCGTCCAGCGTCCGCAGGAGACTTCCGCGCTCGCCTCCAATCACGGTCAGTTCCCTGGCGGAATAAGCCCGCACGCTGACCGTGATTCCGGTGCGCGCGGCAAGAAAAGAGTGATGCACCCAGCCTTCCCGGCCGGAGAGCGCACGGCACCAGAACCAGCCGGGGCATTCAGGATCCTCCCGCCCCCGCTTCCACAGCCTCACCGGCTTCAAAGTGAATGGGATCAGGATACGCCGACTCATAAGCGCGGATGATCTCCACCGCCATGTTGTCAGCCTGCCGGAGCATTCGGATTCTCTCCGGAGCCAGCGTCAGGCGCGGCGGCGGCGGAAACCGGCGGCCAGCGCGAGGCCGCCCAGCATCAGCGCGGAGGACGGCTCAGGCACGGCGCTGTTCAGCTGGAACCCATTGATGAAACCCGCCGTCGGGCTGAGATTGCCTGACATCACGCCCAGGAGGACTTCGCCGCTGGCATTGGCCTGAACGTTGGCCGTGATCGAATAATCCGTGTTGGCGGTGGCGGTGAGGGGATTGGCCGGGCCATTGGTCACCGTGCCCAGCAGCGTGGAGCCGATGGAGGTGTCGTACCAGCTGTAAACCGTGTTCACATCCGCCGTGCTGTTGGCGCTCCAGAGAGTGAGCGAATAGGAACTCAAAGGCAGCAGCCCGCTCAGTTTCACGGTGAACTGGCCCGCCGTGGAGGTCTGTTTGGTGCGTGCAATCCCGTCCCGGAAGAGATCACCGTAAGTGAAAGCCCCGCTGTCCGTGGGGGATCCGCGGTCGCGCCCGCCCATGTTCCCGGCCGCTCCGGTGGACTCCCCCTGAATAGCCACCGTGACCGAGCCGGTGGAATAAGTGGCGTTGATGCCGGTGTAAACCTGACTGGCGGTGCCCGTGAAGGTGGCGGCCCCGCTCATGTAAAAGCCCTGAAATCCGGGTTCCAGAAGGGTGCCCGTCGTGGCCACCAATCCGACTCCCACCGTGTCATCCCGGCCAAAATCCACCGACAGAAGGGTCACCGCACTGGCCCGCTCAGCACAAAGAGGGGCGGCGGCGCAGAAAAGAAACAGGGCGTGGACGGGGCGGACGGATTTCATGAGCGGATGGCGTAAGATTTTGGCAATGAAGGAACAGCGTCGATCAAATACCAGCCGCTTCCGTCTTCCGTCAATTTTAATCTTACGCTTACCGGTACTTTTGTGACGATTTTTCCACCTGTTTCCACAGGCTCTGATTCAAAACCGTCACCTCACCCTCCGCTTTCACTCACGCGGCGGGCGCGTTGTCCAGAATGGCCTCGTCCCAATCCTTCCAGACCGGATCCAGTCCCAGACGGCGCAGCAAAGCCTCGATTTCCCGGGGAGTCCGCTCATCCGCGATATCAAACTGCCCGGTGGCGCAGTTATCGGCGGATTTTTCCTCCAGCTCCACGCGCCGGCCTTTTTTGGTGAGGTGAAGATCGTCCTTCCCCTGGCCGGTGTAACCGCCTGGTTCCGTGTGGCTTCCCGCACTCATGGAAGTGACGCCCAGGGGCAGCACGGCATCCCGCAGCTCCGCCGTTTCCCGCGTGCTGAGCACAATGCCAACCTGTGGAAAGCAGATCCGGAAAGCGCACAGAAGCTGCACAAACTCCGCATCATCGAATCCGAATTCCGGCACAAATCCTCCCGCCGCCGGCCTCATGCGCGGCATGGCGACCGTGTAACTCGCCTTCCAGCAGTGTTTTTGCAGCCATTCGAGGTGCGCCGCCAGGGCCAGAGCCTCATCCCGCCACGGTGCCAGCCCGAACAGCGCGCCGATCCCGATCCTTCGGAAACCGCCCTCGTATCCGCGCTCGGGACATTCCAGCCGCCAGTCGAAATTTTTCTTCGGCCCGGAGGTGTGCAGTCTCGCGTAGGTTTCGCGCTGATAAGTTTCCTGATAAACCACCAGCCCCTCCGCGCCCGCCGCCACCATGCGTTCATATTCAGGCGCTTCCATCGGCCCCACCTCAATGGCCACTGTGGGAATGAAGCTCTTGATGGCCCGGATGCACTCCTCCAGATACCCGTCGCTCACAAAACGCGGATGTTCCCCGGCAACCAGCAGGACATGCCGGAATCCCTCCGCCGCCAGATGCCGCGCTTCTTTGACCACCTGATCAATGGTCAAAGTGACGCGCAAAATGGGATTATCCCGGGAGAAACCGCAGTATGCGCAGTTGTTCACGCACTCATTGCTCACGTAAACCGGCGCGAAAAGCCGCATGGTTTTCCCGAAATGCCGCCGGGTGGCCCGCATGGATTCCTGCGCCAGGCGCTCCAGCCCCTCAGGCGGCAGCGGTTTCAAAAGAGACTCAAACCGACGCAGCAGAGCCGATTTATTCTCCGGCAATTGATTGAAAGATTCCACAAAACTCACCCCGACACCAACATCCCCTCCTCACGCCGCGCAAGGGGAGGGGTGGAGCAGTTTTCAGTCAGGCATTTTCTTTGCCCCATAAAAAAGGGGCGCGGTCCGCGATTATGGGGCCGCCTTTTCACAGTAGCAGGTGATACGCGTGTTTTCCGCTATTTTCAATTTCTGCCCGCTGATGGCTGACCGCCAGGCACTGATCTGTCCTTTACTCAGCCCATAGGCCCGGGGAACAGAACAGGAATCATACTCCGTCAGCACCGTGCCTGCCGGAATCCGTTTCAGCATCGCTTTGAAAAGCTCCGGATCCCTGGTGTCCACAACCGTCCGGCTTCCGGCAAAAGCCACGATATAGCGGGGAACAGGCTCGGTTTCCGACCCATCATTCACCAGCATCACTCCATACCTGTCGCCGGCCGCCATTTCCACTGGAACACTGCCGATGCGGTAAAGAATCAAAGCATCAGGTTTCTCCGCCAGCAGGGCTGGCGTTAAAAATCCGAGGATCAGCCAAATGGAAAAAAGGAATATTTTCATTTTTCCGCACAATTCCCCATAAAACCCAGCCCCTTGGCGACTGTATTTCCTGTCCGTAACCAACGCTCTCCCCGCGCAAAGACCGGGATAGCACTTTCCAGTGGGCAGCCCATGCGTGAATTTTGGCGCGGTTTCACCATCCGCCTCAGGCTACTCGTCGCCGTCGTTGCCGATGGCTTCGACGGGGCAGCCCTGCATGGCCTCCTCACAGGCGGCAATTTCCTCGGGAGTGGTGGGCTGCTTGTAAACGAAGGAGTAACCCGCGTCGTCCTGGCGGGTGAAGTTGGAGGGAGCGGTCTCACGGCAGAGATCGCAGTCAATGCACTGGTCATCGACGAAAAATTTTCCAGACGTATTTTCCGTGTTCTTGTTGTCTCTGTCAGCCATGTTTTCTCAGGTAAGTGGGAGGAACAGGGACCTTTAAGGTCAGAGGAGCCGGCCGTGCAAATGTTATTCTGTAAAAGTGGCGGTCAGGCTTGGGGTGTTTGAG
>JAZKFB010000046.1:0-22717 GCA_040386695.1 Verrucomicrobiota bacterium
AAGGCCCATGGCGCGCAGCTGATTCCGTGCCGAACACTCTTGGCTTCCAGCCTGTGTGGCAACCGGGCTTCCAGCCGGCAATCCAGCTGGAATGAACCACTAAATAAAACCCGCCTTCCGGTGAAAGCCGGGAGATGATTTGTCCCGTTCAGCTTGGTTCCGATGGCAAAAAAACAGCGCCGCTCCGCTGGGCGGAACGGCGCTGCCGGAATGAATCTGAAAAGTCTGAAGACGGGAATTACTTGCCGGCTTCGGTTTTTTCCTTGGCTTCCTTCCAGCCGGAGATGCCGGCGGCCATGTGTTTCACGTTGGTGTAGCCGAGAGCTTCCGCTTTCTTGGCGGCGGCTTTGTAGGCACCGCAGGAAGGACCACCGCAATAAGCGACGATGAGCGCGCCTTTATCCTTGGGGAGCTTGTCGGCAAGCTTCGCCTCGTTGGCTTCAAAGTCGATGGCGGTCGGCACGTGGCCGGCTTTCCAGGACTCGGTGCCATTCACGTCAATGAGGGTGACTTTCTTTTCCGCGATGGCTTTCTTCACATCGGTGACACTGATATCCTTGAATTCACCGGCGAAAAGGCTGGTGGTGAAGAGGAGGCTGAGGAGAGCGGTGAGCAGTTTTTTCATCGGGTTCTAGTTGTTGGAGTTGAGGAATACCGTGAAACCCGGTCTCCACCCGGAGACGGGCACGGGCCACGCGGCACTGTGGTTGAGACGGTGACGCAGCGATGATTATTCCGCGAAAAATACAATTTTTCGACAGAGCAATCCTACGTAACAGCGCAGAGCACAGGAGCTTCCGTCTAATGCAATGAAGGAAAATTCATTCATTTTTTCAGCCCTTTCCCTAACTTTTCGGCTTTCCGCCCGGAGCCGTGCCCGCCTGCGGCGCTTTCCGCTCAGACGCTGACTTCCAGCCCTTTGTGGCCAATCTGCTTGATCGTCCGGTTGAGCATGTCGAAATCAATCGGCTTCTGAATGACCATGATCAGCCCGTTCCGGAGAATCCGGCTCAGGATTTCACTGTCGGGGTATCCCGTGATGATGATGATGGGCAGGTCCGGATGGATTTCCTTGATGCGCAGATAAACCTCATCCCCCGACATGTCCGGAAGCTGAAGGTCCAGGAAAACGAGATCGAATTTCTGCTTTTCCACATGGGAAATCGCTTCCGCTCCCGTGCCCACGACGATCCGGCCAAATCCCGCTTTTTTCAAAAACTGCTTGAAAATGGTCTGCAGGCCGCTGTCATCATCCACCACCAGCACTGTGGGCTGACCGCCCGAAGTTTCGGATTTCAGCACATCCCGGTCCAGCAGCAGCCGTTTGATGCGCCACCGTCCGCCAATCTGCACCGCCGGCAACTGGCCCCGCTGAACGAGGTAATAAACGGTCGGCACCGGAATGCGCAGGTACTGGGAAGTCTCCTTCACCGTCATCAGTTCGGGCAAGTCGTCGGCCATAAATTTCAGAATTGGGAGAGGTGTCTGTAGTGAAGCAGCAGAAAAATGAAGTTCCTTTCTCCGTTCACTGACGCCCAAAAAATTCGTGGGAATCTTCTGAAGTTATGGTGTTCATGGAATAATGGAAATTTCGAATACAAAAATTGCCTGGTGATTATGGAATTGCAAGTAATTTTCAAAATTGCGACCAATCCTTTGAAATTACGGCAATTTTGATAAATCTGAATTTCTCCCAGCAGAAGGCACGGCAGCGGCAGCCGCTGAAGTGCCGATTTTACTTTTTTCAGGCCATGCCCATCCTCCGATACGGAGCAGTACAGCGGTGGTTTAAAATTCGCCGCTGATGGATGAGGCCCTTACTTCACAGGCCCGGCAGGTTCCGCAGGCGCCGGCTTCAGGGCGGAACCACCCGCCCGCAGATCATAGCAGAGGAGGCGCGCCGGTTTATTGGTGAGACGGTCATCCTCATTCTGGGAAACGTAGAGCAGGCCGTGACTGAGGGCGGGCAGCGTCCAGGACTGCTGGGCGGTGAAAAGCTGGACCGTGGAGGAGCGCCTGGCACCCTGGGGCGTCAGGTCGAGCCAGCAGAGAGTGCCCCACTCCCCCAGACAGAGGAACCGGTCCCCGACTTTCAGCAGACTGGCGCGGTAAAGGCCCATGGGAATGGTGCGGCCTTCGGGACTGTGATACTCCCATTCCATTTTCTCACGCCACAAACGGCGGCCGGTGGCTGTCTCATGGCAGACGAGCTCACACTGGCGCTCTTTCTCGCCGGAAAAAGCATAAAGATGCCCCTCATGGTAAACCGGAGTCATCCAGTGGCAGCCAAAATCAGGATGGCGCCACACCTCCGACAGCTTGCCGGATTCATCACAGCGGAGCATCACCCCGCCGTTGTGAGGGTGGGAGCGGTCCACGTAAGCCTGGGAGACAAACACCTGATTATCACCGCAAAGCACCGGCGATGAGGCATTCACGCTGGGATAACGCCGGGCGCGCCAGGGGAAGCTGCTTTCGATTTCCCCTTTCACGGGATCCACCACCAGCAGACCGCCGGTCGCGGGATCGCTTTTACCGCCCGTGAAAAACATCACCCGGTCCTGACCATGCCATTTGGCGGAAACCGGGGAGGCGTAACTCTGCCCCCACTCGTGTTTCGCGATCCATTTCTCCGCTCCCGTCGCTTTGTCGAAAGCCACCACGCACTGACCATCGCCGCCCCCCACATTCACCAGCAGCAGCCCGCCCCGCACCAGCGGACTGGAGCCGGTGCCGAAAAAATATTTGGGAACCTCGTATCTGGTCTGGCAATCGACTTCCCAGACCACTTTGCCGTCCGCCAGATCGAGACATTTGAGCCAGCCGGTCACTCCGAAAATAAAAATCCGGTCCCCTTCAATCACCGGACCCGCGCGGGGGCCGTCGCTGTAGCCGAAATCATCGCGGTAGGGCACGGGATACGAACAGGTCCAAAGCCGCCGGCCCGTCTCCGGCTCCAGGCAGTCCACCGTCTCGTTGCCCGCCACGCGGTGAAAAAGCACCAGCTTTCCACCGGCGATGGCCGGGCTGGCATAACCGCTGCCTTTGGGAAATTCCCAGACCACCGGAGGCCCGGTCTCCGGCCAGTCCCGGGCAATGCCCGTCTCCCCGGAAACCGGCGCATCGCGCTCCCCCAGAAAACGCGGCCACTCCTCCTGCCTGACGCCTTCCGCCACGGGTTTGGGAGCGGCGTGAAAAACAGCATTTCCGCTTCCGGAGGGTTCAGCCGCTGATAAAACCGACGCCATCAGAGGCAGAAACAACAGGACGGCGGCACGCGGCGGAAACATGGCGCGAAACTGCCATGCCCGGCCGCCGGCGGCAATCTCCGAAAAATGATTCCGCGGCAAAAATTCATGAACGGCGCCTGCGGCGGACGAAAGCATGGCCACAGAAATTTGAGTTATATCTGAAATCCGCTTGCCTTTCCCAAAACCGGGGTATCTTCCCCACCCCCGCCCCGGCTGTTTTTTTCCGCAGAGGCGTTGTTTTCAATTCACTTATTTCCCGGTTAAACATGGTCGCAATCAGACTCAGGCGCGAAGGTTCCAAAGACCGTCCCTACTATCGTATCGTTGTCACGGATTCCCGCGCCCGCCGCGACGGTCCCTTTATTGATCAGGTCGGCACTTACGACCCGATGAAAAACGGCGTGAACTACCTTGTCGACCTCTCCAAAGTGGACAGCTGGATCGGCAAAGGCGCTCAGCCCAGCGAAACGGTCGCCAGCCTCATCCGCAAAACACGCAAGGCTCAGCCTGCCGCCGCCGCCGTCTAGGACGTCCGCCACGCGCTGAAAGAATTTCCGCCCGGTTCCGCTGAGGAACCGGGCTTTCTGTTTCGTACCCGTCCCCGCCCCGCGGCGGCTCATTCCCCTATTTTTCATTTTTCTTATGGAAGCAGTTTCCGGCATTCAGCAGTTTTTGGAATTTGTCATCGGCGGCATCGCCGAACGGCCCTCCGCCGCCTCGGTCACCCGCCGGGAACAGAACGGCTCCACTATTTTTGATCTGGCGGTGGACGGCGGGGATATTCCTCGGCTGATCGGCACCGGCGGCGGCACCGTCAATGCCCTGCGCTCCCTCGCTCAGGGCGCGGCGGACCGTCACGGATTGCGGGTGGGCGTGACCATTTCGGAATAATTTTTCCGGTCATCGGGCTGCCTTCGCTTCCTTTGCGCCCTTCTGTTTAATGAATGGTTTTCACCGTCGCTGAACGGAATGGATGGCCGGTTTTCGTCAATCTCTTCCCTCTGAACGCCATGAGTGGCGATTTTACGCAGGATTACACCGACCGGTTTGGCGGTATGGCCCGTCTGCTGGGCGGACCGGGGCTGGCCAAAGTGCGCGCCGGTCACGTGTGTGTCATCGGCGTGGGCGGGGTGGGTTCATGGAGTGTGGAGGCTCTGGTGCGTTCCGGTATCGGGGCGGTCACCATGATTGATCTGGATGACGTCTGCATCACCAACGTGAACCGCCAGCTGCCCGCGCTCGACGGCGGGATTGGCAGGCCCAAAGTGGACGTGCTGGCGGAACGGATGCGGCTGATCCATTCCGGATGCGCCATTCACGCCGTTCCCGAATTTCTCACCGCCGCCAATGCGGCGCGGCTGCTGTCCGGACCGTTTGATTTTGTGATCGACGCCGTGGACCGGATTTCCACCAAAGTCCTGATTCTGACCCAGTGCCGTGAACGCGGGATTCCGGTCCTGACCGTCGGCGGAGCGGGCGGACGGCGCGACGCCACCGCCGTGCGCACGGCGGATCTGGCCCGGTCGCAGGGCGATAATCTGCTGCGAGGAGTGCGGCGGGAACTCCGCCGCCGGCATGGGTTTCCCGTCGGGGAAAATCAGGCGTTCGGCGTTCCCTGCGTGTATTCCGCTGAACCGCAGGTGTTTCCATGGGCCGACGGCACCTGCCGCGCCGGGCCCGAAGAGGGCGGGACCATGAAACTCGACTGCGCCTCCGGTTTCGGGGCGGCCACGTTTGTCACCGGCGTTTTCGGCTTCGCGGCCGCCGGGGAAGTGATCCGACGGCTGGCGGCGGTGGAGTAGAAACGCCCCCGTCCTTCAGGGAAAGAGCATAAAACCCAGTCCCTCAGCCACTTCCGGGGATGCGGCGTAAGGGATTTACCCATGGGATGATTCTCGACAGTTTCCGGAATTAGGCAATACTCGCGCCCCCCTGTGGATTTCCCACTCCGTCCGGCGGTTCCCCTTAAGCCGCCGCCGATGGCTCCTCTTCCCCTTCAGCTCTCCCCTTCCATGCCCTTTTTCAGACGCCCATTGTGGGCCAGTGCCCTTTTTTTGTCCATCGCCGGTCAGGTGACAGTTTCGTCAGGTTCACCGGTGATCTCGGAGTTCATGGCCTCGAACAAAACGGCGCTGGCGGATGTGGACGGCGCGTTCTCCGACTGGATCGAAATCCACAATCCCGACGCCGAACCCGTCAATCTGGCGGGCTGGCGGCTGACGGATTCGGCCGCGGCCATGGACAAGTGGGTGTTCCCGGCGGTGACGCTGCAGCCGGGGGATTTTCTGACCGTTTTCGCCTCCGGTAAAAACCGCGCCAGCCCGGCGGGGGAGCTGCATACCAGCTTCGCGCTCAGCGCCAACGGGGAATACCTGGCCCTCAGCGCGCCGGACGGCACCGTGAGCACGGAGTTCGCGCCGCAGTTCCCGCCGCAGCAGGACGATGTGAGCCACGGCTCCGTCTTCACCAGCGTGAACCTCATCACCGCCGGCCAGAATGTGCGTTACACCGTGCCTCAGAGCAGCACTCCGGCCTCGTGGACGGAGCGGACCTTCGCGGACGCCGCCTGGTCATCCGCGCCCTCGGGTCTGGGATTCGGCCTGATGCTGCCGGGCATGATGGTGAAGGAGGTGCAGACCAACTCCGATCTGGGGACGCTGGCGCTGCTGGACGCCGCTCTGGCGGGCACGCCGTCGCCGCCGAGGCTGGTGGCTGACACGCGGATCCGCCAGACCATCAATTTTCTCGGCGACGGCGACGGCCGGTTCACGTCGGGCAACCTGCCTTTTGCCCTGCCCGGTGAAACCCACGGGCTGCGGGCCACCGGATACCTTTCCATCCCCGTTTCCGGTCCGTGGACGTTCGGGGTCAACTCCGATGACGGGTCACGGCTGCGGATCGACATCAACAACGACGGCGATTTCAACGACGCCGGCGAGAATGTGATCGTGGATGACGCCGGACACGGCGCGCAGGACATTTACGGCCGGGTGGCCCCGCTGAGCGCGGGCAGTCACCGGTTCGAGCTGGTTTATTTTGAAAATTACGGCGGGGATGAAGTGGAGTTCTTCGCCCAGCGCGGCACCTTCACGGCCTGGAACACCGGCTTCCGGCTGGTCGGCGACACCGCCAACGGCGGGCTGGCGGTGGCGACCCCGTCCGATGGCTCCGCCAATGGCGGCGGCACGGCGATGGCCACGAATATCCAGGCCGCCATGCGCGGAGTCCGCGCCTCGTGCTATGTGCGCGCGGCTTTCAATGTGGCGGATGCGGGGGCGCTTGCCTCCCTGAAGGTGCTGGGGCTGAAAATGCGCTGCAACGACGGCTTCACCGCCTGGCTGAACGGCGTGGAGGTGGCCCGGCGGAATGCTCCGGCGGTGCTGGCCTTTGATTCCACCGCCACCGCCGCGCGGGATGTGGCGGCCTCGCTGGCGCAGGAGAATCTGAATCTTTCCGCCGCCCGGTCCGCTCTGGTGGAGGGCACAAATGTGCTGGCCATCCAGGGGCTGAACATCAGCGCGGAGGATGATTCCTTCCTGATCCAGCCGGAACTGACCGGCGGAAGCCTCCAGCCGGGCGGCGCGTTCTATTTCCGTCAGTCCACCCCGGGGGCCCTGAACTCCACCGCCGCCAGCCTGGGGCCGGTGGCGGACACGGTGTTCAGTCAGAAACGCGGCCTTTTTTCCGCGCCGGTGACCGTGACCCTTTCCACGCCCACGCCCGGAGCGTCCATCCGCTACACCACCGACGGCTCTAAACCCGGCGCCACCGCCGGCATTCTGGTGGCCCCGGCGGATGCGGCCACGGCTCCGTCCGTGACTCTGAATATCGCCTCCACGACGGTGCTCCGGGCGATGGCCTTCAAGGCCAATTACGACAGCACCAATGTGGACACCAACACCTACCTTTTCCCTGACGACATCATCCGTCAGCAGGCGAATGGCGCGCCGCCGGCGGGATGGCCGGCCGGGCCGGTGAATGGCCAGATTCTGAATTACGGGATGGATCCCGATATTGTGAACTCCACGAATACCGCCATCGGCGGCGCGGCGCAGGTGAAAACCGCCCTCCAGGCCATCCCCAGCGTCTGCCTGAGCGTGCCGGTGGACAGCCTTTTCAACACCGGCACCGGCATCTACACCCATCCCGGCGAGGATGGTTACGCCTGGGAGCGCGAGGCCAGCATCGAGATGATCAATGATCCCGTGACGGCCGACAAGGGATTCCAGGAAAACTGCGGCATCCGCATCCGGGGCGGATTCTCCCGGTCCACGGACAATCCGAAACACGCCTTCCGCATTCTTTTCCGCTCCGACTACGGCGCGGGCAAACTGAAATATCCGGTCTTCCCCAACGACCCCACCGCAGTGGAGGAGTTTGACAAATTCGACATCCAGACCTCGCAGAATTACTCCTGGTCGTTCCAGAATGACGGGGCCAACACCTTCCTGCGCGAGCTGTGGGACCGCGACTCCCAGCTGGACATGAACCAGCCCGCCACCCGCGGACGGTTTGTCCACCTTTATCTGAATGGCGTTTACTGGGGGCTTTACCAGATCCAGGAGCGCGCCGAGGCCGATTACGCCGCCAGCCATTTCGGCGGCACGGATGATGATTACGATGTGGTGAAGGTGGAGACCACCGCCGGCTACGCCATCAATCCCACCGCCGGGGATCTCACCGCCTGGACGGACATGTGGAACAAATCCCGCGCCAGTTATTTCATCAACAGCAACCGCGGCCCGGCCGCCCCCTACAGCGCCGCCACCTACACCCAGGAGCAGAAAAACGCGGCTTATTTCAAGCTCCTGGGGCTCGCCGCCGACGGGGGCTCGCCCACCACCGACCCCGTGCTGGTGGATGTGGACAATCTGATTGATTACATGCTGATCGTGTTCCTTTCCGGCAACGGCGACGCCCCCCTGGCCGGCGGCGGGGATTTTCCCAACAATTATTACTCCATCCGGGACCGCCGCGGAGGGCATGGATTCATGCACTTCCAGCATGACGGCGAGCATTCCCTCAATGCCGGAGGCGCCGTGTTTGACCGCACCGGCCCCTACACTGATCCGGTTTCCGGGGCCTGGAACAACATCACCAAATCCAATCCGCAGTACACCCACCAGGACCTGACGCCGAACGCGGAGTACAAAATCCATTTCGCCGACCGCGTCCACAAACACATGATCTCCCCCAACGGGGCGCTCAACACGCTGGCCAACCAGCAGCGCATGTCCGCACGGGCCGCCATCGTGGGCAGCGCCATCATTGCCGAGTCCGCGCGCTGGGGCGACTCCAAACGGGCCACGCCGTTCAACGCCAACGACTGGCGCGCGGCGGTGAACGCCACCCTCAGCTGGTTCACCTCCCGCAATGCCCCGGTGCTCCAGCAGCTCACGGCGGACGGCCTTTACCCCGCCCTGGCGGCGCCCATGATGAGTCAGCCCGGAGGCGCCATCGCCTCCACCACCCCGCTGACCATGAATTCCACGGCCACCACCATTTATTACACGGTGAACGGCCCCGATCCCCGCCTTGTCGGCGGCGCGGTCCATCCCGATGCCCTGAGCTACGCCGGCGGAACCACCACCCAGATTCCTTTCGTCAGCGACGGCGCCTCCGGCAGTCTGTGGCGTTATCTGGACAACGGCACGGATCAGGGCACCGCCTGGAAGGAACCCGCGTTTGACGACTCCGCCTGGAAAGGCCCCGCCGCCGGGCAGTTCGGTTACGGGGAAAATGACGAGACGACCGCCATCGGCTACGGGCCGGACGCCGGAAACAAATACATCACAAGCTATTTCCGCACCCGCTTTGATCTCGCCGACACCGCCGGTTTTGAGAATCTCACCTTTGAGGCCAAACGGGACGACGGCATCATCGTGTATCTGAACGGCACGGAAATCGTGCGGAGCAATCTTTCCACCGGCGCGGTGAATCATCTCACCTCGGCCTCCGCCGCCGGGGACGACGGGCAGACGTTTGTCTCCTTCGCCAATCTGCCCAAAAACCTGCTGAAAACCGGTGCCAACACCCTTGCGGTGGAGGTCCACCAGAACGGCGGCGCCTCCACCGACCTCAGTTTCGACGCCCGTTTCTTCGCCACCCGCACCACCGGCGGCACGCAAATTTTGCTGACCACGCCGGGAACAACGACGGTCCGCGCCCGGGTGCGCAATGCCGCCGGGGTCTGGAGCGCGATGAACGAGCAGGAGTTCCTGGTCGATACCGAGGCCGCGTCCGCCGCGAATCTCACGGTCAGCGAGCTGATGTATCACCCGCCTTCCCCCACGCCTGCCGAAACCGCCGCCGGGCACACGGATTCCCAGAGTTTCCAGTGGCTGGAGCTGCTGAACACCAGCGCCAAAGCCATCGACCTGCGCGGAGCCTCGTTCTCCATGGGCATTGAGTTCAACTTCCCCGATATTTCCGGTCCCGGCACCCTGCTGGCTCCCGGCGCGCGGATTCTGCTCTGCGAGAACACGGAGGCGTTTCTGCTGCGTTACGGCGCGGCGCGGCAGCCTTTCATCGGCGGCCAGTTCACGGGAGCCCTCGCCAATGGCGGCGAGCGGCTGGTGCTGAACGCGGCGGACGGATCGGTCATCCTGGACTTCACCTACGACGACACCAGTCCCTGGCCGGAGGAGGCCGACGGACTCGGGCGCAGTCTGGTGCTCGTCCGCGCCGCCTCGCGGCCCGATCCCTCGCGGCCCGATCCCTCGCAGCCCGCCAGCTGGCGCGCCGCCGCCATCGCCGGAGGCACGCCCGGCGGCTCCGACGCCACGACTTTTGAAGCCTGGAAAACCGCCGCCGGCCTCACCGGGGACCAGGCGGATCCCGATGGCGACGGCTTGGACAATCTCCTGGAATTTGCCCTCGGCGGCAACCCCCTGATTCCCTCCAACGCCCCGCTGCCGCAGTTGAAAACCGCTGTTTTCCCCGCCGGCGATCCTCCGGTGCCCGCTGAATTCCTGACTTTGACCTGGCAGCGCAACCTCGCGGCCGAGGAAGTGGTTTACCGCTTCGAGCAGGCTGCGGATCCCGCCGCCGCCGTCTGGACCGAACTGCCCGTCGTTCCCGTCAGCACCCGCATCATCGAACCCGGAGCCAGCGCCGAGGTCACCGTCCGCCTGACCACTCCCCTGCCCGCCTCCGGCCCCCGCAACTTCATCCGCCTCCGCGCCACCCGGAACTGACGCCCGCTGACGGCGCCGGCGTGCGTTTGCCCGGGAAACGGTTTTCGGGAATCCGCTCACGGTTCCAGCAATTCCACTCTCAGCCTCAGGAAGCGGCGGCCGGTGGCGGGTGGCGGGGTGAGAGTCAGCGTGACTTCCTGCAAGGATCCGCTGGCGCTTTCGGTCACGGAAACTCCCGCGGTGCTGGAGACAAAGGGTTCGCCCCTCAAAGAGACGGCGGCCTCCGACCACGGGCCGCGGGGGTCACTGCTGAGCTGCACGGTGCGGCGCAGATCATCCTGCCGGGGATCGCGGGTGAAGTGGAATCCCACTCCGCCGCCTCCGGCCTCCACCCGGGCCAAGGCGGGCAGAATGGTGGTCAGGGGAGTCAGCGGAGGAGCATGAAGAGCGTATTCCAGGAGGTTGGCGATGCCGTCACGGTCCGGGTCCGCTGTGGGCCCGGCGGTGGATTCCACCTGCCAGTTGGCGGAAAAGGAGGCTTTTTTCCAAACCGTCCACGGACTTTCCGACCGCAGCAGGGTCAGGCGGGGGCCGTTGTTCCCGCCGGTCCCCAAGGTTTCCTCCCCGCCGCCGCCGGTTTCCGACTCCCGGCTGGAAATGAGGATGCCCGCCGGCTGGATATCACCGGCGGTCAGGCCCGGCTGGGCGATGTCCCAGCGGTGCGGCTGCACGACGAGAAAGGAGACAGCGGCGCCCTCCGGCCGGGTTTTGACAAAATCCGTCACGTCCAGCATCCGCGTGACGGGCACGGCTGAATCCACCACCAGCTGTCCGAGCATCAAAGCGGCTGTGCCCTGCCCGTTCACGATGTTGGAGGCGATGGCGGCACCGGCGGGAACGTTCTGTTTGAGAAGGGCGGGCAGGCTTTGCCAGGTGGCGGCGCTTTCCGTCCAGGCGCCGCCGCCGCCTTCGGAAGTGACGCCGTAAACGTGGGCCTGGACCGGCGTGGCGGGCGGGATGGACTCTGCGGACGACAAGGACACGTTCAGTGTCAGGAGAGCGGATTTGATCCTCGCGGGATTGCCGGGAGGCAGGGGAATCCGCATGAGGCCGGTGTGGCGGCCATTGACTGTGCCGTCCGAACGGACCAGCATTTCCGGCAACGCGCCGCCTGTCCGGCCCGGGGCGGTGCCGTCGCTGAGCCGGGTGTCGGCTTCAGCCGCTGAGATCACGGTTTCCGGCGCGCCGGACGGGATGGTCAGCAGCCGGACGGACTGGGCGGGCATGGTCATTTCGGGGAGCTTTCCCTGATTCAGTTCCGTCAGCAGGACCACGCCGCCACTGCCGCGGCTGCTGACCTCCTCAATGACCACCGCAGCGTCGCGCGGGACCGGCCAGGCGGAGAAATCCACGCTCAGGGGAATGGCGGAGGTTTCCCGGCTGGCCAGAAAAACAAAACAGTCGCCCGTGACCGGATCCATCACCGGCAGGCTCCACAGCCCGGCGGCCACACTGGGATCAGCTCCGGCGGTGGCGGTGTGGGCATAACAGACTCTTCCGGGCCGCGCGGCTTTATTGAAGAGCCGGTAAACCTCCGCGCACTTCGTGGCTCCGCCATAGTTCCAGCCACTCCCGGCCGTGTTCTGGACATAGTGGGTGCCGTTTTTGGCGATTCCGCAGGTCGAATTGCTGGCCGTCTGGGCGAATTTGAAAAGATAAAGCTGACTGACCCCGTTTTCCGCCAAAGCGACGCAGTTGGCTCCCAAGGCGGCGAAGTCCGCCGGGGAGTCCTGGGTGGCGGTGGTGGTGTCATAGTTCGCGCCGGTGCGGACATTGAACTCGCTCAGCGCCAGGGGCAGCGCGGGTTCCCCGGCCATGTCCGCGCTGATGAATCCGCGCAGCGCGGTGACGTCATTGATGTAACCCGAGAGGCCGCCGGTGGCATACGGGCGGGTGGTGTATTTCTGATAGTTGTAAACGTGGAGATTCATCCACGCGGGGGAAGCCGTGCCGTCCAGCATCAGATGGCGTCCGTTGACCGCGTCGTGCCCCCAGGTGTCGGTGGAGGCGGCATCGGGTCCGGCGGTGTTATATTTTTCAGCGCCGTTGGCGGTGTTGGGCCCGAAAATCTGCGGGGTCAGGTTTTTGCCGTAACGCGCGTTCATGTCCGCCACGCCGTGCTGAAGGGCGTCGGAGCAGAGACGGAAGCGCATCAGCCAGTCCGTCTCCGTCATGCCCGTCCAGCCATTCGGCTCATTGAACATCGAAAACCGCCGCACGCCACAGTCCCGCGACAGCAGAAAGGCCTGAGCGTAATAGTGCTGCCACAGCTCCCACTTCCCCGCCCAGTCCGCCTCCCCCGCGACCGGAAATCGCGACGGACTGGCCGTGATGTTCGCCAGCACGGCGACGCCCCGGTCCCGCAGGCCGCCCAGGGCATAACTCAACTGCTGGCGGTTGCTGCCCGTGGAGGTGCCCGCATACCGCGCGGTGAAGGCGGCCCAGTTCACCAGGGTGCTGTCCAGGGCCTCCACCGCCGAGGCCGCGTTGGCCCGCAGCCGGGCGCGCCGGGCAAAGAATTGGACCTCCGTGGTCACCCCGTCACCCACCGGGACCAGATCGTCCGCCGGCTCGATGTCCGAGACGTTGATGAAAACCCGCGCCGCATTCACTCCGGAGTAACGGAACCAGTCCGCCGCATTCGATTCCGGCATGAAGTGCCCGAGATTATACCCCAGCGCCTCCGGGGTCACGCCGGCCGGGGTGTTCAGAACCGTGAGGGTTTCCCCGGCCTCCAGTCTCCGGGCGGAAATGAAAATCCCCGCCGTCAGCGCCAGCAGGAGCAGCCCCGGCACCGCGGGCGGGAAATCCGCAAGAATGCGCTCCTCCGCCCCGGCACGCTCCCGTGCCCGCCGGCGGCGGTTGGAAAAAGGGAAACAGTCATGCGGATTGAACACTGCCGGAATGCTCCCGGCCCTCCGCCGTTTCCGAAAGTCACGAAATTTAGTGAGCGGTGCCGGGGGCTCAGGGCCGTTCCAGGAAGAGAGTGAATTCCTGCCGGTTGTAGGAAAGATGAGTCTGGGAAATGAGCGAAAGTCCTCCCTCCGCCGCCTGGGCGATCACGGAACCGGTCAGGGCGGTGATGGCCGGAACGGTGGCGGCATCGGGCAGTTTCAGGGTAAAAACCACCAGTCCCAGCGGCTTCAGCGCCCGGCTGAGGCGGATGACCTGGGCCATGGACGCGGCGGCGTCCCCGTTCATGTCGCTCAAAATGGCATCATAGCGGGCTCCCGGCGGGGGCAGGAAATCGGCGGCGTCCGTGTGGACAAAATCCAGCTTCCGCCCCCGGTCCAGCCGGGGATCCAGCCAGGCGCGGTCCACGGCGGTCACACGGTATCCCCGCGTCAGCAGCTCCGCTGTCATGCCTCCGGGACTGGCGCCCAGTTCCAGCCAGTGGCTGTCCTCCGGCAGGGCGGGACGGTGCAGCAGCAGGTGATGCAGGGCTTCCGCGATCTTGGCTCCCGCCCGGCTGATGGTGCCCGGCGCGCTCTGGCTGATGAATTTGGTGCCTCCCGGATAAAATCCATTGGCGGCGCGCGGACTCTGGAGCCCGGCAAAAAGTCCCTCCTTGCCCACCAGCACAAACAGCGTCGGGGCTCCGGCATCCTGAGCCTCCGCGTCCTGACCTTTCACCGGCAGCGGCGGAAACAGCTGCAGCACCCGGCCCCGGAGGTTTGACGCCAGGCTTTTATAATAATCCGTCCCCGCCACCGGAGCCAGGGCCCCGATGAGCACGGTCTGTGGTTTCAGCGGGGCAAATTTCCGCGCCAGTGCCTGGGCGGCCCGCTCCACAAAATTCTCAATCTTCGGCGGGCGGCATGGCCAGCTGTGATGCACCGGCAGATTCCAGCGCACAAAGCGCGCTGCCGGGGCCTCCCGCCACGTTTCCGCCGGAGTGGCGGGAAGCACGTGATATTCATTTCCCAGCAGCCGGGTGGACGCCGCTCCGCCGAGACCCTGGAGAATCTCCGGCGTCAGGGCGGCAAATGTTTCCGATATCCGCACCAGCCACCCGGTGGGATTCAGCGGCTCCTTGTCCTCATTTTTCGTTTCCGGCAACATCATGGACCAGTGACCCTTTTATCCCTCAGGTCAATAGCCTCCGCTTCCTGCGCGGAGCGAAGTCCGGGCCCGGGCCTCCCGGAAGGAAAAACCATCCGGAAACTGCGGACACCACTCAGGAATTCCGCCGCAGTGACCGGGAACGCGCTTGCGTAATGCGGCGGAACTCTCCGGAAGGCTCCTCGGGGAAAACTTCATAAATCATTCAAAATGAACACCTTGTATCCATAGTCACGCAACGGCATAAAGCCTGCAAAGCAGCACGACTGCCCATCCATGCAAGCCCTTAACCGTAAACTGCTTCCGCTTATCAGCCTCGTCACCGGCCTTCTGGTGGTGATTATTTTTTACTACGGCCGGCCGGTCCTGATGCCGCTGGCGCTGGCGGGGCTGTTCGCGTTCATGCTGAACCCTATCGTGAACTTTCTGCACCGCCGGAAAATTCCGCGCACTGCGGCGGTGGTGCTGGTGACGGTTTGCGTGTTTTCCCTGATTGGAGGGCTGGGCTGGATTCTGGGCCGGGAATTCCGGGCGCTGGCCGAGGATCTGCCCAAATACCGGCATAATATCCAGCATCGCGTGGAGGCCGTGCGCGGCGCGGGCAAGGACGGGGTGGTGGGCAGGCTGACGGAAATGAAGGAGGCCATCGACAACGCCACCTCGAAGAAGGACGACTCGGTGGAAAAAGGAGTGCCGCGCCCCATGCCGGTGGTCATCAAAAATGACGAGACCGCCAGCAATAACTTCCTCGGCGGCACGTTCATGGACTCCGCCGGCAGCATTCTGGGCACGCTGGCGACCGTGATTGTGTTTGTGATTTTCATCCTGCTGCGCCAGCAGGAACTGCGGAACCGGGTGATGCGCCTGGTGGGATTCCGGAATCTGACCCTGACCACCCGCGCCATGGACGAGGTCGGGGGACGGGTGGGGCGTTATCTGCTGATGCAGGGTCTGATCAACGGGATTTACGGGGTGCTGCTGGCCGCCGCGCTGTATTTCATCGGCATGCCCTACGTGGTGCTCTGGGGGGTGATGGCGGCGCTGTTCCGCTTTATTCCCTATCTCGGCCCGCTGCTGGCGGCGGTGCTGCCGGGACTCCTGAGTCTGGCGGTTTTCGATGACTGGACGCATCCGGTGATGGTGATTTCCGTGATCATCGGGCTGGAGCTGCTGACCAATATGGTGCTGGAACCCGTGCTTTACGGCCAGAGCGTGGGGGTTTCGGATTTTGCGCTGCTGGTGGCCATTGCCTTCTGGACGTGGATGTGGGGCGGCATCGGCCTGGTGATGGCCACTCCCCTGACGGTCTGCCTGGTGGTGATCGCCAAACACATCCCTCAGCTGGAGTGGGTGGATATTCTCATGGGCGACAAGCCGGACGTGCGGCCTTACATGATCTATTTCCAGCGGCTGGTGGCGGAGGATGAGGCCGAGGCCGAGGAATTCATCGCCGGCCAGCTCAAGGAGAAATCCCCCATGGCCGTGGCGGATGAGACCATGCTCCCGGCCATCGCCCTCGCCAAACGCGAGAGCCGTTACGACCGCATCACGGAAGCCGAGGAGGCGCGGATTCACGAAGTCAGCCGCCGCATGATGGCCCAGGTGACGGCTTCCCAGAACGAGGATCTCATAAAGGCGGCGGACACCCGCCCTGTTCCCGAGGAAAACGCTCCTCTGGTCCTGGGCCGGGCGCTGGACGGCATGGCGGATCAGAACGCGCTGGAGCTTTTCGACACCCTGCTGCCCGGCGGACTGAAGTTTGACATTGTGCCCGCCCAGCGGCTGAATTCCGAATTTTTCAGGGAAGTGGAGGAACGGCAACCCGCCGCGATCCTCCTGAGCGCCACCCCTCCCGGCAGCCAGGAAGCGGTGCGGCTGCACCTGCGGAAGCTGAAAGCCAGTTATCCGAAAGTGAAAGTCTGCATCGGCCGCTGGGGCGTTCCCGATGATGTCGCCAATCCCGAAGGGCTCATTGAAGCCGGAGCCACCGCGGTTTTCACGACCTTTGCCCAGGCTGAAAAAGCGTTTACGGACTGGTTCGGCGGGAAACATTCCAACGCCAGCGTGCTCCACCCGCCCGCCGGCTCTGAAAAATCCAAAGCTCCCAAGC
Source organism: Verrucomicrobiota bacterium (assembly GCA_040386695.1). Lineage (GTDB taxonomy): Bacteria > Verrucomicrobiota > Verrucomicrobiia > Verrucomicrobiales > V1-33 > CAIZWU01. The sequence goes on from JAZKFB010000046.1 coordinate 16,620, forward strand.
CTAAAACTCCCGCGGACGAGCCGGTCAACGGTTTCCAGAAACTGGCGGCCGGGGAAGCCCCCGAACCGGAGCAACCCGCAGTTTTCCCCAAAATGCCCGCTCTCAAGCCGGTGGAGAAATAAGTGGTTCCTCCCCCTGCCCTCCTCTCATATCCGCGGGGTTGGCGGACGAAGGCCAGGGCGTCCGTTTCTTTTCTCACGGCCCGCGCGGAAATCAGCCCATCCGATCGCGGAAGTCTTCATATCCGAAGGCCCGGGCGGTGGTCAGGGTCCGGGTTTCAGGCTCCCAGAGGCAGAACGCGGGATGTTTGACCCCGTTGAACATCGTCGTTTTCACCATGGTGTAGTGCGACATATCCTCAAAAATCAGCCGCTGTCCGGTCTGAAGCGGCGCGTTGAAGGTGTAATCGCCGATAATATCCCCCGCCAGACAGGTCCCGCCGCCCAGCCGGTACTGATGCGCCAGCTGGCGCGGATGGCCCGAGCCCCGGATGTCCGGACGGTAGGGCATTTCCAGGCAGTCCGGCATGTGGCAGGTGATGGACACATCCAGAATCGCCAGATCCATGGCGTTGTGCAGGGTGTCCAGCACACTGGAAACCAGAATTCCCGTGCCCAGGGCGACGGCCTCGCCGGGCTCCAGATAGACCTCAATGCCATATTTTTCCCGGATGCCGCGCACCAGCCGGATGAGGCGCTCCACGTCGTAGCCGGCTTTGGTGATGTGATGGCCGCCGCCCATGTTCAGCCATTTCACCTTCCGCAGCAAATGCCCGAAATGTTCCTCCACCCCCGCCAGCGTGGCCTCCAGGGCATCGGAATTCTGCTCGCACAGCGTGTGAAAATGCAGGCCGTCCAGGCCGTCGGTGTCCTGCCCCTCCAGTGACGCCGCGTTCGTCCCCAGCCGGCTGCCCGGCACGCAGGGGTCGTAAAGCGGGGTCTGTCCGGTCGAAACTTCGGGATTGATCCTCAGCGCGCACCCGATGTGCCGTCCCGCGCCGCGCACCCGGTCCCGGAAGCGCCGGTACTGAGCGGGGGTGTTGAAGGAAATGTGATCCGCGATGGGCAGAATCCCGTCCATGTCCGCGTCCGTGTAGGCCGGGCTGTAAACGTGGACTTCCCCGCCGAATTTCTCATGCGCCAGCCGCGCCTCCCATTCCCCGCTGGAGCAGGTGCCGTCCAGATATTCGCGGATCACCGGGTACACCGGCCACAGCGAGAACGCCTTCTGGGCGAGAAGAATTTTGCATCCCGCCGCCTCCTGCACGCTGCGCAGATGCTCCAGATTTTTCCGCAGCCTCCCCAGATCCACCACAAAAGCGGGCGAGGGCACAAGCGCGGGATCAAGCCCGGCGCAGACAGCATCATTGGGTCCGGCGATAGTCATGGAGAGTGGGGAGGTCCGCTGAAAAACGGACGGAATTCCCCCACGGATGGCACGGATGAACCGGATGCCCACCGATTTCCGGGAAAATGTGGGGGCTTTCTTTTCTCCTCCTTTACCGGTCGGACTTTTTTGTGTCCTTCCGGGTCGTTTTCCCAGCCCTTCTCTCAACCCAATGAGGTTCACGGTTCCCGCCGGCTGGTTCCGGATCAGGACGTCAAAGCGTAAATGGCGGGACGGAAACGGGGCTTCGGCACTGCTTTGCCATGAGCCTCCGCACTTTCCAGCCAGGCTGTTTTGGCGGCTAATACCTCCTTCAGCGCCTCTTCGGGGCTGTCGCCAAAGGCGCTGCAGGACTTCAGGTCCGGCACATCCGCGATATAACCGCCGTCCTCCGCACTGTAGAACAGATTGATATGGTAGTCACTCTTCTTTTTCATGGAATCAGCCTAAGGTTGAACTCTTCAATGTCGCGTAAAAACTGCCGCACCTGATACGCCTTTGCCTTGCCTCCCACCTCCTGAAAATTCAGCGGCCGGTCCGCTGCTTCATGCGCCAGAATATGATGGCTTCCGCGGACTCTGTCCAAAGTGTATCCAAAAGCCTGCGCCAGGACCAGCAGTTCGGGAAACCGCAGGTTCTGCGGTGAGCGCATCGCCTTTTGCAGTAACTTCGCGGCTTTCATTCCCGCCAGACTAGACAACGCCCCCGGAATGACAAGTCATTCCGGACAGCCCTCCGCCCGCGGCCTGCACGGAAAACCGGTCCTCATCAGGCATAATTCACAGGCCATGCGCCCTGTTTTCCATTGCGGGGCGGGGAGCGGGGCGGCACGATGGGCGATGAGAAGGATCAAAACAGCCGTCATTGGAGCCAGCGGATATTCGGGCATTGAACTGCTGCGTATTCTGCTGCGCCATCCGGGCGCGGAGCTGGTGGCCCTGACATCCCGGCAGTCCGCCGGGCGAACTTTGGAGAAAGTGTTTCCCCGTTTCCGGGCCTGCGGACCGGAGGCCGCCCTGGAATTCATCCAGCCGGACCTCGACGCCGTGGCCGCCACCGGCGCGGAGATCGCCTTTCTGGCCCTGCCGCATGGCGTGGCCTCGGAATTCGCCATCGGGCTGCTGGCGCGCGGGCTGCGGGTCATCGACCTCAGCGCGGATTTCCGGCTTAAAAGCCCGGCGGTTTACGAGGAGTTCTACGACCATCCGCACCCCGCGCCGCAGCTGCTGGAGGAATCCGTTTACGGTCTGCCGGAGGTCCACGGAGCCGCCATCGCCACCGCCCGCCTCGTGGCCTCCCCGGGCTGTTACCCCACCAGTATTCTCCTGCCGCTGCTGCCGCTGCTGAAGGCCGGCGTCATTGATCCCGCCAGCATCTGCGTCTTCAGCATGAGCGGCGTCAGCGGGGCCGGGCGCAAGGAATCGATCCCCCTGCTCTTCTGCGAGTGCAATGAGAGCCTGCGCCCCTACAGCGTGCCCAAGCACCGCCACCTCAGCGAGGTCGAGCAGGAACTCAGCACCGCCGCCGGGGAACAGATCGTCATTTCCTTCACCCCGCACCTCGTGCCCGTCACCGCCGGGATGCTGACCACCACTTACGTCACCCCCCTGCCCGGCAAGGAGGACACCGACCTTGATGGTATTTATAAAGAGGCCTACGCCGCCCAGCCTTTTGTCCGGCTCCTCGGACGCGGCGGCCTGCCGGACACGAAGGACGTGGTGAAAACCAATTTCTGCGACATCGGCTGGGCCAGGGATTCCCGCACCGGGCGTCTCGTTCTGATGAGCGCTGTGGACAATCTGTGGAAAGGCGCGGCCTCCCAGGCGGTGCAGTCGTTCAATCTGATGAACCAATTTCCCGAAGCCACCGGCTTGCAATCCGTCTGAGTTCCCCATAAACCCGTCACCCCGTTCTGTTCTGCTCCGTTCCGTTTCTGTTCCGCCCGCGCCTCCCGCCATGCCTCTCAAGACCAAACCTTATAAGGAAATTTCCGGTGGAATCACCGCACCCGAAGGATTCCTCTGCCATGCGGTCAGCGCCGGAATCAAGGATCCCGCCAAACCCCGCCTCGACCTCGGCCTGATCTACTCCACCGTGCCCGCCGTCACCGCCGGCATGTTCACCACCAACAAGGTCAAGGCCGCGCCGGTCAAAGTCTGCCAGGCCCACCTGAAGCTGAACGACGTCCGCGCCATCATCGTCAACAGCGGCAACGCCAACGCCTGCACCGGCCCCCGCGGCATTCAGGACGCCAAGGCCATGGCCACCGCCACCGCCCAGGCGCTGAATCTGAAGCCCACGCAGGTCATGGTGAACTCCACCGGCATCATCGGGCTGCCGATGCCCATCGACCGCATCACGGCGCGGATTCCCGATCTCGCCCGGGGCCTGTCCCGCGACCGCCATCAGGCCATCGCCGAGGCCATCATGACCAGCGACACCAAGGAGAAAGTCCTCGCCATCGAGGTGCCCATCGGCTCCAAAACCATCCGCATCGCCGCCATCGCCAAAGGCGCGGGCATGATCTGCCCCAGCATGGGTACCATGCTCTGCTTCATCACCACCGACGCCGCCATCGGCCTCGCGGAGCTGAAAAAAGCCACCAGCGACGGCGTCGGCAACACCTTCAACCGCATCTCCATCGACGGCGACACCAGCACTAACGACACCGTCCTCGTCATGGCCAACGGCAAGGCCGGGAACCGCAAAATCGCCGCCGGAGGCCCGCAGTATCAGGCCTTCGCGGACGCTCTGGAATACGTGATGAAGCGCATGTCGCACATGATTGTGAGCGACGGCGAGCGCGTCACCAAATTCGTCGAGATCGCCGTGCGCAACGCCGCCACCCACATGGATGCCCGCAAAGTCGCCGAGACCGTGGCCAATTCCCTGCTGGTGAAATGTTCATGGAACGGCAGCGACCCCAACTGGGGCCGGGTCATGCACGCCATCGGCTATTCCCGCGCCCGGATCCGGGAGGAGAACATCGACATTTATTTCGACGGCCACATCGCCACCCGCAACGGCATCGCCGCCGACACCCCGCTGTCCGTGCTCAAGGCCGCCGTGGCCAAGCGCGAATTCACGGTAACCATCGATCTCAACATCGGAAACGCCGCCTACACCGTTTACACCAGTGACCTCTCGCAGGAATACGTGGACTTCAACTGCACCGAATACGCCGTCCGCGTGGCCCCCTGAGAAAATTTGAAATTCGCTCTGAATTTCAAATCCGGGGCCGCCAGTTCCCATCCAGGATCTCCAATCTGAAATTCCCAATTTCAAACTTCACCCACACACCATCCACCTGACCCTTTTATGCGCGATCCCCGCATCACCCAGCTCGCCCGCAATCTCATCACCCACTCCGTCGCCCTCAAGCCCGGCGAGCATATCCTGATCGACCTCTACGACACGCCCGCTGAAATGGGCATCGCCCTGGTCCAGGCCGCGCGGGAGGCGGGTGGCGTGCCGCTGGTGAATATCCAGGACGCGCGGATCACGCGGGAGCTTCAGCTCGGCGCGACCGAGACCCAGTACGGCACTCTCAGCACCTGCCAGCTGGAAATGATGCAGCGCATGCAGGCTTACATCGCCATCCGCGGCAGCCACAACATCACGGAATCCGCCGACGTTCCCGCCGACCGCATGAAGCTGGTCGCCCAGAAAATGCGCCCGGTCACCGACTACCGCGTCAAGAAAACCAAGTGGTGCGTCCTCCGCTGGCCCAACGCCAGCATGGCCCAGCTCGCCGGCATGAGCAGCGAGTCCTTCGAGGATTTCTATTTCCGAGTCTGCCTCCTGGATTACGCCGCCCTCCAGCCGTCCATGCAGGCGCTCCAGGACCTGATGGACGCCACGGACAAAGTCCACATCACCGGTCCCGGCACCGATCTCCGGTTCAGCATCAAAGGCCTCACCTCCGAATACTGCGGCGGCTCCAAAAACATCCCGGACGGCGAATGCTTCACCGCTCCTGTCCGGAACTCCGTCGAGGGCGTCGTCAGCTACAACGCCCCCACCATTTACCAGGGCATCGCCTTCGACAGTGTGAAGCTGGAGTTCTCCGAAGGCAAAATCGTCAAAGCCACCGCCAACAACACCGAGGCCCTCAACCGCATCCTCGATGCCGACGAGGGCGCGCGTCACATCGGGGAATTCGCCCTCGGCTTCAACCGCGAGATCATGCAGCCCATGCGCGACATTCTTTTCGACGAGAAAATCGCCGGCAGCTTCCACTTCACCCCCGGCCAAGCCTACGAGGGCGGCACCGACAACGGCAACAAGAGCCAGGTCCACTGGGATCTCGTCTGCATCCAGCGCCCCGACTACGGCGGCGGCGAGATCCGTTTCGACGGCGAGGTCATCCGCCGGGACGGCCAGTTCCTCGCCCCCGAGCTGCAGCCGCTCAACTACTGATCCCGGTCCGCTCTCAAGCAAAGCCGGCCGGACGCCCGTATCCGCCGCTCCCGGGTGGAACAGGCGTCCGCTCGGTGCCGGAGCACCGGCCGCTGCCAGTTCCCGGGAATAATAGGTCCTATAGGAGTTATAAGACCTATAGGCCTATTTCGGCTTTGGCAACCTTCAGTCACGGGCCAGAGGGCCCATGCTCCGTTCCAGGGACCGGAGCACGGGCATCCTGCCAAGAGTGTTTGGTACGGAATCAGCTGCGCGCCATGGGCCTTCCATTTTGTCAGCACTTCCTTTTCCCG
>JAZKFB010000047.1:0-32597 GCA_040386695.1 Verrucomicrobiota bacterium
TGACAAAATGGAAGGCCCATGGCGCGCAGCTGATTCCGTGCCGAACACTCTTGGCAGGATGCCCGTGCTCCGGTCCCTGGAACGGAGCATGGGCCTCTGGCCCGTGACTGAAGTTACCAAAGCCGAATTAACCCGGGAACGCGGAGAAATCGAAGCCGGGCGCGGATGGTTTGCCGTCACCGGCTCATTTTGCGGACCAGGACCCCCAGGGTCTCCACGGCCCGCTGGAGGCGCGCGTTCCAGGGGTGGCCGCAGTTGATGCGGATGAAATTCCGGAAACTGCCCCGGGCGGAAAACATGGGACCGGGGGCGAGGCTGATTTTCTCCTCCAGCGCCCGGCTGTGCAGCTCCAGGGAATCCAGAGCGGGCGGCAGTTCCACCCACAGCACAAATCCCCCGGCGGGCCGGGTGATGCGGACATTCCCCGGCAGCGCCGCCGCCAGGGCCACGCTCATTTTCCCGACCTGCGCGGCGTAGGTCTGGCGGACGGACCGGAGGTAATGATCATATCCGCCGTTGGCCAGGAATTCGGCGATGGCCAGCTGCGGAAGGGTGCCCGTGGCAAGGGTGCTGGTGAGCTTCAAAGCCTGCACTTTGGCATGAAACCGGCCCGGAGCGACCCAGCCGACGCGGTAGCCGGGAGCGAGGGTTTTGGAAAAGGAGCCGCAGAGCATGACCAGCCCGCTCCGGTCCCAGGAGTGCACCACGCGGGGCCGGTGGGGACCGAAATGAAGGTCGCCGAAAATGTCGTCCTCAATCAGGGGAATGTCCCGCTTTGTCAGGATTTCCAGCAGCCGCTGTTTGTGGGCGTCGGGCATCAGGGAGCCCAGGGGGTTGTTGAAATTGGGAACGGCGAGGCAGGCGGCCACGCGGCGGGTTTTCAGGCTGCGCTCCAGAGCATCGACATCCATGCCGTCGCGGGGATGCATGGGGATTTCCAGAGCCTTCAGCCCCAGTTCCTCAATGGCCTGGAGCACGCAGAAATACGTGGGCGATTCCACAGCCACCACGTCGCCGGGTTTGGTGACGGCGCGCAGGCAGAGCATCAGGGCCTCGGTGCCGCCGCAGGTGGTGATGAGGTCGTGCGGCTCCAGCGCGGTTCCCCAGTCCAGGGAGCGCCGGGCGATCTGGCGGCGCAGGGATTCCGCCCCCGGCGGCATGTCATAGCTCAGCCCCTTGCCGCCCGCGCCGCGGCTGACGGCGGCCATGATGCGGCTGAGTTTGGTCACAGGAAAAAGCTCCGATCCCGGCGAGGCCGCGCCGAAAGGCACAATGTCCGGGCGGCGCGCCAGTTCAAAAAGCCGCGTCTGAAGCGCCCCCACGCCCACCAGGGTCGCCGCCACCGCCGGACGCGAGGACCACGGTTCCGCCGGTTTGCCGGGCAGGGACGCCTTCACAAAAAATCCCGACTTCGGCCGGGCCTCGATCAGTCCCCGGTTCTCCAGCAGCAGGTAAGCCTGCACCACCGTGGCCATGGAGACGCCGTGCTGCTCGCGGGCCCGGCGCACGGAGGGCAGGCGGTCGCCCGAGCGGAGCGTTCCGGTGTGGATCAGGCCGGCGACTTTCTCCGCCACGGTTTCATACAGGGCCGTTTCGGGACGGCTCATGACGGGGCGGGGGCGGGGGTTTGAAAGGCGGGAGGTTTCTTCATCCTGAATTTCGCAAAGACGGGCCACGGATGGCACGGATGAGGCGGATAATCACGGATTTATGAAAAAAGAGAGCCCGCCCGGCAAGGGGGACGGGAAGCTCAGCGAAATCCGCCTGATCCGCCTGATCCGCCTGATCCGCCTGATCCGTGGTCCGGCGCTGCTTTTCAGACTGATTCAGCCTCAAAGGCTGACCGCCAGCCGCAGATACCGCCGGGTTTCGGCGGGGGCGGGGCGGAGGCGGACGGTGATGCGGGTGGTGCCGCCGGGGTTGGGCTGCTGGCGGACCCGCTCGACGGCGGTTTCCGAACTGTCCCAAGTGCTGAGATCGTTGGAAACCTGGATTTTCACGGTCAGGCCCGCCGCATTGGCGCGCAGGTTGAATTGGAATTCCGGGGCTCCGCCGGCGGCGGTTCCGGGAATGATGGTGATGGGCGGGGGATCGGCGGAAATTGGATTCAGCCCCAGCGCGAACTCCAGGAGATTCACCAGCCCGTCCCGGTCGGGATCGGCCGGTTTTTCCAGATCCGCCGCCGGCGTGTTGGCGGGGAAAGCCGCCGCCGCCCATTCCGCATAGCCGGAAACCGCCGGTCCCGCTCCCGCATAACCGGGCGTGCCGTGCGGCTCCGATGAGGCCCGCCACGGGCCGGGCAGGCTGAGCCAGGTCCCTTTTTCCGCCGCCGTGGTGAGGGGCGCGGCGGCCGGATCGCTGAGTTCCAGCGAAGGCCCGCCACCATCGGCATCTCCCGGCCAGGAGCCGCTGTCCTGCCACGTCATGGCGAGAATGGGCGCATGATCGGCGGCGGTGAGCGCCAGGGATTCGCCGCCATTGGAAAGCGAGCCCTCCCAGACCCCGGCGACCCGGATGCCGGCGTGATACGACAGCGTGCCGGGCGTGCGGTAACGGGCGTCAAAAAGCGCGGCGTCCTTGACCACCACGATCCGTTCGCCCGGAGACAGCACCACGCCCGCCGGGAAGGTGAAGGTCACGCCTTCCCCGAGCCGCACGCCGTCCATGCTCACGGGCACGGCGGCGGTGTTGAGGAATTCCACAAACTCATTGTCGCCCTGGCCGTCGCCTTCCGGGTGGTAGTGGATTTCGGAAATCACCACATTGCCCGGGGACGCGGGCTGGGTGCCGGTGAGGGCAAAGGAGGCCTCGTTCAGCCCCGACCACTCGGTGCCGCTGAGCGCGCGGGTTTTCAGGGTGGCGGCGGCGTTCAGCACGATGGGCTGCGGCGTGAGGGGCAGGGTGGCCGTCAGCTCCAGATCAAAACTGAGATCGCTGCTGCCGCTGAAGGCATTATGGATTTCCACGGCGATCACATTCGTGCCCGCCACCAGGGTGAAATCCGCCGGGACCAGGGCTTTCGGGAACCAGGTGTTGCCGTCGTCACTGACATTGGCTCCGCTGTTGCCGGGGGTGGTGAAGCCGATGGCTCCCGCCGGCATGGCGGACCTGAAGACTTCCCGGCCGTTGAGATAAACCACCGCGCCGTCGTCCCGTTTCAGGCGCAGATTCAGGCCGGTGACGGCGGAGGGATTCTCGATTTGGAAGCCGCGCCGGAAATAAGTGGTGATATTCCGCTGTTCCCCGGGCGTGGCGGGATCTATGTCCGCGCCGCCCACATCCGTGACCTCGCCGCCGCCGCCATAACCCAGGGCCGCCGCGCCGGAGGACCAGGAGCTGTCGTCGTAAGCCGTGTTTTTCCACGTTTCCCCGGGGTCGGCGGCGGGGGCGAGGTATTTCCAGACCGCGCCCCGGCCGGCCACGCCATCGTGAGCCTCCACCAGAGGCCGGGTTCCGAGGGCGGCGGTGTAGGAAAACGCGGCCGGATTCACGGCGCCGCCGGGCAGGCGGGGGTCGCTGCCGTCTAGGGTGTAATAAATGGCCGCTCCCGCCGGGCCGGTCAGCAGGATCTCCGCGCCGGCGTCCACGGTGCCGCCGTGCTGGCTCATCTCCGGCGCATTCACGGGATACCAGCCCCGTGCCCGCAGCTGGGTGAGCAGTTTGGCCGTGCGCTGCGGGAAGAAGGTGTTCACCAGATAATTTTTCTCCACCGTCCACTCGCCATTCCGGTCCCAGGGCAGCGTGCCGGCGCTGGTGCCGGGCTGCCAGCGGGCGGTTTCCGCGACGATGGCGGTGGCGATCTCATTGGCCCGGAGCTGGTAATAACCGGACGCTTTGGCCGGAGTCAGCACGCCATTGTTGAAAAGATGCCGGTAAATGCGGTCGCGGAAGAGCACTTTGAAATCCGCATGGCTCATGAGGGTGTGGAAAATGTTGTCCGGCACCGTCTGGTCCGTGCAGTCGGCATTCACATCCTGAAGACTGACATCCTGATCCTGCTCAAAAAACTTCCATCCGCCTTGGTCCGGCAGCCTCGGGCCGGCCGCGCCCCAGTTGTGCTGGGTGGTCCAGTCCCAGTCGTTGCCGATGTAAAAGCTGAGGACCATGTAGTCCGCCAGATTCGTCACATCCACCCAGCGTTTGGCCTGCGTCCAGTTGCTGAGCGATGCTTTCAGCTTTGACCAGATGGTCCGCCAGGATTCGCCGTTGTCGTGATCGCTGCCGGTGGTGGCCCCGCCGGTGAAATGGTAATCGTCGGAATTTCCCGGATAATAGCTGGCCATGTAGTCGTCATCGGCATGCTCCTGAATGTGATACATGCCGTAGTAATTGCCATTCACGAACATATTGACCATGCGCCCGTGCTTGCCGGGCTGGCCCATGAGCAGCTGCGTGTCCTCCACCCAGATATTCCGGACATACTGCGCGTCACCGCCGCGCGTCACCGCCGGGGAGCCGTAGGGCAGACTCGGGTTGCTGGTTTCGGCCAGCCAGGAATGCGTGTCGTGGGAGCCGCTCCGCAGCCGGAGTTCCTGAAAGCTGGTGGCCGCTCCGGCGGCATCGTGGGGATGCCGCGCGTAAACCGGGTAATCCAGTTTGCTGGCCCCGTATTTGCCCCGGAAACGCGCGCTCATGCTGCCTTTGGCGAAATTCAGGCTGCTGGTGCCGCTGCGCACCACGCCCGCCGGGACCGTGAAGCCGGCCTCGCCGCCCTGGGGATCAAAGAGTTCCAGACTGCTCTCGGTCTCGGCGGAGGGCAGGCCGGAGCTGTTGTTAATCACCAGGGAAACCGCCGGCAGCGCCAGCAGGGCATCGTCCATGAGCGGGCCATAAACCGCGTTGTTGCGGATGGAGTTGATGAAATTTGACTGCCCCACCACGCCATCGGTCGCGGGAGCCGTGATGCCATTCACAAAGAAATAACTCTGGGTGGCCACCGGACTCCAGGGAATGTCGATATTGGTGGCCACGGCGCGGACGATGCGGGTCCCGGATTTCACGGTGCCGGTGGCCGGGGTGACGGTGATCGGTCCTGAATAAACCGGGCTGCTGGCCGTGGGTTTGGTGCCGTCCAGGGTGTAGCGGATGGTGGTGTTGCCGCCGAAAGTGGAGGACAGGGTCAGGGGAAAAGCGGCGGTTTTAAATCCGTGGGGCACGCTGAAGATGACCTCATTGCTCCCGGCGGCGGCGATGTGGGCATTGGCGGCGTTGGGCGTCGGGGCCATCAGATAGGTGACTTCCGTGGCCAGCACGCCGTTTCCCCAGGTCACGTTGGGAAACATCCGGGGAAGGGTGACATCGCTCATCACCAGACCGTCCGGCCGGGAAAGCACCAGCCGCTCGCCGTCCTGGCTCAGACTGAAGCTGGTGTGCGGCGCGCCGCTGGCCGGGGTGGCTCCGCTGCCGCTGGTGAAGACCAGGTAATACCCCTGCGGCGGGATGGAGGCGGTGGCCGGGAAAGCCCATTTGTCCGGAGCCTGGGGGTCGTCCGAAAGATGCCAGCCCGCTAGGCTCACGGGCTGCGCCTGCTCGTTGTAAAGCTCGATCCAGTCGCGGGGCTCGCCCTTCTGATCCAGCGGCCGGGAGGCGGGCGTGGGGACCGCCAGCACCTCGTTGATCCGCACTTTCGGCTCCACGACGGGCAGCGTCAGAACGCTTTCCACCGCCAGCCCGGACAAATCGACGGCCCGCAGCCGCAGGGAAACCGGGGTCAGTCCGTCGGGCAGGGCGGAGGCCAGGGAGAGGGTGTTTCCGGTGATGGTGAAGACCGCATTCTGACTGTCCCCGGCTCCCGCAACGAGGGAGAAGACATGCCGGTCAAAAGCGTCGGGATCGGCGGCCGTCAGCAGTCCCGCCAACTGGCCGGCCACCAGCCCCCGGCTCAGGGAGGTGGCGTCCAGGGTCACCGCCACCGGCGCGTGGGGCGCGGCGAGAGACAGGGCGAAGGTTTTCTCCAGCAGCCGGGCGGGCTCCCCCTTGTCAACGGCCCGGACCCGGATCGAATACGTGGCCCCGTCCGCCTGGCTGGAAAAATCGAAGGGAGCCGCCAGCAACTGGCCGTCGGCGACCGTGAATTTCGCGTTGTCCGCCGAACCTTCCCCCGGAGCCAGCGACAGGGTGTGGGTGACCCCGTATTTCTGATCCGTCACCGTGAACGCGCCGACGGGCAGCGTCTGCGACGGGAAAAAGGAGCTGGAGGAAAGCGTGATATTGTCCGGCGTCGGGGGAAACTCCACCCGCTCCAGCGTCAGCGCCTGCCAGATGGGATTGCGGTCCCCGCCATCATTGCCGCCGAAGAAGCTGCCCATCTCCACCGTCGCCGTGCTCCCCGCCGGCACAAACTCGCAGGCCCAGACCGTGGAGCGCCCGGCGGCGTAGGTGTTTCCTGGACTGGCCCCCAGGGAAGTGATTTCATCCACCGCCTGCTGGCCGTTCAGCCGGATATCCCAGCGGCGGTTCTCGGAGGTGTTGCCCGAGATCAGCACCTGGATTTTATAACGCACCCCCGCTTTGACCGCGAGAGTGGCCTGAAGTTTCTCGCCACCGCCGCTGTTCGCCCACCGGATGTCGGCCATGATCTCCTCCAGGGCATCAGCGTCGGCGGAGGAGCCATACTCCGGCCTGCTCTGCCAGGGCGTGACATTCTGGGGGGCGGTGATCGTGACTCCCGGAATGGGCTGATTGTCAGGCTGGAAATTGACCCCCGCCACTGTCCGCACAGGATCATCCGAGCTGAAATTGACCGCATATTCAAAAAATCCCGCCAGATCCAGATTCGGATCCGCAGGACCGGAGAATTGTTTGACGGTGCCCAGATGGACCGTGGTGGCCGCCCGCAGCGGCATTCCCAGCCCGGCGGCGGCCAGGATCGGGAGAAAAAGCGTGATGGTCCGCTGAAAACGCGTGATCATGGAGGGGGGAGTTGGGGACACGCCTGGAAGGAGCCGGCGGGAAAGTTAAGCGGATTCACCTGCGCATTGGGAAGCCCAAACGGACGCGGCGGGATTTCCGGACAAATCAAAGGCGGGTGCCCGTTTCTTAAAACGCGGCACCCGCCAGGATTTTACCGGATGGTTACGGATCAGGGCTGGGGTTTCAGGGCGGGATCGCGCAGACGCCAGAAGCCTTTGCCGGGCGTGCGGTGGGCGGCCACGGCGTCCGTCACCTGGACACTGCCTCCGGCTCCGATCACCACATTGTCACTCACCTCCACCCACGTTCCAGTGGTCAGCGACGGGCTGTAGTCCAGCGCATAGACCTTGCCGGCGGTGCCCTGGGCGGTGAAGGTGACGCCGGTGGCGGTGATGGAGGCCAGGCTCAGGCGGGAATTTGAAGGCGCGGAAGCCGTGATTTCCTCCAGCGTCATGCCGCTGAGCGTGGGATTTTTATCCACGGCCTCGGTCGGGGCTCCGTCCAGAGTCAGATTCAGTTCCGTATCGGGTGCGGTGAACTCAAAGCTGATATAGGCCCCTTGAGTGGTGACGGCTCCCTGGATCAGACCGGGCACGAAGTCATAGACAATCGTGGCGCCCTGCAGAATCACATCAAAGCCGCGGTTGGTGCCGGTTTCGAAGAAGAGCAGCTGCGTCCTGTAGCGTTTACCCGCCGTCAGACCGGTGAGCTTCACTTTCACAGGAGTCGGGGCATTGGACCAGCGGATGGAACCGAGCACGCCCTCCAGCACATTATCGGCGGGAGTGTCGCCCAGCACCGGGGCGGACCAGTTGGGAATCTGATTCAGGGCTGTCACCGTGATCCCGGGCGCGTTGTCCGACGTGAAGACCGCGTCTCCGGCCTGACCGGTCACCGCATTGGTGCCGATATTGAAGGCATACAGGAAGGTGCCGGAAAGATCGAGCCCCTCGCCGGGATCCCCGCCGGTGAAGACCCCGATATCCACCACCGGCATACTGGCATTGGAAAGCGGATTGGAGCCCGCGATGTATTCCAGGGAATCCAGGAAAGTGTCGCTGTCCGTGTCCGGCAGCAGAGGATCGGTGTGCAGGGTGGCAATTTCAAAACCGTCGCTCAGGCCGTCCCCGTCGGTGTCCGCCACTAACGAATTGGTGCCCGCCGTGATTTCGGCCTTGTCGTCCAGGCCGTCGCCATCGGTGTCCTTGAGGGTGGGATTGGTGCCCGCGAGAAACTCCGCAGCGTTGGTGATCCCGTCACTGTCCGCATCCGCCGCTCCGGCGCGGGTCAGATCACCGAAGAACTGCAGTTCCCAGACGTCGGGAAGGCTGTCGCTGTCCGTGTCGGGCAGGACCAGGGTTTCCAGGGTGACGGCGCTGATGGTCGGATTCCTGTCGCTCACCGCCAGCGAGGTGGCCGAAGTGCCATCCAGCACGATATTCAGCGTGTCCTTTTTGGCGGTGAATCCAATCGTCACCACGGCGCCGCAGGTTTTAACGCCCGCGCCGCCCTGAGGGACGGAGGGGAAGAAATTGCGGACCATGGGCGTGCCGTCCAGCCGGATGTCAAAACCGCGTCCGGGACTGGTGACCTCCGCGAAAAGCATCTGCAGTTTATACACTTTCCCCACCGTGAGGCCCTCCAGATCAATACTGGGAGTTCCCGGCGCGCCGGTCCAGCGGATGGACTGCATGACGAATTCCAGATTGTCATCGTTGGCCGTGTCTCCATACTCCGGAGCAATCCAGTTAGGGATATCGTTCACCGTGGTCACCACGATGCCGGCTTCCGTATCCGCAGTGAAAGCGGCATCACCGACCGGACCCGGAGCCGCGCCGGGGGAGCCGACGTTGAAGGAATAAAGGAAGGTGCCGCTGAGATCGAGACCCTCGCCGGGATCGCCTCCGGTGAAGGGACTCACCGTGGCGCTGATCAGCGGGTAGCTGGCGGCGCTGAGGGGATCGCTTCCCAGGAGCTTTTCGGAATTGTCACCGTAGTTGTCGCCATCGGTGTCCATCCTGATGGGACTGGTATGCAGGGTCAGGACTTCCTGTCCGTCACTCAGTCCGTCGCTGTCCGTATCCACTTTCCGGGGGTCCGTCAGATGGGTGTTCACTTCCGGTCCGTCATCCAGGCCATCCCCGTCGTTGTCCTTCACTTTGGGGTCCGTGCCCCGGAGGTTTTCCTGAAGGTTGGGGAGACCATCGCTGTCGAAGTCCCCGGCTCCGGTCTGGGCAAGGCTTCCGAAATTGGCGATTTCCCACAGATCATCCAGGCTGTCCCCGTCGGCATCCGCACCTGTCAGGGCCTCCAGGGTGACTCCATTCAGGATCGGATTGTGGTCCCCGTAGATGGTGTTCGCCACATTGGCTCCGTCCAGCACCACCTCCACCGAGGTTCCGGCGGCCAGGAATCCGATCACCGCGAGCGCCCCCCGGGTGGAGCTGCCTGTCCCGTCCTGATACAGGACAGGAGCGAAGTCGTCGAGTTTCAGCTGGCCGTCCACGAGAACATCGAAGGCGCGCTGACAGCAGCCTTCCCGGAAAAGAAGCTGAAGCTTGTAGGGTTTGCCAATAGTGAGGCCGCTCATCGACACCGTGATTTTGCCCCCCTGCGGCCCGGCATGGCGGATGGACCACAGCAGGTTGCCCAGAGCGATATCGTCGTCGGACTCCCCGAGCTCGGGATAATTGCCAAACTGGGCGATTTCCGCGCCCGGGCTGATGGTGATGCCGCCCAGGCCGTTGTTGGTCTGATCCGTGAAATCCACGCCCCGGATCAGGCCGGGAGCGCCATTGGGCCCGACATTGAAGGCGTATTTGAACGTGCCGGTGAGGTCGAGCCCGGCTCCCGCCTCCGCGCCGGTGAGAGCCCGTCCAAAGCTGCTGATGAGCGGGAAGCTGCCGGGGCTGGCGGGATTGGTGCTGCTGGTCACTTCGATTCCATCCGGATAATCGTCACCGTCCGAATCCGTCACCAGCGGATTGCTGCCCAGCGTGTTCACCTCCTGACCGTCCGTCAGACCGTCTAGGTCCGTGTCCTTGGCTGTGGGATTGGTGTGGTGCGTGTTCAGCTCGGCGCCGTCCGTGAGCCCGTCACCGTCCGTGTCGGCGGTTTTGGGGTCCGTGCCGAGAGTGTTGAACTCATCCCCGTCCTTCAGCCCGTCCGCGTCCGTGTCCTGGAGGGAGGGATTGAGCCCCAGATTGAGTTCCAGCGCATTGACCAGTCCGTCGCCGTCCGTGTCCGCGTCACCGTTTTTGGTGAGATCCCCGAAGCTGGCGGTTTCCCAGGCGTCCGGCAGGCCGTCGCCGTCCGTGTCCGGCCGGATGCGCTCAAGAGTCAGACCCTGCCAGATGGGATTCACATCCGTGCCCGGAGTATCGCCCCGCAGCTGGCCCATGACCACATCCAGCGTGCCGTCCCCCGCCGTGAACTGCTGGGTGAAGACCACGCCGGCGGTGGGATCGTAATCCGGCGGCACTCCGTCCGGAGTGGCCCCCAAAGAGGTCACCTGATCCACGGAGACCGCGCCCTCCACGGAAATGTCCCAGCTGCGGGTGTAGGAACCTTTGTTCTCATACCACAGGATCTGAAGCTTGTAGGTTTCCCCCGCGATCACGGGCAGGTGGGCCTCGGTGGTGGTGGTGGAGAAACGGATATCCTCGAACACATGGGCCAGTCCCTCCCCTTCGGGCGTGGCCCCGAAATCCGGGCGCGTCTCCCAGGGGGCCACGCTGTTGGGAATAAGAAAGGTGGCTCCGGCCGGCGGGCGCGTGTCAGGAATAAACGGAACCCGCCCCACCAGGAACGGGGCGTCGTTGATGCTGAAATTGACGGCATACACCATCTCCCCCGTCAGATCCAGATCGCCTGGTCCGTGGATGATGCTGATGGAGCCGGAATTCACCGTAGTCTGGGCGAAAGCGCCCGTCAGAGGCGCGGCCAGAAGGCTGAAGGTCAGTAATTTTCCAATCGGGCGTTTCATGGGACAAGGGGGTTCGCGCAGGCTGGAAAGTGAAGGCTTAGGCGCGATTAAGCCGTGAACGGGTCCCGATTACCTAAAATTAAGGTCGAATGGCAACTTAAAATAAATTTTTCACAACATCCACATCCTTAAGCAATTACAGCGCGTTTGCCCCGGATGCTTTTGATCAATGAATGCATACGGTTATGCGTATGTTTAATCCAATCCCCCGCCTCCGTGCCGACGTCCTTCCGGCTCAGGGCTGAGTTATCCTCTGCCGGGCATTTCCAGGGCATGGCTCCGCCCCTGAGTCATTTCCGACCTGTCCAATCCCCCAAAGGATTCCGTCCGCCTCTTTCAGGGGACGGAAACGGCGCGGAGACGCATGTATTGACGGGAGGCCGCGGAGGGCACGGATTTTTCCCAGGTTTCGACAGCGGTGCCGTCGCTGCCAAAGACGGTTCCCTTCAGCGTGTGGGATGTCTCCCAGGCTGAAAGATCGGTGGAGGACTGCACCTGAAGCTGGTAACCGCTGGTGCTGAGGGCGCGGGCGAAGACCATGCGCAGCACCCGGGTGTCCCCATCGCCGGGACTGACCGACCAGTTGAGCGCCGGCCGCGCTCCGGAATCGTTCGGGGCGGCGGCCAGCAGGAACTCCATCAGATTCGGCCAGCCGTCGCCGTCAAAGTCGGCCGCGGGCGCGGTGGCGGCGGCATCGGCGAGTTCCTCCGGGGAGAACGTCCACGCGGCCCACTGGGCGTAGCTCAGCGCCAGCGGGGTGCCGGCGGGCTGGCCGCCGGTGGCGGAGGCGGTCCAGGAGGCGGGCAGACTGTGGTCCGGATTGGAGGCCGGGCTGAACAGAACCAGCGAGGGACCGCCGCCGTCCGCCGCTTTGGGCCACGGGGCTTTGTCCAGGTAAGTGAGGCCCTTTATTTCCGCGGACTCCGCTTTGGTCTCCAGCCGGATGGCCTCGCCGGAGTTGCTGAGATTCCCGAAAAACTCCCCGCCCAGCACCGCGCCGATGCCGCTGCCGTAGCGGAGACGCATGGCCGCGGCGTTTTTGGCGATGACCACCCGCTGGCCGGGATCAACCGCCGGGCGCGCGCTGATGCCGAAATCGAAGGTGATGCCGGTGATGAACCGCAGACCGGTGAGGCTGATGGGGGAAGCCCCGATATTCTGAAGCGCGATGTATTCAAACTCCTCCGGATCCGTGAATCCGGCGGCGGCTTCGACGGTGGTCACATTCGGCGGATGATACATGATTTCCGAAATGACGGTGTTCGCGGCGGTGGCGGGAACCACGGCGACCTGGAAATTGGCCTCGGTGAGCGGGCTCCACTCATTGGTGGTGGCGTTGCGCACCCGGGTTTTCACGGTGACGGACGCGCCGGAGAGAACCACCGGCTCACTGTAGGTCAGCGCGGCGGGCGAAACCGTGCCGCCCCAGACGCGGGGATCGGTGCCGTCGGTGGTGTAATAAATCACGGATCCCGCCGGAGCGGCGGCGGCGGTGATCCCCAGGGTGAATCCGGCCGCCACCGCCCCGCCGTGCTGGCTGAAAGCCGGAGGCAGGGTCAGCGGCCAGAGGGTGTCCGCCAGATTCGTGTCCTGATTGGGATCGCGCAGCTGCCCGGCCTGATAACCGGCCACGCCCACCGTGCCGAACGGGAACAGATAACGCCGGCGGCCGGATGTGGGATGGGTCCAGGCGGTGTACCAGGAGGAGTCGGGAGTGCTGATGCCGCCGAGAGCCATCAGCGGGGCGACCTCCGCCTGGGTGGCGGTGCGGCGGGGGGCGGTGCGGGCATCGGTGAGCGCGCCGGTGTTGAAAAGATGCCGCTGCACGCGGTCGGCGAACAGCAGGCGGAATTCCGGGCTGGTCATGAGGCGGCGGAACATGACGGGGATGGGAGTGGTGCCTCCGGCGGCCAGCAGATCATCGCGCAGAGTCTGGTAGTTCGCTCCGTGACCGCCCATGTTCAGACCGCCCTCGGCATCCCAGACATAACAGCGCCAGACACCGGTGGCGCTGCGCTCGCGGGCCATGGCCCAGTTGTTGTGGGGCCAGTCCCACATGGCGGCCCAGGTGTTGAGCAGGATGTAATCCGCCATATTCTCCACATCCAGCACCTGCCGCAGGGAATCCCAGTTGGCTTTCACGGTCAGATTGGCGTTCAGACGCGGCTGAAGCACCGTGTTCCAGTGAATATTGTCGCCGTCCTCGAAGACGTTGATGTAATTCACATCCCACTTCGCGGTGCTGCGGTGATGACCCTGCATGAAGGGCTCGCGGATGCGCTCCACGAGGTTGTAGTAGCCTTTGTAATAACCGTTCAGGTAAACAGAAACAAAAGTGCCGACGGTCCCCTCATGACCCATGTCCGTCCACAGACGGCGGCAGAACTCATCGCGGATGAAGGGATTGGAGATGTCGTTTTTCCCGGCGCGCAGCCGGAATTCCTCAAAACTCCGCACCTCCGTCTCGGGAATCAGCGGGTAGGAGATGGAATTGCTGCCGTAATCACCGCGGAAGAACACATTGAACGACGGCTTCCGGGTGGGGTCGGCGGGGAAAGGCACGATGCCAGGAGCGTCGCTGAGCACCAGCCGGGGGCGGGAGTAGGGGCTGGAGGAGATGCGCAGGCCCGCCGCCTCCCGGATACCTTCGCGGCCATCGGAAAAATAATGCTCCAGGTAAGCCGGGCGCTCATAGGGGCGGCTGCTGGAGCTGGGATCCGTCAGGCGTCCGTCACCGACGGGGATGTTGTAATCACTGCGGGTGGAGGGCCGCCACAGGGCATCGGTGTAGGTGCCTCCCTGGATGGCCATGATGCCAAGCGGTTTGTAAAAAACCGTGCCGGGATCCCCGGAAAGCAGAACCGCGCCGTTCTTTTTGAGGTTGGCGTTCTGATTGATCAGATAGGTGTGGGTGACCATTTCCGACGCCATCAGCCCCGGAGCGAAGGCCCGGGCGCGGACGACCTGTCCGGTGCGGTCCGTCAGGAAAGGCACGGTGACCGGACCGGTGTAGGCCATGCCGTTGGTTTCCCCGGGCTCGGTGCCGTTGGTGGTGTAGCGGATGGCGGCGCCGGGGGTCGCGGTGCTCAGGGTCAGGGTGACCGCGCCGGTGTGAAAACCGCCGCCCACGCTGAAGACCGGGGCGGTGGTCTGTCCGGCTTCCCAGGGACCGGCGTTGGGCTGGCCGGGCGAGGCTTTGCGCAGATAGCCCCATTGGCCCGACGCCGGATCGCGCCCGTAGGAATGGAGGGCGTCCTGGGCCGGGAAATTGACGGAATCCACAATCGCGCCCGAGGCATCGGAAAGCGTGAGCATTTCCCCGGAGGCGCCCAGACTGAACGGCGCGTGAAGCCACACGGCCCCCGCCGGGGCCGCACGGCCGTCCGCAAGGATGACCAGTCCGCCGCCGGGCGCGATTCTGGTGCCGGCGGGGAAGACGAATCTCCGCAGGCTGACGGCGTCATCGGTCAGCGCCCAGTTGGAGATATCGGCCTCGGCGGGGCCGGGATTGAGCAGTTCGATCCAGTCCGAATATTCCCCACTGCCCGTGACGGGGGTGAAGTCCGCTGTTTCCACCACCCCGCCGGAGGGTTCCGCCAGTCCGGGGAAATAACTCCAGCCCGGCGCGGCGAAGGGCACGAGGGTGGCGGCGGTGCCGGCGTTCAGTTTGGTCAGGGTCAGGGAAAAATCATCCACTTCCAGCACTCCGGCGGCGGGAGCGGCGGCGGTGCCGGTTTTTTCCAGAGCGGCGAAAAACCGGGGGGCGGGCTGCGCGTTCAGCGCGGCCACAAACGCGGCGGCATTGGTGCCCGCCGAGAGGGTGGCGGTGTAGCTGCGCCAGGGATTGTAACCCACGTTGTCCACGCCCAGCCGGGTCCCGGCGGGCAAAGAGGCACTGCTGCGGAAGACGAGGCGCATGGAGTTGGTCGTGAGGGTGTTCACGAAGCTCAGGAAAGCGGCCTGATTGGTGGCCGCGCCGGTTTCCAGCACCGCGTGGCGCCACGAGCCGTTGGTGCCGGTGAGGGTGCCCAGCGCCAGACGGTCACCGTAAGTCGGCGTGCCGGTCGCGGGCTCCAGGTAAACCTCGTAGGCGGCTCCGGCCGGCAGCTGGTAGTCGAACTCCATGGCTCCCGCCCGCAGCTGCTCCGCCGTGACTTTGCCGGCGGTCCAGGAGCGCACGGGGATGGTCTGGTAATAAAAGCCGAAAAAGTCCGGAGTGGCCGGGGCCGTGGTCACCTCGAACACCAGGGCGCCGGTGGAGCCCGCGCCGCCGCCCGCCGCCGTGTTGCTTTCCGTCAGGCGGAATTCGGCATTTTTCATGGCCGCTCCCGAGATCAGGGTCACGCTGGTTTTCATCGCGCCTGCCGTCGCGGTGGTGGCGGTGCCGGCGTCGTTCACCGTGCGCGTGCGGTAGCTGCCGTCCGAGGAGGCGAAATCGACGGGTGCATTCTCCGCCGCCGCCGTTCCCTCCGTGGCATTGATGGCCGGTAAAGCGGTCAGACTGGAGGCGGTGACGCCCGCCGCCGGGTCCAGCCGCACGCTGAAGGCGGCTTCCGGCGAGGCGCGGAACCTGAAATTCAGCTTCAGATTGGCCAGATCCGCCTCCGTCAGGGCGCCCGGGGCGATTTGAGGGCTCAGCGGCAGCGCGGGGCTGAACACGGTGGCGGGCTGATTGGCTCCGGTCTGGGAGTAAGCCAGCCGCAGCCCGCCGGACCCCGCGATGCCCGATCCCGCCGGGAGGGAGGCCGCGATGGTGAGATCCGTCCAGGCGGGGTCGGAAACCGGGTCCGGCGCGCCCGCGAGCCACGAACCGGCGGGAATGCCGCCTTCCGTGACGTTGGTCACCACACCGCCCAGATTCCGGTGAACGCGGGCGGCACCGTTGGCTTCGTCAAAGTTGTATCCGGCGAGATTCACCACCGCCGTGCCCAGGGTCACCGCCAGCTGGGCATCGATGCGCGCGCTGGTGGCCAGTTCGCGGTTCACCAGCTGCACCGCCAGAATGTTATCCCCCGCCTTCAGCCAGTCGCTGACTTTGCCCAGGGAAAACGTGACCGGCTGGGTGACGGCGGTGCCGGGCTGGGCGGCGGGCGTGTAGGCGTTGTCCGTGGTGCTGGCGGCGAAATTGTAGGCCTTCTGGTCGCGGTAGATAAAATGCCCCGCCGGTCCGGTGTTGGCGCGCGCGGCCTCCTTTCCGTTGATCCAGGCGATGAAGCCGTCGTCAAAGCGCACGGTCAGCGTCAGCTGCCCCTCGTTGGCCAGGTCCGCCGCTGCCAGCGTGACCGCGCGCCGGAGATACAGATTGGGCGTCCGGTTCCGCATCAGGGTGATCACATTGGTGCCCAGTCCCGCCGCTCCGGAGAATCCCAGCGGGGCCGTGCCTGTCAGCCAGCCCGGGCCGGTGTGGTCCGCATCCGTCCAGAACGGCCCGGTGCCGGGCCTCAGGCGGCCCAGTTCATCCGGCGCGAGCAGCCGGTCATTGGTCGCGGCCACGATTTCATTCAGACGCACCGGCTGCGCGGGACTGGAGGCCAGGCTCAGGCCTAAAACCAGCATCAGGCAGCCAAACCGCGAGAATAAACCGGGGAGGGAGGCAAGGGGGGGGCGTGTCATCCTCTCCGTTTTCCGGAAAATGAAGTTCAATGTCACGTTAAATCACTGAGCCTGAGCGCGGTGCGGAGGGGCGGACAGGTGATGATTTTTATTAAAAATGCGGAGGCCGGGAGCACAGACTCCAGCCCGGTCAAATCCGCGGCCTGCTGTCCCCTTGAATCCCTCCCGGCGGGCCGCGATGGCTGGGACATGAATGGAGCACTTCCCTCTTTTGGCGCGCCGGGCATGGATCCCCGCTGGACTCAGAGCACCAAGGAGGGCGTGGGGACGGCCTATCACACCGGCTGCCGGCTGTGGTTCACGATTTCCCACGGCATTGTGAATGAGATTTATTACCCGCATGTGGACACGCCCAACACGCGGGACCTCCAGTATCTGATCACGGACGGCGGAAGCTTCTGTCATGAGGAGCGCCGGGATCTGATCCACGAAATCGTGTATCCCGAGGAGGGCGCGCTGCTTTACCGTCTGATCAACACCGACCGCCAGGGACGCTACCGGATCATCAAGGAAATCTCCACCGACCCCCACTCCTCCGTGCTCCTGCAGCACACCCGGCTGGAAATCATGGATGAGTCCCTGCGGGGCCGCCTGAAGCTGTATGTCCTCATGGCCCCGCACCTTCAGAAAACCGGCCGGGGCAACTCCGCCGCAGTCTGTGACCGCGGGGGCCGGCAGCTGCTGCACGCCTGGCGCAACGGCCTGCATCTGGTCATGGGCGCGACGGCGGATTTCACCCGGCGTTCCGTGGGGTATGTCGGGCACAGCGATGGCTGGCAGGACCTGCGGAATTTCCGGATGGACTGGGAATTCACGGAGGCCGCCGACGGCAATGTGGCCATGATGGCCGAGATTGACCTGTCGGGCGGCCCGGAGTTCACGCTCGGCGTGGCCATGGGCCTCAGCGCCCAGAGCGCCTCCGCCAAGCTGCTTCAGACACTGGCCATTCCCCACGCCATCCACCGCGCGGCCTATGTGGCGCAGTGGCGGCGGCTCTCGTCCGGTCAGGAATACGCGGAGCACACCGGCGATGGCGGCGGCATGTTCCGCCTGAGCCGCTGCGTGCTCATGGCGCACGAGGACAAGACCTTCAGCGGGGCTCTCGTGGCTTCCCTCAGCATTCCCTGGGGCGAGTCCAAAGGCGATGAGGACCTCGGCGGCTATCATCTCGTCTGGCCGCGCGATCTCATGCAGAGCGCGGTGGGCCTTCTGGCCAGCGGGCAGATGGAAACGCCCCGCAAAGCCCTCATCTGGATGGCCTGTCTCCAGGGGGACGACGGGTGCCTGCCGCAGAACAGCTGGATCGACGGCCGGGCCTACTGGAGCGGCCTGCAGCTGGACGAGGTCGCCGCCCCCCTGCTGCTGGCCTGGCGGCTGCACGTGGCCGGAGCCCTCGGCGGTTTTGATCCGTGGACTTTGGTGTCCCGGGCCGCCGGATTCCTCATCAGCCACGGCCCGGTGACCAAACAGGAGCGCTGGGAGGAGGCCAGCGGTTATTCCCCGTCCACGCTGGCGGCCATCCTGGGCGGACTGGTGGCGGCCGCGGAATTCGCCAAACTCCGGGGCGACAGCGCGGCGGCGGATTTCATTCTGATTTATGCCGACTGGCTGTCCGCGCATCTTGAGGAATGGACCGTCACGGCCTGCGGGGAACTGCTTCCCGGAAAACCCCGGCATTACCTGCGCATCGGCGCGGCGGATCCGGACCATCCCACCGCCCACGGCGCCCCGGACACCGCCCTGCTGACCATCGCCAACGGCGGCGGCACCCATCCGGCGCGGAATGTGGTGGGCACGGATTTTCTGGCCCTGGTGCGCTTCGGGCTGCGGGATCCCCACGATCCGCTGATCACCGACACCATCGCCGTGATCGATGCCGTGCTGAAAAACGACCTCCCGCAGGGTCCCGGCTGGCTGCGTTACAATCACGACGGCTACGGCCAGAAACCGGACGGCGGTCCCTTCGACGGAGCCGGGCGGGGAGATGCCTGGCCGCTGCTTTCCGGCGAGCGCGGACAGTATGAGCTCGCCGCCGGACGCGATCCGATGCCTTTCATCCAGTCCCTCGAAGCCTTCGCCAACGCCGGCGGCATGCTGCCCGAGCAGGTCTGGTGCGGGGAGGACGGCGGTCCCGCCGGATTCCGCCGCGGCCAGCCCACCGGCTCCGCCATGCCCCTCTGCTGGGCCCACGCCGAATACCTCAATCTCGTCCGCAGCCGCGCCGACGGCACACCCTTCGACCGCATCGAACCCGCCCACGACCGTTACGTCCTCCATCGCAACGTCTCCACTCACGAAATCTGGACCCCCGCCCACCGGATCACGCAAATCCCCCAGGGAAAAATCCTCCGCGTGATCGTGCCTTCCGGGGCCACCATCCGCTGGACTCTGACCGGCAGCGGCGCGGCCGGCACCGGCACCGGGGAAGTCCGCACCACGCCCGCCCCCCTCCTCGGCGGCGCCTACGCCGACCTGCCCACCGGCCATCTTGCGGCGAACCATGACATCACCCTCGAAATCATTCCCGCCGGCGAAGCGCCCCTGTCGGGAAAAGTGCGGATTCTGAGCGGGCCCGGGTAGGCGGACCCGGACAGAACAGGCCCCCGCCTGTCCCACCCGGACTCAGCGCCGTCATCCCTGGAATACTTCCCGGAGTGTTGCCCGGGGCATTTTATCATTCATTCATCATCCGGCCGTCCCGAACATGATGCCTTCCAAAAAGTAACAGGTGTCAGGGTTACGGTATTGTCACAGAGGATTATTTGTCCGGAGAGGATGCCGGGGCTCATGGTGGGGTGTGGTCAGCAGGGCTGCGGCCAAGGGGATTTTCCACGCCGCCTGAGCCGATCCGGCATCCACCCACCACCTTATGAAACTGAACTTCCCGTCACTCAAGAAACTCCAACTCAGCCTGGTGCTGGCCGCTTTCACCATCACCGGGGCCCAGGCCGGCAAAGTCGCCGTGGATCCCGCGATCAAGCCCTACAAGCCCGTGAGCGGCGTTTCCGGCACTCTGAACTCCATCGGTTCCGACACTCTGAACAACCTCATGACCCTGTGGGCCGAGGGTTTCAAGAAGCAGTATCCCAACGTCAACGTCCAGATCGAGGGCAAGGGCTCGGCCACCGCGCCGCCCGCCCTCATCGAAGGCACCGCCCAGCTGGGCCCGATGAGCCGCTCCATGAAGCAGGATGAACTCGACAAGTTTGAGAAAAAGTTCGGCTACAAGCCGACCGAGGTGAAAGTCTCCATCGATGCCCTGGCGGTGTTCGCCCACAAGGACAACCCCATCAAAGGCCTGACCCTCCAGCAGGTGGACAGCATTTTCTCCTCCACCTACAAAGCCGGCGGTAAAAACATCGCCACCTGGGGTGATGCGGGACTGAAGGCCTGGTCCGGCAAGGCGATTTCGCTTTATGGACGTAACAGCGCCTCCGGCACTTACGGATTCTTCAAGGAGCACGCCCTGTCCAAGGGCGACTTCAAGCCCTCCGTCAAGGAGCAGCCCGGCTCCAGCGCGGTGGTGCAGGGCATCGCCGCCGATGAATATGCCATCGGCTATTCAGGCATCGGCTACGCCACTCCCGGCGTGAAAGCCATCCCTCTGGCCGCCAAAGCGGGCAAAACCGCCGCCGCCACGCAGTATTCCGAGGCCACCTATGAGAACTGCCTCAGCGGTGACTATCCCATGGCCCGTTTCCTGAGCATTTACATCAACAAAAAGCCCAACCAGCCCCTCGACAAGCTGACGGGCGAGTTCCTGAAGTTTGTGGTCTCCAAGGAAGGTCAGGAGATTGTGGTCAAGGATGGTTACTTCCCGGTGACTCCCGAAATCGCCGCCGAACTGACCGCCGCCGCCAAGTAAGCCCGCCGGTCTGATAACCCCCGGCACGCGGTCCGGGCCCGTCCCGGACCGCGTGCCATTCCCGCAACCGCGGCAGGGCCGGACCCTTTGGACCGCGGAGATTTGCCGCCGGTTTTCTCCAGCGGGGCTTGCCATGCGCCGGACTTGCGGATTCAGTGCCAGTCACCTGACGGAGGCTGGCCTCCTTTCCCAAAGCGGGAGCAGGCTTCACGCACTCCCCATTTCCCGGTCCTCCGGGGGAAGCAGCATTCCTCACTCTTAATTTTCCTCCCGGTTAAGCGCCGGACGTTTTCAGACCATGCCCCCCACTCCCTCCGACGTGCCCGACCGTTTCCTGGTCTCCAAGGGCACCCTGCGGTTTGACCGCTTCATGAATGCCGCCATCCGGCTGGGAGGACTGGGCATCATTATCGCGGTTTTTGGTATTTTCATTTTCATCATCAGCCAGGTCCTGCCTCTCTTCCGCAGCGCGGAGGTGAAGGAGATCGCGGCCATGCCCTTTGCGGCAGGCAAAGCGCCGATGGTGTTCGGAATCGACGAATGGGCGGAACTTCCTTTTTATTACGAGGGGGGAAGCGATGTCACTTTCGTGGATGCGGCCGGCGTCAAGCCTCCGCGGACGCTGCCGCTGACACTGCCCGGGGGGGCACAGGTCACGGCGGCGTCCTATATTTCCGCCGATCAGCTGGTGGTGATCGGCACCTCCGACGGCCAGATCGGCACCTTCACGGTCTCCTACACCGCGGAGTTCGGCGAAGGCGGTGCGCGCAGCATCACCCCGGATCTCACCATGGGGGAATTCTACCCCGTGGGCACTTCCGGCGGCGCCATCCGGGCCGTGGGTTACGGCGACGGCGGCGAGACCAAAGTCGTGGCCGCCGTGCAGGATTCCGCCGGCAAACCGGAAGTCCACGCCGTGGTCCTGAAGCAGAAGCGCTCCCTGATGGGCAAAGGCAAACTGACCAAGGACGGCGACTACGATCTGACCCCCATGCTCACCGGGGCTCCCGTGAATCTGCGCGTTCCCCGCACCGGCGACGCGGTGCTGGTGACCACAGCGGAGGGCGTGGTGGATTACATTTTCCTGGGCGGCGATGAGCCGGAAAAGCGTCAGGAGTTCAAACCCTTCGCCGAGGGCCGGAAGATCGCCTCCATCGACCTGATCTTCGGTGATGTCTCGTTGGTGCTGACGGACGATACCGGTGAAATGACCATCTTCAGCCTGCTGGTTCCCGAGGGCAGCGACCAGCGGCTGTTTGTCAAAACCAAGACCCTGGCCAATCTCGCGGGTCCCGCCACCTTCTTCGCCCGCAGTCAGCGGAACAAGCTGTTCCTGACCGGCAGCGGCCAGCAGGTCAGTCTGCGGCACTCCACCACCGAGCAGGTGCGCTGGGAGCAGAATGTCGGCTTTGAAGTGAAAGGCGCGGTCATCGACGCCAAGTGCGCCAGCTTCGCCCTGCTGGATGCCGGAGGGACACTGCACCGGTATTCCCTCGACGATCCGCACCCCGAATCCGGGTGGAAAGCCTACTTCGGCAAAGTCTGGTACGAGGGCGCGTCCAAGCCGGAATACACCTGGCAGTCCACCGGCGGCACGGACGACTTTGAGCCCAAACTTTCACTCCGCCCGCTGATCCACGGCACCTTGAAGGGGACATTCTGGGCGCTGTTTTTCGCGATTCCCGTGGCCTTGCTGGCCGCCGTTTACACCGCGCAGTTTCTGCGGGTGGAGGTGAAGCGCATTGTGAAGCCGATGATGGAAATCATGGCCTCGCTGCCCTCCGTGGTGCTCGGATTCCTCGCCGCCCTGTGGCTGGCGCCGATCATTGAAAACCGCGTGCCCTCCCTCTTTCTGGTCTTTGGCGGTGTGCCGCTCCTCGCTGCCCTGGTAGGGGCAGCCTGGAGCCGGCTGCCTGCCCAGCGCCGGGCGATGCTGCGGCCCGGGATGGAATGGGTGGCTTTCATTCCCCTGATGCTCCTGGCCGCCTGGGGATTCTGGTCCCTCGGGCCGGTGCTGGAGAGCTGGATCTGCGTGATCAAAGACGCGTCCGGACAGCCGGTCATCGACGCCGCCACCGGGCGCGCGGTGGCTGATTTCCGCGCCTGGTGGCCGCAAATCACCGGCACGCCTTTCGAGCAGCGGAATTCGCTGGTTGTCGGCGTCATGATGGGCTTCGCGGTGATTCCCGTCATCTTCACCATCGCCGAGGACGCCCTGTCCAATGTCCCGGCCTCCCTCACCGCCGCCTCCGCCGCGCTGGGAGCCAGCCGCTGGCAGACGCTGCGCACCGTGGTCCTGCCCATCGCCAGCTCCGGGATTTTCTCCGCGCTGATGATCGGTCTCGGCCGCGCGGTGGGCGAAACCATGATCGTGGTCATGGCCACCGGCAACACGCCGGTGATGGACTGGAACCTTTTCAACGGCATGAGAACCCTCTCGGCCAACATCGCCACCGAGCTGCCCGAAGCGCCGGTGCACTCGACGCTTTACCGCACGCTCTTCCTCGGCGCGCTGGTCCTTTTTGCCCTCACCTTCATGCTGAACACAGCGGCGGAAATCCTCCGCCACCGTCTGCGGGAAAAATACAAACTTGTCTGATATGGCCGACCGCCCCCCCTTAACGTATTCCATCAAGCCGCCCAAAGGCGAGGCTCAGGTATGGCTCACGGCCATGGGACTGGCCGTCGGCATTGTCATGGTCGTGGCCCTGCTGGGCCTGATCGTGAAACGCGGCACCAACGTTTTCTGGCCCAAACGCATTGTTGAAATCCAGCTGAAGGAAGGCGGGCCGCTGCTGGCCGAGCGCGTCATCAGTCAGAAAAACCTGAAGACCGGCCGCGAGGAATGGCTCATCCATTCCGGCAACAAATCGAAGGACGATCCCGGCACCACTTACCGTTATGTGGACACCGGCGAAATCACCGGCACCGCGGAGCCGCAGGGTGTGATGAAGGCCGAGCGCATGGAATACGGCGACGCCATTTTCTATCCGGTCAGCCTCACCGCCCGCGATGGCGCGTCCATCCAGTCCACCGACCCCACGTTCCGGGCCAAGCTGGAAAGCCTCATGAAAACCGGCGCGGCGGAGCGCCAACAGGTTCAGAGGCTGGAGAAGGTGGAAATTGGCCGGATCAACAAAAAGATCCAGGACCTCGACGTCAAAATCAAAGTCCATCCGGAGCAGGCTGAAGCGCTGACGGCGGAAAAAGCCACGCTCCAGGCCGAATACGAAAAGCTGGCCGCCCAGGCCCGCGGGCTGCACGAGGCCCTGGGCAAGGACCTTCTCCGCTGCCGTCTGGTCAGCGGCGAGGAGCGGGATCAGGCCATCGGGGAGCTGATCCGCGTTTATGAGCCCAACAAGCTGGGCTTCTGGGGCCGCCTGAAACTGACCTTCGCCCGCTTCTGGGATTTCCTCAGCGAGGACCCGCGCGAGGCCAACACGGAGGGCGGGATTTTCCCCGCCATCTTCGGAACTTTTGTGATGACCATCCTGATGAGTCTGGTCGTCACGCCGCTGGGAGTGATCGCGGCAATCTATTTGAGGGAATATGCCCGTCAGGGGCTGCTGGTGCAGGTGGTGCGCATCTCAGTCAATAATTTGGCGGGCGTTCCCTCAATCGTTTTTGGAGTCTTCGGCCTGGGCTTCTTTGTCTACACCATCGGGAGTCAGGTGGACTCGTGGTTCTTCTCGGATTCCCTGCCGACCCCGACCTTCGGCACGGGCGGCGTCCTCTGGGCTTCCCTGACCCTGGCGCTGCTCACGCTGCCGGTGGTCATCGTGGCCACCGAGGAGGCTCTGGCCTCCGTGCCGCGAGGCGTGCGCGAAGCCGCTCTGGCCTGCGGCGCCTCCAAATGGCAGACCATTCAGCGTGTGGTGCTTCCCGCATCAGCTCCGGGCGTCCTGACGGGAGTCATCCTCGCCATGGCCCGCGGGGCAGGGGAGGTCGCCCCGCTGATGCTGGTGGGCGTTGTCAAGCTGGCGCCCTCGCTGCCGCTGGACACCACGGCTCCGTTTATTCACGCCGAGCGGAAGTTCATGCACCTCGGCTTCCACATCTTCGACGTCGGTTTCCAGTCCCCGGATTCCCTGGCCGCCCAGCCGATGGTTTACGCCACCACGCTGCTGCTGATCACCCTCGTGGTGGTCATGAATCTGGCCGCCATTCTTCTGCGCAACAAACTCCGCAAAAAATATGCCGCAGGCACTTTCTGATCCCTTGACCGTGACCGCCCCGCGCAAATCCTCCACCGTGCCCGCTTTGAATCCCGCCTACATCAGCGTCCAGGATTTCAATTTCTGGTACGGGCCGAAGCACGCCATCAAAAGCGTGAGCATGGACATTCCGGAATGCCAGGTCACCGCCTTCATCGGCCCCAGCGGCTGCGGCAAAAGCACCCTGCTGCGGAATCTGAACCGCATGAATGACCTCGTGGACGGCGTGCGTCACAGCGGCGACATCACCCTCGACGGCACCAGTCTCTACGATCCCTCGGTGGAGGTGATCTCCCTGCGGAAGCGGGTGGGCATGGTGTTCCAGAAGTCGAATCCCTTCGCCAAATCCGTCTACGAAAACGTCATCTTCAGCCTCCGCGTCGCCGGCCGGAACAAAAAGTCGGAACTGGACGAGGTCGTCGAGCGCAGCCTCAAAGGGGCCGCCCTCTGGGACGAGGTGAAGGACCGCCTGAACGACAGCGCTTACGGATTGTCCGGCGGCCAGATGCAGCGGCTCTGCATCGCCCGGGCCATCGCCAACCGCCCGCAGATTCTCCTCATGGACGAGCCCTGCGCGGCCCTCGATCCCATCGCCACGCTGAAAATCGAGGACCTCATCCAGGACTTGAAGAAAGAGTTCACCATCGTCATCGTCACCCACAACATGCATCAGGCCACGCGCTGCGCGGACCGCACCGCTTTCTTCTATCTCGGCGAACTGGTGGAGTACGACACCACCGGCGTCATCTTCAACACCCCCCGCCAGCAGCAGACCGAAGCCTACATCCGGGGACTTTTCAGCTGATATGACCGTCATGGAATCCAAAGGAACCGCCACCGCCGTCAGTGCCGCTTTGGCCGTCCGCCCCGCCATCGAGGTGCGCGGCGTCGATTTCTGCTACGGGAGCAAGAAGGCGCTGAGCGGCATCAGCCTGAATATCGCCCCGCACCAGGTCACCGCCTTCATCGGCCCCAGCGGCTGCGGCAAAAGCACCCTGCTGCGCTGCTTCAACCGCATGAACGATATGGTTCACGGCGCCAAAGTGACCAAAGGCGAAATCCTCGTCGAGGGCGTCAACATTTACGAACCCCGGCTGGAGGTCATCGACCTCCGCCGCCGCGTGGGCATGGTCTTTCAGAAGTCGAATCCCTTTCCCTCCAGCATCTACGAGAACATCGCCTACGGCCTGCGCATCGGCGGCGAGAACCGGAAAAAAGCCCTCGACGAAGCCGTCGAGCAAAGCCTCACCGCCGCCGCCCTCTGGGACGAGACCAAGGACCGGCTCCACGAAAGCGCCCTCGGCATGAGCGGCGGCCAGCAGCAGCGCCTCTGCATCGCCCGCGCCGTGGCCGTGAAGCCGGACATCATCCTCATGGACGAGCCCTGCAGCGCCCTCGACCCCATCGCCACCCTGCGCATTGAGGAACTGATCCACCATTTGAAGGAGGACTTCACCATCGTCATCGTCACCCACAACATGCAGCAGGCCACCCGCTGCGCCGACCGCACCGCCTTCTTCTACCTCGGCGAAATGATCGAGGAGGGCCCCACCGGCAAGATTTTCAGCACCCCCGTCCAGCAAAAAACCGAGGACTACATCAGCGGCCGCTTCGGCTGAGCCGTCCACCGCTTTCCGAAATCCTCAAACAAATTTTAAGCAGCACACCCGCTTCCCATCGGAAAAATCCTCAGTGCGAGGTCACACGGGTCAGGGTGCCGTTCCGGCGGCCGGTGCGCAGCACCCAGAGATAAATGCCGGCGGCGAAGGTCATCCAGAGAAGGTTGGAGATCACGGAAAGGCCCAGCAGCCGCGGATCGGCCACGCCGTGGCTGAGCACACCTCTCATGCCCTCGAAAACCGGAGTGCACGGCAGCAGCCAGCCCAGGGTCTGCGCCCAGACGGGCAGGCCGCCGATGGGGTAATAAACCGCGGCCACCGGCTGAATCAGAAACGGCACCGCCCAGGCCAGGGATTCCGCCGCCTGGCCCCAGCGGAGGATCAGGGCCGAGGAAATCATGCCCAGCGTCCAGCCGAACATCATCAGCAGGCCGAAAAAGGGCACCAGGTTCCAGCGGAACTGGAACACGTTGAAATGAAACGCTGTGGCCGCGAGAACGGACAGCACGATGACCGTGATGCCGATGCGCAGAATGCCGACGATGAATCCCGAGATCACATATTCCACCGGACGCACGGGAGCGACGAAGATGTTCACGAGATTTTTGGTCCACACATCCTCCAGAAAGGAGATGGCCACCGCCTGCTGGGCGCGGAACAGCACGTCCCATAAAATCACGCCGCCGATGAGGTAGGGAATAAAGGTCGGGATGGCCGCCCCGCCCCGGGATTTCTCCAGCCAGACGGAGAGATTTCCCCAGACCATCATTTCCATGACCGGCCAGAACAGGAGCTCGATGAGCCGGATGGGATTGCGGGTGTAGAGGAAAAAATGCCGCAGAACGAGGGCGTGGATGACGGTGAGGGACATGGGAAAAGAGTTTTCAGTTTCAAAGTTTTCAGTTTTCAGGAAGCCGGTCAGGAATCAGTTTTCAGTCCGGGATTTCAGGCGGCGGATGCTGAAAACTGAAAACTGAACCCCTGAAAACTCCTCAAGCGGCTTCGATGTCGCCGTCGCGGACGATGCGGATGAAGACGTCCTCCATGGAGGTCTCGTTGAAACGGCTGATGACCTGCGCGGGGCTGCCCTCGGTGACAACTTTGCCCTGATGCATGAAAATGACGCGGTCGCAGACCTCCTCAATGTCCCGCATGTTGTGGGAGGTGTAGAGAATGGCGATGCCGCGCTCCTGCTGGATTCGGCGGAGGAGTTTCCGGACCTTGTCCGCGATGTCGGGGTCAAGACTGGCGGTGGGCTCATCCAGGAGCAGCAGCTCCGGATCGTTGAGCAGCGCTTTGCAGAGATGCAGACGGGTGGATTCCCCGGCGCTGAGGTGGCCGGTGGCGCGTTTTTTGAGATGGGCGATCTCCAGCATCTCCAGCAGTCCGTCGATTTTCCGGCCCGGATTTTTCACCCGGTAAATGCCCGCGAACACGCGCAGATTCTGCCCGACCTCCAGATTGGCCGGCAGGTCCGTGTAGGCGGAGGCGTAGTTGATGCGGCGCAGCACCGCGATGCGCTGCTTCATGGGATCCATGCCGAAAATGCGCACGCTGCCGGAACTGGCGTCCATCAGCCCGAGGATGATGCTCATGGCCGTGGTTTTTCCCGCGCCGTTCGCGCCCAGCAGGCCCACAACCTCCCCTTTGACCAGCGAGAAGCTCAGATTTTCCAGGGCCACCGTCTCACCAAAAAGCCGGCGCAGGCGGTCCACGACTAAAACAGGTTCGGACATCCCCCACAGTGTCAGGTCGCCGCCGGCCGGCAAACGAATTTCCAGGACGCCGGCGGTGGGATTCCCTCCTTTGCCCCAATGCCGTCAAGGATTCGGCTGCTGGTTTAAAAAATGACCGTTCAAACTTCTAAAAATCATTACCCTGCGGCGGCGGAGGTCCTCCCCGGGCGGTTTCCCCAATCAGCTTTTTGACAATTCCATTCCTGCTTCGCCCGTCCGGTTCCCCGGGCCGTGGTCGGACGCGCTTCTGCTTATGAGGCCGCGCGGAGCGGGCAGGCCCGTGAGCCTGATCCCGGTTCCCCCGACCCCGGCGGGGAATATCGCGGGCGGCAGTCGGATTTCCTCCCGGGCATTTAGGACATCAGACAGTCCGGACACGGGAATTTCAACTGGCGGCGGAATCTCCGCAGGATTCCGGCAGCCAAGTTGCCGGAGATTAGGCGCCTCCGGCTGATCGGTTTCTCTATGGGAGCCCAACGACGACACCGACGGCACATCACGTCCCGTTTTAAAATCCTTGAGGCAACTTCTCCCATAAGAGCCAATGCCGTTAAGGATTCAGCGGCTGTTTGAAAAATGACCTGTTGAACTTTTAAAAAAATCCCTCGGGGTGGAATGTCCACCACCATTGCTTCCCCGTCCGGTTTTTTCGGTGATTTCCACTCGGGCTTCGCGGACCTGGTCCCGCCGGCAGTGGTCGACCATGCTCTTCTCCTCATGGGACCGCGCGGCACGGGCCGTCCCAAACTTTCTGTTTATGAGTGGATCATGGCGCTGGCATACCATGCCCTGACCCGCCGGGGCACCTTCGCCGCCTCCGTGCGCGCCCTCACAAAGGCCACTGTTTCCGACGCCGCGCTCTCCATGCGCAAGGCCTCGTATGGCTGGGAGCTCCTGGCCCATCTCCTACCCCGGGTCCTGCGCCCCATCGCCGATCCCGCCCTGGACGCGGAGGCTTTTCGCGGCGGACTGCGCCTGGTGGCCATCGACGGCACCCGTTTCAGCCTGCGCAACACCCCCGCCATCAGCGCCGCGACCGTCAAACCCAAATCCGGCAGGGGAGGCGCGCCCTGCGCCTTCGCCCCCCTGCTGTGCTCCGTGCTGCTGGAGCCGGGCACGCACTGTCCCCTGGCGCTGTCCATGGGCTGGGACGGGGAGGGCGAGCCCACCCTCGTGCGGGATCTTTTCGACGCCCTGCCGCTCCGCTCCCTGCTCCTGGCCGACCGCCTTTACGGCTCGCCGTGGCTGCTTTGGGATCTGGCACCGGCGCTCAAATCCCGGGAAAGTTATTTTCTTGTCAGGGTCAGGGACAATATCAGGGCTGAGGCGGTCAGCCGTCTTTCCGATGGCTCATGGCTGGTGGAGGTCCCGGCGCGTGACCCGGACACCGGGGCCGTCGCCGGCACCCTCACCCTGCGGGAAATCCACGCCCGGATCACGGTGGAGGGGGAAGCCGCGCCGCGGTCCATCCGCCTGTGGACCTCATTGGCGGACGCGGAGAGCCATCCGGCAATGGAACTGGTCAGGCTGTATGCGCGGCGCCGGGAGCTCAAAAGCCATATTCACGGGGCCGCGGGCCTGCTCCAGGCGCAGACCATCGACGATGCGGCCCATGAGGTCATGGCCCTGATGCTGGCGGCGGCCTGCTGGCCGGGCAACGGCGGGGAGTGGCCGCCCGGGCCGGGGTTCCGGTGCTGCGCGTCAGCCTCGCGCAGGTGCTCGACCGCACGGAAAGCCTTTTCACGGTGCTGGAGGCCGGAAAGGGCCTGCTGACCACGGAGCAGGCCGCCGAACTGGTGCGCCAGGTCATGGGGCAGCTCGCGGCCACCGCCCTTGTCAGGCCACGCAAACCCCGCAGCTGTCAGCGCGCCGTGCGCCAGCCCATCAGGGCCCGGCCCAGGATGAGAAACCCAACCTCGCGGAAACTCATCGTCAACGTTTCAATAACGGAAATGAACCCTTAACGGCATTGCCCCTAGCGAGGTCATCAGCACCTTCTATTCACAAGACCGCGATTTGAGTCACAACTTACGAATTTGCCATATCAGGAAGGTTTATGCACTAGATTTTAATCTCTCTTCAATTTCCCTTGGGAATCGCATCAAATTTTTTCCTAAATTTATTGCGTTTTTAAATTCAAAATCGTAAAAGCCCTACAAATTGCTCCCGCAATTCAAGCCCGAAACAAGCATCAGCTCCACACACAATCACGAGACTCATTGAAAATAAACATCTTATGAAAGCCGTCCGCCAAATCTCACTCGCTTTCCTGCTGTGCGGGAGCGTGCATGCACTTGATGTCTATGGTTACACCGCACTCAGACATGATCGATTTTACGTTGGCTCAAACAAAAATCTGTTCACTGGCGCTGCGGACTGGTCAGGCGTTGGGAAAAGTACTACCAGTCGATATGCGACAATGATCACCAGCAAGCACTTTATTAGTGCTACGCATTACAGCCCCGCGGTTGGAGATACGGTCAAATTTTACTCCGGCAATTTACCCAGCTCGAGTTCGACCAGCATGACAGTGGCTTCGATCACAGTGATAATGGGGGATTTAGTTTTAGGGACATTCACGCAGGATTGTCCCAGCTGGGTAAAGAAATATCCAATACTTGACGCCCGGGTATTGCTGACACAAAGAACAGCATACGAAGGTATAGTGTTTGGAGCAGATTGGAATCAAACAACCGATTACACATTATCGCAAAGAATCGGAAAATGCAAATTATGGTTTAGTGGGAACGCGGACATCTGGGGTGGTGGAGTCGAAAATCAAGATTTCACGGGGGGATTGATCAAAGACGTTGCTCTTGTCGAGCCGGTGGTCGAAGAGGCCGATTATGGCGGTTTGGAAATTGGAGATTCATCAGGCCCATCTTTTGCATTTTACAACGGAAAACATTGCCTTATTGGCGTTAATTCGTCGTTTGTTGTCATAACGAAAGCTGGTTTTCCTTTAAAAGAAATACTTGCAAATATTTCATCGAATTACCAGTCACAGATTGCCACTGAAAGCCTGCCGTTCTGGCGGCCCCAGGTTATCAGCACATCGGATGCGCTGGATTGCTCGACCGTGACGATTAACTCCCCTGCCACTGAGGAAATTTCAGTAGCCACAGGGCAGAATCCTGATGGGGTGTCACCAGTCACTACACTCCTGCCACGTTATAAAATCTCGGGAAGCACTATTTATGCCAAACAAGGTTATGTAAGATATCGTGTAGGCACGGAGATCGTTTTCTCAGATCTCACTGCGGGAACCGACGTTTCGCTTGCCATCTCTGGGTCTTATTATACGGCGGCCTTGACTTGGACTCCTGGGCATGATTACGCAATTCGGCAGCGATATAACTTCAACGGAACCACTGGCGCGTGGACCAATATAACTCCTCCCATCAGTTCGGTCAACGGATCGGAATTCACATTCAAGTTATATACATCAGAATTTGGAAAGTTTTTCCGCCCAGTAATTTTTAAAGACAACTATTATGCTTTCGGGGAATTAATAGGTACAGATAATATCAGTGTAGACGGATCCCCTGCCGGAGGGTATAAAGATTCTATAATCTCAATGCCATTTTTAGCCGATCCAGTCTTCAAAGGAAAGGTCCTCAGCACCAGTGGTGACACTGTTACGTTGGACGATTCATCCAGATGTTCCGCCTCATTGGCAGTTGGCCAATTCTATTCAGGTAGTCCTCCATACATAACCCACCTCATTGAAAATGTAGACAGTGGAGCCATTGGTGTTATTTCTTTAACATCTTCTGGCAGCACAAACTGTGCAGGGACAATTCAGGCGAATGGCATTTCCTCTGCCGCTTTTTCACCCGGCAGTACCGTCATTGTTCGCCCTATGATTACTTTTTCGGACATTTTTGGAGCTGAAAATGAAGTTGGTTTATATAATGGCCCTTACTTCCAAGGAGGCGACGAAGTGTGGAAATTGTTCCCAACAACTCAATCGGTTAAAACATTTTACCCTTATAATGACCCTCCTTTTGTTGGCTTATTTGGCGTGGATGAAGAAAATGCATCGGGCACACAAGTGCTTCACATGGAGGCTCTTGTGGTCAGACACAAAACCGCCCAACCAATCTCATGGCAAGTTGCAGGCTACTGCAAACAATCCGCAACTCGCGTGACTTTAGTGAGGGGTGACAATTGGGTCGCGTCGCCCGAATCTTCCATTATTGGATCAGCAACAATAGGGAACTCCAATCTCCCAGTAGACTTGCCAAGTCCGTACAATGGCTTACCCTACGGAGTTAGATCCGGCGCTTCTTTCGCCACAGCAGACACACTGTCTTTAAGTGCCCTACCAGGTTCAATTACTCCGGGCGATGGTATCTTCTATAGGAA
Source organism: Verrucomicrobiota bacterium (assembly GCA_040386695.1). Classification (GTDB taxonomy): domain Bacteria; phylum Verrucomicrobiota; class Verrucomicrobiia; order Verrucomicrobiales; family V1-33; genus CAIZWU01. Next base: position 32,313 of record JAZKFB010000047.1, read on the forward strand.
ATCCCCTGGGTATCCCGACGGTTGGTTTAGAGAAAATTCAACGACCGCCGCATCCAGCGCATCGTTTGGTTCCGGGAGAGGGGTTCTCTTGAGATTAAATAAATCCGCAAGCGCACCCACGGCTATCTGGGAAATTCCCAAATGGTAGAACGTGAGCATACCATAAATCGCGATGCTCGGGATAGCTATTATTTTGGGCATCGCTTATTCATCGCGCGACCATCCGCGTCGGGTGTGACCGGTTAGTGATGTGGCTCCTAAAAAAATCGCGCGCTGGTGGAAGCC
>JAZKFB010000048.1:0-1438 GCA_040386695.1 Verrucomicrobiota bacterium
GGACAGGGAAAGCGGGTTTCCGGAGCGTGGGTCAGCTTCAGATCAATGCGCTGATACGGATGTTTTCGATCAATTCCGAAACCATCCACGGATCCGGCAGTCCGAGCAGACGCTGGTAGTGGCGGGCCACCTCCAGCGGGGCGGAGAAAGTCGGTTTGTCAGAAAAATCCATCCGGCATCATGACGTCCCTCATTCCCGGTCAACCACTAAATTCCGCGAAGACCCAAGTTTCACGGCAATTACTTCAGAGCGCATTGTTTATTGAGTAAAGCAGTTTGACGCGCAAATTACGGGGGAAAACTTGCCCGGGGTGCTTGGCCGGTTAGTAATGTGTCCACAGCGTGCCGAAACCGGGATCATGCCCATCCGACCGATCTCCTCATCCGCCTGACTCCACATGACTGGACTGCGGAGAGCCTGATTCTGATGTGAGGTTCTGTTTGCCGGATGCTGAGGCGGTAACGGCCAAAAATTTAGTCAAATCAGTCGAACTGATGCTGCGGCCGCAACAGGGAGGGGACCTTTTCGAGCGGTCCTGAACCTACTCCGTTTTGTTCACAGTCGCTATTTTCTGACGCTGCTTTTCTGTGCAATTTTTTATTGTAGTGCACAAAATTTTAGAGCAAATAACGCTGATATGGGAAAATCCTTTTTCCCAATCCTCCTGGACAGGCAGCAATCCATCGATACATCAACCCACTCACACCCAATATGGCCTCAGACAACCGCATCTCCCTCGAAATATCCCCTGAGAAAAAAGCCGCGATTGAAGCGGCCATCGCCGCGCTCAAGGACGAGCTTAAGGGCATCACCTTCAGCCTTTCCGAGGACGAGCGCACGAGATTGCCGCGCGTAGCGGACAAAACCTTCGCTTTGACGAAAAGTGCGAAGGCTACATGGCCAGTCGGGCGGATCTGGTGCCGGGCTTCATTGACATGGAGGAACGTGCCAAGGACCGCCGGCTGATCGGGGATCTGCTGCCCTCCTTCCGGGAGCTGACCCCCATCCTGCAGGCGCTGGAGGACACCCTCGCTCTGGCGAACGCGGACAACTACATGAGCGACCTTTCCTTTTATCAGAGCGTGAAGCAGGCGGCGAAGCGCGGGGTCCCCGGCGCGGCCTCCATTTATGATGATCTGAAAAGCCGCTTCCCGGGCCGCGCCCGCTCCGGCGGTGAGGCCACCGATGCCGCGAATCCCTGATTCCGCAGGAAAACAGGCCGTCCAGGAAGATTAAACGTCGCCCCACGGGGCAAAAAGCCGCTCCACAGGGCAAACAGGTCCGGTGGAAAGAGAAAGAGGTCCGGCGGGAAGACAAAAAAGTCTCCGCGCCGGACTTTTAAGTCTCTTCCGCAGAGGATTTGGCCGCTTTCGCGGACTAAAAAGGGAGTGTCAGAAAGTTTGTGTTTCGGGGGATTTGGTGTTAGTTGGTGTTTGA
>JAZKFB010000049.1:0-55189 GCA_040386695.1 Verrucomicrobiota bacterium
CCATGGCGCGCAGCTGATTCCGTGCCGAACACTCTTGGCTGGAAGCCTGCGCCACCGGGGAATTAACAAAGCCGAATTAAGAAAGCGCGCCAAAGCGCTCCGCCCGGAAAGCCTCACCAGCCGGCGGCGGTTTTATCGAGTTCGGCGGCGAAGGCGGGATCGGTGGAGTTCCGGAGGGTGACGATTTTCGTTTCCGGATGGACCGTCAGAAGGATGATGCGCCGGGGATCCCGCACGGTGAAATGATCGGGCACGGCGTCATATTCCGCGCGCCAGGGGATGGAAAAGCGCTGCATGAGGCTGCGGCGGAGAGTGTCGAAAAACTCCCGGGCATCCTTTTCCGTGCTCCAGGCGGTTTTCCAGAACACATGGTCGCCGAAGGTTTCCGGTCCTTTCCAGACCAGGTAACGGTCACCCATCCAGCCTTCGGCGGCGATGGTGGCGGTATCGACATCGAAGTAGCTCCGCAGAATGATGTAGGAACCGAGTTCCCCGGCGACATTCGAGAAATAAGGCTCGGCTCCGGCGACGACTGGCTGGGGAAGGTCGATTTTCACCGGCGCGAACGGAGTGCCGCCCAGATACAGAGTTTCCGGATGGAGAATCTCCGAAGTGGTTTGCGGCGGGCGCGCGTAGGCGGCATTGAGGGCGGCGAGTCCGCCTTTGCCGATGACGGCTTCGGCGAACAGACTGCCTTTGTCCTGAGTGAATTTCCAGGTTTCGGACAGATACGCCGGCGCATTGCCGAAACCGGGGGCGGAGGCGGGAGTCCCGGCGCGGTCAAGATTCAGCGCCATCTGGTCGGTGATGCTGAAGCGCACGCGGGCGGAGTTGGCATCGCCGTTGATCAGCGACAGGGCGGCCACGGCGGCGTCATCGTTGGCGGTGTCGTAATGATTTTCCCGGGTCAGCGGAAACTGCCGCAGCAGGGCGGGAGCGAGGCTGCTGATGAACATTTCCCGGCCGTCGGCCCGGAGCAGCGAGGCTTCCTCACGGTAGAAAAGGGTGTTTGTGTCCTGCTGGAAAAATCCGCCGCTGGTCATGGAGGCCAGGCTGACCATCGCGGCGCGGTAGTCAAAAGGGTCGGTGGTCAGCCCCATGGCGATGGCCGCCCGGGAGCGGATTTCCGCCCGGCTTTCGGGCAGCAGGGCGTGAATGGAGTCGCGGATTCTGTTCAGAATATCGTCCAGGGCCACCGCCTGGAATTTCACCGGCGGATCAAACGTCAGCCCGCGCTGGTCCGTGAATTTGGCGGCCAGATCCTCCGGCGTGGGCGGTGGTTTGGCGGCTTCAATGGCGGCCTGCAACTCCGCGGCTTTGGCCTGCAGGGTGCTGATTTGCGACTGCTGGTCAATGAGTTGCCGTTGCATTCCGGCATTCTGCTCCAGCAGCGAACCATCCGTCACTCCGGACGGGGCGGCCCCGGTGGCGCCGTCGCGGACTGAGGAGGCCGGCCCTGCGGAGGCGGTGACGGCGGCGGCGGGGTCTGAAGTTTCCGCCGCGCGCATCCGGGCCTGCCAGTAATTTTCGCGCCACAGGATGATGCCTGCCACCGTGGCGGTGACCACGAGGTTAACCAGAGTTTTTTGAGGGGAGGAGGACATGGGAATGCGGATACGGAGTCGCCTGCTGACAATTTTCCGGGAACGCCCGCGGGTTTCCGCCGGGTTTCATCTGAACCGCCGGCCGGCTTCCGGGCAAGCCTGATCTGATTCTACCAGCGTTCCCGCGGAGGCAGGCGCAGCGGGGCCGGAGCATCGGCTTCAATGGTGCGTTTAAGGGCGCGGCGCAGGCGGTCGGCGGCCCGGGGCGCGAGCGCTTCCGGCAGGATGAGGCCAAGGATAAAATTTCCGTGGCTGGTCGGGGTGCTGATCACGCAGAGACGGCGCTCGTCCTCCAGATCCAGGTAAAGCGCGCCGGTGGGGCCATCGGGCAGATAACCGGCGGCATGACGGGCGGCTTCGGCCAGAACCACGGCGCTGGCGACGATTTCCTCAATGGCCTCGCGGTCCCCGACCGGACAGCCCTGGGTGTCGAGGATGAAAATTTCACTGGTTTCGATCTGACGCCGGATCCAGTCCGTCAGCGCCCGGATTCTGGTGGACATCGGCCCCAGCGGCACCTCGAAATGCGGCACCTGGCGGCGGAGCGGGGGCACTCCGGCGGTTTCCGGGGATGCGGGCGTGGACGGGACGGCGGGAACCATGCCGGAGGAGGCGGAGGACGCCAGCGGCGGAAGGTGCAGCGGGGCGTGCGGTTCCGCCGCGGGAGCGGCCGCCGGCAGGGGAACCAGGGCGATGGGGGGAAGGGAGACCGGGGTGGTCCGGAAAAGCGCGGACACCGCCGGAGCCCGCGGCACAGCGGGAGCGGATGCCGCCGAAGCCATTTCCCCAACGGTGACCGGTCCGGGCCCAGTGGCGGATTTTGCGGGAATGGCTGAACCGGCACCGGCATTGTCACCTCCGGAGACGGCGGCACCCGGCGTTTCCACCGGGCGTGGAATCAGGCCCGAGTGCTCGGCTTTCTGGCGGATTTCCGCCAGAAAATTCCGCACCTTGCTCCGCTCCTCGGGCGGGACGGTGGGGCCGGGAACTGGAAAAGGTTCCGGGGAAAAATGCTCCGGCAGCTGAAAATCCTCCGCCACCAGCCGGGTCACCGGCGTGTCTTCACCCGTTGCCGGAGCCCAGGTCACCCCGTCCGCAGGCTCGGCGGATATATTGCGGGCCATGCCGGACAGGGCATCGGCATCAATCCATGAGACGAGTGTATTCATTGGGCTGGTCGGGGGATTTCAGGCGGAGCCGGGGTTCCAGTTCCGCCGCCAGTTGATCAAAAATATGCGCCGCCGCCGGGGGATGCCGGTAAAGTAATCCGAGCGGCACGCCGGCCGCCGAGGCTTTAAGAAAAACGGTCTCGCGCGGGATGAGCGTGGAGCAGAAGAGCTGTGGAGGGATGATTCCCCGCAGTTCGCGGACCACTTCGGTGCTTTCCTTCTGATTGGCCTGCACCATGGTCATGAGGATGCCCGCGACCTCCAGTTTGGCCCCGTTATTCCGCAGATACTGAATGGCCTGAAGGATTTGCGGGATGCTGCGGATGCCCAGGGGCTCGGCCTGCTGGGGAATGAGCACGAGGTCCGCGACCCGCAGCACGTCGCCCGAAGTCCCGGTCAGCCCGGCCGGAGTGTCGAACAGAATGATGTCATATTTCTGCGTCGCCAGCTCGGCCACGATGCGGCGCAGGGCCTCCAGACTGTCCGGGGAATCCTCGGTGGGTCCGAAAAAATTCTGCGTCTGTCCGGCGGCCAGCAGCTTCAGCTCCGGCAGGCGGGTGGGCAGAATGAGCGGCAGGACACTGACGCCGCTGTTCACGGCGTCGTAGTATCCCTGGCATTTTCTGGCCTTTTCGGAGAGGGAAAGCCCCACGGATCCCTGGGGATCCGTATCCACAAGCAGCGTGCGCCAGCCCCGGCGGGCCAGGGAGTAGGCAAGATTGACGGCGACGGTGGTTTTTCCCACTCCGCCTTTCTGACTGGAAATCGCAAGTAAAGTCACTTTGGCGCGACCGTAACGGCTCCAGCCAGGGTTTCACGCGGAATTTAAGGCGGTTATGCGTTATGCGGGACGGAGGGGAGGCGGAGAGTTTTCAGTTTTCAGTTTTCAGTTTTCAGCCATGGATGCGGCTTCGGGCGGGCCATTTGTTCCGCAGGGCGGTTCACGGCCCTGCGGATCCCTCTGAAAACTGAAACTCTGAAAACTGAAAACCTCCCTCCCATGACTCTCATTGATGGCAAAGCCACCGCCGCCCGCGTGCTCGACGAATGCCGCGCCGCCCTGACCTCGCTCGCCGGTTCCGGCATCCGTCCCGGCCTGGCCGTGGTGCTGGTGGGGGACGATCCCGCGTCGCGCGCCTATGTCGGCTCCAAGGACCGGACCTGCCGGGAGCTGGGCATGTTTTCGCTGAAAATCGAGCTTCCGGCTGAAACCACCCAGGAGGAGCTGCTCCAGGTCGTGCGCGGACTGAATGAGGACCCCGCCATTCACGGCATTCTCGTCCAGAGCCCGCCTCCGAAGCACATCGACGAGGCCGCCATCGTGCGCGCCATCGATCCCCGGAAGGATGTGGACGGCTTCCACCCGGAAAACGTGGCCCGGCTGGCGCTGGAGGATCCGTCCGGTTTTGTGCCCTGCACCCCGCTGGGCTGTCAGCGGCTGCTGATGGAATACAATATTCCCACGGAAGGAGCGAAAATCGTGGTCCTCGGCCGCAGCATGATCGTGGGCAAGCCGCTGGCCCTCCTGCTCATGGCCAAAGGCCCGGGCGGCAACGCCACCGTCACCGTGGCCCACAGCCGCAGCCGGGATCTGCCGGCCATCTGCCGGGAGGCGGATATTCTGATCCCGGCCATCGGGAAGCCGAAGTTTGTCACGGCGGAGTTTGTGAAGGAGGGCGCGGTGGTCATCGATGTCGGCATCAACCGCATCGCCGACCCCTCCACCAAATCCGGTTACCGCCTCGTCGGCGACGCCGATTTCGACGCCATCGCCTCCAAATGCCGCGCCATCACCCCCGTCCCCGGTGGCGTGGGACCGATGACCATCGCCATGCTCATCTCCAACACCATCAAAGCCGCCCGCCAGATCCACGGCATCGCGGAGTGAGCCGGCAGCCGGCCCGGCTGCTGGAGACGGTTTACTTCCCGTCGGAGGCAGGCACTTTGAGGCCGGAAATAACCGCCTTCAATTTGGCCAGTTCGTCGGGATTTTCGGGAAGCGGGGCGGCTTTGAAAGCGGGCAGCAGGTGCTCCCAGACGATGTTGATCTCCTTCTGCATGTCGGCGGTGTTGGCGGTGATGGCCACCACGGCGTCCTGTTCCGGCAGAACGAGGCAGTACTGCCCGTCCTTGCCGTCGCCCCGGAAGGCGTTGTGGCGGCAGCGCCAGAACTGGAAGCCGTAGCCCTGCGCCCAGTCGGACTGATCGGGATCCTTTTTGCCGGCGTCGTTGGGCACCTGTTTGGAGGTCGCCTGTTCGATCCAGGCGGCGGGGATGAGCTGTTTGCCGTTCCACTTTCCTTTCTGAAGGTAGAGCTGGCCGAATTTGGCGATGTCCTCGGTGCGGAGCTTCAATCCGTAGCCGCCGAGGGAAATGCCCTGCGGGCTGGTGCCCCACTCGGGTGAGGCGACGCCCAGAGGCTCGAAAAGGCGCGGTTTCAGATAATCGAGAACGGTCTGGCCGGTGACTTTGGTGACAATGGCCGAGAGCATGTAGGTCCCCGGCGTGTTGTAGAGAAAATGGCTGCCGGGCGGGTGCGGGACGGGCTGGGCGAGAAAGGTTTTCACCCAGGGCGCACCCGCGTCGCCCCTCAGTCTGGCCTCGGTTTCGTGACCGCAGGACATGGTCAGCAGGTCCTTCACGGTCATGGCCTTCAGGTTCTCCGAAGGCTCCGCCGGAGCGTCGCCGGGGAAAAATTTGAGGACCTTGTCATCCAGTTTGATTTTCCCCTCCTCCACCGCCAGCCCCACCGCCGTGGAGGTGAAGCTTTTGCTCAGGGACCACAGGACATGCGCTTTTTCCGCCGCCTCCGGCTTCCACCACGCCTCGGCCACCACTTTGCCGTGACGCACCAGCATGAAGCTGTGCATGGTGTTCACCTCTTTGTCCGCCGCTTCGACATAGGCGCGCAGGCCGGCGGAGGAAACCCCTTCGGCTTCCGGCGTGCTGCGGGGCAGGGCGTCCGCGCCGCGCGACAGGCTGGCCGAAAAAAGCACCAGTCCGGCGGCGACGGCCGGTTGCAGGACAAGCTGAAGAACAGAGCGGAGGCGGGAGGCGGCGGCGGATTTCATGAAGAAGTGCGGGACGGTGGCAAGTGCCCGGATATCACACTCCGGAACGGGGTCTTCTGTCCATAAAATCCTCCCGTGTTTCCGGTCTCCCTGGCTGAGCCCGGGTGGAACAGGCGTCCCGCTGGGCATCCTGTCCGGTGCCACTGCCATGGCGCGGCGGCGGCGGGGCCGGTTATTATTCAAGGCGGATAAGCCCTATAGGTCTTTATAAGGTCCTATAGGACCCTATGTCCAAGGAACTGGAAGTGGCTGATCAGTGAATTAGGGGGACTCCCCGTCCGGCGGAGGGCCGGCCGCCTCGTCCCATTTTCGTTTGGCGACAAACGGCTTTTTAAACGTGGGCTGAACCGGAGCCGCGTGGGTTTCGGGACCCAGAATCTCCTCCACATCCTCCGCGCCCAGTTCCTTGGCGCGGGCGGCGATGGCGTCGCGTTTCAGAAGGCCGTTCTCCTCCAGCAACTGCACGAGCGTCTCCACAATCACGGTCGCCTGCTCCAGATCCTCCTCCAGCTGGGCCACGCGTTCCTCCAGGCCCTGATCCTGAGTCACTTCCGCCCGGCGGTCGAATTCGGAGCGCATCCGCTGGCGGCTGGCATCCATCAGCTGCTGCGGATTCATGGCCGGCATGCCGGGGGGAGGCTTCGGCGGCCCCTGCTGGGGGAAAAGAAAACTGAAAAGTCCCATGGGTTTCGTGTCCGGTGGAATGAGCCGGATGGCTGGCGGCAGGCTAGTCATTTTTCCGCCGCTGGCAAGTCCCGAGAGGCTTCGTGAACAGAAGGACATGAAAGAGCGGAGGAAGCCGGCGGCCAGTGGCCGGCGGTGAGGAATCGGAAATTTCAGATTGGAATCCGGAATCCGGAATTTGAGATTTGCCCGACTGGAGGGAAATCTTGCATCGCCGCCTGCGGACTGCCAGACTTCCGGCCCCATGGATCAACTGGAAACCGCTCCTCCGCCCGGCACCGGCCTGACCCCGGCCGCCGCCCGTGCCCGCCGACGCCGGAAAAAATCCCGCGCCAGGCTCTGGCTATGGACGGGAGCCGGTCTGGTGGTTATCGGGATGGGGACGGTTTTCGGCCTTCAGAGCTGGGTGCGGAATTACCTGCGCAGCCCGGCTTTCGCCGAAAAAATCAACACCGCCGCCATGTCCGCGCTTCAGGCCCGGGGAACGATGGATGGGCTCAGCTGGCAGGATTCCACCGTTCATGCGGCGCAGTTCAGCGCTCAGGGTTTTGAACCGGCGGCTTTCCAGGAACTGTCGGTTTCCGACGCCCGGGCGGAAGTCGATGTCGGTGCCCTGTGGGACCGCACCTGGAGGGTGAAACGGATTTCCCTGGCCCGGGTGGAGGCGGATTTCTCGCCCGGACGGCTTTCCGCCTCCGACACTTTCCAGCCTGCCGCGGAGCCGGAAGCCGAAGCCGGAAATCAAAAACCCCACTGGCTCCAGCGCTGGCTGCCGAACCGTGCGGAAATAGGACCGGTGGAGGTGGAGCGCTTCGATTTCCGCTGGAAAAAGGACGGCAAAAGCGTGCGGGGGGCGCAGATGGCGCTGACGCTGACCCCGAACCTGGAGGAGAAATTCACCATCCTCACCGGCTCCGGCGGCGAGGTCCGCATGGACGGGGCGGCGCACACCCTGACGGTCCACGGGCTTCAGGGCACGTTGCGGAGGGAAGCCCTGCGGGTGGATCAGTTTCAGGGGGAAATCGCCCGCGCGGCGGTGCGGGCGGAGGGCACGCTGACTCTCGGGAATCACCCCGGCCTGTCCATGAAAGTGTCGCTGGATCAGGCGAAACTGGAGGACTGGATTCCCGACGACTGGCTGCGCCGCTGCTCCGGCACCGTTTCGGTGGACGCGAAAGTGCAGGCTTCCGGCGAGGGCTTCCAGCGGTTGTCCGCCGACGGGGACGTGCGGCTGAAGGATGCGCTCATCCAGGCGCTGCCGCTGCTGGACGTGATCGCCAAAAAGACGCGCAACGAGACCTTCCTGCGCCTTCAGTTAAAAGAGGCGGTCAGCCGGTTCACCCGCCTGCCGGACGGCGGCTGGCGGTTTGACCAACTGCGGGCCGATGCTCCGGGCCTCCTGAGGCTGAAGGGCTCGGCGGCGGCGGACGCCACCGGCGCGCTGAACGGGGAAATGCTGCTGGGCATTGTGCCCGGCACGCTGCGTTATCTGGCGGGGGCGGAGCAGACGGTTTTCCTGCCCATGGACCGCGCGGGGCTTTCGGCGGCCGAGCGGGCGCTGCTGACCTCCGACGACAGCGGTCTGCTGTGGACCCGTCTGCGGGTGCGCGGAACGCTGGACCGGCCGTCGGAGGATTTGTCCGACCGCCTGGCCCAGGCATGGTTCAACGCCACCGCCGGGGAGGTCGCCAATCTCTCCATGGAGGCGGCCACCCAGGCGGCGGAAACCGCCAGCGGGGTCGCCGGCAAACTGCTGGAGGTGGCCCCGCCGGTGCTCGAAAAAGCGCCGGATGTGCTGAATGAGGGCGTGCGGGGGGGACTGAAAGTTCTTGATGGCCTGCTGCCGCGCTGAAAAAATGATGACTCGACGCCCTCTGTTTCCAACGTTCTATTGAAAGCATGAAAATCGTCCGCTCCGCCCTGTTTTCCCTTCCCCTGCTGCTGACCGGCGTTCAGGCCGCTCCGCCGGAATCCGGGGCTCCGGCGGCGGAGAAACCCGCTTTGCCCGCTCCGGAAAAACCCGCCGCCGTGACCCACCTGAAAGCCCCTGAAGCCGCCAAACAGATCGAGGCCGCCGCTAAGGATCCCGCGAAGGCGATCACCGTCATCGACGTGCGCACTCCGGAGGAATTCGCCGCCGGGCACTTGAAAGGGGCTAAAAATGTGGATTTTAACGAGGACGATTTTGAGAAAAAGCTTTCAACCCTGGACCGGAATAAAACCTACCTCGTCCACTGCGCCGCCGGAGGCCGCAGCACGCGGAGCCTGAAGCTGCTGGACAAGCTCGGCTTCAAATCCGTGATTCACCTCGACGAAGGTTACAAAGGCTGGACCGCCGCCGGACTGCCCGTGGAGAAATAACCGCTCCACTTTTTCCCAGCCGCTGCCGCGAACCCGGAAACCTACCCCCGAACCGCTGATTCGGAACCCGCCGCCCAATGTCCGACTCCCCAGCCCGCAAAAAACCCGTGCGCGACCTGATGGCGCACCTGAGACATAAATCGCAGTCCCTCAGTCTGGGCGGCCGGTCGGCCAGCAATGATCTTCAGGTCGGTCTGCTGCCGAACAAGGGTTCGCTGCGCCGGAACTACCATTTTATAAAGCGGGTGCTGCTCCCGCAGATTTTTTCCAAACGCGGCGGCCAGACCCAGCGCCCGGACCTGGCCTCGTCCCACTTCTCGGAATTCCGCGTCACCTGGATCGGGCACGCCTCCTATCTGGTTCAGACCGAGGGCGTGAATGTTCTTATCGATCCCGTCTGGGCGCGCTGGCTGGGGATTGTGAAACGGGTCCGCGAGCCCGGCCTGCACATTGCCGAGCTGCCGCCGATTCACCTCGTCCTGGTCACCCACGCGCATTTCGACCACCTGCACCTTGGCAGCCTTGAGCGTGTCGCCTGCGGTCAGCCCATCATCACTCCCAAAGGCGTGGGCGCGCTGGTGACCAAACGCGGCTTCGGGGAAATCGTGGAGCTGGATTACTGGGAAAAGGTGATGTGCGGCCCGCTCGAAATCACCTTCACGCCCTCCAAACACTGGGGCGCGCGCATGGTTCACGATGTTCACCGCGGCTTCGGAGGGTTTCTCATCAAAAACTCCGCCGGCCGCACCGCGTTTCACTGCGGGGACAGCGCTTATTTTGAGGGCTTCCGGGAAATCGGCAGCGCCGCCGACATCGAACTGGCCATGATGCCCATCGGCGCCTACGAATCCATGAGCGGCCGCGAGGTTCACATGAATCCCGAGGAAGCCGTCGGGGCCTTCACCGACATGGGGGCCAAACACATGATTCCCATGCACTACGGCACCTTTCCCCTCGGCGGCGAACTGATGCACGAGCCGCTGGAGCGCCTGGACCTCATCGCCAGATCCTCCGGCCTGGAGCACCGGATCAGCGTTCCCGGTGAAGGACATCCCACGCTCTTTTAAGGAAAACTTCAAACGGATCAGCGCAGCGGCTTTTAAAATATCCCGGCCGGGCTCATCCCTCCATCCATTCTTCCGGTGAGGCCCCATAAGCGGCATTCCGGATCTTCGCTCCATTTCATCCGGCCTTCTGAATCCGCGTGCTCTCCACCATCCATTGCAGATAATCCGGCAGACCGCTCCAGACGGGCAGAGCGATGATTTCGGGGACTTTGGCGGAATGGAGCGTCCGCAGCCGGGCCTCCAGGGCGGAATAGCAGTCGGAGGTGGTTTTGAAGATCGCAGGAACCTCACGCGCTTTCACCACCTCGCCTTCCCAGCGGTAAACGGAGGCGGATTCCGGAAGAATATTCACGCAGGCGGCGAGACGTTCGGTCACGATGACTTCGGCGGCATGCCGGGCGGAATCGGTGTCAGGGAAGTTGCAGAGGACGATCAGAGGTTCCATGAGGGCAGGGGAGGGGGGATTTGAACAGAAGGAAGCGGAGAAAACGAAGGCGGAGAGGAGGGCGATGCCGGGCCGCCGCCTGCTGGGCGCCCGGCCGGCTTAACCGCCGGGGTTCAGCAGGATAACGACGCGGCTCCGGCTTCCGGTTTTCCTTAATTCCCTCACCATGAACGCGGGAACCGCGGAATGGAAAAATCGTCTCGCGTCCTGGTCCGCCCGGCGTAAGGGTTTGCCAGCCACGTCCGCACGCCCCCGTGCGGGACCGAGGCGGCGGCAGCGGTTTCCAGAGCGCGGTGCCGCCCGTTTTGTCCGGCTGTTCCCAACCCCCGTCCCGCGATTCCCTTCATGATTTTCGAACTGTCCTCCCGCATCCTGGGTTCGGTCGATCCCCGGCTGATGGCGAAAATGGCGTGGAATTTCGGCTTTAAAGGCGCGCGCTCCATTCTGCTTTTCAAACAGCGCCGCAAACAGGGCATCGTGTTCCCTCCGTTTCTGTATCTGAGCATCATCAACAGCTGCAACCTGCGCTGCCAGGGCTGCTGGGTGGATGTGGATTCCCCCCGGAACATGATCCCGCTCGATGAGCTGAACCGTCTCGTGAACGACGCCCGGGCGCACGGCAACAGCTTCTTCGGCGTGCTCGGCGGCGAGCCCTTTCTGCATCCGGGCCTGTTCGATTTTCTGGCGCAGCACCCGGACTGTTATTTCCAGATTTTCACCAACGGCCAGATGATCACCGAAAAGGTGGCCAAAAAGCTCCGTCAGCTGGGCAACTGCACCCCCCTGGTCAGCATTGAGGGCACCAGTGAGGTCAGCAATCTCCGCCGGGGCAGCAAGGATGTGTTGAACCGCACCCTCCGCGGCCTGCGCAACTGCCTGGACGAGAAGATTCTGACCGGCGTGGCGACCAGCCTTTGCCAGACGAATATCGATGATCTGCTCACCGAGCGCTGGCTGCGCAAGCTCATCGACTGGGGCGTGCATTACACCTGGTATCACACCTACCGCCCTGTCGGTCCCAAGATTTCCGCCGAACTCGCCCTGCGGCCCGACCAGCTGGTGCGGGTGCGGAAATTTGTCACCGAACAGCGCGCCCGCCAGCCCATCGCCATTGTGGACGCCTATTACGATGACCGGGGCCAGGCCCTGTGCCCGATGGTCACCGGCATCAGCCACCACGTCAGCCCGCGCGGGCATGTGGAGCCGTGCCCGATTATCCAGTTCGCCAAGGAGAACGTGAAGGACGAGCGGGGGATTTACGAGGTCCTCACGACGTCCGCTTTCCTCCGCGATTTCCGCGAAGTTTCCGCCAAGCACACCCGCGGCTGCATTGTTCTGGAGCGGCCGGATCTCGTGAAGGAGCTCGCCGCCCGCCATGGCGCGGTGGACACCACCGTCCGGGGCACGGCGGTGGCGGAGCTGGACAGCATGACGCCGCGCACCAGCCAGCATCTTCCCGGAGAGGAAATTCCCGAAAAACACTGGATGTACCGGCTCTCGAAAAAGTATTTTTTCAACGACTTCGGCGTTTATAACCACCGGTAATTCGTTGATTATCAATGATTTAAACCGGAAATTATCTTAACGAATAATGGCCGTGGTATCAGATTCAGGAATCACGGTAGTCGTCAGCGCATCCGTGGTCATGGGCCTTTGGGCGCGAGTGCGGCGCGGCATTTGAGGCGGCGGAGCTGAGTGGCGCGCGGGTGGCTGCGGCGTCTATTTCACCGCCCCGCCAGCCTGAATCCGCCGGCGGGGGTGGGAGTGGACTAATCCGAGGCCGACGGTCTCACTTTAACGGCCAATCTGAAATATTGAAGCTTTCCACTGACGGAAATATTCATGGTCATTTCATTGCCGTCGCCCGGAGACCATCCGCCAGACGGATCGTTGTAAGTGCTCCAAGAGCGTAAATTACCAGAGGTCTGAAGCTGGTAAGTAAATCCCGTGACAGACTGCCATTTAATCACTGGTATCGGCTTAAGGAAAATTCTCAGTTCGGGCACCACCACAACGGGCGGCGGAGTCTCAACCGTTCCGATAATTACGCCGCCTGCCTTGCCGACTCCCACAAAAGCATTGTTGCCAAAAGCGAGGGAGCGGGCCCCTCCTGATCCCGTTGGGATTGATTTCCAGTCGCTCCCGTAGCTGGCGGCCCAGACCGAATTCGTGCCGCCGGGAGCCAAGTAATATCCGCCATCAGTAGCCTCGGGAACGCGCGGGCTGGCTTTGTCTTGCCATGTTCGCCCAAGATCGGTGGAAATATTTGTTGTCGTGTAAAGGTTGCCATTCCAGAAATAAGGCTTGGAAATAGGGGGGGCCACCGTGCCCCTTAGTGTCCATGAAAGCCATCAACCGAAGCATAAATATAAAAAGCAGATTTTAATAAAAATTCAGAATCGGTAGCAATTACCCACTCAGACACCTTGGGTATTGAAGGCGCATTATCGACCAGCTCAATTTCAGAAGTGGAATCCCGCCAACGGCCAAATTGAGGCGTCACCCCCATAAATTCACCGTTCCCCTCCCCTAAAAGTCCGGATATTATTGCAACTCCATTTAAATATGCAATATGCACGCGGCCACAGCGGGCATTTAAATCTTTCATCTCGCCTAATGGCGTCCAGTAACAATCCCTTCCTAAGATTAATGCGCCGCCTCCAACTCCGGCGAATTCATAAATTCCTTGGCGCGGGGCATCCTTCAGGACAACCGGAGTCCATATTTCTCCAGTGAGACTTGTCCACATCTCTCCCATCAAGCTGCCGCTGGCATAGAACGCGCCGGATGAGAAAACAACCTTCGTTAAATCACTCGCCTTCTCGACGCGGCCCGGCTTCCACGAGATTTGTGCCACGGCCCAAGAGTTGGCGGCCAGAAGGAAAGCGGCGAGTATGTGAGTGGCGCGCATGATGTGCGCCTTAGTTCTTTTCTAATCCAGTGCCAAGCACAGAAGTATTTTTTCAACGACTTCGGCGTTTATCCCGGCGGCAAAACCGCCCCCGCATCCGCCGCCGCCAACCGGTAAAACCAGCGGCCGGCCGTTGGCGGCACGGACCATGTGAAACTGCCGCCGTCCGCCGTGAAGTCGTTGACGGTGGTCCACGTGTCCAGGGTTCCGGAGTTTTGAACGAGATACCGCTGTCCCGTGACCAGGCCGGTGAACGTCAGCGTGTCCTGTCCATCCGCGTGCTGAAGGGAAATCCCCGGGCGGTGCGGCACCCGGTGCAGTCTCCAGGCCACGGCGACGGGCACATTATGGCCGCCGCCCGCCAGATTCAGCCGCAGCCGCCAGGTTCCGGAGGGCAGATTCCGCTGATAAAGATGCTCCAGATTCTCAATCGTGCTCAGGCTTTGATCCACCGTCACCACACTTCCGGTGGCGGGAACGCGCTGGAGCAGCAGATTGTAATCCGCCAGTGCCGCCACGGAGGCCGTAAAACCGCTGCCCGGATTGCTGTCGGTGATGATCCGGGGCCAGACCGCCATGACTGACAGCACTTCCCCGATTTCCCCCGGAGGGATGGTCAGCCGATAATCCGCCGTCGTGGCCGTTGTCAGTGTGGCGGACGACCATGCTTTGTCCGGCACCGGCGTGGTGGCGTTCGCCGCCTGTTCCCCGCCCGCCAGAATGTGCCAGCTGTGGCCCAGATGCAGTTCCCCGGCTCCATAAATCCTGTCCAGCGGCACCGTGGCCGTGCGCGACCAGCCCGGAAATTCCTCCTTGGTGGCCCCGGCCAGCAGGATGGCCTTGAGCGTCTGCGGCTTACGGGCATTCGGCCCCTGGGTGTCCGCTGTCTGCCGTAAAAAAGCCCCGGCGGAACTGACGAGCGCTGTCGAAAAACTCGTGTAATCCATCGGGGCCACGATTTCCGGTTTCTGCCGCCCGCCACCATCCAGCACCATGGGCACCCCGCCGCGGCTGTGATTCCCGCTCGTGACGCCGACGGCCAGATTGTTGTAGGCGCTGGCCATCAGTGCCGGGACTGTCGTGTCCTGGCCGTTGTTCACGCCCGTCACCGTCAGAAAACCATCGCGCTGAACCGCAAAATCGAGCCGGCGGAGCAGGTTTTTGTCGCTGCCGGAGCTGATCAGGGTGCCGATGGAAATCCACGAATGATTCTGCACCGCCCGGCTTTCCGTCAGCGGAGGAGCGGACCCGGGGGCCAGAAAAGCCTCGCCGAGCCAGGAGTTGGCGTCGCTCCCGTCATCCTCGCCGACCCGGTAAACATCCGCCGCCGTGACGCCGGGGGTGAAGGTGGACCGTCCGGTGTTCGGATCCTGGTTCCGGCCGTAAAAATGCGCGGCCACATCCAGCGAATGGCCCGAGATCCCCGACGGCCCGCTTTTGGCGGTCAGGGCCACGCCTCTCATAAAATAACCCGCGCCTGTGAAAGTCCCGCTCCCCTCCTCCGGCAGATAAGCCGTCGCCCCCCCCGCCACCGTCAACGCCGTCTCCACCTGGGTCACCGTGACCCCCTGGCCCGTGGGCAGGGCGGTTCCGAGTTCCGCTGCAAGTTCGCGGTAGCCGGTGTCGTCCAGATAGTCGCCCCGGCAAAGGGACACGGCGCTGAACACGCAAACGGAAACCGCGGTGGCTGATCGGATCATCAAAAAAAGGGGGGGATTTGGCCCCGACCCTACACCCGGACGTGACATGGACGCACCCGGATTTCTCCATCGGACGCTGAATCAGCCTCCGGTTTTAAGCTTCCCGAACCAAAACAAAGCCTTCCGGATTGACGCCGCAGCGTCCAGATCCGGAAGGCTTTATGATTTTTCCCAAGGGGGGCGGAAGAGCTCCGGCATCGCCGGAGGACATCACTTGGCGGGTGTCATCGGAGGCAGCAGCTGCAGGACTTTTTCCTTCAATTCCTTGCCGGGTTTGAACTTCACGACAGCACGGGCCGGAATCGGCACCGCACGGAGGGGATTGTTCGGATTGCGGCCGATCTTGGGTTTGGCCACGCGGATTTCAAACGTTCCGAAGTTGCGCAGCACCACATCGTAATTGCCGGCAAGATGGGAGGTCACATTGTCCAGAAACAGCTGAAGCACATCAAATACTTCATTCTGGGTCAATCCCGTCTGGTCGCTGATCTGAACAACAAGGTCGCGTTTCGTAATAGTGGACATGGGGTGTGGTGGGTAGGTTTAGGGTTGGGAATATGCAATCCGCCGGGAAATGAGCATCCTGCTCGCTCTCAGTGGCTTGAATGAACCGTCACGTAAGAACAGGACCATAAGCCCTTTAACTCAAAATAGTCAAATTTCTTGATTTTTAAAGGCCGGCTTATTTTGAAAATATACCACCTAAGTCGTACGTGCCTTTTCCATCGTGAAAATGCGAACAAACGTTTGAATAACATCAAACAAACGTTTGAATATTTCCCTGCCTCTTCCCTGAAAATGATTTCAGCGTGGTCATGGCCACCCCGTCAGCACATCGGGGAATGCAGTTTACAAAGTGGAAAATTCTTCATTTCCAATAGATTGCAATAAATTTCACCCCTGCCGGCGCTTCCGGATTTTTTAAATTGGATGCCGATTAAGGCATTTGTTGGGAAAGGCAGTAAAATTCCTTAATGGTGACTCGCATCTTCTGAAACAAACAAACGTTTGAACCTATTCGATTGGTTGGCGTATGATGGATAACTGGAAGGATCGGCATCCGGTGGCAAAAAGCGCCAGTGCTTGTAAAGCCACATCCACTGTTCAGGATGTTGGCGCAGAACGGGTTCGATGGAATCCCAGCATTGCTGCGCCGCCTGCTGAAGGGGGGTATCCGTGAATACGTATACGGGTTCCAGAAAGCGGAGTTCCCATCTGCCGTCAGGCCGGGCGATGGCCAGAGCGGGCACCACCGGCACCCCGGTGCGGGCGGCCAGGGCGACATGGAGCACGCTGATGCTGGACCACATGCCGAAGCGCCGGATAATGGTGGCGCTCTGGTCCGGAGGAGTATTCAAATCGACAAGGGCGGCCGCGCTGCCTCCCTTTTTCAGATGCCTGAAAAGCTTCAGCATCGCGCCCTCCTGCGGAATGATGATCTGTCCGCCATGCGAACGGAGACGGCGGAAAATGGCGGTCAGAGGGGGATTCTTGAAATCCTGGGCGATGATCATGCTGGGACCGGACCGCAGAGCCCGGCCCAGCGAGAGCCATTCAAAATTCCCGCAATGGGCGGTGGCGAAGATGCACCGGCCCGCCGTGGCCACGGCTTCGGCGTGCGGTGAATCGAATTTCACCACAAAATACCGGTCCCAGTCCTCCGCCTTCAGCCGGCGGCCCCAGAAAAGCTCCAGAAACGTGCGGGCGAAAAGGCGGTAATTCTCCCGCTCAATCCGGCGGCGCGCGCGGTCGTCATGGGTGGCCCCGAGCGCCAGCCGCAGGTTTTCCCGGATGACCCGGCGCCCCCGGGCATCACAGGCCCACGCCAGAGCGCCAACCGCCCGTGCGCCGCGGCGGACAAGGCTCAGGGGAAGCTGCGGAATAACCGCCTCCGCCGAGCGCAGAATCGCCCATTCAAGGGAGTGACGCATCCGCAGCAGCGGGGTCACGGTTCGCTCAGGGGCCGGCATGTTTTCCGTTCCGGTTACCTGGCGTCATTCCCGGCCGCCGACCCGGCGGAGGGCCTTTGATTTAAACCGGAATCCCCGGTGCCGGGAGGATTCGCGGGGGCTGCGGAGGCGGAGGAAGCCGCCGCCGCCTCATCCGCGGCGGGGGGACTCGTGACCGGCACGGCAACCGCGGGTGGAGGCGTCAGCCGGTCCTCCCAGGTGTGCAGCCGGGACGCGGTGCCGTAGCCGCCGATTTCCTTCAGCAGGGCCTCGCAGCGGGTCCGCCAGGCGGCATAGTCCGGCGCTTTCCTCACCGTGTCCGCCGTATCCGGGAAAAACAGATAGGAAACCTGCAGATCATTGACCGGACGCTTGTAGGGGCTGGCGGAGGCGTCAATTTCACGGGCAATGCGCAGGCTGGCCTCGCCGACTTTGACGCTCGGTCCGTAGTCCCCGATCACGGCGGGCAGCAGCCGGTCCCCGTAAAGAATGACGGCGTAGTCGCCAATCTGCGGCAGCCACGCCTTGTTGCCCTTGTAGGTCCGGAAGGACATGGGGATGACCACGAACGGATCCTCCTGACCGATCAGATAGCTGCGCTTCTGAAGGTCCGCGATGACTCCCGGCAACTGCGCCACGCGGGCGGTGAGGGTATCCTTCTCCCCTTTTGGAAGTTTTGCGGTTTTGAGCTTTTCCCTGGACTCCGCCATTTCGGCCTCCAGTTTGGGAATCACCGGATTGACGTTGGTGGTGGTCTTGGCCCAGCCGTAGCTGGTGGAGGGCTGGAAAAACGCGGATTTCAGAATGGCGTCATCAAAAACCGGCATCCGGTCGCCGTCACTGCCGTCCGACACCACATCCATATCCCCCTGCAGCAGCAGGACCTTCCGTTTGCTGTCGGGGTGTTCCAGTTCCAGGACGGTGTCCAGATCGAAAAAATTATGCCGGGACAGCGCCCGGTCCAGCCGCTCCAGATTGTCCTCCAGGGCCTCTTTTTTCAGGTTGTAAAGATGGCGGTAAAGTCCCGACACTTTGCCCGTCCGCATCATCCGCTCCAGATCCGGCAGCACATTGCCGATCTGGGGATTGAGCGACCGCATCTGATCCATCGTGCCGGCGGCTTTCGGGAGGTGGATGCGCACCGTGACCTCGGCGGTGTAGGCGTCCGGCGAGGCTCTCTCCACCGTGGCCGTGTCGCCGTCGGTGGCGATCAGTTTCGTTTTCACGCCGATGCCGCTGAACATGGTGGTGAAATCCCCGCGCGGCCCCGGCGGGGGACCGGAGGGCAGGGCGGGCGGGGAGGCCACCACCGGCACCTCGACGCGTTTTTCGATCACCTTGCCCTGCACGAGGATACGTTCCGCAGGCTCCTTCGGCGGTGTTTTAGCCACCCGCTCCTCGGGGAAAAGACGGCGGGAAATACCCCGCCCCGCCCTCTGCCCGTAAGGCGTGAAAAACAGCAGCGCCAGGGCGCCGGCCGTCAGCGCCAGCACTCCCCAGAACATGCCGGAACGGCGGGGACGGTTGCGCTTCAGCTGGGGAAAGCCCGAGGACTCCGGAGGACGGTAGGAAAAATCCGACATGAATCGTGGTGGGTTCGAGGCGCGAGGACTTGAACCCGCGCACTATCAATGTGCCGCGCCTTTTACCGGAGGCGAGTCAAAAATGCCTGTGTTATTTTGCCGATGAGATAAAAGCGTCCCATCTTGCCTGAAGCTTGGCCAGGAAGGTTTTCACCTTCGTCCGGGCCTCCGGCGCCAAAGTCTCGGCATTGGCCTGGGCTTTGGCGTAAAGCGTGTTCCATTTGGCCTTCAGTTCGTCGGCTTTTTCCTTGAGTTTGCCGGCCTTCAGGGCTGCTCCGGCTTCGCTCAACACGCCATTCAACCCGTCCATTTCCGGAATTTCCAGCTTTTCCTTGGCGAAATCCGCCGTCGCGTCCGTCAATGTCCGGGTTTTTTCCATGGCCTGCCCCGCGAGAATTTTACTTTTCTCAAAAACATTGGACGACGCCTCTTTGGTTTTTTCCGCCGCCTCCGCGCCGGCGGCCTTCATTTTTTCAATGGCCCCTTCGGTTTTGATTTTGGCCTCGGCGGACACTTCCTTGACTTTGGCCTCGGCGGACGCCTGTTCGGCTTTGTCACAGGCGCTGAGCGCCAGCGCGGCCAGCAGGGTGAGGGAAACAGTGGTTTTCATGGGGACGGATGGTAATCTCGGCGGCGTGAAGTGAAAATGAAATTCAAAACCCGGAAATCCGGCGGATTTTTCACTCCATCGCCTGCTGAAGTCTGTCCCGGTTTACGCGGATGACCCAGTTTTCGATGCCCGTAATCACGTCCCTCCCGCTCCAGGCGCGCTCCACGCGGCACTGAATAATGGTGTCGGCGTGCCCGGCCATCCTCGGCAGCCGGTCCTCGGGGAAGGCCATCAGCAGCTGCAGGCCGAAATTCCGCGCCAGGGCCAGACAGTCGTCGATGCGGTCGCCGGACAGCTTGGAGAAGGCCTCGTCCATGACCACCATGCCCAGATTCGCCTGGGGCTGACGCTGCCCAAGGTCGTAAACCCGCCGGAACGCCGCCAGGGTGGCCACAAAAAACGGGGCCTGATTCTCGCCGCCGCTCTGTTTTTTGGCGATTCTATCAAGGTCCGCGCCCGAGGTCCCGCTGCGCCCGGCGTGATACGCCATCATGCGCCCTGAAGGGGAATTCATGAAACGCAAAACCCGCCGGCAGCTGCCGGAAGGGCCGCGACCATCCCCGCCTGCTCCGTTTCCTCAAGTTCGAATTCGAAAAAGTCCTTTCCTCCCCCGCGGGCCGGGAGGAAAACATCATCCGGAAACGGCGGACCACACCTTCCCGGCGGGAGCCGCCGCGGTTTTGAAATTTCAGATCTGAAATTTCAAATTTCGCCGCCTGGGCTCAGGCCAGGATGTCCTTCACCACCTGACCATGGACGTCGGTGAGGCGGAAGTCGCGGCCCTGGAAGCGGTAGGTGAGTTTTTCGTGGTCAAAACCGAGCTGATTCAGGATCGTGGCGTGGAGGTCGTGGACGTGAACTTTGCCCTCGGTGACGCCGAAGCCGAGTTCGTCGGTGGCGCCGTGGATACCGGGTTTGATGCCGCCGCCGGCCATCCACATGGTGAAAGCGTCGATGTGGTGGTCGCGGCCGATGGAGTTGCGCACCTCGCCCATGGGCGTGCGACCGAATTCGCCGCCCCAGATGACCAGCGTGTCCTCCAGCAGGCCGCGGCGTTTGAGATCCAGCACGAGAGCGGCGCTGGCCTGGTCCACGTCTTTAACCACTTTCTCGAAGTCCGCGTTCAGGTTCTCGCCGGGACCGCCGTGGCTGTCCCAGTTGGTGTGATAGAGCTGAATGAACCGCACCCCGCGCTCCACCAGCCGCCGGGCCTGGAGGCAGTTGGCGGCGAAGGAGGGCTGGCCGGGTTTGACGCCGTAGAGGTCCAGGGTTTCCTGCGATTCCTGCTTCAAATCCATGAGTTCCGGCGCGCTGGTCTGCATGCGGTAGGCGGTCTCGTAGGCGTTCAGGCGCGTCAGAATTTCCGGATCGCCGGTGGCGGCGAGGCGGTCCTTGTTCAGCGCCCCGACCGCATCCTGAAACCGGCGCTCGCGCTCCCGGGTCATGCCGTCGGGGCTGCGCAGGTGGAGAATGGGATCCCCGGATCCCCGGAAGGGCACACCCTGAAACGAGGTCGGCAGAAACCCGCTGCTCCACAAAACCGACCCGCCGCGCGGACCGCGCGGACCGCTTTGCAGCACCACAAAACCGGGCAGATCGCTGGAGGCGCTGCCGAGTCCATAAGTCGTCCAGGCACCGAAGCTGGGGCGGCCCGGGCCTTGAAACCCGGTGTTCATGAAAAGCTTGGCCGGTCCGTGATTGAAGACATCGGTGGTCATACCCTGGAGCCAGCAGACCTCGTCCGCAATCTTGCGGTGGTGGGGAATCAGATTGCTCAGGGTGATACCGCATTCGCCGTAACGGGCAAACTCGCGCTCGCTGCCGAGCAGGGTTTCCGTGCCTTTGAGGAAAGCGAAGCGCTTGCCCTGCATGAGGCTGGGCGGCGGGGTTTTGCCGTGGAGTTCGCGGAGCTTCGGCTTGTCATCAAAGAGCTCCAGCTGGCTGGGCCCGCCGGCCATGAAAAGATAGATGACGGACTTGGCCTTCGCAGCCTGCGGCGGCCGCCGGGCGGCCATGGGGTGCGCGGGATCAATCGTCGGCGCATTGACCCGCGCCGGAGCCTGGGCGGCGGCGAATCCGTCAGCGGCCAGCAGCTGATTCAGCGCCACCGCGCCGATGCCGACGGCGCATTTGCCGAAGAACTGGCGGCGCGTGGTTTCCAGAAGCGCGGCGTCCTGGAGTTGCGGGTTTGTTTTCATGAATTTCGGCTTGTGAGGGGGCAGAGACACCTGGCTGGAAGCCCGGTGGCCGCACAGGCTGGAAGCCTGCGTCACTGGGGAATTATTCGCGGGTGATGAAGTTGTCGGTGTTGAGCAGCACGCGGGCGGCGCAGACGAGGGCGGCGGCTTCGGCGGGGGGCAGGGCAGGGGCTGCGGGGGCGGGCGGGAAGTCTTTGGCGAGACTGCGGGCGGCGGGTTCGTCGCCGGTGAAATCCGTCAGGGCTCCGGCGGTGTAGGCGCGGAGGGCGCTGAGTTCGCCGGGGGAGGGATTGCGGCTGAGGGTGAGGAGAAATCCGCGCTTCAGCCGGGCATCGAGAACGGCATCGAAGGCGCCGGGAACTTCCGTGGCCATGCGGGCGGCGAGTTTGGACGCCATGTCGAGGAAGGCGGGATCGTTGGCTAGAGTGAGCGACTGCAGCGGGGTGTCGGAACGCGGTCGGCGGGTGCAGACGGTGGAGAAATCGGGCGCGTCGAAGGTGCCGAACAAGGGATAAGGCGCGCTGCGGTAAAGGAAGGTGTAGAGGCCGCGCCGGTAACGCTGACCGCCGGGGGAAGTCTCCCATTTTTTGGCGCGCTGGGTGAAGGAATAGACGCCTTCGGGCTGCGGGGGGCGCACGCTGGGGCCGCCCATTTCCGGATTCAGCAGACCGCTGGAGCAGAGGGCGGCGTCGCGGACGATTTCGGCCTCCACCCGCAGGCGTTCCTGGCGGGCGAGAAGGAGATTGCGCGGGTCTTTTTCCTGAAGATCCGGACGGATTTCCGAGGCCTGGCGGTAGGTGGCGCTGGTGACGATGAGGCGGTGCAGTTTCTTCTGGCTCCAGCCGTTGTCCATGAAGCCGCGCGCCAGCCAGTCGAGGAGTTCCGGATGCGTCGGGGCGGAGCCCTGGGTGCCGAAATCGTCCTCGGTCTCCACGAGGCCCCGCCCGAAATAACGCATCCAGATGCGGTTCACGGTGACACGGGGAGTCAGGGGATTTTCCGGAGAAACCAGCCATTTGGCAAGATCCAGACGGGTCAGGCGTCCGTCGGGGCCGGTGCCTTTTTCCAGTTTTGGCGGCACTGCCGGAAGCACGGCGGGAAGCAGCGGCCCGGCGGCGGTGTCCGGGCGGGTGAAGTCGCCGCGGGTCAGAAGGAAGGTGTCGCGGGGCGTCGGCTGCTCGCGCATGATCATGAGCGCGGCCGGCCTCGGTTTCATTTTGGCTTTGGCCCTGGCTCCGGTTTTGGGGTCAGCCCTGGCTTCGGTGTCAGGTTCAGTTTCCGCTTCAGGGCCGGTTCCGGCGGATTCGGGCGGCGCGCCGGGCAGGAGTTCGCCCCGGGCGATGTCCACGGTGGGGCCTTTGTTGTTGGCGTCCTGGGCGGTGTTGAAGAAGGCGTGGAAGCCGTAGTAGTCCTTGTGGGTGATGGGGTCGTATTTGTGCGTGTGGCACTGCGCGCAGGCCACGGTGAGGCCCAGCCAGACGGCGCTGGTGGTGGCGGCGCGGTCCATGGAGGTTTCGACGCGGACCTGCTCGGCATCGACTCCGCCCTCGTCGTTGATGACGGTGTTGCGGTGGAAGGCGGTGGCGGCGAGCTGGGCTTTGGCGGGATTCGGCAGGAGGTCGCCGGCGAGCTGCTCGATGGTGAATTGATCAAAGGGCGCGTCGTTGTTGAGGGCATTGATCACCCAGTCGCGGAAGGGCCACATGACGCGCTCGCCGTCGATGGAGTAGCCGTTGGAGTCGGCGTAACGCGCCTGATCCAGCCAGTGACGGCCCCAGCGCTCGCCGTAGTGCGGGCTGGCGAGGAGGCGGTCCACCACTTTTTCCCAGGTGTCCGGCGACTGGTCCGCGAGGAAAGCGTCGAGTTCCGACGGCGTCGGCAGCAGGCCGGTGAGGTCGAGGGAAACCCGGCGCAGAAGCGTGTGGCGGTCGGCTTCCGATGATGGCGCGATGCCTTCCTTCTCCAGGCGGGCAAGGATGAATTGGTCGATGCCGTTGCGGGGCCAGGCAGTGTTTTTCACGGCGGGCGGCGCGTCGTTGCCGAGAGGGAGAAAAGCCCAGTGATCCTCGAAGGACGCGCCCTGGGTGATCCAGTCGCGGAGAGTGGCGACCTCTTGTTCGGTGAGTGCCGGCTTCTTGGCCTCCGGCGGCGGCATCATGTCGTCGGGGTCGTGGGTGCTGACGCGTTTGAGGAGTTCGCTTTCGTCCGGCTTGCCGGGGACGATGGCGGTGTCGCCGCTTTTCAGTTCGGTGATGGCGGCGTTGCGGAGATCCAGGCGCAGGCCGCCCTCGCGCTTTTTGTCGTCGGGTCCGTGGCAGCGGAAGCAGGCGTTGGAAAGGATGGGGCGGATGTCGCGGTTAAAGCGCAGGGGTTCGGCGGCGGCGTGACTGGCGGTGAGCAGGCCGAGTGTGGACAGGACCGCCAGCAGGCCCTGGAGCTTTGGAGTGCGGGGACTTGTCACCGCTTTGGGGAAAGGTGACTTGTCACCGTCGCGTGAATCGCCGCTTTGCCCGCGAATGACGCCCTGTGTGATCGGGCGCGTGGCAAGCCCCGCTGGGGAAAGCGGTGACAAGTCACCGCAGTCCAAAGGGCTTCGACTTTGCCGCGTGGATGTGGATTTTAGAAGGGGGAAAGGGAGGAGCCTCATTTGATTTCCATGGCTTGATAGTGGGCGGCGACTTCGGCGGCGGGGAGGGCGCGGCGGTGGAGGGCGGCTTCGTCAATCCAGCCCTTGAAGGCGCGTTCGCGGTTTTCGGGAATGGCGCGGAGTTTGCCGAGAATGAGTTTAAAAGCGCCGGGATAGGACTGCGGGCCGGCGGGGACTTTCTGCACGGGCTCGCCGTCGAGGTAGATCTGCAGATCGTGTCCATCGCAGGTGCCGACGAGGTGGTGCCAGCGGCCCGGGGTGACCGGGACGTCCGAGATGGCGTTGCAGCCGGCGGGCGTGCCGGAGGGCAGGCGGTGCAGGAAGCGCAGGGCGTTGGGGCCGTGGATCAGGCCGGACTGGTTCGGCGTGGAGGGCATGATTTCCATGACGCTGAGGTGCCGTTCCTGGTTGGGCTTCGAGGGCGGCGCGGCGGTGTCGAGGACGAGACCGGCGAGGGTGGTCTGGCCGGGGGAGTCGGCGCAGGCCCAGAGTTCGATGGAGAAAACGTTATTTTCCGCGAGGCCAGGAAAGGGCTGGGCGACGAGAAACCCGGCGGTTCCGTCCGCACCGCCGAGGCGCGCGCCGGAATTGTCAGGGGAAACCTCCTCGATCGCCGCGTTGCCGATGGCTTTGGCGTCCCACTGGCCGGGCGACATCTCATTGGGCACCACGCCATTTTCCGCTTTGGAGAAGCGCCACCAGGCGAGCGGAGTGGAACCGCGCATGGCGGATTCAAAACCGGGGCCGGGCTGGAGGAGGGGGGCGGGAAGTTTCAGGCGTTCCGGGAAATCCGTGGCGGCCACGGGCGCGGGATCGAGGCGGCCGGAGTTGCCATCCAGGAGAATCATCTGGCCGGCGGTGGCGGTGAGTTCGCGGGTGCTGCTGCCGCCGGGGCCGACGAGCGAGGCCACGACTTTGCCCTCGCGCACCAGCATGCGGCTGGAGCCGTCGGGCAGGACATTCATGGCGAATTCCGTGCCCAGATCCACCAGCGCGCCGCCGGGCGTGCGGACCGTGAAGCCGTTGACGGGGTCAGGAGCGCGGACAGCGGCACCGCCTTCATCCACACGGAGTTCCATGGCGGAGACGATTTCAAATCTGGCCGGAGCGCGCAGGGTGGCTTCGGCTCCGCTGGCAAAACGCAGGCCCAGTTCCCCTTTGATCAGATGCAGGGAGCCCGGCGGAATTTCCGCGCCCGCCAGCAGTTTCCGGCCATCGGCCAGAGTGGCGTCGTGGGTCAGAGCGATGACGGCGGCGGGTTCGGCGGGAGCTTCGGGGACCGCGCGGGCAAGGGTTTGCTTTTGAGAATTCCAGAGCAGAGCGCCCGCGCCGGTCAGCGTCAGCACGGCGGCAGCGGCCCAGGCGAGGTGCAGGCTGCTGCGGCGGTTTTGAAATTCCACGATCCGGCCGGCGGGGGCGGCGGCTTCAGGCAAAGCGGCGGCGGCCTGGGCTTCAGCGCGCTGGGCGAGTTCCGCGTGCAGATCCTGAAAACGCAGATAGCGGCGGCGGGCTTCGGGGCTGGCCAGCAGCAGCGATTCCAGGGTCTGGAGATCGCCGGCGGTCGCGGTTTCGTCGGCCAGGCGGTTGAGGAGCCGGTCGAGTTCGGGGAATTCGGATTTCATGGGGTCAGGCTTCCGTCCAGCCTTCGTGGCGGAGCCGGCGTTCGATGCAGTCCAGCAGCGCTGAACGCAGTTTTTCCAGTTTATAATAAAGAGCGTTCACCTTGCCTCCGCTGCCGGAGGCCAGGTCCTTCACCGTTCCGTGGCGGGCGTAGCGCTGAAAAAGCAGACTCTGCTCCGGTGCGTCTAGTTTGGCCAGGCAGCCGTCGAGGGCGCGGCGGCGGGCTTCCATCAGGGGAGCCTCCTGGAGATAGTCGGCGTGCAGGGAATCGACGAGGGAGTCAGAAAAAACCAGCCGGTCCCGCGCCTGCCGCTGCCGCCATTGCAGGACTTCAAAATACGCGAACCGCACCGCCCAGGGCAGAAAAGGCTGCTCCGCGTCATAACCGGCCCATTTGGCCCAGAGGGAAGCCGCCGTTTCCTGCAGGATCTCCGAAGCGTCCTGGGGCCGGGGAGCCAGCGACAGCACGTAGCGCTCCAGATCGCGCTGATGCGCGGTCCAGAGGCGGATGAAATCGGAATCGGGGGAACTCATTCAAAAGCGGAATGGAGACTCAAAGGGGCAGGAAAGACCCGCCTCACCCTATTTCCGCGAGGATTTCCCGTTTTCGTAAAAAAACTCCTCCTGACGGGCCATAAGAGCCTCGGGGGAGAGGCGGCGGCGGGTGGAGAATGTTGGCCCAAAGTAAATTTCCCGTGAATTTTTTTACGAAAATCGGAATCGCGCGCGGAATTATAAAGAGACGGTTCATGCTCTCTTTAGTCATTTTCCCACTACGGTCACCTTACGAAGCCCATGAAAATTATGAAGCCCGCGCTCCTTCTTCTTCCTTTTTTTGCGGCCGTTTCCCCGGGTGCCGCCGCCGTGGTTCTGGCGGTGGATGTGGATGAGCGGACGGCGGGCGCCTCCACGGGCATTGCCGGCACCACTGCGGCCGGTTTTCAATCCTTCGTGATCGGAGGCACGGCTGACCCGAACACAACCAGCCCGACCACCATCGCCTACGGGGCTTTCAGCGTGACTGTCGGAGGCGTGGCCGGCACCGCCACGGCCGTTACCACCGGCACTTCACCCAATGTGGGTTTTGGCGGCGCCAAGGTCCCCAATTACAGCGACCGCCGCCGCACCGCCGGCTCCCCGGCCGGGCCGCTGCCGGCGAATTCCGGCTCCTTCACAGGCCAGGATCTGCTCAGCGATTTCCTGTTCTCCAATGACAATAACAACGGCGGACTGGATATCATCATCACCGGTCTGGCGGTCAGCACGCCTTATATTTTTGAAGTTTGGTCCTACGACGCCAGCAGTCTCGGGACCCGGGTTTCGGACTGGACCGCCAATGGCAGCCTGGTGGCGGACGACTACAGTTTCACCAACACGGCTGTTGGCGTCCCGGCACCCGCCGATGACAATTTTGGAAAGTTCAGCTTCACGGCCACGACGGGGGCCACGGGACAGATACTGCTCTCCGGCCGCCGCACCGATGCCAGCCGCAACAGTGCGGCCACTCCGGCGATTGATGTCGGGGTTTTCCTGAACGGTTTCCGCATTTCCACCGTCCCGGAACCCACTTCGGCGCTGCTGGGTCTGAGTCCCCTCGCCGGGCTCGCGCTGCGCCGCCGTCGGGCCTGAAGAAAGTGGCAGCTTAAATGCCGCGCTGCCCCAAGCTCGATTTTTTCGTTTTATACTCCACCGCCGTCACCCGGGAGTCAGGAAATTTTATGCCATGAAGCCAATTTGTTTTAATCAAATATTTACTGTTGCCGGGGCCTTCGCCATGGCTGCGGCTGTCCTGAATTCCCCTCTGCGCGCCGACGTGCTGAAACTGGATTTTCTGGATGACGACGATGCCGCCAGCTCGCTGCAGGAGGGCTGGGTGGGCATCAGCGGACCCTCGTGGCAGGTGACTTCAGGCGATATTTCGATGACGGTCACGCCGATGGGAACCGTGACCCTTGATGACCGTAACCGCACCAACAACGGAGGCGGGTCTGAGGCGGACATGTGGAAGGATTTCCTTTTCGCCAATCTCAGCAATGCCGCCGGGGACGGGATTCAGATGGCCTTCACGGGACTGAAACCTTCGACCGCCTATCCGATCACCATCTGGGCTTTCGACAAAAGCACCGCCTCGGGCAATCATATCACCGACTGGTCCGCCAATGACGGAGCCGCCGGGGCCTACGTGCTGAAAGGAAAAACGTCCTTCAACGGAGCCAACGCCGCTCCGGTTTCCCTTGCGGATTACAAGGTGAGCTTTGTGTTCACCACGGATGCGGCGGGAGCCGTTAATATTCAGGGCCTGTGGGCACCTGAAACCGTGGCCGGACACACCGTTTTCATCAATGGCCTGGCCATCGGCGACCCCGGCGCGCCCACCGGCATTTCCCTTTCCCCGACGCCGGCCAGTGTGGCCTCCGGCGCTCCCGTGGGCACCCTGGCCGGGACGCTGAGCAGCGTCAGCACCCTGCCGAATGACACCTTCACCTACTCGCTGGTGGACGGCGAAGGCGGCACGGAAAACGCCTACTTCACCCTGACGGGAACCGGAAACAACGAGTTGAAGGTCAACGGCGACCTGACCTTTGTGGGTTTCGCCACCGCCTCCATCCGGATCCGGGTGGTGAACAGCCTCAATGTCGCCCTGGAGTCCCAGTTCACCATCAATCTGCGGGATGACACGGATAATGACGGCCTGCTGGATCCCTGGGAGCATCTGCATTTTTCTGAAGCCGGTCTGGACACCAAACCGGGCGATGATCCCGATCAGGACGGCTCCCCCAATTTGAATGAGCACGCTCAAAAAACAGATCCGGTCGCGGCGGACACGGATGGCGACACCCTCAAGGACGGCGCGGAAAAGGGGAATGGAATTTTTGTCTCCCTTGCCGATACGGGAACCAATCCGCTCAGCACGGACACGGATCAGGACGGATTGCCGGACAATGTGGAGAATCCGCTCCTGCCTTCCACCGGCCTCGAACAGCCGGGCACCGATCCCAATAAAAAGGACACGGACGGCGATGGTTACGGGGACAAATATGAGATCTCGAAAACCTCCGATCCGAAAAATCCGGCCGTTTTTCCTTTGCCGGCGGGGCTGCTCATTGATTTCTCCCACGGTCCCGCAGTGGTGGGCGGTCAGGCGGCGGGAACTCAGCTGATGAATGGCTACCAGACCTTCACCGCCGATCACGAGATCAATGGCAGCGTGGACCGCACGGAAATTTACCCCGCCTTCGGATCCCAGGTTTCCCTGAAAGTCGCTTTTCCGGACACCACAGGGGCCGGGGTGAAACAGCTGATCAACCGGCCGGACGGGAACAATGCCAATTACAAAGGCGAGAAAGTGGACCTTCTTCGCGACTGGATCGGCATTGACGCCCGGCTGGCTTCCGGCGGGCGGGGAACGGAGGAGTTCACCTCCATGACCTTCACCCTGACCGGCCTGCCGGCGGGAAATTACCAATACCGCTCCTATTCCCACGACACCGAGCTGCAGCATCCCGATTTTGAGGTCGGAATCGCCGACGCCGTCGGGACGCGGACGGAGGGGCCCTTCACCATGACGGCCTCCACCAATAACGCCACCACCAATCCCGCGCCGGTGAATCCGGGACTGGGCGAAGGGCCCGAAATTTTACCCTCCACCGTTACGGTCGCCGTGAGGAGCGACGGAACCAATCCTGTGGTGATCACCTACCGCTGCCGGGAAGCGGCGGGCACCGCCTCGGTGTTCGGCGTGAACGGCTTCGAACTCACCGGCACCGGCGCGGTGACGGAGGTGCCGCTGAAATTCAGCGCCATCACCCGGAATCCCGCCACCGGAGCCGTCACCCTGCAATGGGAAGGCACGCCCGGAGCAAGTCACACCGTCCAGAAATCCGACGCTCTCGCCGGATGGGAGGCGCTGGGGACCTCCACCACCGGCACTTACACCGACACCCCGCCCGCCGGGACCGAGGTGCGTTTTTACCGCATCACCAAACCCTGAACGGATTGGGGAAAACTTCCCGGCGGGCAGGTTATTTTCCGCCGCCTGTCCCTTTCCGCCTGCGGGTAGTGGAGGGAATAAGGGGGTTGCTCACCCCGGGGGAGGCTTTTATCAGGTCCCGGTTTTTCCGGTGCCCATGCCCCCTGTTTTCTCTGTTTCCCCTTCAGGCTCAGGCCTCGCTTTTCTGCTGAGGCGTGACCCGGTGGTGATCACGGGCCTGGGGGCGGTGAGCGCCGCCGGGGACGGCGGGGAGGCGTTGTGGGAAGCGGTGAAAGCGCGGAAATCAGGTGCGCAATGGTGCCAGTTGTCCAAACCCGGAGGCGGAAGCGCCGGGTATGCCGGCTTTCCGGCTCCGGCTTTGGACTGGGGTGGTCATCCGTGGGCGGGCATGGTCCGGCGGCTGGATCCGGGCGGGAAAATGGCGCTGTGGGCCGCTTTTTCCGCCGCGCGTCAGGCGGGGATTTTGGAAAATCAGGGAAACCCGCCGGACCGGCGGCGGCTGGGCATCATCTGCGGCAGTTCGCGCGGGCCGATGCGGAAGTGGGAGGAGGCCCACGAGCTTCTGCGCACCGGGCGGCGCATGAAGGCGACCCTGGCCGCCACGACCACGCTGGCTTCGGCTTCCGGGGCTTTGGCTCAGGTGCTGGAGGCGCGCGGACCGTCGTGGGCGGTCAGCGCGGCCTGCGCCTCGGGGGCGTTCGCCATGGCCGCCGCCGCCGAGCAGATCGCGCTGGGAAATGCGGATGTGATGCTGGCCGGCGGCGCGGATCAGGGGCTGAACGCCGTGGTCTGCGGCGGGCTCACGGCGGCGGGCGTCATGGCCCGGGGCAGGGAAAATGCGGCGGAACTGTGCCGTCCGTTCCGCTTCGACCGCACGGGTCTGGTGCCGGGGGACGGAGCGGGAATGGTGGTGCTGGAATCCCTCTCCTCCGCCAGGAGACGCGGCGTGCTCCCCCTGGCGGTGCTCAGTGGCTGGGGACTGGGCATGGATCCGGAGGGCCTGGCGGGCATGAATGCCGGAGGCGCGGGTTTGCAGCGCACCATGTCCGGCGCGCTGGCTCTGGCGGGGCTTCAGCCGGACGACATCGGGTATTTGAACGCCCACGGCACCGGCACGGTCACCAACGATGCCGCCGAAGCCGCCGCCATCGCCGCTGTTTTTGGCCCGGGGATGCCGCCCTGCTCCTCCAGCAAATCCATCACCGGCCACTGTCTTGGCGCGACCCCGGCGCTGGAGGCGATCCTTTGCATCGAAGCTCTGCGCCGTCACGCCCTGCCGCCCGCATTTCCTGCGGAAGCGGAAACGGAAGCGAACCCGGAGCATGATGGAACCGGAGTTGGAGTCCGGGGCAGGGAATCCGGGGACCCGGCCCGCCGCATCCGGCTTTCCCGGGGCGGGCCGTGCGGCGGACTGCGTCACACGCTCAGCAATTCCGCCGGCTTCTGGGGCTTCCAGGCCTCGCTGATCCTCAGCCGGTGGGATGGGGATGAGGAACAAGAAACCGCGGATCGCGGCTGAAGCGGGTTTCCACAGGGGACCGGGGGCTGAAAGGGATGCCGGTTCCTCCAACCCAAGCCCCGTCCTCCCGTGTTCCCTGGGCTCCTCTTTTGGCGGGCATCCCTCCGGGCCTCCTCACATCCGCTCGGTGACGCGGATGCCCATGAGGCTCAAGCCCGTGCGCAGCACCCGCGAGGTGGCCTCGCACAGCGCGAGACGCGTGGCGCGGACCTGACCTTCCGCCCGCAGAACCGGACAGGCTTCAAAGAAACTGTGAAAAGCCTGCGCCACGGTGAACAGATAAGTCGCCAGCAGGTTCGGCCGGAAATCCTCAAGCACCGTCGGCAGAACCTCGGCGAAGCGGCTCAGCGTCAGCGCCAGCCAGCGTTCGGCGTCCTCCGTCAGATCATAGGGGCCGGCGAAATCGGGCACGCCGTCGAGCTTGCGGAAAATGGACCGGGTGCGGACATAGGAATATTGCAGGTAAGGCGCGGTGTTGCCGTGGAAGGAGAGCATTTTTTCCCACGAGAATTTATAATCCGTCAGCCGGTGCTGGCTGAGTTCCATGTATTTCACCGCCCCGATACCGACGGCATGGCCGATTTCCGCCTTCTCGGCGTCAGTCAGATCGGGATTTTTTTCCTGCACCACGGCCAGCGCGCGCTCCTCGGCCTCGTCGAGCACTTCCTGAAGACCGACGCTTTCCCCGCTGCGGGTTTTCATCATGCGGCCATCCTCGCCGAGGATACTGCCGAAGGCGATGTGCTCCATTTTCGGAACCATGCCCCAGCGGCGGGTGGCGTCGAAAAGCTGAGTGAAATGCAGCGCCTGGGGAGCGCCCACCACATACCAGACCTCATCCGCGTTCCAGACTTTCACGCGGTGCTCGATGGTGGCCAGGTCGGTGGTCGCGTAGCCGTAACCCCCATCGGTTTTGCGGATGATGAAGGGCGGTTTATCCGTGAGATCCGGCTGGCCGTCGAAGAAAATGCAGAGCGCGCCCTCGCTTTCCCGGGCGAGGCCTTTGGCTTCCAGTTCCGCGACGAGGGAGGGCAGGCGGTCGTTGTAAAAACTTTCGCCGAGGTAGTGGTCGAACTGAATATCCAGCTTCTGATAAATCACGCTCAGACCCGCCAGCGAGACATCCACGCAGCGTTTCCAGATCGCGTGATTCTCCGGATCACCGGCCTGCAGCTTCACGAGTTCCGCCCGGCAGGCGTCGCGGATGGGCGTGTCCGTGCGCTGGCCGGCTTTGAATTCCTCCTCCTGCGCTTTGCTTTGGGAGTTCACTCCTTTGTAAAGCCGCAGCAGCTCACGGATGGGGTCGGCCAGCAGATCGGCCTCATTCAACCCATGTTTCCAGCCGTAAAGGACCATGCCGAACTGGGTGCCCCAGTCGCCGATGTGGTTGTCCGTGATGACTTTATGCCCCAGAAAGCGCGCGATCCGCGCCAGGCAGTCCCCGATGATGGTGCTGCGGATGTGACCGACGTGCATCTGCTTGGCGACATTGGGGGCGCTGAAATCGATGACGATGGTCTTCGGCTGCGCGGCGGGCAAAACGCCCAGTTTCTCGTCCGCCAGCATGGCCTCCAGATTCGAGGCGAGGGCGGCGGGCGTGATTTTGAAATTGATGAAACCGGGGCCGGCGACGGTCGGCGTTTCCGAAATCCCGCTGACGTCCATTTTCGCCGCCAGTTCCGTGGCCAGAGCGCGGGGATTGGTTTTCAAAGCTTTGGCCAGGATCATGGCCGCATTGGTCTGGTAATCGCCAAAACGCGGATCCGCCGCCTGATCCACCGCCGCCGTGAAATGGTCAGGCAGGGTATGGCCTGAGTCGGTCAGGGCCTGCGAGGCGCGCTGCTGGAGGAGAACGGGGAAAGTCATGGGAAACGCACCCTGGCAGGCCCGGGGGAATTCTCAAGTGTTGCCAGCATCCGGCGGGATTTTCAGCGCCGGGTCAGGCGCTGGTTTGGAAACTGCGGGAGGACAAAGACCGGCGTTCTCCCCGGAAACAGGGAAATGAGGGTCAGGCGCGCGGAGGGAAACGGTTTTCCGCAAGGACGCCTTCAAGGTAACGGCGGTAGTCGGGGCTGCGGGTTTCCGCGATCACCCGCTCGAAACCGGCCCGGCCGATGAACCGCTGGTTGAAGGCGATTTCCTCAATGCAGGCGATCTTCAGGTTCTGCTGGCGCTCAATGGTGGCGATGTAATTTCCCGCCTCCAGCAGGCTGGCGGGCGTGCCGGTGTCCAGCCAGGCGATGCCCCGGCCGAGCAGGCGGACCTCCAGCTCCCCGTCGGCCAGATAAGCGTTGTTGAGATCCGTGATTTCCAGCTCGCCCCGGGCGGAGGGGATCTGCTTTTTCACCCGGTCCACCACCGTGCGGTCATAAACGTAAAGCCCGGGCACGGCGTAGCTGCTGCGCGGCGACCGGGGTTTTTCCTCAATGCTCAGCACCCGGCGGCGGTCATCGAACTCCACCACGCCGAAGCGCTCGGGGTCGCGCACATGGTAGCCGAAGACGCAGGCCCCGTGCTCCCGTTCGAGGGCGGAGCGGAAGAAATCGAGTTTCCCGTAGAAAATATTGTCGCCCAGAATCAGCGCCGCCCCGGTCCCGGCCAGAAATTCCTCCGCCAGCAGAAACGCCTGGGCGATGCCCTCGGGCGCGGGCTGCTCTTTATATTCCAGCTGAATGCCCAGCCGCTTTCCGTCGCCGAGCAGGTCGCGGAAGGCGGGCAGGTCCTTGGGGGTGGTGATGATGAGAATTTCCCGGATGCCGCCGAGCATGAGCGTGGACAGCGGATAATAAATCATCGGCTTGTCGTAAATGGGCAGCAGCTGCTTGCACGCGATGCGGGTGAGCGGATCCAGGCGGGATCCCGCCCCGCCGGCGAGGATGATGCCTTTTCGGGTCATGAGGTGAGGCTGGGGAAAAATAAAACAAAGTCCCGTGCTTGGCGGGCGCGCACCGTAGTCTCCTCCCGCCACCCCGCAACCGCCGGAAATTCCTTCAACCCCGCCGGTTCAGCTCTCTCATTCTCCTTCCGGACTCCGGGCCGTCCCGTCTTATTCCTGCGGGTTCCTTCGGCTTTTTTCGTCCTTTCTCCGCCTCCCGCTTGGGGCACTCTTTTCCATGAACGGCTATTTTGACCACAATGCCACCACCCCGCTCCACCCGGCGGCCCGCGGGGCGTGGCTGGCGGCGGCGGACCGCTTCTGGCACAATCCCTCCAGCCTTTACCGCGAGGCGGGAGCCGCGCGTCAGGCACTGGAGGACGCGCGGGAGCAGGTGGCGGAATGGCTGGGCTGCGGGGCGGAGGAAATCGTTTTTCTCTCAGGAGCCACCGAGGCCAACAATGCGGTGATGCGGCACTTCGCCTCCGCGCCGGCTTCAGGAAACCGGTCGGCCGCCGCCGCCATCACGGCTCCGACTTCACAGGGGGAGGTTTTGAAAACCGGAAATTTCCCAACGGGCACAAGCGCGGCCACCACGGAAACGGACATGGAAACCGGCATCCGGCCCGCCGTCAGCGCCCTGGAGCATCCCAGCGTGGCGGAGCCCGCGGAGCATGAGTTCGGAACCCGGCTCCTCCGCATCCCGGCCACCGCCGATGGCCTCGCGGACCTCGCGGCCCTGCGGGAAACCGTAATCCGCAGCCGCCCGGCGCTGGTTTCCCTGATGGCGGCCAACAACGAGACCGGCGTGCTCCAGCCGTGGGCCGAAGCGCTGGGGATCTGCCGGGAATCCGGCGTGAATTTTCACTGCGATGCCGCGCAATGGATCGGTAAAATGCCGTCGGCAGGACTGGGAAAGTGTGACTTCGTGACCGGCAGCGCGCACAAATTCGGCGGCCCGAAAGGCATCGGATTCCTCAAAGTGCCCTCCGCCGGACGGCCGCTGCGCTGGCTGCGCGGCGGTCCGCAGGAGGAACGCCGGCGGGCCGGAACGGAGAATCTGCCCGCCGTGGCCGCCATGGTGGCGGCCTGGGCGGCGCGGGAGCAGGCTTTGAACGGGGAAACAGGCGGGCAAATCATGGACCCCCGGGATGAGGGATGCCCGTCCCGGATCCCGCCCCCGTCCCCGGAACCGGCGCGGCCCGCGGCCCGGCGGAGTTTTGAGAAACGGCTCCGCGAACTTCTGCCGGAAGCCGGCATCATCGCGGAGCACAGTCCCCGGCTTTGGAATACCGTGCTTCTCACCGTGCCCCCGCCGGGGAATGTGAAATGGCTCGTCCGGCTGAGCGCCCTCGGATTTCAAATCTCCACCGGATCCGCCTGCAGCCAGGGCGGCGGAGCGTCCGCGGTGCTGCGCGCCATGGGCGTGCCGACGGAGAAACTCGGTCAGGTCCTGCGCGTCAGCGGCGGCTGGGAAACCACCGCGGCGGACTGGCTGGCCCTGGCCGATGCCTTCGCGGCGGTGGCCGGCGCAATTTCGAGGCCGCCTGCGAAAGCGGGCATCAGCGCGGATTTGGGAGCGGAGTCAGTCTGAGCTGCGGGAAAACAGGCCACGGATGGCACGGATGAAACGGATAATCACGGATTTATAAAAAGAGAGATTCATCCGCAGGATGAAGTCCATCCTTCCTGAAAATCCGTGGGTATCCGTGCCATCCGTGGCCCGTCCTCTTTTTATTCAAAGTCCGGGCGCGCAGGTCAGCCCACCAGCCCCGGCAGGTGGTCGAGGCAGATCTGGCTCCAGGTTTCCAGCTGATCGCGGCGGGCGGTCAATGTCTCCAGATCGAGAAACTCCAGGCCGGTGATGGGGGCCTCGTTGGCTTCGACGGCCTCGCTGTCGAGGTCAAAAAGATGCACCACCCCGAGATGCACGCGGCCCACCTCGCTGGAGTCGTCGTTGATCAGCGCCACCAGTTTCTGGCGGTAGGCGGTTTTCAGCAGCAGCTCCTCGTTGATTTCGCGGTCCACGCCCTTCACATACGTGCTCCGGCCCAGCGAGTCCTGCTCAGCGTCCTTCGCGTCAATATGCCCGCCGATGCCGATGGAGCCCTTGGACGCCAGCCGCTGCTCGCCGCTTTTGCTGCCCCGCACGTAATGCAGGAACCGTCCCCGGCAGTGGAAAATGGCATAGGCGATGATCTGTTTGAACGAAGGGTCGTCCTCCGCCAGATCGCGGGCCAGGAAGGAATTGTTCGCCGGATCAAGAATCGCGCCCAGATACCGGTCCACATCGGGGGTAAGCCCCTCAAAAGCGCCCAGGGAATCAAAAAGGGCACGGGGAATGACAAGAACACGTTCGTTGGGCCAGCGCATGGTGCCGGATCGTGGAGCGCGGGCCGTGAAATGCAAAGGAAGAAGCGGGCTGCGGGGAATGCGGGCGGAAAGGCAGGAAGGAAGAGAGGAAGGAAACGGCAAGGCATGGGGACCGGATGCAGCGTGGAGGAGTGTTCCCGCGGGAGGATGTCTGAAACTCCGATGAGGGTGCTCCAGACACTCTCATCGGAGTTCGGAACACTCTCCGCCTTTCAGAAGGAAAGGAGCCCCTGGCTTCCCGGATGACGCGCCTGTATTCCTTCTTTTCCAGGGCTGGCAATTTCCCGGGCCGCTGCCACTGTCCGGGCATGACTGTGTTTTTCCGTTCCCTCGCCGCCGCGCTTTGCGCCCTGCTGGTCTCCTGCGCCGCGCCCGGAGGGGGAAGTGGTGGCGCAGGGCCATCTTCGGGGCGCAGTGAATACGGCAACCGCCCTGGCCCGCGCGGATTCCGCACCGTCATTCTCGATGCCGGCCATGGCGGCCACGACAGCGGCGCCGTGAGCCCTTATACAAACCAGCGGGAAAAGGATGCCGCCCTGGACACCGTCATGCGTCTGCGGGACGAGCTGGGCGGCGGTTTCAAGGTCGTGCTCATGCGCGATTCCGATTCCTTCATCGATCTCGACGACCGGGTCCGCCGGGCGAACACCCATCCCGACGCCATCCTCGTCAGCGTTCACTACAACAGCGGAGGCGGCTCCACCCGGGGAACGGAGACGTTTTACTGGCGCACGGACAGCTACAGCCTGGCCCGCCGCATTCAGAGCGCCATTGCCGGCGCCGTCCCCTCCGAACACGGCAACCGCGGTCTCGTCCGCCGCCGCATCCGCCTGACCCGGAATCCGGAAATCCCCTGCGTGCTCGTGGAGTGCGGCTATCTCAGCAGCGCCGGGGAAAGCCGGCTCATCGCCAGTCCCGGCCACCGCCAGCAGCTCGCCCGCGCCATTGCCGGAGCCATCCGCGCCCAGGCCGCCGAAGGCGACGCCGGCATGGGTCCGCTGCCCGCCCCCATTTTCGCCCCCATGAGCCGGCCGACGGATGCCAAGGAGTAAGCCTGTTGTGAGAATTGAGCTGTCACCTGGTGCTCCGGGTGGGTAATTCCTTATTGCCGGAAGATTCGCGGGCGTTAAGTTGACCTATGACTGTGACCATTCAAATTCCGGACAGCCTGGTGGCCTGCTGGCAGGAGGACGCTGGAAATTTGGCGCGCACGGTTCTGGAGGATTTTGCGGTCGGGTCTTACCGTCAGGGGAAGCTGTCCCCGGCTCAAGTCCGGGAGATGCTTGGGCATGGGTCCCGATGGGAAACGGAAGCGTTTCTGTCGAGGCATGAGGCCTGGCCTGGCACTTCGGTGGAGGATCTGGACGCTGGTCTGGCAAATCTTCAAAACATGCCTCTTCCTTCCCGCGTGTGACCGTCATCAGCGATACGTCCCCTCTTTCGGCGCTGGCGGAAATTGGGGAACTTTCACTGCTGCGTCAGCTGTTCGGCATGGTTATCCTGCCAGCTGCTGTTCTTCAGGAGTGTATTCAGGAAGGCGCTCCCGCCGCTCTGCGGCAATGGGCGTTCACACTTCCGGACTGGGTGATTTCCGATGCCTCTTCTGTGCGGATTCCTTCCGCTGATTTTGGCCTGGATCCCGGGGAGACCGCAGTCATCGCCCTGGCGTTGGAAGCCCCTGGTCCCGTATTGCTTTTGATGGATGAGCGCGCCGGGGTGGCAGTGGCCCGCAGTCTTGGCTTGGCATTTACAGGAACATTGGGTTTACTCGTGCGGGGACAGCAACTGGGACTGATCGATTTCGAAACGGCGGTGGCAGGGCTTCGTCACACCCGTTTTCGTTTCACTGAAGCCCTGATTGCCCATGCCCGGCGTCTGTTGGCTTAAACCCCAAGTCCTATGCCGCCCCCGCCGACCACCGAGATCGTTCTCGCGACGCTCAATGCCAGCTATCAGCACGCGGCGTTCGGGCTGCGGTATCTGATGGCGAATCTGGACGAGCTTCAAAACCGGGCGGTGATGCTGGAATTCACGATCAATCAGCGCCTTACGGATATCGTGGAAAACATCCTGGCGCGGGAGCCGGTGATTGTCGGGCTGGGCGTTTATATCTGGAATGTGCGGGAGACCACGGAAGTCGTGTCGTCGCTCAAACGCCTGCGGCCGGAGCTGCGGATCGTCCTGGGCGGGCCGGAGGTGAGTTATGAGACGGAGGGCCAGGCGATTGTGGAACTGGCGGACGTGGTGATCACCGGCGAGGCCGACCTGACGTTTCCTGAAGTCTGCCGCACCCTGCTTTCCGGCGCGCGGCCGGCGGAGAAAATCATCGCCGCGCCGCTGCCGAAGATGGAGGATCTGGTCCTGCCTTATCACCTTTACACGCCGGAGGACGCGGGGAAGCGCCTGGTGTATCTGGAAGCCTCGCGCGGCTGCCCCTTCACCTGCGAATTCTGCCTGAGCTCCCTGGCGATCCCCGTGCGCAGCGTGCCTCTGGAGCGGATGAAGCCGGAGCTGGAGCGGCTGCTGGCCATCGGCGTCCGGCATTTCAAGTTCGTGGACCGCACTTTCAATCTGAACCTGGCGCACAGCCGGGCGCTGCTGGAGTTTTTCCTGGAGCGCTACGAGCCGGGAATGTTCTTCCATTTTGAAATGATCCCCGACCGTCTGCCGGAGGGACTGCGGGAAATCATCCGCCAGTTCCCGGCGGGCGCGATGCAGTTCGAGATCGGCATTCAGACTTTCGATGAGTTGGCCTCGAAGAACATTTCGCGCCGCAATAATCACGAAAAACTGGCGGAGAACTTCCGCTTCCTGCGCGCCGAGACCGGCGTCTATCTGCACGCCGACCTGATTGTCGGCCTGCCCGGCGAGGACGCCGCCAGTTTCGGCCGGGGATTTGACCGCCTCCTGGCCCTGCGGCCGCAGGAGATTCAGGTCGGGATTTTAAAACGCCTTCGCGGCACTCCCATCGTGCGCCATGATGCGGAATGGGGCATGGTTTACAGCGAATTCCCGCCATATGAGATTCTGGAGACCAAGCTGATCCCGTTCGCGGAAATGCAGCGGCTGCGGCGTTTCGCCAAATACTGGGACCTCATCGGCAACAGCGGCAATTTCACCGAAACCGCGCCCCTGATCTGGCAGCACGCCACGAAATCCACCGGGCCCTCCGAGCCAATGCTGTCCAGCCCGCCGGTCGCAAAGCCGGAACCCGCAGCCGCAGCCTCCGCCCCCTCCGGCAACGCCTATGACGGCGGCGCCCACGAGGGCATGATGCGTCTCAGCGACTGGCTCTGGACCCGCACCGCCCAGCTCGACGGCCTGTCTCTGCTGCGGCTGATGGAGCTGCTTCTCGAATTCCTGACGGCGGAATGCGGCCACGCGCCGGAGCCCGTGGCCACCGCCCTCTGGCGCGATTTCACCCGCACCGGCCGGCCGGACCGCCCTCCGCGCTGGCTCAGCCGCTGGCTCCCGGCAAACACAGCGGCAAATTCCCATCAGCCCGGCGGTTCAATGCCCCACCGTCCCGCCGCCACCCAGCGTCAGGCCCGGCACCAACCGCCGGAGAGGTGGTCCCCGGAATTCGGCCATCCGGTTAAGCTGTAGTTTTGGTGGCGGGCGTTGTGAAAACACCGAACCGACAGGAACCAGAATGAAAGCCAAAAGAAGAGGACATGATCCGCCGTTCAAAGGCTTGGCCCCGGGTGGAAAATCAGATGAAATCTCCTGAAAGAAACAGTGACCCGGCCTCGACGGGCAAAATTCCCGGGCTTGCCATATGGAGGGAAACACTGGTAACGTCATGCCGACGGTGAAATAATTCCCAGACCGCTATGATGATCCGCCCCGTTCTTTTTTCTGGCCGCCGGTTTCTGCCTGCGGGAATGCTGGCGCTGGCGGCCGCCGGGGCGGTCATGGCTGGTCCGTGGGTGGTCATGGATCTGGCGGTCACGAACACTGCCCAAATCGTCTTTCCTTCGGAAACGGGAAAAGTTTATCAGCTTCTGGCCTCCCCGGATCTGAAAAACTGGCCGGCCGCCGGTGATCCTATTTTTGGAACAGGCGAAAATATTGAGCTGTGGCCGCCCACTCAGGCCGATGCCGGCGGGCATCAGTTTTTCCGGATCCGCTCCGAGGTGGAGCCTGCGGGAGGTCTGGCACCCTGGAGACTGACGGGTGTTTCC
This sequence comes from Verrucomicrobiota bacterium, assembly GCA_040386695.1. Lineage (GTDB taxonomy): Bacteria > Verrucomicrobiota > Verrucomicrobiia > Verrucomicrobiales > V1-33 > CAIZWU01. The sequence continues at coordinate 40,562 of JAZKFB010000049.1, forward strand.
CTGCTTCTGAATGAGGGCGGGCGCACGGTGAGATATGAATTTGGGGCCAATGGGACAGGAGCCTGGAAAGCCGGTGAAGTCACCAGGCCCTTTGCGTGGTCGTGGCTGCGCACGGGACTCAATGCGGGAAAAATCACGGTCACCTGGCCGAATGAGGCCAGTGAGGACCTCAAACTGGATTTTACCGCCACACTGCTGGGCCGTTTTACGCGGGATCACCGGGTGGAGGGCCTGCTCACCAGCACGGACAATGGCACCTTCGGTTCTGTTCCTGTGGAAAGCACCCCGCTGGTGCCGACGGGTCTGGCGGGACGGAGGATTGTCCTGGCGGATGGAGCCGCCGGCAGCACGCTGGCCCTCGAAACCGGCAATTCCGGCAACCGTATTCTGGACGGGCAAGTCCAGCCGGTGACTTATTCCTGGCTGGTCACGGGGGGCAATATTGTCACGCTGACGGCGAATATTTCAGCCACTCACGGCGAGGAGTACCGCCTGATTTTCACGGAGCCGCGGACGGGAAAATTTGTCCGTAAAACGTTCACGGAAGGCGTGTTCCGCGATGAGGACGCGGGTGTGTTCACGCTTTCGGAGGCAGGGCCGTAAGGTTTCAGCACGGAGCGGGTCCCTGCTGGGGAAACTCAGGCAGGCGTTCCTTTTCAATTGTTTGAAGCGGCTGAAAATTCACAGGCAGGATGCCATTCCGCTGTTTTTGGCCGGTCACACCGGACTGGAACGAGGAAGCCGCCGACAGGGAATGTCACTTCCGGACCGATGTGAAATGATCCCTGCAATGCCAACGGCGCCACCTTCCCCGGCCCGGGATGGGTGACGCCGCTGGCGGATGAGACAGGGCTTATTTGAATGACGCGGAGGGCGCGCCGCCGTTCACGGCTCCTGTCCGAGACGCCAGGCTTTGAGTTCGAGATGCTCGCCGACGAGGTTGGCGGTGAGGAAATCGGCGATGGCTCCGGTGGCGGGGACGCTGGCGATGTCCACGAGCGCGGGCTCCTCAAAAACGATGCCGGGCAGGAGCGGGTAGGATTTTGCCGTGTTGCCAAGGGAGGTCATGGTGTTGCTGCCGTAGTTCAGCGCCCAGACGTTGAGTTTCAGCTCCTCGTGGTCATCAATGACCGCCGTCAGGCCGTGCCCGTCCCACGCGGTGATGGCGAAATTCCGCACGCGGACCGGTCCCTCGGGTCCCACGATACCGCCGGTTTCCGGGAAATCGCGGGTGCTGCGGGAGTCGGGAGTGAAGAGCTTGCGGTAACCGTAATCCAGAAGCCGCTGCACGTCCTCGGCCCCGCCGCCGGTCTGCTGGAGGCAGGAGGTGAGAATGCGGTCCATGCGCAGGGCGGTGGTCACGCGGGAGGTGGTGCAGTAGGAACCCGTCGGCTGATCGGGCACGTTATCCGCCTGGCTCTTGCCGAACCACAGCCCGCCGTTTCCGCCTTTCCAGGTGTAACGGCCGGGGTAGTCGCCCATGCTGTTGATCTGTTTCCAGGGATTGTTGCATTTGGACGTTTGATCCGCGCGGGTGCCGCAGAGAATCTCCTCGGGCTGATCGTCGCCATAGGTCACGAAGCTGGAGAATTTCACAAAGAGCGGATGCTTGACGCCTTCCCGCTGAAGCGTCACGGCGTCCTGAATGTGCGTCACCCAGCCGCCCGCCGGATGTCCGAACACGCTGTCGGTCATGCCGAGCTGCGCGGCGCGGTTGTTCATCATGACCACGAAGTTATCGGGATTTCCGGTGACTTTTTTCGCAATGTGCTGGCCGATGGCCACGGAGGACCGGTTGCAGGACTCTCCCATCATGCCCGCGAGGTAAAACCGCAGCTTCATGGTGTCCCCGGGCATCACAAAAGGCGTGGGATCCCCATTTTCATCCGGCACGGCATTGCCCTCAGGGTCGCGGACATCCAGTTTGCTGCCGCCGGTGGTGCCGGCCAGTTCGCTGGCGGTGACATCGTCATCAAGAGAGGCTTTCCCGGCTTCAATGGCCTCCACGGCCAGGAGCAGGGTCATGGTTTTGGTGGAGCTGGCCATGTGCACCGCCGGCTGGAACTCGTTGTGGCTGTGGAGCTTTCCGGCCGCTTTGCCGCCCGCGTTCTCACGGATGAGATCGGTGACAATGCCGCGCACCACTTCCCGCCGCTGGGCCATCCATTGGAAATCCGTGCGCAGGGTGAGGGAATACGTGGCCGATCCCATGAAGTAATGCGCGGCTCCGCAGCCGATGGTGTCCCCGTCGTCCTTCCGGGGAATGCCGGCGGCGAGGTCCGCTTTGCCGTCGGCGTTGAAATCCGCGCTGGCCAGAGCCACGGCGAATTTGTCATTGGCCACGCTGGCGCTTTCGGCGTCCTGATTGGTGGCCGGGGCGTCGGGATTCTGCGGGTCGGTTTCCTTGATCACCGTGTCCTGGCTGATCACCGCGGCATCGGCCGGGAGCAGCCCTCCGGCTGATCCCCGGATGACAAACAGGGCTCCGGCGGCGGCTTTATTATTGATGGTTTTGCCGGGAGCGGAGGCGATCAGATCCTTGAAGCCGTCACCGTCGCAGTCGCCGGCGGCCAGGCTCCAGCCGAGGTCCTCATTGGCCTGCCCGAACTGCGGCAGCGACTGGGCGTCGGGCAGATTGCCTTTTCCGCGGATGATTTCCTCATTGATCCACGTGAGCCCCAGAATGGTGCCGTGCAGCACCTGCACCGCGCCGCTGTTCACGCCCAGCACGGAATCGCCGGGCACGCCGATGGCCAGATCGCCGGCGGTGTCCTTGTTGAAATCGCCGGTGGCCAGGCTCCAGCCGAAGTGATCGTTCACCGCCGGTGTTCCCGCGATGTCATTGCCGCCGGAGAAACCGTCGCGGGTCACGAAATTGCTGGCTCCAAAGCCGTTCGCGGCATTGCCGTAAATCACCTGCACGGCGCCGGCATCAGCTTTTCCGGCCACATTCTCCAGCGGCACGCCGACGGCGAGGTCGCTGTTTTTGTCGCCGTTGAAATCACCGGTGCTCAGGGCGCGGCCAAAAGCGTCGCCGTCATCCGCCTGATTCGCGAGACCGGCGCTGTCCTGATGCAGGTATTCACTGCCGGTGGTGGAAAGTCCCGTCGCCGACCCCCAGAGCACATGCACGGCCCCCGCGCCGGGGTGGCCGCCCACAGCTTCGCCCGGAGCGCCGATGGCGAGGTCCGCGAAACCGTCGTGGTTGAAATCCCCCGTCGTCACCGCCAGCCCGAACGTGTCCAGCGCGCCCGGCTGCTGCCCGAGACTGGCGCGGGTGATGAACTGATTGCCCTTCGCGTCCAGACCGACCGCCGTTCCATAAATAATCTGCACGGCTCCGGCATCGGCCTTGCCGCTGACATCCTTCAGGGGGATGCCGACCGCGAGATCGTCATTGCCGTCGCCATTGAAATCCCCGGCCGCCAGAGCGTTGCCGAAATTGTCATTGTCGGCGGGATCACCGGCGATGTCGGGACTGTTCTGGGCCCAGATCTGGCGGTATTCGATATTCTCCATGCCCTCCAGCGAGCCGTTCATGATAAATACCGCGCCCGCGCCCACCGCTTCGCCCGCTTTGCGCCCCGGCGCGCCCAGAGCCGCGTCCTGGAAACCGTCGCCATTAAAATCCCCCGTGGCCATGGCGGCGCCCGTGCCGTCCCCGGCGGAGTTGGCCCCGGCGAAGGAGTCGCGCAGCTGCGGCAGGGGCAGGGAAACGCCCGGAAGCTGCGGCAGCAGGTCCAGATTGTTCTCCGTCAGCAGGTGCGGCACATAAATTCCCGGCATTCCCGGCTGCGGGCGGCGGTCCCAGACCGCCAGTTTCATGGCTCCCCCCGGCTGGCGCAGGGCGGTGACAAACCCGCTCGAAGTCAGCCCGCCGATGGCCGAAGCCTCCTGATCCATTCCCGTCAGGCCTTCGCCCCGGATGTCGCGCACGCCACTGGTGGCGTTGCCGAAAGCGTTGCCGTCGTCGTCCGTCCACAGCGGCTGGTGCACCTGTTTGCCGCCGGGGCTGGTGAAAACGATTTCAAACTGGTCGCCGCTGATGTGCGCCACCCGGATCCGGGGCGCGGCGGCAAAACCGGGATGGGTGAAATTCGTGTTGTCCTTCAGAAACTTGACCGCTCCCGTGACCGCGTCCACCCGCCACGTCAGCACGTGCAGCGTCGGGCTGTTTTCCTGGCGGCTTCTCAGGCGCAGCACCGTCACCACCTGATAATGCGTGAGTCCCGCCGTCCGGGAGCTGACCGCACCCTGGGCCATGTCATATTCCACGACGTCCTGGCCGGTGCCCGGGTTCCAGCCGTTGCTCTGATGATGCACAAAAGCGCCGGACCCGGCGGCCAGGGACCGGCAGGACAGCCACAGCGACCCGTCCGGGCGGATGCGGCCGCTGAGGAATTTGGGAACATTGGTGTCCTTCGCCGGACTCAGCAGCAGGACTTTCGGATGATGCCCGTCCACCGGCGGGGCCGTGAAAAGCGCCACCGGATTGCCCGCGCCCGCCCGCCAGCTGGTCAGCTGATGCCAGGCGCCGCTGCCCACCGCCGTCACCACGTCCGCCGCGCCGGACGCCGGATTTTTCCGCACAAAAGCGACCGAAACCTCCCGCAGACTGGCTTTGGCCGGACCGGTGTCGATGCCGGGATCGCGGTGATTCGCCCAGTCGAGCGCCGTCTCCGTGTCCGGCGGGGCGGTGAGGCCGCCGGAGCGCGGATTCAAGTCCGAGGTGCCGATGATCCGCTCCTCGAAAGCCGTCAGCCCGTCGCGGTCCTCATCCACATCCGAAACGGCGGCCCGGAAAAACCGCCGGGTGTCCCCGGCCGGCACCGTGAAATCCGCCGTCAGCGGTCCGCCTTTTTCCGGCTGCACCGGGTCCCCGGCGTCCTGCCACAGGGTGGCGGAGGAAAAATCCGGGCTGCTGCTGAACTGATACCGTTTTCCCGCCAGTCCGTCCCAATGCAGCCGCGCGGTCCGGCCGCCCCGGCCATCGGTGAGCAGCTCCAGTTGGGAAATTCCCGGAAAGGACAGCATCGACCAGGGGTTCGTGCCCGCTTTTTCCTCATCCTGATCCGACAGGCCGTCGCCGTCGGAATCCGCCGGGCCGTTGGCGCTTGGAATCCCGTTCAGCAGCTGCCAGAGGTCCGAGTGCCCGTCCCCGTCCCGGTCCACAGCGGGCGGGAGCGGAGTCTGGGTCTGGGCATACAGGCCGGAGGGCGGCGGCAGAAGCGCCGCCAGGGCGGCAAAAGTGGTCAGGAGCGGAAGTGGACGTTGCATGGCGGTCGGGATTGAAGGTCAGGGGTTTTGCGTGTGGTGCTCCCTTCTTCCGAATCGCCCGGCGGCCGTTGGAAACTTTTTTGCCGGTTTTTGATTTTATTTCGCCGTCCAACTCATTGCCGCTTAAAAGCCTGTGCCGATTCCGGACCCGGGCCGGCCGCCATTCCGGCACCGGATTTGTATCAGTGGCGGGACTTGCCGGTTTTGCGGAAAATCGGAAGACTGGCGGCGCATTCCCTTCTTTCCCCATCCTCATGATCCGCCGCGCCCTCCTGTTCCTGACTTTTCCCACCCTCCTCCCGGCGGCGACCCCGCAGGAGGAAATCACGGCCCAGGTGCCGGCGGCGCGGGCGGTTCTGGATAAATGGCAGGCGGAGAATCCGGTGCGCGCGGAGCGGAAACTGCATATCGTTTACTGGACGCCGTCCGACCGGGAACCGTCCCCGCGCTACCGCGAACGGTTGTCGGCGATCATGCGGGACATCCGGACATTTTACGGCTCGGAGATGGAGCGGCTGGGTTTTGGAAACCGGACCTTCACTCTGGACGACGCGGCGGACGGCCTGCTGAACATTCACCTCGTCACCGGCGCGCAGCCTTACGCTCATTACGAGGTGCGGAGCGGAAGCGAAATCCGCAAAGAATGCCTTCCAGTGCTGAAAAAGGACGGTCTGGAAGCCGGGAAGGAGACCATTGTCCTCTTCTGCAATATGTCCAACTGGGACCCGGAAAAGCGCACCATTTCCCAGAACAGCCCTTACTACGCCTCGGGCACCAACCGGAGCGGAACCGCCTGGCAGGTGGATTCCCCGATTCTGGAGCTGGATTCGCTGGATAAAAAGGAGCCGCGCGTGCTGGACAAACAATACGGCAACATCTCCATCGGCCGCTACAATTCCATCTTCATCGGCGGCATCACGCATGAGCTGGGGCACGCCTTCGGCTACCCTCACAACAAGGAGCGTGCGGACGAGGGCGCGGCTTTCGGGACCGCCCTCATGGGATCGGGCAACCGCACCTACGGCGAAAACCTGCGCGGCGAGGGCAAAGGCAGTTTTCTGAATCTCACCCATGCCCTGCAGCTGGCCTCGCATCCGCTGTTCTGCGGCTCCATCAAAGGCTGGGAGGACAAGCCCTCCGCCAAACCGTCCGGCCTTTCCGTGAAGGCGGAGGGAAAAACCATCGTCCTGTCCGGTAAAGTCACGGCGGAGGTGCCGGTTTATGCGGTGCAGGCGTATTTTGACCCCGAGGGCGGCTCGGACTACGACGCCACCACCGCCAGCGCCGTGCCGGACAGGGACGGGAATTTCACCCTGACCGGCACGGACCTTGTGGCGGGGAAAGCCGGCGAGCTGCGTCTGTTTTTCCTTCAGGCGGACGGCATGGCCTCAGGATTTGTCGGCGGCACGCCTCATCAATATCCCTACACGGTGGCGGCGGACGGCACGCCGGAGGTGAGGGAAACGGCGGAAAAGCTGAAGGCGGAGGAGAAGTGAATCCGCGGACGCCGCCTCACGGAGCGTTCCGCCATGAAAAAACCGGTGTCCGTTGCCGGCGGGCACTTTGTTATTGGCGGAACACGCCTGGCCAGTGCATCATCGCCGCATGAATGTCCATCACCTGGAGTTGTTTTATTATGTGGCGCGGCATGGCGGCGTCAGCGCGGCGGCGCGGCACATGCCCTACGGCATCCAGCAGCCGGCGGTGAGCGCCCAGATCATTCAGCTGGAGGACAATCTGGGCACAACCCTGTTCCACCGCCGCCCGTTTTCCCTGACCAAAAGCGGCACGGATCTGTATGCCCACCTGAGGCCGTTTTTTGAGGGCCTGCCGGAGGTCGCGGCGAAACTGCGGGGATCGGAAACCGTGGCCATCCGCATCGGCGCGCCGGAAACCGTGCAGCGCGATTACATGCCCCGGCTGCTGGCGCGGCTGAAAAAGCGGTTTCCCAGGATGCGCTTCACGCTGTCCACCGGCCAGGCGGACTGGATGGAGAAGGCGCTGCTGGAGCAGGAAATCGACATCGGCCTCAGCTCCCTGCTCGGAAAACGCCTTCCCGGCGTCCACCAGAAGGAGCTGCTGCGGGTGGAGATGTCCCTGCTGGTGCCGGAAAAAAGCGGTTACACCAAAGCGGAGTCGTTCTGGGACCGCGACCGCATCGACCTCCCGCTGATCGCCCTGCCGGCGGTCGAGCCCGTGTGCCAGTTGTTCCAGGCGGAGCTGGCAAAGCGCAAAGTGGAGTGGTTCCCGAGCCTGGAGGTGCCGAATCAGGAACTCGTGGCCCATTATGTCTCAAGGGGTTTCGGGGCCGGCTTGACGCTCGCCCCGGGCCCCCGGCCGGCTCCGGAGGGAACGCGGCGGCTGGTGCTGCCGGATTTCCCGTCGATTCCCTACGGGGTGCTGTGGCTGGGAAACCTGAACGCGTTCCAGGAGGAATTCGTCCTCGAAGCCGCCGCCGAGGCCGCCGCGGCGCAGGAGGCGCGGTAGCGGTGGATTTTATGAAAAAAGAGAAGCCGGATTTGTGAACATGCCGCCTTGTCCTGCCCGTGGAAAACACCTACAACCATCAGATCCGCGCTCGCTGATCCGGGATCCGGTCTTTTGAAAAGTCCATTCCCTGCCGTCACCGCTGATTTCACTCGACCCCGGCCCCAGATTCCGTCAATTTCCCCCGCGTATGACCGTCCGCCATCTCTGCCTTGTCCTGGGCACCTGTTCCCTGTTCAGCCTCAGCGCCTGCAAAAGCCAGCGCACCGTTCTTGCCGGTCCCGTCAAAACCAGTCTGGATGTGCAGGATAAAACGGGGGACGGCGGTGCCAGCGGGGGTTCCGGATTCGGCTCCCGTTTCAACAGTGTCGATCCCTTCGGCTACAATGAGAACGCCTCCAACACGGATGGCAAAGGCGGGCGCGGCAAAGGCGGGCTCAACGCCATGAGTGAGAAGATGTTCGGCGGCAAGCTGCAGGCTCAGAGCAAAAAGGAGTACACGGCCACCAAAAACTTCCTGACCCGGGAGTATGGCAAGGAGAAGGAATACAAAGCCAAGGACTGGAAAGGCGGCAAAAAGGACAATCCCTCCAACTGGACGGATCAGCTTTTCGCCACCGGCGAGAACAAGGATGGCGGCATGACCTTCCACGAAGGCTCCAAAGAAGCCGCTACGAAGGAAAACAGCGCCGCCTCCAAAGTCGCCGGGACCAAGGAATTCGCCGGAGCGGATAAACAGGCCAGCGGAACCAAAAATTATTTTCCCGCCGAAAAAGCCAGAAGTGGAGGCCGCGACGAGCCCAAACTGGCCAACGCCCAGGCCGGCGATCATTCTTCGGAGAACGACAGCATCCTTCAGCGCATCAAAAACAGCCAGGCCACCGCCTCCGACATCAATAAATATCTCGGCAAGCCCTGAAGACTGCGGAAGCCCCGACGGCACCGCGGATCACAGGGATGGGACCTTCGGCGGCGGTCAGCGTTTTTCCGCCCGGATGGACCAGATGCAGTTGCCGCCGTCGTCGGAGACGAGGAGCGCGCCGTCCTTGGCGACGGTGATGCCGACGGGGCGGCCCCAGACGTCCCCTTCGGGGGTAACGAAACCCGTGAGAAAATCCACGTATTCGCCGGTCGCTTTGCCGTTTTCCGTGGGGATGCTCACCACTTTATAACCGGTGCGGTGCGAGCGGTTCCAGGAGCCGTGAAGGCAGGAAAAAGCGTTGTTGGTATAAGTTTCCGGGAAGGTTCTGCCCGTGTAAAACAGCATGTTCAGCGAGGCGGAATGCGACTGCAGCAGGACGTCGGGGACGATCACCTTGTCCTTAAGTTCCGGATGTTTGCCCGCGTGGTGGGGATCCTGGTTTCCTCCGATATAAAACCACGGCCAGCCGTAGAATCCGTCCTTCTTCACCCGCGTGACGTAGTCCGGCACCAGATCGTCGCCGAGTTCATCGCGCTCATTCACGGAGGTCCACAGCTCTCCCGTCACCGGATGAATCGCCAGGCCCACCGGATTGCGGATGCCGGTGGCGAAAACGCCGAGGTTCCTGCCGTCGGGATCGCTCTCGAAAATCCGGGCGCGGTCCTTTTCCACCTCGGCGTCGTCGTTGTTGGATTTGGAGCCGACGGACACGTAAAGCTTCGTTCCCTCTGCATTGAAAACGATGTCCCGCGTCCAGTGTCCGCCGCCCGTAAGCTGGCCGCCACGGCTGAGTTCGAAGAGCTTTTCGGCTTTCCCGGAGACCTTGGTGTCGCCGGTTTGATAAGGGAAACGGACCACGGAATCGGTATTGGCGACGTAGAGGAACTTCGGGTCCTGCGCCGGATAGAACGCGAGGCCGAAGGGCTTGTTCAGCCCGGTCGCGAAGGACTCGTTGAGATCCGGTTTGCCGTCGTTGTCGGAGTCGCGGAGCACGCGGATTTCATTCTCCGTGCTTTCGGAAACAAAGATATCGCCGTTGGGCGCGGTGAGCAGTTTGCGGGGATTTTTGAAACCCTCCGCGTAAAGATCCACCTTGAAACCCTCGGGCGCTTTCGGCCAGGCGCTCTCAGGACGCTTCACCTTTTTGGGCATGTTCCGGGACGACTCCGTCGCTCCCGGTTTCGGGAGGTCAGCGACCGTGATTTTGCGCCGCACGCCCGGAGCGTCGCCCGTCCAGTCGGACATCGCGTCCTTGCCGGTCAGCAGCGGCTTTTCGGCGGCGGAAGCGGCAGCCGGGAGGGAAAATCCCACGAGGGCGGCGGACAGAAGGGAAAGGCGGGCGGACTTCATGGTTTGTCGGGGGATGAGGAGAGTGGGGCTTGGAACGCGGAGGCGGACGCAGGCGGAACGGTCGGATTCTGAACTTGTGCGAGTCCCTCGCCGGGCGGAAACCGTAAGAGGCTCCGATTCCAAATTACCTGCTGTGATCTGCCAACGATTTCTCCTGCCGCTGGGATGCGGAATTCTCACCCTGTCCCCGCTCCCCTCATCCGCAGCGGATCCTCCAACCGCCCCCGTCAACGCCCCCACCGGCACCGGCACGCCCGCCAGCACCCGCTCCGCCTCGCCGCCGGAAGCTCTGGCTCCTGTCGTGGTGACCGCCGACCGCCTCCCGGAGGACATCGCCAAAAACCCCTTCTCCGTGACCGTGATCGAGCGGGACCAACTGGAGCATTCCCCCAGCGCCCGCCTCGACGATCTGCTGCGCATGGAAATCCCCGGCTTCAGCCTCTTCCGGCGCTCCAGCAGCCGTGTCGCGCACCCGACGACTCAGGGGGTGAGCCTGCGCAATCTCGGCCCCAACGGCGCGGGCCGCACCCTCGTCCTCCTCGACGGCACCCCCCTGAACGACCCCTTCTCCGGCACGGTCCCCTGGCAGCGCCTGGCCCCGGATTCCCTGGAGCGCGTCTTCGTCACCCGGGGCGGCGGGGCCGGGCTTTATGGGAACGCGGCCCTGGGCGGCACCATTCAGATGCAGAGCCGGGAAGTCACCGCCACTTCCCTGGAGGCCGCCCTCGAAGCGGGCAACCGCGACAGTTACAGCCAGTCGCTTTACGGCACCCTGGATCAGGAATCCGTGAAGCTGTCGGGCTTTGCTCAGCACTTGGAAACCGGGGGCTATCCCATCGTCCGCGCCGATCAGCGCGGACCGGTGGACCAGTCGGCGGATTCCTCCATCAATACCTTCCAGGGCCGCATGACCTGGCAGGCGGCGGAGCGCACGCGCCTGGAATTCAGCGCCTCCGTCTTTGAGGAGGACCGGAACAACGGCACGCCTCTGACCCACAACGACACCGAAGGCCAGGACTTCTCCGCCGCCCTGGTGCAGGATTTCCCGGAGTGGCAGGCGGAGATGAAGCTCCAGGGTTATTACCAGCACCGCGAATTCGCCAGCACCTTCAGCTCGGTGAATGCGGGGCGCACTCTGGAAACGCCCGCCCTGGACCAGTTCAGCGTGCCCGCCTCCTCCGCAGGCGGCAGCCTCACCTGGAGTCAACGGATCGCGGAGCATCACCGGCTCCTGGCGGGCCTCGACTACCGCTGGGTGGAGGGGGAAACCAATGAGCGTTTCCGTTACATGCGGAATCAGTTCACCCGCCTGCGCGAAGCCGGCGGCGAGCAGTCCTTCGCCGGAGCCTTTCTGGAGGACACCTGGGACCTGACGGACAAAGTGCAGGTCGTGGCCGGCGGGCGCATGGATTATGTGCGCCAATTCGACGGCCGCCGCCGTGAGCACGACGCCCAGACCGGCCAGGAACTCCTGAGCCAGGACTATGCCGACACCGACGATCTGGAAACCAACGGCCGCCTGGGTCTGAACGCCCAATTAGCGGACACCCTGAAAGCCCGCACCAGCATCTCCACCGCCTTCCGCCAGCCGACGCTGAACGAATTCTACCGTCCCTTCCGCGTGGGCAATGAAATCACGGAAGCCAACGCCCAGCTGGACACCGAGCACCTGACCGTCCTGGAGGCCGGGCTCGACTGGACGCCGGAGGAATCCCTCACCCTGGGCCTCACCGGCTTTTACAACCACCTCCGCGATGCCGTCGGCAATGTCACCCTCGGCGAAGGCCCGGGGACCTTTGATCCCGGCGGCTTTGTCCCGGCCGGAGGCGTGCTGCGGCAGCGGCAGAACATCGACCTCATCGAAGTCCTCGGCGTCGAAACCTCCATCCACTGGAATCCCGTGCCGGAGTGGAAGCTGGCGCTGGATTACATCTTCAGCCAGGCGGAGGTCCGCCGCTTCCGTCAGGAACCCGGCCTCGTCGGCAACCGCCTGGAGCAGTCACCCGAACACGTGGTCACCGCCTCCGTCATGTGGCAGCCCTCCGAACACTGGTCCTTCACCGTTCAGGGACGCTTCACCGGCAGCCAGTTTGAGGACGACCAGAACACCCTGAAGCTCGACTCCTGTATCACCGTCGATGCCGGCGTGGATTACCGGATCAACGAGAACATCTCCCTCGGTCTGCGGGTCGAAAACCTCTTCGACACCACCATCGAAACCGGCAAAACCTCCGCCGGCCTGGTCAACACCGGCGCTCCGAGACTCGTCTCGGTCAACGCGCATTACCGCTTCTGATTGAGCGCCTTGCGCTGCCCCAGGACATGGCCTGCGACATCCAAACTTGAAGCATCCGGATCCGCCTCCGGAGAGTTTTACCTGGAGATTTTGAAGTATCGTGGACTGCGGAAAGCAGACTGCGGGCTTCCCCCAAATGTTTCCCCTGACCGCCTCCTCCCCATGAGACTCCTCCCACTCCGCGCCCTCACCCCGGCCACCGCCTTATGCCTCACCCTCAGCGCCGGCTGGGCCTTCGCGGAGCAGTCCTCCAAAAAAGGCGGCCCGCCCGAATTCGCCGCCGACGTGGCCGTCGATGGCCACATCTTCAAGCCCCTCCAGCTGCCCGCCCCCCAGCTCAGCGAACTGAAAGTCCCCGAGGGTTTCAAAATCACCAAAGTCGCCGAGGACCTCGGCAATGTCCGCATCCTCGCCATCGCCCCCTCCGGCCATATCTACTACACCCGGCGGGACGCGGGCGATGTCTGGATGCTCAAGGACGAGGACGAGGCCAAGCCCCTGCGCATCACCAGCCGCTCCGGCCTGCACGGCATCGCCTTCCACGAAAAGATGGTTTACCTCGCCACGCCCAAGGAAATCTTCCGCGCCGAAGTCCTGGCCGACGGCACCTTCGGCCCTCTCGAAATGATCATCCACGATCTCCCCGACGCCGGGCAGCACAACACCCGCACCGTGCAGATCGGCCCGGATAATAAGATGTACATCGGCGTCGGCTCCACCTGCAACGAGTGCGCCGAAACCAATCCTGAAAGCGCCACCATCCTCCAGGCCTCGCTCGACGGCAAAACCCGCTCCATCTTCGCCGCCGGCCTGCGCGATCCCGTCGGTTGGGCCTGGCATCCCCGGACCGGTGAGCTGTGGGAGGTCGATCACGGCATCGACTGGCTCGGCGACGAGATCCCGCCCGAGGAGCTGAACAAACTCGAAAAAGGCAAATTCTACGGCTGGCCCTACATCTACGCCGACAACCAGCTCAACCCCCGCCTCGATCCCGTCGGCGGCCTGCTGAAAAAGGACTGGCTGGAAAGCAGCACCCCCATGGTCCTCGGCTACCACGCCCACGCCGCCCCCATGCAGATGTCCTTTTATAATGGCGCGCAGTTTCCGAAGGAATACGCCGGCGACGCCTTTGTCTCCATGCGCGGCTCCTGGAACCGGCAAAAGCCCGTGGGCTACGAAGTGGTGCGCATCCGCTTCAAAGACGGAAAGCCTGTCTCCATCGAGCCCTTCGTGACCGGCTTTGTCACCCCCGAGGGCGAAAAAGGCCGACTCTGCGGCAATGCCATCTCCAAAAACGGATCCCTGCTTTTCAGTGACGACCGCAACGGCGTCATCTACCGCGTCTCCCACACCGGCGGCGCGGAACCCGCCGCCGCCCCTGCGGCCGTTCCCGCCACCGTTATGGATCAGCAGAACGCCGCCGGGTTTGGCGTTCCCCTGGCCCTGAAGCGGGTGGAAGCCCCGGGCAAAGCCGCGCTGGAGATCACCTCCCGCGCTTTCAACAGCGGAGGCAGAATTCCTGACATCCATTCGGAATACGTCGAGGGCAGCAGCTTCCCGCTCACATGGACGGGAACCCCGCCCGAAACCAAATCCCTCGTGCTGATCATGGAGGATCCCGACGCCGCTCCCCCGGCCACGCCCTTCGTCCACTGGGTCGCCTGGAACATCCCCGCCAACATCGGAGCTCTCCGCCCCGGCCTGCAGAAACAGAACCGCCTGGAGGACCCCTCCGGCCTCAGCCAGGGCCTGAACAGCAAGGGCAGCACCGGCTACATGGGCCCCCGTCCCCCCGAAGGCGATCCCGACCACCATTACCACATCCAGATGTTCGCCCTCGACACCCTCCTGGACCTCCACCCCCGCGCCAACCGCGACGAAGTCCTCGCCGCCATGAAAGGCCACGTCCTCGCCAGCGGCGAACTCACCGGCCTCTACCAGCGCCCCGCCCAGCCCAGGAAACCCTGAGCCTCCCGGATCCCTCTCTCCACTGGCGCGGCGGAGAATTCCTCCGGTTATGGCAACGGGCGGGCATTTTTCCGCTCCAAAGGGGCAAGCTTCCTCAGGGATTCCTGGGGCATCGCCTCAGAAATCACCAAGGGGCAAAATTCGAGGGCTGAAGGTCTACCCTTTCCACCTGAAAACAGGAGAATTTGGAGTGTGGCTTTCGCGGTGGTATTAATTCGGCTTTGGTAAATTTTCAAACAGTTGTCAAACTCACGGGCAAGGATGCCCGTGCTCCCGCATTGACTCAAAAATAATGACACCGGGGAGTGTCTCCCGGAGCCGGGTCTGA
>JAZKFB010000050.1:0-43196 GCA_040386695.1 Verrucomicrobiota bacterium
GGGTCGCGCGGCGCAAGGCTAAAGTCTTTTACAGAACAGATCTTACACCCCCCGCACGAAAGCATTGAAGAAGGAGCACAAACCCTAAGAGGCGAACAAAGCAGTGGAGGCAACTCCGCTGCGCTCCGTGCCTCACCTTAAACGTTCGCCCAACTTCCGATCTTACTGTTTGCCGCGCTTCGAGCAACCAAGCGCCAGAAATCCAGTTTTATGCCCAGCCAAATCAAACAATGGAACCACCTCCAATAGGATGGCCGAATCAATGGGATGGCGAGACACTTGCCGACATTGGAAATGGACAAAAGCTGTTTTGCACCATTAGCCTCCAAGACGGTCATACAGCAACCCATTTCCAGAATTACTCGGATATAGCATCTAGATGGGCGGAGGTTTGGCCTGCCGCTCGTGATGTTATCCAGTCCATGCTCGAACGATATGATCGTGATGCCACGCTGGATATCAGTGGTAATTTTTTGCTTATCACAATCCCAGCAAAGCGCATTGAGCGCGGAGTCCATTGGAGCATTGCACTTCAGAACCGTAAATTCGCTGGAGTTTGGGACGCAAGTTTCGAAGGATGGTGGGTTCGCCCTGAAAAATCGCAGCCCTATTTTTGAGTAAAGTTAGTGATCGCCACTTCACCAAGTCAACTATGCGCTATTGCCACCACAGCGAACCAAAGGCGAACAAGATTAGATGAGAAGGCGGGAGTTGCGCGCCGGAGGCGCGCGGTAACCTGCCACCTCATGAAAACGAAAAACCAAACACCACTGACGGGTCGGACCGTGAAGGTTGCCGACATGAAATCCAGCAGCTGCGGTCTCACCATCGGGCTGGATCTGGGCGATAAAAAGCATTCCTGCTGCGTGCTCGACGCCCAAGGGAAGGTTTTGAAAAAGGAAACCATCGCCAACGAGCGCCCCGCTCTGAAAAAGCTGGCGGCGGACTGGCCGGAGGCCCTCATCGTGATGGAGGCCGGAACCCACAGCCCGTGGATCAGCCGGTTTTTCAAGGACCCCGGGCACCGGGTGCTGGTGGCCAATCCGCGCAGGGTGCGGGCCATTTACAAAGCCGAACGCAAAAGCGATGACCGGGACGCGGAGCTGCCGGCGCGCATCGCCCGGGTGGACGAGGCGCTGCTTCATCCGGTGGAGCACGGCGACGAAAAACAGCAGCGAGATATGCTGGCCATCAAACTGCGCGATGCCCCGGTGCGGTCGCGCGTGGGCATCATCAACGCCGTGCGCTTCACCCTCAAAAGCCTCGGCCACCCCGTGAGCAATCCCGCCAGCGAACGTTTCCATAAAAGTGTTATGGAGGAAGTGCCGGAAAACTGTCAGGAAGTGATCCGCCCCATGGTGGAGGTTCTGGAAAAAATGACCGCGCAGATCCGCGAAATGGAGCGGGAGATTCTCCGGCTTGGAAAGGAAAACTATCCGCAGGCGGAAAAGCTGCGGCAAATCACGGGCGTCGGCCCCATCACCTCCCTCTATTTTGTGCTGAAAGTCGGGAATGCGGACCGGTTCGGGAACATCCGCGACATCGGGGCCTGTCTGGGTCTGACCCCGCGCCGCGATCAAAGCGGAGGCACGGACAAGCAATTGGGAATAACCAAATGTGGCGACACCTATCTTCGCTGTCTGCTGGTCAACGCCGCGCAATACATCATGGGCTCCTTCGGTCCGCCCGGAGCCCTGCGGGAATACGGGGAAAAACTGCGGGGCACCACCGGGCGGGAAAAGAAGCGGGCGGTGATCGCCGTGGCCCGCAAGCTGGCCGTCCTCATGCTCAGCCTCTGGAAATCCGGAAACCCCTACGAAGCCCGCGCCACGCCCATTGCCGCCTGAACAACAACAAGCAGCCCGGAACTAACAAGCAATAACCGGCAACCGCCAGCGGATCGCCGGATCCCCCCAGCCTCACCACCACTTTTTGGAAACACCCACGCAAAGCAAAGCAAAGCAAAGGAAAGGAAAGGAAAGGAAAGGAAAGAAGCGCGAGGATTTGGAGTGATTGCGCCCCAGCGCCGGAACCGGGTCCATGAATCCGAGTTCGGGAACAAGATGGCAACGCTCCACTGCTTTTGAGCAAACCGGATCAAACCCTGAACCAGCCGCAAGGCCGAGTTCGCATGGAAGCCGGAGACTCATCCCTCCCTCCCCGGCCCCTGCCGCTGATGGGAATAAATGTTGAAATGAATTTCAAATTGTGATTTGACTGCCTTCTCATGGAAGGCGCTGGTGCCAACCACCGGGGCTGCCCTGCCGTTGATGCTTTCCGGGATTCGAACCCGCCATCCCGTTTCCACGCCCACCTCCGCCCCGGCGGTCGGCACAGCTTAATCGTTCGCCCAACTCAATGCGCCTCGCCATGACCTTCACTCGCTTGTGCATCGGCCTACTATTGGCGCTAGGATTATCCTCGTGTGCCCCGCTTCCGCATTACGAGACATTGGCTTCACGAGTTAGCGGTAGTGTCATTGATCAGTCTGGTCGGCCGGTCTCTGGAGCCAGCGTGCAGTATCTGTTTCGTGGCAGGAGGACTCTGGGAGAGACTACTTCCGGAGCTGACGGCACTTTTGCATTCGGCCCATTCCGGCAGTGGTTTTACCTTCTCTACATCGGATCCCCGGGAGTTGCACCGTTCCCATACACTCTTGAGGGTGGTCATGGCCATCCAGATACACTTTATATTTCCAGCAGCGGATCGTCTGCCCTCTATCAGTTGGACACACAGGAGCACTTCAGCAGTGTTGAGCGGCCTCCGTATGCCCCGAGAGTTCGGTTACCACGCCACCCACGGTGGAGGCCAGTTGATGGGCGCTACTTGCTGACACCGCAGATGCACGACTCAGTTCTCACGCCATGACCACAGCACACGACCAACCAAGGGCGAACAAGATTAGATGAGAAGGCGGGAGTTGCGCGCCGGAGGACTCGCTTGCCCCTTTTTTCCGGGACCCGGCGGGAGCGGCGGCAGAGCATCTCCCGGACGGGCTCACGGCCATTGGACTTTCCGGGCTGGCGGCCGGGAATATTCCCGGATCTTTTTGCTGGATGAGGACTTTTTCTGGCCAACTGCGGGTTTACGCGCACACTGTGGACAAACCACGCCAAATTCGCCAATTTTCCATGAGCCCGTATTCCTTCGGCAGTTCTGCGGGATTTAAAAGCGGGGCTCCCGCAGCCCCGTCAGTGATCCACTGCCCGGGGCATTTCGCGCACCCATGGGGAAGCCCGGCACAGCTGTCCACGGGTCCGGCGGGAAAAAGATCATCATGAACGCCACAGATGCCAGATCACTTCTGAGCCGGCACGGAACATGCCGCCCCCAGCCCGCCAGTGACTGGCGGGGGGATTTCCCGCTGCCCGGTCAGCTCGCCGCATTTTATCAGGATGTGGGACCCGACGACATCTCCATCGATACCGGAGCCAATCCGGTCTTTCTTCCCAGTCTTTCAAATCTGTGGGAGCGGCAGGCGGGATACCGGTGGAACGCGCTCACCGGACAGCCCATCGCAAACTGGAATCCTGAGTGGATCGTCGTCGCGGACGAGGGCGCGGACCCCTATGTCTTTTACCGGGGTTCAATTCTTTCCGCCTCCCACGGTTCCGGCGTGTGGGACTTCCACGGGGCGTTTCCTAATCTGGTCACGATGGCCTGCTCACTGGCCACAAAGTCATACGATGACGATGACGAGGAGGAGGAGGAGGAGGAGGAGGAGAGCGGCGATGAGGACTGACCAAGAACAGCGAACAGAATGCTGGTGGCACCGCCGGGTTTCCCTGCCGTCCATGCTTTGCATGACTCGAATCCGCATCCCAGGATAGGTGTCCGGGCGGTGATTGAGCGCCGGCTCCGGAATTTTAAGGTTTTGCAGGACGGAAAGACGCTCCACCTGCCTGGGTTCCAATAAATAACTGCATTATGAAACACGATTCCACCGCCGGTTGGTGAAAACGAAAATTCCGGTTGGAGCGCCCGTCCTCCTTCAGAGTGCCGCGCACCAGCAGCGCCAGCCCCTCGAAGCTCCGGCGCAGGTCCGCCGGCTGCGCCGCCAGGCACACCCTGAGTCCGCGCGTGAAAATCATGACGCGCCCCCTTTCATGGCGGTCCGTTCCTGACAGTCGGTGCCGCCTGAATCTCCACCACCCCTTCCGCCACTGTCGCGGGCACCGGCGAAAAATCCGCAGCACCGCTCCTCCCCGCAGCCACAGTCCGCTCCCCGTGTTCATTCGCGCCGCGAACGGCGGGCGGCTCAGCCTCAGGCGGCAAAGCCTCCACCACCACGAAATCCGGGGAAACCGAAACGGAAACCGAAGCAGCTTCCCGGGCCAGCCTGCGCCAGTTGAGCACCGTACTGTAAGCCAGACCCTCCCTCCGGCAGAACTCCGCCAGCGGAAGTCCGCTTTCCTCAAATCCGCGCAGGCATGCCGCGCGCCGCTCCTGTGATGACGATTTTGCCATCCACAATCGTGGCGCACCACGCCCGTCCACGTGCTCCATACCAGACGGTCATCCGTCAAACGCTTACGCATGAAACCGGGATGATCCTGTTTCATGCCAAAATCCGGGTCAATGGAAGCAGGGTGTTTCTCAGGAATTCATTCCTGTTCTGATCCACGGTCCCCGGCGGAAGGACAACAATAACAAAAAAACCCGCCAGCCCCGTTACGGGACTGGCGGGGTTGGGAGGGACTGGGCGCTTCGGTTATTCTCCCGGGGAGTGAACGCTCTCCGGCGGGTCATTAATGCGAAAACGGCTCAGCTTTCGACCGGAGGCTTGGGTTTGGGCTTGAGCGGGATTCCACCGCTGAGGGTGATGGTGCCACTGCCGCCAAGCTGGATGGCGGGAGGGCGGTTTTGAGGTGGCGTGGAAATGGAATTCCCGGCGGCCGGACTGGGTTTGGCGGGAAGGTGCCGCTGAGGAGGGGCCAGGGGAGGGCGGGGGTCGGACAAATCCGCATCATCCCCGCTGCCGCCGCCACTGAGCTGCTGGGGCAGACTGGCGAGCAGGTCCTCGAAGGCCCGCAGGTTGGTGGTGCTGCGGAAGAGATTGTTCAGGATTTCGCCGCGGATGTTCTCCATCAGGGTGGAAAACAGGCCATAGGCTTCCGTTTTGTATTCCACGAGTGGATCCTTCTGCGCGAACTGCCGCAGATGCACGCCGTCACGGAGCGCATCCATACTGTAGAGGTGCTCCTGCCAGAGGCGGTCGATGGCATTCAGAAGAACGTAACGCTCAAGGCCTTTCAAAGCTTCGGGATACTCCGTTTGAGTCTTCAGCTCATAGGCTTCCTTCACTTTGCTGACGATCCACTCCGTATTGCCTTTGGCGTCGCGGCTTTCAAGACCGGCGGCTTCGCGGGTGAGGCGCAGAGGGAAGGTGATGTTCAGCCACTGAAGCAGGCCGTCATAATCCGCCGGGCCGTCCTCGGTGGTGAGGAAGGGAGCGATTTTTTCGGGAAGAGCCTCCTCAATGGTTTCAACGATGAGGCCGTGAGGGTCCTCGGTGGAGAGGGATTCGTTGCGGAAGTCGTAGATGACGGTCCGCTGTTTGTTGAGCACATCGTCAAACTCCAGCGTGCGTTTGCGGTAAGTGTAATTCCGCTGCTCGACCCGTTTCTGGGCACTTTCGACGGAGCGGTTGAGCCAGGGGTGCTCCAGTTCCTGGCCGTCCTCAAGGCCCATGCGCTCCATGAGTTTGGTCATGCGCTCGGCGGCCCCGAAGTTCAGCATCAGCTGATCCTCAAAGCTCAGGAAGAAAATGCTCTCGCCCGGATCGCCCTGGCGGGCGCAGCGGCCGCGCAGCTGGCGGTCGATACGGCGGGATTCGTGGCGCTCCGTGGCCACCACCAGGAGACCGCCGAGTTCGGCGACGCCTGGCCCGAGTTTGATGTCCGTGCCGCGGCCGGCCATGTTGGTGGAGACGGTGACGGCTCCGAGGCGGCCGGCCTGGGAGACGATTTCCGCCTCCTGCCGGTGGAACTTGGCGTTCAGCACCTGATGGGGAATTTTCTCGCGCTTCATCAGGCGGGACAGCGTTTCCGAGGATTCCACACTGGCGGTGCCGACAAGGATGGGCTGGCCTTTGGCGTGCCGTTCCTTGATGAAGGTGATGACCGCGTTGTACTTTTCGCGGCGGGTCTTGTAAATTTTGTCGTTGGAGTCCTTGCGGCTGACTTTCTGGTTCGTGGGAACCACGAGGAGGTCGAGCTTGTAAATATCGTGGAATTCCGAAGCCTCGGTTTCGGCCGTGCCGGTCATGCCGGAGAGCTTTTTGTAGAGGCGGAAGTAGTTCTGAATGGTGATCGTCGCCAGAGTCTGCGTCTCCTTGTCAATCTGCACGCCCTCCTTGGCCTCGACCGCCTGGTGCAGGCCATCGCTCCAGCGGCGGCCGGGCATTTTGCGGCCGGTGTGCTCATCCACGATCACGACTTTATTTTCCTCGACGACATACTGCACATCCTTCTCGTAGAGGCAGTAAGCGCGGAGCAGCTGGGAAATATTGTGCATCCGCTGGGCCTGCGAATCCATCTGCTGCTGCACGGCCTCCTTGCGGGCCATGCGCTCCTCGGCAGTGTCACTGGAACCGTCGATTTCGGCGAAAAGCGTCGCCAGGTCGGGAAGCACAAAAGCGTCGGGCTCGTCGGGATTCAGGAATTTCCGGCCTTTTTCCGTGAGATCCGCCTCGTGGGATTTTTCGTCGATGCTGTAATAAAGGTCCTCCTTGAGGGCGAAAAGGGTCTTTTTCTGAGGATCGGCGTAGTGGCTGAGTTCCTCTTTTTCCAGCGCGCGGCGGTATTCCGGCTCCTCGGACATGCGCATGAGGGCGCGGTGGCGGGGCTGGCCGAGTTTGAGTTTGAAGAGACTGCGGCCGAGGCCTTCAAAATCCTTTTTCTCGACCTGCTCCTTGGCTTCGGCCGCAATTTGGTTCAGCAGAGTGGACTGTTCCCGCACCAGGCGTTCGACGTAGGGCTTGAACTTATCGTACTGATGGGTGTCCACGGTCACGGGACCGGAAATGATCAGCGGCGTGCGGGCCTCGTCGATCAGGACGGAGTCCACTTCGTCCACGATGGCGAACCAGTGGCCGCGCTGGACCTGCTCATCCACGCTCTGGGCGAGGCCGTTGTCGCGGAGGTAATCGAAACCGAATTCCGAATTGGTGCCGTAGGTCACGTCGCAGGCATACTGCTCGCGGCGGACGCTGGGGGACTGGTCGTGCTGGATGACGCCGACCGTGAGGCCGAGGTAGCGCAGCAGGTAGCCCATCCACTCGGAGTCGCGGCGGGCGAGGTAATCGTTGACGGTGATCAGATGGACGCCCCGGCCCGTGAGGCCGTTCAGGAAAAGGGGCAGGGTGGCGACAAGAGTTTTGCCCTCACCGGTGGCCATTTCGGAGATTTTGCCGTTATGCAGGGTCATCCCGCCGATGAGCTGGACATCGAAATGCACCATTTCCCAGGTGATCTCCTGATCGCAGACCGTCAGTTTGGTGCCTGTGAGACGGCGGGCGGCGTTTTTCACGACCGCGAACGCCTCGGGCAGGATTTTGTTCAGATAGGCCTGGACCTCCGCGAATTTCTGAAGATTGGCAAGATCGGCTTTCCATTTGGCGATCTTCCCGTGCAGCGCGGATTCGGGCTGTTTCTGCAGTTCCTGCTCGAAGCGGTTGATCTGCTGCACAACCGGCCAAAGCTTCTTCAGCTCGCGCTGGTTTTTGGAACCGACGATTTTACGGAGAATCAATTGCAGCATGACGGAATGTCCACGGAGGGAATGAAAATTAGGGGAACGTAAACCTTGGAGGGGCTGCCAAAAAATGACAACCGTAAATCGGCCGCGGCAACGGGCCGAAGCGGAGGTGACGGAGAGAAAACCGGAGAATAATTAAGTTGTCAGCATCCTGTATGAGCGGGGAATCCGGCGGCGGGAAAACTGTCGCCGCCGCCCGTCGGCGGGAGTCTGGGAGGGAGTTGAAAATGAATGAATTTTAGTGCGGATGGGAATGGCCGGAGTCAATCCGTTCCGGTTTTGACGGGGACGGACCGATTTCAGCAGGAAGCGCCGCGGGCGGGGAGTTATGTCTTTGTTCCGGCGTGGGGAAACGGCACCCGGGAAGACGCTCCGGACCGGAAATGGTTTCCCGCAAAACAGCGGAATGACCGTGTCAGGCGCGACCGGACGAACCGTATTCCAATAGCCCGTTTCCTTCTCCTCCTTTGCTTCCCTCGTCCCTTTCTGTTCAGACTCCGGCGGGCGGAATACCCCGGCCTTTCCATGGGATGAGAGGTCAGGATTTTTTGACCGGACCGCCGAGCTTGCGGATGTGTTTGAATTCCGCCGCTGAGACCGGGGTGATGGAAAGCCGGGTGCCCCGCTGGAGAAGCCGCATTTCCGCCAGAGCAGGGTCGCCGCGCAGGGATTCGAGGGGGATGAAATTTTTCAGATCCTGCTCCCAGGCGACGTCCACCAGGATCCAGACCGGTTTTTCAGGGGTCGCTTTGGGATCGAAATAATCATCGCCGGGAATAAATTGCGTGGGGTCCGGATACGGCTCCGACGCCACCCGGATCACGCCGGCCACCCCCGGCCGGGGGCAGCTGCTGTGGTAAAAAAGCGCCAGATCCCCGACCCGCATCCCGTCCCGCATGAAGTTCCGCGCCTGGTAATTCCGGACGCCGCTCCAGGGCTCGGTGCGCCGGGGGCGGGCTTTGAGGTCATCGAAGGAAAAGGTGTCCGGTTCGGATTTGAAAAGCCAGTAGTTCATGATTCGGAGGATGGGAAGGACCGGGGGCACGGCACCCAGTCACCGGTTTCCCAGTCATAGGTCTGAAGGCCGCTGAAGGTCTTTTTATAATCGTAGTGGCCGGGCTCGCGGGTGGCGTAGCCGGGATACAGAAAACGGCGGCCGGTGCGGCGGGCAAAGGAAATTTCCTCCAGCAGAGTGAGAATGCCAGGGCTGCGGGAGGCGGCTTCGGGCTCGAACATGGCATAGACACTGGAAACGGCCTCCAGGCCGCAGTCCAGATAACTCACCGCCAGCAGCCGGCCGTTTTCCAGCAGCCGCACCTCGCGGCACTCGCAGGGGACGGTGGCGGGGTCCGGCTCCGGCAGAAAGACGCCAAGGGTTTCCGGAATGTTGGAGGTGAACCGTTCCCGGTGCCTCAGAAACATGGCCTCGCGGGCGGCGTCCACCACCGCCGGTCCGATTTCGACTTTGAGATCCGTGTTTTTCCGCATCACCCGGCGATGGCTCCGGCTGGGTGTAAAATCATCCAGCACGATCCGCAGCGGAAGGATGTGGCGCAGTTCCCGGGTTTCCGAGAAAGTCAGGTTATAGCGGAAAAAATCGCGCCCGAAATGCCGCCATCCCCGGCTCCACAGAAAATCCATGGCCTCCGGCGGTGCGGTGGCCAGAGTGCCCTGTTCCTGAATGAGATGCGGAGCGGACATGAGGCGGAAAAAATGACGGCGGAGGGTGACAGCGCGGCCGGATCCGGTCAGGGCGGTTTCGGCCCGCGTTTCAGAAGAACGTAAGGCGTGGCGTCATCGTCCTTCACCTCCAGTATTTTTTCGGCAAAACCGGCCCGTGCGAGGCGTTGCCGCAGGTCTTTTCCCTCCCATCTTTCCGCAGGAACCACGAGATGGGTGGTTTCCGGAGTGACCCGGCTCGCAAAAGCGGTCTCCACACAATTTTTACCCAGATAAAAAAGAAATGGCTGCGGGCCGGGATTCAGGGCCATGATTTTGGGCTCCGGCCCGGTGACTTCAAGAATCCGCAGCGCCGTCGGGCGGATGTCCTCATGCCGCCGCATGACCGGCGTGATGACCGCGCCGAAGAAAATCATGCCCCAGGCCGCCAGAAGACCGGCTTCCGCAAACGCTTTGCCGGGCGGAGTCATGCGGGCCACCCGCACGGCGGTCAGCCAGATGAGCGGGGAAAGCCCTAGCATCCACGCCATGGAGATCATCATGCTGCCCGGAGCCAGCCACCATGGCAGGGTGACGCCCGCGATGGTGATTAAAAGAAGCAGAACTCTGACGGCGGTGCCCGTCCAGCGCGCGGCGGTGGAGTCGGCGGTTTCATCTTTGGCATGACGCTGCCAATGAGCCAGCATCAGCACCGCCAGCAGGGCATTCGGAGCCACCAGCGGCAGTTGAAAACGGGCGCGGGATTCCGGCAGGAGGGCATAAATCAGGCCCATGGTCAGCATTCCCCAGCCAAGGCCCAGCAGCAAAGCGCGGTCCTTCTCCGCAATCTCCGGCCACCACACCCGGCGGGCGCGGCGCCAGAGGTAAATGGAAACCAGCGCCCAGGGACACAGCAGCAGGAGGGTCTCAAACGGGCCCAGGGGATAGCTTTTCCAGTCAATGGCGCCCGGATCGAGCCGTTTGGTGATCTGATTCATCCACACCTGCGCCTGATCATCCCGGGCGGACTGCGGCAGCGCCTTCAGCCGGGCGGCGGCGGCCATCGCCCAGGGCAGGGGCAGCAGCAGTGCGAGCCCCAGCCCCAGCCAGTGCGCGGGATGCAGCAGTTCTTTCAGCTGGCGCCCGCGCCAAAGAATGACGAGGGCGATGGCGTAGAAAAACGGCAGAAAAACCGGCCCTTTCGCCAGCGACGCCAAGCCAAACCAGACGCCCGCCCAAAGCCAGCGGGCCCACAGTGACCCTCCCCGGTGCCAGCCCGCCAGCCAGCCCAGCATGCCGATGCCCGACAGGCTCAGAAAAATGGCCTCAATCTCCGCCAGCCGTCCTTTTTCAATGGTTCCGATCGTGGTCAGCACCGCCAGTGGCAGCCACCATGCCCCCTGCGGCCCCACGATCACTTTTCCGGCCCAGGCGGCGGTCAGGGCCAGCAGCAGCACCGCCAGCGCGGAGGGCAGGCGCGCCGCCCACTCGCTTTCCTCCCCGTGGAGCCGGAAACTCCCGGCAATGGCCCAGTTCACCAGCGGCGGCTTGCGGTGATACGGCCGCCCTTCGGAGTAAGGCAGCACGTAATCCCCCGTCTGCATCATGCGCCGCGCGGGCAGAATGCGGCGGCCCTCCTCGCCCTTCAGCTCCGTATTCCCGAGTCCGGGCAGAAAAATGGCCGCCCAGGCGAGCAGAATGGTCAGGAATAAAAGCAGCGGGCGCATCGGGAAATCGGAAAAGCCCGGGGAGGGGCGGGGGAAATAAAGGCTGAAAAAGCCCGTCCTTTCCCTCACCATGCCCGCGCCCCCGTCAAACGGCAATCGCGCGCCAGGCCCGGCATCACGCCGTCGGCGCCTCCGCTCCGCTTTCCGTGAAAAATAATCCGGCTGCGGCTACCGCTGGCCGTCGTACCAGATGGCGCAGGCCTCCTTGCGGCGGAGGGTGCGGCCGCCGGTGAGGGCGGTGCGGAGCATGAAGGCGAAGTGGGTGGTGGCGCTGTGCATGGTCAGCTTGCGGGCGGAGGTCTCCAGCGGATGACGGGAAAGGATGATAAACCGCTGGCGGCGGCGGCGGGCGATTTTTTTCAGGCGCTTGGAAAGATCAATCTCCTCGGCGGCGAAGAACGCGGGGTCAAAACCGCCGCTTTCCCGGAAAGCACCGGTGCGGACGAAGAGAAACGAGCCGGCGGCATATTTTAAACGGCGGGAGATGAATCC
This sequence comes from Verrucomicrobiota bacterium, assembly GCA_040386695.1. Classification (GTDB taxonomy): domain Bacteria; phylum Verrucomicrobiota; class Verrucomicrobiia; order Verrucomicrobiales; family V1-33; genus CAIZWU01. Next base: position 11,637 of record JAZKFB010000050.1, read on the forward strand.
CCAGAATCCCAGAATGAAACGGGCTCCGGGATGCTCCGTCTCCATGCGCAGCAGACTGCCGCCGCCCAGCACGGTGGCATCCTGTAAAACGGCGGCAAGGTCCGCAAAAAGGGCAGGGGATGGGTGGGAATCGGCATCCACGAACAAAATCCAGTCTCCCCGGGCGGCGGAGGCTCCGGTGTTCCGGGCGCGGCCGATCTGATTCACGGGTTCAAAAACGACATTGGCCCCGGCGGCGCGGGCCAGCGCGGAGGTGCTGTCGGTGGAATTGTTGTCACAGACAATCACTTCCCAGGAAATACCGGCTGGCGCGAGGGAGGTTTCCGCCGCGTGGCCAATAGCCGAAAGGGTGGCGGGGAGGAGCTTCTCCTCGTTCCATGCGGGAATGACGATACTCAACTGCATGTCAAAGCCTTACGTGGAAGCTGTGCAAAGGTCCACGGGGAATCCTCTGAGTTCCGGCAAGGATGCCGGACGCGTGAAAAACCCGTTAAATTTTAAAGTTTTCTCTCCCCAATTGACCGCCTGGCCATTAAAAAACTTCAATTCCAAAACGCGGAAGCATAAGCTGAGGATGTTTTCGGGCACGCTGTTCCTTAAGTGTTTGTCTGAAAACAAACCCCCCGCCCTCCCAACAAACGTCATGCGCTCAAAGTCCTTTCATTCCCCTCCCGGCCCTGGCGGCCGGTCCCTCCGCCGGTGGTCCGGAACGTCCGGGCTGTTGGCGGTGATGCTCTCGATTTTTGGTTTCTCCCTGCTCCAGTCCCAGGCTCAGGTGCCGCAGATCAACGAGTTCCTAGCGGTGAACGTGAAGGGTGCCGTGGATGAGGACGGGACCGTGCAGCCGTGGATTGAGATTTATAATCCCCAGGTTTACAGGCCCGGCTTCCCCGCCGTGGTCAGCATGGCAGGCTACAAGCTGACGGACGGCACGACAACCTGGAACTTTCCCACCGTGCAGATCATGCCTGATGACCGCCTGCTGGTCTGGGCCTCCGGCAAAAACCGCACCGTGGTGACCGCTCCGCTGCACACCAACTTCACGATTCCCGCGACTGGCGGCACTCTCTCCCTGCTGAACAGCGCCAATACTGTGGTCTCCTCGTTCATTAATTATCCCGCACAAACGGCGGATGTTTCCTGGGGACGGGATATTTCGGATGTGAACACCACGGTGTCGCCGCCCGCCACTTCCGTGGTGGGGGATAAAACAGCGGTGGGTTTTTATAAAACGCCGACTCCCGGAGAGGCCAATAACTTCACCGGAGACGGTGTGGCCGGGGAAGTGGTCTTCAGTATTCCCAGTAAAGCCTTCGCCTCCACGGACACAATGTCCCTCACGCTGACTCCGGCGGTCGCGGATCCGGACGCGGTGATCCGCTTCACGCTGAGCACCACCAATGCCACTGTGGCCGCCTCCATTCCCAGCGCCACCTCGCCCATTTACACCACGCCGCTGAATATCACCGCCACCACCCTGGTGCGGGCGCGGATTTTCAAAACCGGCAAACTTCCCGGAGCCACCGGCACCCGCGGATACCTGTTGCTGAATGCCAATGCGGTGAGCTTCACCTCGACCATGCCGATCGTGGTGGTCTCGAATTTCACCGGCACCATCCCGGACGACGGGGATCAGGCCGCCTACATGTGGGTCTGGGAACCGGCGGCACCGGATAATCTCTCCCGCTTCAGCAATGCTCCCACGATTTTCAACCGGACGGTGATCGATAAACGGGGATCCAGCACCATTGGAAATGCCAAGCCGAGCCTGAATCTGGAGACACGCGGCCAGTCGAACGACGAGGAGGAGGACATCGCTTTTCTGGGGATGCCGGAGCACTCGGACTGGGTGCTCTACGCTCCGTTCTCTTTCGATCCCTCCCTGCTGCACAACCCTTTCATGTATGCTCTGAGCAACAACATCGGCCGTTATGCTGTGCGCAACAAACCGGTGGAGATGTTTGTCAAAAGTACCAGCGGAGCTCTCAGTTTCACCAATCTCGCCTCCGGAGACTACTACGGCGTTTACAATGTCATGGAGAAAATCCGCCGCAACAGCGACCGGGTGGACATCAAAAAGCTGGAGATGTATGATAATGACCCTGTCAGCAAAACCGGCGGCTACATCTGGAAAGTGGACCGGATTGACGCCGGGGATACCGGTTTCACCACCGGCGGGCAGACCATGGCTTTTTATTATCCCAAGGAACGCGAACTGAAATCCCCCCAGCGCGATCCCCAGGAACAGTATCTGGCCAGCGCCACCGCCACGGTCGGTTACATTGCCGGCTTCAACGCCGCGCTTCAGAAAACCACCTTCACGGATCCCGTGCTCGGCTACGCGCCGTATCTGGATGTTGATGCCGCCATTGACCATCATCTGCTCAATGTGTGGTCCTTCAACGTGGACGCTCTGCGTCTGAGCGGTTTCTGGACCAAGGACCGCGGGGGCAAAATGTATCCCGGCCCGATCTGGGACTTTGACCGCACCCTGTCCTCCACGGACGGCCGTGACGCCAATCCGAAAATGTGGCGCTCCAACTCGGGTGACCTCGGCACGGACTTCTTCAACTACATATGGTGGAACCGTCTCTTCCGCGACCCGGATTTTTACCAGAAATACATCGACCGCTGGCAGTCGCTGCGCCGCGACGGAGCTTTCGCCCCCACGGCCATCAATGGGCTGCTCGATGATCTGAATTCGCAGATGAGCGCCGAGGCGGTTGCCCGCGATCTGAAGCGCTGGAATAATGCCAAACGTTCCTGGACCGTCGCCATGGGAGCCCTCAATCCGGTGACCACCGCCTCCCAGGCGGCTGAGGTTCAACGGCTGAAGGATTACCTCCAGGTCCGCGCCACCTGGATGGACACTCAATGGGTGGCTCCACCCGCGACAGTCACGGCTTCCGGTTACGTTTCTCCGGGCACTCAGGTCACGCTGACCGGTCCGGCGGCGGGAACGATTTATTACACCACCAACGGCACGGATCCGCGCCCGGGTGGCGGGGCCGCTCCCGGTGCCGGAGCCACCGCCTACACGGGCCCGATCACCATCAGCGCCAACACCACCCTTCGGGCCCGGGTTTATAACGCCGCCTTCACCGCTCTCACGGGAGCCAATAATCCTCCGTTGGTCAGCAAGTGGAGCGGCAGCCTGGACCGGACTTACACCATCGATCCTTTGGCTGTCCCCGGGGATATCGTGATTTCGGAAATCAATTACCACCCCTCCGATCCCACACCGGCGGAACTCGCCATCAATGCGGGCTGGGGTGACAAGGATTTCGAGTTTGTGGAAATCCGCAACGTCAGTGGCCACATCGTCAGCCTGAACGCGGCGGGCTTCACGGCCGGGATCACTTACCCCTTCACCGGAGCTGCCTCCCGCTCCCTTGGCGTGGGGGAAACCCTGGTCATTGCGGCGAACCCCGCGGCTTTTGCCGCCCGCTACGGCGCTGCGGTCACTCCGGTGGGACCCTACTCCGGGGATTTGGCCAACAGTTCGGAAACCATCACCCTGACCTCGTCCCTGAATCTGCCCATCGCCTCCGTCACGTACTCGGACAAGTGGGCCCCGACCACGGACGGCGGCGGTTTCAGTCTGGTGGTTTTCAATCTGAATCCCGATGACGTGAACGCCGGCGCCGCCTGGAAAGCCAGCGCCGCCGCCAACGGATCACCGGGTGCGTGGGATGCCGCCAGCCTGGCCTTCACGGCGGGGCCGGATGTCACCTCCGGCGGCGCGCTGACGCTTTCCGGCACAGTGCTGGGAAATTTGTCAGCCGGCGCTCCCGTCTGGGCGTGGTCGAAAACCAGCGGTCCCGGCAATGTGACCTTCGGCACTGCGGGCGCTTTGGCGACCACCGCCACCGCCTCCCAGAACGGAACTTATATCCTGCGGCTCAGCCTGACCTACAATGGCGTCACCAGTTACGATGAGCTGAAGGCCGTGATCTCCTCCACAGTGGAAACGCTGGACACCTGGCTGGCGGCGCATCCGGGAATAGGCACTGCGGCGGATGACTTCGAAAAGGACGGCCGGAACAACCTGGAGGAATTCGCTTTCAACACGGATCCCTCCGTGCCCAACGGCGGAGAGCCCCCGGTTTTCACCATCGAGAATGACAAAATGGTGGTCACCTACCCCCGCCGCAAAGCGGGATCCGGAGTGGCTTACAGCGTGGAGATCTCCAATGATCTGGGCACTTTCCGGCTGCCGAAGGCCGGGGAGCTCACCGAAGTCATCACCGGGGACGACGGAGTGATGGAGACTGTGAAAGTCACCGACACTGTCACCCGGACAGCCGAACCCCGCCGGTTCCTGCGCCTGAAAATGGTGACCATTCCCTGATTCCTCATTAAACAGCAGCGGGTGGCGGTGGGAACCTTCCCACCGCCGCCCGTTTGCTTTTCGGGGCAAGCGCAACCGTTACGGGATGCTTCGGGAAAAGCGGGCCAGGAATGGCACTGTTGTAATGAACGGACACGGATTTTCAGACGCGACCGGCCTTGCCCCCAGGTGAGGGGTATCCTTTTCATCAATCCGTGTTATCCGCCTTATCCGTGCCATCCGTGGCCCAGCGTGGCATTTTCAGGATGAATGGAAACGAAATGCCCTGCCGGGGAAACTTGAATTCCGCTCCCGGCAGCGGCACGATGCGCGGTGAATTATTCGTCAACACGCCGGAAGCTGGGACTTTGGGCCGCCCTGCTTCTGCTGGCGGGCGCGGTCTGGCTGGGGGTGTATGTTTATGACTCCGGCTTCACCCGCAAATGGCGGACGATGATCGCCCGGGAACTCGCCAAACACGGCCTGCGCGCCGACATTGGCCGCCTGACGCTGGACCCGGTGGAGGGCCTGACGGCGCGGGATGTCAAAATTTACGACATGACCCACCGGGATCAGCATCTGGCGGACATCAACAGCATCAGCCTGGATATTGACCTGACCCGGATGCTGAATCATGAGCCTTTTCTGCGCACCATTCATCTTCAGCAGGCGGATATGGCTCTGCCGGTGGATCCGGGGGACCCGAAAAGCGAATGGCTGACCGTGCAGGGACTGACCGCGCGCCTGGTTTTCCGGGACGACCGGATTGAAATCGCCCGGGCTGACGGCGTCGTCAGCGGCATTCACGTGAAGGTCAGCGGCTCCCTGAAGAAAGGGGCTTCAAAATCTGAAACGCCGGAGGAGAAAAGCCGCCGCCAGGAGGAGCGCACCCGGCAGATCCGCGAGATGCGCGACCGCCGGGGCGCGCTGCGCTCGGTGCTGCGGGTGCTGGACCGTTTTCAGGTGGCCTCCGGCCCGGACGGCACCACGCCCGCGCACAAGGCGGAGCTGGAACTGGATGTTCAGGGGGATCCGGGCGACATTGAAAACCTGGAGGTGCGGGCCTCGCTGAGCGGCGGTCCTTTGAAATTCCCCGGCGGCAAAGTGGAGAGCCTCCGCGCCGAAGCCGGACTGTCCGGCGGGCTGGTGACTCTGAAATCCCTGGAGCTGCACGACAGCAAAGGCGCGTTTCATGCCGGGGCCTCCTGGAAAATCAAAGCCATGCCGGCGGTCGTGGATCTGGCGGTGGAAAGCGGGATCGACTGGCAGCCGCTGCTGCGGACGGCTCTCGATGAGGCTCCATGGCTGGGGGAGGTGGTGTGTTATTCTGCGCCGGAGTTTGAGTGGGAGGGAAAGTGGTTCCCCGGCGGCGGCCCGGAACAGGGGGCGGGCGGGGGACAGGAACCGCCGGAACAGGGACCGCCGGGCAAATGGCCGCTGGAGGGGCAGGGGCATCTCAAAGCCCGCCGTTTCTCCACGCGGGGTGTGGTTTTTGAGGGACTGGAAGCCCGGTTTGCCGTGAAAACGGATGGCACGCTTTACATCCGGGAGGGGCTGCTCACCCACCACACCGGCACCGTGCGCGGGCAGATGCTGGCGGGGCCGGGCGGCAGCCGGTATGAACTGGAATGGCTCATGTCCGTGAACGCCGCCGCGCCTTTTATCGCCAACCCTGTGCTGCGCGGCGTGCTGGAGCGGTTCGCTTTTCAGAATCAGTCGCGGGTGGGCGTGCGCATGGCCGGGAAAAAGGAGAACGGGGCGGACTGGCATCACCGGGGCCGGGTGGAGATGCTGGATTTCTCCTATCAGAAAACCCCGCTGCACGAGGTGTCCGCCGATGTCACTGTGGACTCCACCGCCACCCCTCCCGTGCGCTTCACCGGGGTCAAAGTGCGCATGGACGAGGGCACGGGAACGGCGCGGGAAGTGGGCCTCGATTTCGCCAGCCGCCTGCTGTGGATCACGGAGGGCTCCAGCACTCTGGTTCCCGCCCGGTTCATCAATCTGTTCCTGCCGGCCCTGGCCCAGGAACTGACCAAATACCGCTTCGCCCAGGCTCCGGCGGTCACCATTGATGGCGTGATTGATCTGAAAGGGCTCGACCGCAGCGACTACACCATTCATTTGAAAACCCGCAGCCGCTGCGGGCTGGACATCGCGAATTCGCCCTATGAATTCGACGGAGTCAGCGGCACCGCGCACATTCTGGGGCCGCGCCTTCTGCTGCAGCTCACGGGCAGCACCGTGGCCGGCACCGTGGCCTTCAACGCCGTCCGGCTGGATGACGCCGCCCCCGCCGTCTTTGACGGCACGTTCTCCCTGCTGAAGGAGCGCCGTCCGCCACCCGCCTGGAATGTGAAAATCACCTCTCCGGGCCGCGTCAGTGTGCTGGTGCTGCGCCGCACCTGGCCGCTGGACCAGTTTGTGGGCCGGCTGGCGTGCGCGGACAACAGGCTGGAGGTGACCGGCGGAGCCACGCTCTTCGGCGGGAAATTCGGGGCCAGCATGGAATTCCCCGAAACCAGCAAACCCGCGCACAATGCCAGCATCGTGCTCGACCGCGTGTCCTTCGCGCGGCTCACGCGGATCGTCGATGCCACGCGCAAAACAGAGGGCTGGATCAGCGGCAACTTTTCCTACCGGATGGAAACCGCCCGTCCCGAAACCCTGAGCGGCACCGGCAAAGTCAGCTTGGAGGATGGCAATATCTTCGCCCTGCCGCTGCTCGGCCCGCTGTCCGGTCTGCTCAAAGCGCTGCTGCCCGGGGAAAGCGACATCGGCTACAGCGTCGCCCGCAGCGCCACCGCCACCGTGACCGTGGCGGCGGGCAAAGTCATGCTGCCTGATTTCGAGGCCGCGACCGGCACTTTCCGTCTGAAGGCCAACGGCACCGTTGATTATATAAGGGACAAAGTCGATTTCCTGGCCCGCGTGAATCTGCGCGGACCTCCCGGCCTGCTCCTGCTTCCGGTCAGCAAACTGCTGGAATACACCGCTTCCGGCACCATGGCGGAACCCGACTGGCACGCCCGTTTCCTGAGCAATCCCTTCCGCAAATCCAGCTCCGCCACTGACGCTGATGATGATGATAATAATGACAAAGGCCCCGCCCGCGCCGATCCCGCCCCGCCCCTGGTCCCCGTGTCCCGCCCGGTCCGCTGAGCGGCCTGGAATTCATCATCCCGCAAGGATGAGGCCGTTCTTTTGATAAGCCGTTCATTCCCGCCATTTCCGGAAATCAGACTCAAAAATCCCCCCTGGCGCCCTGCGGGCAAAAAAAGCCTCCCGGGAAGTCCTTATTTCCCGGGAGGCGCATCATTGAGAACCAGCTTTGGAATCCCTCGAAAGTTGGGATTTACAGCACCAGCGGCGCGGCGGACAGCTACGCGCGTCTTTTCCGGCGGAGGGACATGCCCGCGAATCCCACCAGGGTAAGGAGTGCCCCGCTGGCTTCCGGGACCGGAGCGCCGACCTGGAAATTATCCGTCCAGGTGCGGTCCTCACCGGCTCCCAGTCCGGCTCCGGCCCCGACGAAGGCGTTGGAGAAGTTGGCGTAAATGCCGCCCGCGAAGGTGCTCAGATCCACCACGCCGACCGAGGCCTGGTTGACGTAAAGCTCCAGGCGTTTGCCCGTCATATCATACCGCACTCCGTAATTATACCACTGGCCGGCGGTGATGCCGGTGTTGATCCCGGGAATGGCGGTGTCCGTGGTGCCGTTGAAAAGGGAGGCTCCGCCACCGCTTCCCCGGAAGAAAACGGAAAGGGAATTGGCGCTGAAAATGCCCACTGCGGCCCCGGAACTGATGTCAATGCGGTCGCCGACCTGCACGGCGTCCACCTGCACGAGATAATTTCCCCTCAGACCGTAGGGAAGGCCATAGTCCACCCCGCCGCCTGTCTGGGTGATCCCCAGAAGGCTCCCGGCTCCGCTGCCGCCGGGATATTTGGGAGTGCCATCCACCAGCCCGGCCCCGTCGGAGGCAAAGCTGAAAGCGCCCACCGGACCGAAACTGACGGAAGGTTTTCCGTAAGTGTTCTCCACGACGTAAGCCGGAGCGCCCTGGGCGGCGGCCGTGCTCGGACGGTCAGGCCGGCCTCCCTGGTCCGTCTGCGTGAAGGTGTCGCTGTAATCCAGAATGCTGATCAGGGAGGAGGCGCCCACACTCACTCCGGCTCCCTGAAGAGGAGCGATGGAGACCGCGAGCACGGGAAGAAAACATAAAACAGTCGAAGTCCGCATAATAAGTTAAGGGCAGGGGAGGAATGAAATAAATGCACTAGAGGCAGGAAAATTAAAATCCGGCTGCCCCACGAAATTTTCATTATTTCCTGAAAGCCTTTGTTTCAAGGTCAATCTCTCCCGGGACTCCGTGGCCTCACACCTGCTTCAGCTTCCACTTCCCACGGCGGAACAGGACCGCGCTGGAGATGGCGAGGGCGGAAAACGATACCGGCACGGCGATAAAGACGCCGGTGGGGCCCAAATGACAGATTTCCGCGAGGAACCACGCCAGCGGAATCTGCCCCAGCCAGAAACAGAAAAAGTTCAGCCGCGTCGGCGTCCACGTGTCGCCCGCGCCGTTGAAGGCTCCCTCCAGGCACATGCCCGCCGCGTAGAGCGGGAAGGCCAGGCTGATGATCCACAGCGCCTGCCGGGCATGGCCGAGAACTTCGGCGTCCGGAGCGAAAAAGGCGGCGATGGGACCGGCGAGGAGCACAAAAATCAGCCCGATGGCCCCGAGAATGATGACATTGAACCGCATCGCGATTTTCACGGCGGCCTCGGCGCGCTCCGGCTGGCCGGCTCCGAGATTCTGCCCCACCAGCGTGGCTCCGGCGTTCGCCAGACCCCAGGCGGGCATCAGGGCAAAGATGACGATGCGGATGGCGATGGTGTAGCCCGCCAGCACCGAACTGCCGAAAATGGACAGGATTTTCATCAGACCGATCCAGCTGGTGGTGCTGATCAGAAACTGCAGGATGCCATTGCCGGAGGTGCGCAGGATACTGCTCATGACCCCGCTTTCCGGCTTCAAATGCCACGGACGCAGGCGGAAGCGGCCGGATTTCCCGGCCAGTTTGTAAAGCTGGTAAAGCACGCCGATTCCCCGCCCAATGTTCGTGGCCACGGCCGCGCCGGTGACGCCCATCTCGGGAAACGGCCCCCAGCCGAAGATAAAGCACGGCCCCAGCACGATATTCAGGGCATTCGCCAGCCACAGGGTGCGCATGGCGATCACGGCATCCCCCGCGCCCCGGAAGATGGCGTTGATCAGGAAAATCAGAAACACGGTGGCATTCCCGCCCAGCATGATCCGCATGAAGGGCGTGCCCAGCTGGACGATGGCCTCATCCGCCCCCATCAGCCGCAGAATGGACGGCGCCGCCCAGCCCATAACAATCCCCATGCCCGTGGCCAGCGTCACCCCGAGAAGGATGATCTGCCCCGCCGCCCGTGCCGCCGCCTCCGGATCCTTTTCCCCGATGCGCCGGGACACCACCGCCGTCGCCGCCATGGAAATCCCGATGGCCACGGCGTAAATCAGGGTCATCACCGTCTCTGTCAGCCCCACCACCGCCACCGCGTCCCGGCCCAGGCGCGAGACCCAGAAGACGTCCGTGATGGCGAACAGGGACTCCATGATCATCTCCAGCACCATCGGCACCGCCAGCAGCAGCACCGCGCGGTTCAGCGGAAGGGCGGTAAAGTCATGCTGCCCGCCTTTCAGCGACTGCACCACACTGCGCAGGAAGGATTGCGGCGGCACTCCGGCGGCCGGAGCGGAGGAAATTTCAGGCGAGGATTCCGGCATAAACGCAAAAAAGGGGGCGCGAAGATGCCGCACTTCGGCGTCCGGTCAAGCTCTCAGCGGCACTGGAATGGGCTAATTGGAGGAAAACGCCGGCTCTAAAGAATTTACACACCAAAAAGCCATGCTCGGAATCGTTACCGGAGGGCACGTCAGAGGATCATAGGTCCTATAAGTCCTATAGGGCTTACAGGACCTGTTCAGGAGTAAAATTCCCCACGGCATTGCCGCTCCGATGCCGACACCGCCGCCGCCCCAAAGAGTAAAAAGACCGGAATTCCCCGCATTCTGTCCAGGCAATTTTCTGGACGCCGTCGCGCGGACCGGCATTGATGCCGCATGTTCTCTCCTTGTTCCCTTTCTTTGATTTTTCTGAATGCCGTTCATTTTCAACGCCGCCGGCTGCTGACGGCGGCGCTGACGCTTGCCGCCGCAGGCTTGGCCCTGCCTTCAGTCTGTCAGGCTCAGGAAACTCCTCCCGCCGCCATTCCGGAACCCGCCGCCACAGTTCCCGCCGTCAAAACCTGGGAAATTCCCGTGGCCGGCAATGCTTACCTGACCGCCGGGCAGGGCGGAGGACGCTCCGGGCGGTCCGCTGTCATGGGAAACTGGAAAAACGGGGAAAGCGTGTTTTCCCTCTTCTTCCGGGTGGACCGCCCGGCGGAGCTGGAAATCGGGCTCAAAGCGGGCGTGCCGCAGGGAGAATCCCGCATCCGGGCCACCATCCATGGCCAGGTTTTTGAGAAGGATCTGAAAGGCGCTGAATCCGCCGCCGTCCCTCTGGGCCGAATCACCGTGAAGGAGGCCGGCTATGTGCGGGTGGACCTGCGGGGGCTCAGCAAAACCGGCGATATTTTTGCGGAGGTGGCATCCCTCACAGCCACCCCGACCGGCCCGGGGGCGGGGGAGGTGGTCCTCAATTATGTGAAGGAAGGCGGCGGCAACCGCTTCTACTGGGGCCGCCGGGGGCCGTCGGTGCATCTCGGTTACCCGCTGCCGGAAGGGGAGCCTGTGGAATGGTTTTACAATGAGGTCACCGTGCCGGAGGGCAGCGATCCTGTGGGCTCGTATTTTATGTCCAATGGCTTTGGCGAAGGATACTTCGGCATGCAGGTGAACGGTGAAAATGAGCGCCGTGTGCTCTTCTCCGTGTGGAGCCCCTTCACGACGGACAATCCGAAGGAAATTCCGGACGATCAGAAAATCACCCTGCTGAAAAAGGGCGACGGCGTCCACGGCGGGGAATTCGGCGGCGAGGGCTCCGGCGGCCAGAGTTACTGGCTGTATCCCTGGAAAGCGGGATCCACTTACAAATTTCTCAACCGCGTCCAGCCCGACGGCAAAGGATCGACCGTTTACAGCGCCTGGTTTTTCCTGCCGGAGAAGGACGAATGGAAGCTCATCGCCAGCTTCAAACGCCCCCAAACCGACAAACACCTCACCGGCGCGCACTCGTTTCTGGAAAACTTCTCCGACCGCCAGGGCCACCTCGGCCGCCAGGCCTCCTACGGCAATCAGTGGGCCCGCGACGTGAAAGGCCAATGGCACGAAATCACCGAAGCCCGCTTCACCGGCGACGACATCGCCAAACGCCAATACCGCCTCGATTTCGCCGGCGGCGCTCAGGGACCTCAGTTTTTCCTGAAAAACGGCGGCTTCTTCCCCGGAACCATCCCCCTCAACACCCGCTTCACCCGCGAATCCACCCCCGCTAAAAAGCCGTCCATCGACTTCGCCAGACTCGAAGGCGCGGCGGAGGGGCTGTGAGGCTCAAACCACGTGATGGGAGCGATAGCTGGCGGTAATTAACGCTAAAGTCGTTATGAAACTGCCCTTGGAGTCCGCTCCTCTTTTTCAGAGCGGAGGCCGGCGCCGTTTTATGGCGTCATTGGCCCCCTTGAAAGAATCCGTCCCCGGAACCCGGTGCCCGCTTTCCATGATAACAGCCGCTTTTCCCTGCCTTCTCCATTCAGAGAGAGATATCAAAATTCGCTTTCACTTAAGGTTTTCAAAATGAAATTATTGATTAACAATGCAGTATTTTTCATTTCTCTTCCTCTATGCCTCCTGTTTTTTCGCCGGTTTCCGCTTTGATGCGGCGGCTTTCCGCAGTTTTATTTTCGGTGATGCTGTCGGGTTCCGGCACCGGAAACGGCTGGGCGGCGGCTCCGGCGGTGGCCGGCGGCGGGGAGCACAGCTTGTTCCTGAAGACCGATGGCACAGTCCTGGGGACGGGATCTAATTTTTATGGTCAGCTGGGGGACGGCACACGGGTGGACCGCAGCCAGCCCCAGGCGGTGACGGGTATGACCGGGGTGCGTGCGATCGCGGCGGGATTGGATCACAGTCTTTTCCTGAAAACCGACGGCACCGTCGAGGGAGTGGGAAAAAATTCGAGTGGGCAGCTGGGCGGCGGCGGGGGCGGCAGCTTCGACCTTCCCCGGCCGATTTCCGGGCTGACGGAGGTGCAGGCTATTGCGGCGGGAGCGGATCACAGCCTTTTCCTGAAAACGGATGGCACCGTCTGGGCAGTCGGAGAGAATGGCTCCGGCCAGCTGGGTGACGGCAGCATTACAGACCGCTTTACTCCTGTGAAGGTGATCAGCGGAGTGCAGGCGATGGCGGCGGGCGGAGCCAGCAGTTTTTTCCTGAAAACGGACGGCACGGCCTGGGCGGCGGGCGGCAACAACCGGGGCCAGTTGGGCGACGGTGGCTCATCCAGCAGCAGGGTTCCTTTTCTCATCCCGGGATTGCCCTTCGTGCAGGCGGTGTCGGCGGGCAACGCCCACACGCTGTTTCTCGGAACCGACGGCGGCGTGTGGGCCACAGGAGGCAATTATTTCGGAGAACTGGGGGACGGCAGCACCAGGGATCGCTCCGTCCCGTTCCGGATTCCTGGACTGGCACCGGTGCGGGCCATTGCCGCCGGAGGCACCTTCAGTCTTTTTGTCACGATGGATGGCCCCGTTAAAGCCTGCGGGGAGAATTATAACGGGCAATTGGGTGACGCCACCACAATGGACCGCGCCACTCCGGTGACGGTGGCGGGACTGACGGGCGTCCAGTCGCTGGCGGCGGGTCAGGGCCAGAGCTTGTTCCTGAAAGCGGACGGCTCGGTGATGGTGACGGGGAGCAATTCCTCCGGCGAGCTGGGGGACGGCAATATGGGATACAGCATCAAACCGGTGCCGGTGGCGGGACTGAACGGAGTGCAGGCGATTGCCTCCGGTCCGATGCAAAGTTTTTTCCTGAAGGCGGACGGCACAGTTTTGGCCACTGGAAACAATTCCAGCGGGGCGCTTGGCGACGGCTCCCAAATCAACCGGGCCACTCCAGCGCCGGTGCTGGGCCTCAGCGGGGTCCAGAGTCTGGCCACAGGCTGGGATTACACCGTGTTCGTCAAAACGGATGGCTCGGTCATGGTCACGGGACGCAATATTTTCAATGCCGCCAACACTTCGACCTGGCGGACCTCTCCGGTGGTCCTCGCCGGGCTGAGCGGCGTGCGGGCCGCGGTCTCCGGCACCGAACACGTGCTGTTTCTCAAAACCGACGGAACGGTCCTGGGGGCGGGCGATAATTTCAAAGGCCAGCTTGGCGAGGGGCCCGACGTGTATTACCATTACACCCCGGTTGCCCTTCCGGGCCTGACCGGCCTGACAGCGGTGGCGTCGGGCTGGAATCACAGTCTTTTCCTGAAATCCGATGGCACGGTGAAGGCGACGGGGTGGAATTCAGACGGTCAGCTGGGCGGTTATTACCCTGAGGATGAGGAGAGCTGGCCTAACCGTGTCCGTCCGATGCCGATTGCCGGACTGAGTGGCGTGACGGCCATCGTGGGTGGCGCGGCTCACAGCCTTTTCCTGAAATCCAACGGAACTGTCCAGGCGGCGGGCGCCAACTGGGGCGGACAGCTCGGCGACGGCACCACCACGCAGCGCCGGACCCCGGTGGCGGTGACAGGGCTGACGGGAGTGCGGGCTGTCGCCGCCGGGGATTCACACAGTTTGTTTCTTAAAACGGACGGCACCGTCTGGGCTGCGGGATACAATGATTTCGGACAGCTGGGCGACGGCACCACCACGCAACGCCTGAGCCCTTTCCCGCTGCCGGGAGTGGTTGGCATCAAGGCCATTGCGGCGGGGGGCTATAACAGCCTGTTTCTTAAAAACGACGGCACTGTGCTGGCGGCGGGGGTTAACAGGGACGGGCAGCTGGGAGTGGGATGGTTTGACCGCTCCACAGCTTTTGAAGTGCTGAAACTGGGAGTGGATCCTGCCTTCCTGTGGCAGGAGGAGCAGTTCAAAACGGCGGTTGCGGACCCGGCGGTGTCCGGCTGGATGGCGGATCCGGATCACGACGGTCTGGTCAATCTGCTGGAGCGGGCTTTCAATCTGCCCGCCCTGCTGGCGGGCTCGCCGGTGTTTTCCCCGGAGGCCGGGCCGGGGACCGGCAGCGGCAGCATGGGATTGCCATTGATCCGCACGATGTCAAAACCAGGTGGTCCGGTGCTGGTCATTCATTATCTCCGCCTGAAGGCATCCAGCAATCCGGGTCTGATTTATTCCGCGGAATTTTCGTCCCGTCCGGCCGGCGGAAACCCCTGGACTGGAGCCAGCGGGCTTGAAACAGTGGAACCGATCGGCGACCGCTGGGAACGGGTGACCGTTGAGGACAGTGTCTTTCCGGCTGCCTCAGCCCGCTTTGCCAGAGTGCGGGTGACTTTGGCCCCGTGACAGCCGGAACATGAGATCATGGAGTGCACGGAGTGGCATGGTTTATGGCCGGATGCCGTAAAACCTCCGCGGAAATTCCGCTGTTGGACAGCACGGGAGTGATGATAATTTTCCGGCAGTTGGCGACACGATTTTTGTTATGGCTTCCTCCTCCACACCCCGCTGGGATGCTCTGGGCAGCGGTCCGGGCTTCCGCTCCACCACCACGGCCTGGGATCTCCGCTGGTGGATCCTGATGGCGGTGATGACCTCCGTGGTCGTTCACGCCGGGATTTTTGTCTGGATGAAACGCACCAAAATGGTGATCCCGGTGATCCAGGCCGCGCCGCGGGAACTCCGCACCGGTGTTTTCCACACGGAGGTCGAGCGCGTGACCGTCCCGGCGGATATGCTGAAGGACCTGACGCCGCAGACTCCTGATCTTTCGTACAAAGTCCCGGAAACCGCCACCACCGCCGTGCCGGACATCACGCAGATCGCCGAGGCTCTGAAGGACCAGGACGTGATGCTGACCCCGGCCCTGAAAACGCCGGCGGCGAACATCACGTTGAGCACGCCGGCTCCGGGCACGGCGGGGGATCTGCTGGACGCGCCCGCCGCCATCCGGTCGGCTCCGGAGGATTTGAAAATGGGGCTGATGTCGAATTCCACGATGCTGAAAAACCCGCAGCGCGCCGCCGATGACCAGGTTTCCCTGGACCTGACCGAAGTCACGGGCGGCGGGGCGGATCTGAAATCGGATATTCTCAGCAGCATGAAAAAAGGCACCGGCGGCAACGGCGGGGTGGACGGTTTCGCCAGTCTGGATGATCTGGTGAATTACAAAGGGCCCATTGTCGGGGACTTTAAAACCATGCTGAAGACGGACCTGCTGTTTGATTTCGGGTCCTCGGAGCTGAAAACGGACGCGCGGCTGAGCCTGCAGAAGCTGGCGGCCATCATCCAGACCAATGACAAGGCCGTGTTCCGTCTCGTGGGCCACACCGACACCATCGGCGATGACACCGCGAACCAGATTCTCAGCGAGGCCCGCGCCCAGGCGGTGAAGGACTGGCTGGTGGAGACCCTGCGCATCGACGGCGCCAATATTCTGGTGGAGGGCCGGGGCAAACGGGAGCCGCTGCCCGAAGTGAGGCGGAACGGAACGGCGGACGAGCAGGCCATGAACCGCCGGGTGGAAATTCACAAGACAAAGAAGTGACCGCCGGGCGCGGAACACGGAACCGATTTGTGATGCCTGCTGTCTCCCTGATTCTGACCCGCCTGCTGCTGCTGCTGGGCCCGATATTCTGCCTGATGCAGTGCGCCTCCCCCGGCACGCCGAAACGCCGCGCGGCCATGACCATGGATCTGGAGGCCGGCCGCTGGGCCGGGCGCGACGGCCGGGACATGCCCTTCACCCGTTGGAAAGGCGACGCCGCGCCGCTCAGGGGCGTGGTCATCTGCATTCACGGCCTCAGCGGCGCGGCCAGCGATTTCTGGCCCGTGGGCGAGGCCCTGCCGCCACAGGGATTCGCCGTTTACGGGATGCAGCTGCGGGGGCAGGGGAATGATCCCGATCCCTCCAGACGCGGGGATATCCGCTCCGGACAGGAATGGTTGAATGATCTGACGGATTTCACCGCTCTCGTGAAACAGCGCCACCGCGGCCTGCCGGTTTACTGGTACGGCGAGAGCCTGGGCGCTCTCATCGCCATCCACACGGCGGCGGAAAGCGATCCGAGGCTGGAGCCGGCGGGCATTATCCTCAGTTCCCCGGTGGTGCGGCTCCGGGACAACCTGAAGCTCGGGTTCTTCAAAAACATGCTGGTCCGGGCCACGCTGAATCTGCTGCCCGGCAAAAAAATCTCCCTGGAGCGGCTGGGCAACGCGGAGGTGCAGGTCACCAGCCACACCACCCACCGCGAGCAGATGCAGCACACCGCGCACTACGTGCCGGCCTTTACCCTGCGGCTTTTCGCGGAAATTGAAAAACTCATCCAGGGCAGCGGCACCGCCGCTCAGCGGATCAAGGTCCCGGTGCTCGTGCTCTACACCCCGCACGATCCCCTGGTCTCGAAGGAGGGCGTGGAGAAATTTTTCGATCAGCTCGACACCCCGTGGAAGCGGAAGGAGTTCTTCCCCACCAGCTACCATCTCATCCTCCACGACGACGAGCGCCCCCGCGCCCTCAAAGTCATCACCCAATGGCTCAAAGCCCGCGGCCGGGAGTGAGCGTGAGCGCGCGCCGCCGTCCGCGGAGCAGCGCCAGCCCTCCCAGGCCCAGCAGTCCGGTCAGGGAGGGTTCGGGGACAGCGGTCACGTTATAGTCAAACTGATAGCTGGTGACCGCATTGCCGGTCTGCTGGATCAGGAAGGCGTAGGAGCCGCTTCCCAGGGTGGTGAACCCTTGGGCGCCCTGCGCGGCGGAGGGATCCTTCATGATCGGCAGAATATCCTGGCCGACCAGATTGGTGGGGGTGCTGGGATTGGTGGCTCCGGTGCCGAAGTGGGCGTAACCCAGATAGCTTGCCGGGCTGTTAAAGCTGCCGGTGAAGACGCTGCCGGACTGCATGCCGGTGAATCCCTGGGCATCCGTCGAGTTGTAGGAGAAAAGGGTGATGGAACTCAGCTGAAAGCCGGACGGCACGGTCAGAGTGAGCCAGTCACGGTTGTCTCCCACGCCCACGGATCCGATCACGGAGTTGGTGCCTTGCAGGAGAGTGGCTGCCGAAGGGGTGGCCTGCGTGCTGGAGAGGTCGCCGTTGGCGGATTCATTCCAGAGGGTTGAGGCGGGGCTGAGCACGGAGGAGAGCAGGAGCGTGGCTGCGGCGGAAAGAGGAAATTTCAGTTTCATGGGGAAGACGTGGAACGGGGTGGTGACAATCCCGCCCGGAGCGTTTTGAAGGTTTTCATTGATGTGTAATAATGCAAATTTTTTATTAAAATATTCCGATGGATGATGTGTTATTTATTATTCTCGTTCCACTGATTGATAATAAAGGACTTGAGCCGGGCGACACCTGCTGATGGAGCGGGTTCCGGAGCGCGGAACGCCATTCCGGCCAGCCTGCGGGCCGGGAAATTCCGGCCGTTTCCTCTTTTTCCCCGGGCCGTCGGGAGGTTGCCGGGCACGGGAAAATCCGAAATATCAGCGGGCTCCCTTTGTGGACAGCGGCGGAGGTTCGGGCCCCCGCGGACCTCCCAACCGAGGCACACGGCGGCGGAAGCCGGCCCCGTGATGTCCTGCGGCTTGACGGGGCCGCTTTCGGAGGGCAAGCGTGCGGGCTTATGCCTGTGGTCACGAACATTGCCGCTTACCAGTTTGCCCGCCTGCACGGGCTGAAGGACTGGCGCTCCGAACTGCTGCGGAAATGCCGCGCCTGGAATCTCAGGGGAACGATCCTCCTGAGCACGGAGGGCATCAATCTGTTCATGGCCGGGGGCGGGGCGGAGATCGGGGAATTTCTCGCGGAGGTGCGCTCGGTGCCGGGTTTGGAGAAACTGGAGGCGAAGTTCAGCGGGAGCGCGCATCAGCCCTTCACGCGGCTGCTGGTGCGGATCAAAAAGGAGATCATCGCCTTTGGCGTGGAGGGCATCGACCCCGCCCGCCGCACGGTCCCGAAGCTGGCTCCGAAGGAGCTGAAGCAATGGCTGGACGAGGGGCGGCCGGTGACGCTGCTGGACACGCGGAATGATTATGAGGTCAGGCTGGGCACCTTCCGGAACGCCCGGACCATGGGCCTGGACCATTTCCGGAATTTCCCGGCGGCGGTCAGGGAGTTGCCGGAGGGGCTGAAATCGCAGCCCATCGTGATGTTCTGCACCGGCGGCATCCGCTGTGAGAAAGCCGGGCCCTACATGGAGCGCGAGGGCTTCGGGAACGTGCATCAGCTGGAGGGCGGAATTCTGAAATATTTCGAGGAGTGCGGCAGCGCGCATTACGACGGCGAGTGTTTTGTTTTCGATCAGCGGGTGGGGGTGGATCCGGCGCTTCAGGAAACCTCCAGCGCGGTGTGTTATGTCTGCCAGACTCCCCTGACGGAGGAGGATCAGGAATCCGCACGTTTTGTGACCGGCCAGTCCTGTCCGGCCTGCTGGAAAGCCCCGGCGGAGCGCATGGCGGCGGAGATTGAAAAACGTCAGGAAATCCTGCGCCGGGTGACCTCGCCCCTGCCCGGGAGTGTGCCCTACGACAACCACCGCCCGCTGAAGGTTCCCGCCTCCTGCGATGGCCTGACGGTGCTGGAGACGCTGGCCGCGGTCCTGCCGCATCATCCGGCGGAGGCCTGGGAGCCGGTTTTTGAAGCCGGCCGTCTGCGGGATGACGACCGCCAGGCGCTGAAGCCGGACGACCGGGTGCGCGGCGGCCAGCGGCTGGTGCAGCTGGTGCCCGGGACGCGGGAGCCGGATGTCAGCACGGACATTCGGATTCTCCACGAGGACGAGGCCATCATCGTGCTGAACAAACCCGCCCCGCTGCCGATGCATCCCGGAGGCCGCTTCAACCGGAACACGCTTTTATGGTTCCTCGCCGCCGCCTGGCATCCGCAGAAACCGAAACCCGCCCACCGGCTGGATGCCGGCACCACGGGCCTGGTCATCGTGTGCCGCACCCGGCATTTCGCGTCGCTGGTGCAGCCGCAGTTCTCACGCGGGGAGGTGGAGAAGCATTATCTTGTCAGAACCGCCGGGCAGCCGGCGGAGGATGAATTTGTCTGCCGCGCTCCGATCAGCGCGGAAAGCGGGAACTTCGGCACCCGCCGCGTGGATGACGCCAACGGCCTGCCGGCGGTGACGGAATTCACGGTGCTCCGCCGCGACGCCGACGGCACCGCTCTGCTGGAGGCCCGGCCGCTGACAGGCCGCACCAACCAGATCCGCGTGCATCTGCACCACCTCGGCTGGCCGGTGCTGGGGGATCCGCTGTACCTGCCGGAGGGGAAAACCGGAGGGATGCCCACCCTGGCCGTCGGGGATCCGCCGCTGTGCCTGCATGCCTGGAAAGTCGGCTTCCGGCATCCGGCCGGGAATGAATGGATGAGCTTTGAGGCCAAACCTCCGGCCTGGGCGGAGACGGGCACGGGCAGGGGACGGGCTGATGGTGCGGCTGGATGAACTGTCTCCGGCATCCAGCCGGGCTGGTGGATTCCAGCGCAGCGTCAGATTTCCGGAAGGGCCGTCGAGTGGCCGCACCGGCGGAGGGCCGGAGATCGGAGTCAAAGTGTCCGGCGCGCGATGACGGAAGTCGGCTTCGAAGGCGGTTTTCGCGCCCCTGCGGCGAGGACCGCACACCGGGCGGGGCGGAATGGCCGCGGAAAGCGCGGTTTCGAATCCCTTGGCTCCCGGCCGGGAAGTCCGGACCGGTGCAGCCTGTTGAATGCCCGGAGAACCGCAGGCTGATTCCCGGGACAGACTCAAGTTCCAAGGACTGAACCTCATGCTGCCTCAACTCCTCTGACCGGGACAATCAGCGCCACGCTGCTTTCCGGCTCCCGGTATCCTCGTTTCAGCGGGCAAGCGCCGGGATAAGCGCACGCCCGTGCGGGTTGGCACTCAGGGACAGCAGGATCATTCGGCTTTGGTAAATTTTCAGATAGTTGTCAAACTCACGGGCAGGATTGCCCGTGCTCCTGTCCCTGGAACGGAGCATGGGCTTCTGGCCCGTGGCTGAAGTTACCAAAGCCGAAATAAGGCCGGAGCGGGAATGAGGCCGTCCAGATCATCCGGCATACCCCAGACCCGCGAGGGCCGGGCGCAATGCTTTGAGATGCGGGGCCAGCCAGGGTTCGTAGTGCCGCCACCGGCCCTCCGCCCGCTGATGCACGGGAGACTGGACAGAGGCGTAGCTGGGAGAAAGCACGACTTTTTGCCGCGAGTGCAGCTCAGGCCGGAGGGTGGCGGCTTCCGGGGAGCAGCCCAGAAAATCCAGCACGCCGCCCACAACACCCGGAAAATCACGGATCAGCTGCTCGTAGCGGACTTCGTGGAATACGGACCGGGGCAGCAGCTGACGGAGGTGATGCCACAGGCCGAGCCGCAGGGAAATCATGGCGGCGGCGGATTCCGGGCTGCGGTAGCTCCAGGCGGTGTGGTTCGGCGGCAGCGCCTGGGAAAACATGGAAACCAGCAGATCGCGGGGATCCCGCAGCATCACGATCATTTTGGCGGCGGGGAAAATCCGCAGCCAGGCGGGCAGAAGCTGGAGCAGATCCGGATTTTTGTCGATCAGCAGGCGCTGACCCGGGTCCTGCCCGAGCGCCAGGCGGGCCAGCCCCCGGTATTCCCTCCGCCAGTGCCGCCATTCCCGGTCCTCCATGCCGTCCAGCCGCCGCGCGGCGCTCATCCTCTGTGGGCCATGCTGAAAAAGAGGCCGGTAGATACTGGAGGTGAAAATGGTGGTCTCCTCCATGGACAAGATGCCGCTGTGCGCGTCCAGAGACTGCTCCAGAAGGGTGGTTCCGCTCCGGGGATGGCCGGTGAGCACGGCCATACGGGAGGCGGTTTCGGGTGCCTGGGCCGCCGCCGCCGTCCAGCGGGCGGCCTGTTCCCGGGTGAGACTCTGGTGGAGCCCGCGGACATGGTCCCAGACGTGATCCGCCTGCTGGCGCATGGTCTTCCAGTTCACATCAGGGTCGTGAAAATTCCTTGCGGTGATCCATGCCTGCCACGCGGCGGCGTAGTTGCCGAGTTGATCCTGCACCTGTCCCAGCTCAAACCAGGCCCGGCAGGTTTCCCAGTGCGGCGGGCCGCCCCGGTCAAGCAGTCCCCGCAGAAGGGCCAGCGCCTCCTCAGGCCTGCCTTCCCGGCGCAGGATGGCCGCCAGCAAACGGTGAGCGGGGATGGAGTCCGGATGCTTTTGGAGGGCCTCCCGGGCCAGCCCGGCGGCGGATTCGGCATGACCCAGACGGTCCTCGCACTCCGCCAGCAGCAAGAGCGCATCCAGCGCCGCTCCGGATCCGGACGCCGCCCGGTCCAGCGCTTCCCGGGCAAAACGGGCGGCGTCCGCATACTGGCCCTCCCGGATCAGCATCAGCGTCAGGCGCACCAGGAGGGCGGGCTCTGTTCCCGCCAGGCGCACCACCGCGTCCAGCAGCGCGGTGGCGGTGCCGTAATCATAAAGACCGCAGAGCGCCCGCGCCGTTTCGAGAATGCCCGCCAGATCCTGCCGCTGCCGCAACTGTTTCCGGCCCTGCTCCCGCAGGGTCTTCACCGCCGCCAGACTTTGGCCGCGATTCTGCAGGGCGGCGGCGTTTTCCCCGGTGGGTGCGGGTGGTCGGATCATCAGGGTGGGTGGGGAGCGCGCTGGGAAAACCTTCCCGGGAGCCGGTCCGTCCCGGCTCCCGTTGGGCGGAGCTACTGCGATTTGACCTGGAAGAACAACCGGGGAGCACCGGCCGCGGGAACCGGGAAAGTGGCCGTCATACTGCCCGCCACGCCGGGAAGATTCGTCTGGCCGGTGACTGCGGTGGCGAAGGAGCTCATGTCCGCACTCCAGTAAACGCCATAGGTTTTTCCGGTGGTCGATTCCCATGAAAGAGTGATCGCGCCCGTGGCCGGGTTCCGGGTCACGGAGAGAATCCGGAAAGTCGCGGCCGGGGCGCTGGCGGAGATAGCCAGCTGAAGACCGGCGATGCCGTAATTTCCTCCATTGCTGGAAACACCGATCACGATTTCGCCCGAGGCTGACGGAACGAGACCTGTATACACTGCCCAGTTGGAGGCATTGTCATTGCTGTTCCAGCCGCCGATGGCCCGGGTGTCCTGACCGACAGTGAAATTCACGGGATCCCCCGCGCCGAGAGTGACCAACGAGTAAGCATTCGTAGGATTCAGACCGCCGAGAGTGACTGTGGCGGGCGGGTCCGCCGCGCCGCAGTAATAACCATCGGCATTCGGGCCATTGGTCCGGAGGTTTCCGTCCTTGCCGTTGACGTAGTTTGTATAGTTGAATGTGAATCCGCTCCATTTCACGGTGACCCCTGTGGCAACGCTCCGGGAATCAACGAGAGGCTGTGGCTGATTGGCCAGCGCGGTGTGCGGACTGGCCACTTCCCATCCGTTCCACTTGTCCTGCACCGCCGGATTGGCGTCCACGTAGGCCACGGAGGCCAGAGTGGTCAAATCCTTGAAATTGCCGTCAAACGTCACGGGTGAGGGCAGGCCGCCCCGGCCGCCGGCGCTTCCGTTGAAGTCCACATTGATCAGGCTTCCGGTCACGACGGAGAATTGATTGGTCTTGGAGGATGGATCCCTGGGGTTGGTGGGGACCGCCAGTTCCACGCCGTCCGGATCGCCATCGCCGTCGGTGTCGTTCTTGTTGGGATCGGAGCCGTCCACAGCCACGGGATTTTCGTCCCCATCCTTCAGTCCGTCTCCATCCGTGTCGACTTTGAGAGGATTCGTGCCGGTGTGCAGGATGTCGGTCCAATTTCCCGAGTGGGTTTCCACACCATCGCTCAGTCCGTCACCGTCCGTGTCCGCTTTCAGAGGATCGGTGCCGGTATGGAGAGCATCCACCCAGACGCCACCGCGGTTTTCAACCGCGTCGCTCAGTCCGTCGCCGTCGGTATCCTTTTTTTGCGGATCGGTGCTGTTCTGATATTCCTGCAGGCTGCTCAGTCCATCTTTATCGGGATCTCCGGCGGCGTCGGAGGCATCGTTTTTGTCCATGCCGTGCGCATTCTCATAGTTGTCAGGAATGCTGTCACGGTCCGTGTCCACCACGGTTCCCGAAGCATAAAGCTGGAGGCCGGCGATGCCGTAATTCCCTCCATTGCTGGAGACGGTGATCGTGATTTCGCCTGAAGCCGAGGGAATCAGATCCGTGTATACCGCCCAGTTGGAGGGATTGTCATTACTGTTCCAGGCGGCAATTGCCCTCGTGTCGTTCCTGATGGTGAAACTTACAGGATCCCCTGCGCCCAGCGCGACCACATTGTAGGTTTTGGCCGGATCCATGCCCCCGAGAGTGACGGTGGCGGGCGGGTCCGCGGCGCCGCAGTAATAACCGTCGGCATTCGGGCCATTGGTCCGCAGGTTACCGAACCGGCCGTTGGAATAGTTTGTATAGTTAAACGTGAAACCGCTCCACTTCACCGTCACCGCTGTGGGACCGCCGTGGGAATCCACAAGAGTCTGCGGTTGATTGGCCAGGGTGGTGTGGGGACTGGCCACTTCCCATCCGTTCCATTTGTCCCCCACCGCCGGAGTGGCGTCCACATAAGCCACCGAAGCCAGGGTGGTCAGGTCCTTGAAAAAACCGTCGAACGTCACGGGTGAGGGCAGGCCGCCCACTCCGGCCACGCTTCCATTGAAGTCCACATTGATCAGAGGCGGGGTCACCACCATGAATTGGTTCGACTTTGAGGCCGGGTCCTTCGGATTGGTGCCGGCTTCAATTTCCACGCCATCCGAATCCTCATCATTGTCCGTGTCGCGTTTGTTCGGATCAGAACCACCGACGGCGGTTGGATTCTCATCACCGTCCCGCAGCCCGTCACCATCGGTATCCGCTTTGAGGGGATCGGTGCCAGTATGCAGGGCGTCCGTCCAGGCGCCGTTGCCGGTCTCCGCGCCGTCCTTCAGTCCATCACCGTCTGTGTCCTCTTTCTGGGGATCCGTGCCCTTCCGGTATTCCTGATAATTGCTCGATTCATCCTGGTCCGCATCCTTGGCGGCATCGGAGGCATCGTTTTTACTCAGACCGTGGGCATCCTCATAAGCATCCGGCATCCCGTCGTTGTCGGTGTCTCCAACGGCCGGAGTGGGAACAATCTGAAGCCCGGCCATGCCGTAATTTCCGCCATTGCTGGCCACCGTGATCACGATGTTGCCGGCGGCACTGGGGGTGATGTTCTGATAAACGGCCCAGTTGGAGGCGTTGGTGGTGCTGTTCCAGGTCGCGATGCTTCTCGTGTCCGTGCCGATGGTGAACTTGACCGAATCTCCGGCGGCGAGAGTGACGACGTTGTAGGTTTTGGCGGGATCCAGCCCTCCAATGGTTACGCTCGCCGGCGGGTCAGCCGCGCCACAGTAATATCCGTCGCCATTCGGGCCATTGGTCCGGCCATTGCCGCTGCGGCCGTTATTGTAGTTGGAGTAATTGAATGTGAACCCTGTCCAGGTGACCGTCACATCGGTGGCGTTCCCAAGAGAATCGGTCAGAGGCTGAGGCTGGCCGGCCAAGGCGCTGTGGGAATTGCTCTCTTCCGATCCATTCCATAAATCATCGGCAGGAGTGGAATCCTCAAAGGCCACGGATGCCGCCGTGATCGGGTCCGTCAGGTCTCCGGCGAAAGTGCGGGGCTGCGGCAGGCCGCCCACGCCGGCAGCATCGCCGTTGAAGTCCACATTAATCAGGGTTCCCGGCACCGCCGTCACCGCCAGAGCGGAGCTTTTGGCGGCCAGAAGAGAAGCCCAGAGAGCCCGGCAGGGAAGTTTTCCTAAGTGACGTTTTTTCATGGAGTTGAAAGATGGAAGGGGAGGAGGGATCGGATGGGGATAAAGATTCAGTTCGCGATGGACGTGTGTGTATATGTCTTTTCGGCACGCGGGCACAAGAAAAATTGAATTAGAAAGCAGCGATTTTTATGTGAGAGTTTTAATTTTTGCATAAGTATATTACAATCAGGCTTATGGGTTGAATTTTACAGCTTTCCAAAGTTCTTATTGTATTCATCCGTGCCGGAAAATGCCTGATTTCCGGCTGGAATTCACCAGACTCACCGCCGGAAATCCGCGACGGCGGAAAACAGGACGCGGACGCTTTTCACCGCTCCACCCCGGGCGGCCGGGCGGGTTCCGATTACTTGGAACCTCCGCCGCCCTTCACTCAGCGGGGTCATCGGCACCGGGGTCGCCGCCCCGCTCACCGGCACCATCCACCCATGCGCACGGCGGCGACGTCAGGGCTGAGGTGGAACCCCCGCAGGCTCCGGCACCCTGGATACGCGGCTGGGGCCGATGGTCCATGCCTTTACCGGGCGACAGGAACGCCTGAAGCGTGCCCGCAAATTCGTCGTCAGAGGCCTCACCGCCTGCCCGGAATTCACAAGGGACCGTCCTCCGCCCTCCGGCAGGGAAGCGTATTTTCCTCTTCGCGGGTGTTGCGGCGGGTTTGACGGCTCCCGGGAAGACCGCTGCGGCGCTCCCCGCGCCGCTTCCGGGACCGTCTGAAACTCCCGCGGCTCCCACAGGGAAGGTTCACGCTCTCCGGAGACCCCTGCGGGACCCGCAGCGGTTCTTCGGGGTCCGCCAGGAACCTCCGCGGCGGCGGCGGGGGGTGTTTCCGCTCCCTGGAGAACCCCTGCGGCGCCTGCGGGACCTTTTCCCGGACCGCCGGAAAGCCCCGCGGCGCCCGCAGGGGTGCTTCCCGGTCCCGCCCGACCCTCCGCAGTGCCCGCGGCGGCTGTTTTCCGCGTTTCCTGACAGAAAATAATGTTCTTCGAGCCTTCCCCGTGTCCTCACTCTCCCGCTCCTGGACGCGTAAGCCCCATAGGATAAGGGATATAGAGAGATGATGCAAAACTTACTGAAGAATCTTGTATTTTACCGTTTTTCCATTTTCGTAAGATCCGCCCGGAGCCTCACGACTCCGCAGGGCGGTATAACCGTATTCCCGTCCCCCCGTTCCCATGGCCTCCAACGAAATTCCCCGCAACACTGATGCCCTCATCTCCCTGGCCGCCACGGCGGCGGAGGGAACCCGCACCGCCGGAGCCGCTGTTCCTCTGGCTCAAAACACGCATGACAAAATCAGCGCGGATCTCACCGCCCTGATTGGAGATCGCGGGATCAGGGCTCCCGACGCCGAGCCTCCGGTTCCCGGCGCGCAGAACACTTACAACGCCGCCAAAGCCGCCAAAGTGGCCGCCACCGCCGCCAGCCGCAGCGCCGAAACCACCGGCCTGGCTTTTTGCGCCAAGGCGACGGGCGTGCTGAAAAACTTCCTCGGCACCCAGTGGAATCCCGCCTGGAACGCCGCCGGGTTCACCGCCGGCTCCCTGGCCATGCCGGACGACTGCCTGTCCCTGCTCAGCGAAATCCGCGCCTGCCTGAAGGCCAACCCCGCCTACGAAAACGCTCCTCTGAAGGTCACCGCCGCGGAGAGCGAAACGCGGATGGATGAACTCATCGCCGCCCGCGCCGCCTCCAAAGCCTCCGTGCAGGCGCTGGGTCAGGCCAGGGCGGATCTCGACGCCGCTGTCCTCGTCCTCCGCCACCGCCTCAGCGGCCTGCGCGCCGAACTCGACCAGCTCCTGGAGGAGGACGATCCCCGCTGGTACGCCTTCGGCTTCGACCGCCCCGCCGACGGCTGGCAGCCCGGCCCCGTGGAGCACCTCATCCTCACCCCCGGCGCGCCCGGCAGCATCTTCGCCGACTGGGACGACACCCGCCGCGCCGACCGCTACCGCGTCACCCGGCAAATCGGGGACGCCTCCCCCGAAACCGCCCACCCCGGCGTCCTCGAAAGCGAATACACCCTCCAGGGCCTCCCCAGCGGCGCCGCCGTGACCATCACCATCACCGCCCTCAACGCCGCCGGCGACAGCGCCCACCCCGCGACGGCCACGCTGGTGGTGCCGTGAAACGCGCACCAGGGCGGCGGCCTTGCACACTCAAAAGGCTGCCGCCCAAACCGTTTCCCGCACCGTCCGCCATTATTACTGTAATCCACCCTCATGAGGCCCCAACGTTTCCCTCTCCTCCAATTCGCCTGCACTCTGCTCCTGCTCCGGCTCGCCCCCGTTCCCACGGCCGCCGGGGGTGAAGACTCCTTGGGTGGTGGCACCTTCAACCTCGGCAGCGTCAGCGGAGGCACCCTCGGCGGCCTCGGCAGCTTCGGCGGACTGCCTGTTTTTATTGGCATCGGCGTGCAGGTGGGCCGGTACGCCGGGATGGATAACAATCTTTTTACCGTGGACGACACCTTCAGCACCAATTTCGTGCAGGTAGGTGCGGCGGGGAACAGGGGAAACGCCCTGATCATCAACGGAATTCTCAACATTGGCACCGGCGGCGGAGTCACCATCGCTGCCGGATCCCGGGTCGGAGGAGCGGGCACGCTGACAGGAGATCTGTGGCTGAGGGCGGGGGCATTTCTGGAATTCACCCCCTCCGCGCCGCTCAGGGTGACGGGGAAAGTCAACCTGGACAGCAGCTTCGGAGCCGCCAGTCTGCTGGGACTGGGCGGCGGCACTCCGGCCGGCACCTACCCCCTCCTCCGCGGCACGGCCACGGACTTCGCGGCCCTCGGCCTCAGCAACTGGGGAGCGGCGAAAGCTTACGATCTCGGCGGCGGGAAATCCGCTTGGCTCGCCCAGCAGGGGAGCGATCTCCAACTGGTCGTCACCGGACCTCCCGTGCTGAACCTCAGCCTGACCGACGGACAGTTGACCCTGGACTGGACCACGCCCCTCAGCGGCTGGATCCTCGAAACCAGCTCCACCCTGACCGGCGCGTGGCAGACGGTGGACACCGCTCCTCTCAAAGACGGGGACAACAACACACTCACGCTGCCCCTTTCCGGGCAGCGGGCCTTCTACCGCCTCCGCAAGCCCTGATGCCAGGAATGGCGGTCACGATAAAATGAGCTTTCCGGGGGATGCGGCCGCCGGGTTGTCATCCGCGCCGGTGCGGCCCCGGAAGGCGGGACCGGGACGCCCGCTCCCCGTGATGCCCCCGGAAAACGGCGGCAAGCCGCCTGTCCCAAAGGGGGAACAAGTTCCCGCATTCCAAAGGCGTTGCCGCGCCATTTATGAAAGGGAATTGGAATCCGGTGAGCCGGGGGCAGCCGTGCCGTCCCGTCACCCTCACCCTCACCCTCACCCTCACCCGCGACTTGGCTCAGCCTTGTCATGTCCGGGCTGTTTCGTGAATTCCGCTTCCTCAGTTGGTTTTGAGCAGGCGGTAGAAGACGCGGCCGTTGGGGTCGTAGTCATCAAGGACGGCGGTGGGGTAATCGAATTCGATGTAGTCGGTCCACGGCGAAACCAGATCGTAGCTGTATTGGAATTTGTAGTGGCCGCCGGGCTCCGGGTTCCAGGTCAGGCGGACGAGGTGGTTGCCCTGGGCGTCCCAGCCTGTGTGCTGGAGGGTCAGTTGGAGAGGCGTGGCGGCGGGCACGGTGGGCACAGCGGGAATGACCACGATATTGTCCAGCTGCACGGTTTCAGCGAATCCGCCGGTGCGGGCGGTGAAGACGAAGCGGTCACTGTCGGCCGGGGCGTAGTTCACACTGAGGGCGTCCACGATCTTCACGCCGTCCACGGACAGAGTGAGTTTGCCCGGGGAACCCGACGCGGATTTATCGTAAACTATGGAAACGCTGTGCCAGTTTCCGTCGACCAGCGGAGCGGGAACGGTTCCGGGCAGGGGCAGGACGGTGCCGTTCACCCGGATGTCGTGCTTTTTACTGCTGAAGGTGTTGAATTCCACGCCCAGGCCACTGGCGTAGCCCCCCACCGGATTGCGCGCGGCGGTATCCACGGGGGCGCTGTAGGGTTTCAAATAAAATCCGAAGCCGTCCGCCGCAGTGGAGGAGGCCGCCATGCGGTATTGAAAGGTGGCGGTGAACCCCTGGGCGGCGGAGTTCAGTTCCGGCAGCTCGAATGCCGCCCGGGTCCACAACGTGCCGTCCTGGGTCAGCTGGAGGACATGGTCATCGGCGTTTTCGCTCCGGTAGGCCAAGCCCTCGGCGCCGGTGTCCGACCGGATCACGGAGCCGTCCCGGAGTTCCGTTTTGTAAAGCGTGGTCTCAAAGACGTCCCACTCGATCCGGTCGAAGTTCTCCCGGTAGGCATCAACGGGGAGGACCCGGTAGCGGCCGTCCTGGCCCTTCGCGCCGGCGGCGGCTCCTGAGCCTCCGCCATTCCCGCCGCTGACGAGAACCTGGGCGGAAGGCAGCAGATTCACGCTCTTTCCCCGGATGTGGATGGTCCCTCCCGCGCCGCCGCCGCCGTTCCCGGCGATGCCGCCCAAGCCTCCGGAGCCTCCCACACCGCCTGTTCCTCCATCCCCGCCCTTGGCGCCGGGGTCCGCGTCGCCTGTCGAACCGGGGTATCCGTTTTGCGGGGGATGGGAGCGCTGGGCATCCCCGGTGCCCGGGGCTGAGGGCCTGCTGTCCACCACTGGGAGGGGAGGAAAGCCGTCCCCTCCGACGCCACCTGTGGCGGAAAGAATGCCGCCGATGGTGACGCTGCCGGTGGCTCCGATCTCGAACGCGCCGCCGCCCGCGCCGCCCGCTGCCCCGTCCGCCCCCGGATTTCCCTTTCCTCCAAATCCACCGCTGCCCCCGTAGCCTCCGGGCCCTCCCTGGCTCCCGCCGTAAAAGAAACTGCCTTCCCCGCCCCCGCCTCCTCCTCCTCCGCCGCCGGCGGCCCCGGCTCCTCCACCGCCGGCTCCGGCTCCTCCACCGCCGGAGCTGCCCCCGCCGCCGGCCGCCAGCGCCACAGGGGAAAATTGGAGGCCGCCGCCGCCGGGGGCTCCGGTTCCCCCGTCATTGCCCCGGCTCCCGGGGCGGCCCGCCTGCCCGTTTTTGCCGGTCTCCGCCACCGAAACACCATTCCTTCCATCGCCATTCCCGCCGGTACCGGAGTTGACCGTGAACTCCCCCCCGGATCCGCCGCGCCCGGGATTGCCGGCGGGGCCGGGGTTCACTCCCCCGCTGCCCGGATTCCCAAAACCGGCCGCGCCGGGCTGGCCGATGCCGCCCGGAGTCCCCGCGCCCCCGTCGCGTCCCGCTTTTCCGGTGTAACCATTTCCCCCGTCATTGCCGGTGGTGGTGAACCCCGGCGATCCGCCCAGGCCGCCGTTGCCTCCACGGGACGTATAGGTAGACTCATCGATACCCTGCGGAAGCCCCCGGTCGCCGCCCAGGCCACGGGTATTCGCGCCGGAACCTCCTTTTCCGCCGCCCGCTCCGCCAGGGGCCGCGCTGACGGTCATCCCCTCGGGAATCACCAGATCCCCCAGCACCCGGAAGCGCACAGGCTTGGAGCCCGTGAAGATGAGCCGGTCGTCCGCCTGAAAAGCGACGCTGGCGTTCAACCGAAAAAGCACCGCGCCATCCGGTTCCGTCCTCGTGCTGTAGTTCTGGCCCTCCACCTTGTTGCCCCCGCCGTTCACCTCAAGAGTGTCGGAATCAAAGGAGTAGGTGTCCGCCCAAAGGCAGGGCGCGAGGGTCAGGCTGAGTAGTCCCGCCGCCAGCACCACTGGATGGGAGAGGCGCGCGGAGCGGGATCGGGGGAAAAGAGGGAGTTTCATAGCGAATAAGAAGGGATCGGATGGATGGCCCCGGCGAAGGAAGGGGCGGGGTTCTCCGGGTGCTATGCGGAAATCCTCCCGGCGTTGGAGCCGGAGTGAAAATAATCCGTTCTTTTTTCAGCGTTCCTCCTCTCCGGATGGCAGGCGAAGGAAAGGACGGGCGGCAGCCCCGAGGTCCGCCGCCCTCCGTCACTGCCCCGCCGTGTCGACCGTGTCCGACCGTGTCCGACCGTGTCCGCCGGCCACCGGCCACCGATGCCGGAGGCATCCCAGCCTGTAGCCGGTGGTTGAGCGAAGCGACACCACCGGATACCCGCGCCCCCACGCGCCGCACCCCGGCAGGGGTGCCAGCCCCCGCCGCGTGCCCCCGCCGCGTGCCTTGCCGCGTGCCTTGCCGCGTGCCTTGCCGCGTGCCTTGCCGCGTGCCTTGCCGCGT
>JAZKFB010000050.1:43296-43474 GCA_040386695.1 Verrucomicrobiota bacterium
GCCTTGCCGACTTCGTGCGGGAATTGAAAAACCGTCATCGATTCGGCTTCAGCGATATCTTGATTGCGTGCGTCCGCGTGGCTGGCATCCCTCCCGGGATGCGTTCGCTGAGCCGGGGGAGGTTCCGGTGGTGTCGCTTCGCTCAACCACCGGCTACAGGCTGGGATGCCTCCGGCAT
>JAZKFB010000051.1:0-57535 GCA_040386695.1 Verrucomicrobiota bacterium
AGCTCGATCTCACCCCCGCTTAGATTTTACCCCCCCAGCAGTTCCCGTAGCGCCAATTTAAAAACAACTTTTCCGTTACATTGCAGCGCCTTGGAAGCTGTTTGGTTAAAACCTAAAATTACTGTTCCTGCATTCAAAATATCTCAAAATGCACCGAGAATTGACGTTACGAGGCAGGGGTTGAGGATATCTTGAATCGCTCGGCGGTTTAACCAAACAGCTTCTTAGGTGTTCTTTATGTCTTGGATGGGATTTTATAGATAATAGTCTTTTGTATTTGCGGAGGAATTGAGGAGAGTGAGGGAAGGCCGCCTCCCGGGCCCGATCCACTTCCGCCCCATTCAAATGAAACCTGACACTGCCTCTGTCATTTCCGGAATTCTCCTCGCGCTGTCCTTCTCCTCCATCATCAGCCGGGCAGCCACCCGGGATGAGGCAACGGACGGGGATCTCTCCAACACTCAGAGTGTGCCCACGATGCTCAGCCTCACTGCTGGCAACAATCTGGTGTCGGGGAGTGTCGGAGGCATTGACGGACAGGACTGGATCACCCTGACGGTTCCCCTCGGCTTTGAGTTGAGTTCTCTTGATCTGAAAGTCTTCGATTCGACCACCGATTCCACGGCCTTTACCGGCATGAGCATGGGAAGCGTTTTCACCGGCTCCACCCTCTCGGCGGAGGATTATCTGGGTTACACCCACTTCGGCCCCGGCAATGTGGGAACGAACCTGCTTCCCTCTCTGAGCACCGCCAACCTGGCGCAGGGATTCACGCCGCCTCTGGCCAGCGGAGACTACGCTTTCCTGATCCAGCAGACGGGTCCCGTCACCACCTCCTACACCTTCGATTACCGGGTGACAGCGGTTCCGGAAGTCTCGGGTGCCGCCCTCCTGGGCCTGGGGGGACTTCTCCTGTTTCCCGGGAGACGCCGGAGGCGTGGCTCCAATCCGCGGGCAGCCTGAAAGGTCGAATTGGCCGGCGAGGGATGGCGCCTAATTAATCTTCCACCGGATAATCTTCCACCGGAGCCGCCGTCTTCCGCATCCGGAGCTTGAACCCTGCGGAAATCACCCGCGCGCCCTCTCCAGTTTCGGGGCGGGAGAAACTTATGGCGGATACCCCGAAAAATCCCTGTCGGAAATCAGACGCGGGCAGCCGTAGCCCTGTGTATGTCCATGTCTGATTTATCAACCTCCCAGGAAACCATGGAGGACGGGCACCTTCTCCGGCGCTGGGTGGAGGAGGGCGACGGGAGCGCGGTCCGGGTGCTGACCCGGCGTCATGCGGCGCTGGTGACGGGAGTCGCGAAACGGGCCCTGAGCGGCAATCAGAGCCTCGCGGAGGAGGCGGCGCAGGCGGTTTTCACGGCCATGGTGGCCAAGGCGTCCTCTCTGCTGAATCACCCGGCTTTGAATCTCTGGCTGCACCGTGCGGCCCTGCTGGAGGCGTCGGGACTGCGCCGCCGCGAAGCCCGGCGTCACCGCCGCATCGAGGCCCTGGCCGCGGAGCCTGATTTCATGAATCCCTCCGACCCCGCCCCGTCCTGGCACCGCGTGCTCCCGGAACTTGATGAGGCCCTGGAGCGCCTTCCGGAAGCCGACCGCCATGTTCTGATTCTGCGCTATTACGAGGGCCGCAATTTCAGGGACATCGGCGCGCGGCTGAGGAAATCCGACGATACCGTGCAGAAGCAGGTGTCCCGCGCGCTGGAGAAACTCGCCGGTCTCCTGCGGCGGCGCGGAGTGGTGATTTCCGCCGCCGTTCTGGCTGCGGGACTGGGCTCCGCCGGCCTGGCACCGCCGGCCGCCGCCGCCGTGACCGCCGATTATGCGGCCACGGCGATCCTGAGGGCTCCTCATCTGGGATTCGCGGAAAAATCCTGGCAGACCATCCAGCTTATGACCTACGGAAAATCCACCACATTGACCCTCACCGCCGCCGCCGTGCTTCTTCTGGCCCTGAGCACGGGCGGCGGGTATTATGCCGGCACGGTTTCGGAAGCTGCGGCTCCGGCTTTGACTTCCGGCGCGGATGCCGGCGGGTCTTTCCAAAACGCCCGACGGCCGCCACTGCCGAAATCCGCGCCCGGAAAAGGAGCCGGAGGCACGGCGGAGGGAAAGCGCGGGAAGCCGCCGCTTCAGGATATTCTGGAGGCCGCGTCCAGCATCAGAATGTCCCTGACGGGCGACTGGTCTATGTATTCCGAGGACATGTATCCGACACTGGGGCACTATGACCCCGCCCATACGGAGGAGGCCATCGCGCTGCTGGGCGGGTTCCGCAGGGATGACGTGAAATTCGAATCCGTCTCCGGGGTGATTTTCAGCGCCCTGGCGGATCACGACTGGCGGGCCGCGAAGCGGCGCATGATGAGCCCGGACGCCCTGCGACATGACGGCAAACTTTCCGGCCAGGCGGTCCGCGCGGTGGCCGAGGCCTGGGGCCGGGAGAATCCGGCGGAGGCTTTCCGCTGGGCCAATGGCCTGATCGATGCGGGCCGGACGCCCTTTGACGCCGAACGCGGAGTGGGGGAAGGACTGCTGGCGGACTGGCTGGTCCGTGATGAGAGGGGGGCGATGGCGGAAATGGAGCGGCGGCTGGAGAACCAGACCCCGCTCGTGGGACAGGCCGTTGAAAAATCGATCGGCGGCCGGCCGGAATGGTGGCTCGACCGCCTGTCCCCCGGCGCCGACCCGGCCTCCCGCAGCCAGGCCCTGCGTCTGGCGCGCAGCAGTCTGGTGCTGCTTTCCCCGAAACAGCGGCAGGAATCGGTCTCCCGCTGGGTCAATGATCCAGGGCTCTCCGCCGAACTTCTGCAATCCGCTCCCTGACCGGGAATGATTCCCCTGATTTCCCTGACCTGAACCTCCGCATGAAAATGAACGTTTTCCCCGCCCTCCGCTCATGGGTTTTGAGACTGATGCTGATCCTCCTGGCGGGCAGCCTGCTGGTCCTGTGCTGGCGATTCGGGGAACAGAGGGGCCGGAGCCGGACGCGGCTCATCCATCAGGCGGGCACCGCGCCCGGAATGCCGCAGCCGCCGGAAGAGAGTGCCGTTCCGGAATCCGCGTCCGGACAGGACCCCGTGACGCCGGCTTCAACCGCGGCCCTGCTGGAGACCACGCTTCAGCGAATTAAACTGACACCGCAGGGCGCCGGCTTTCTGACCAGACTGGCGGAGGCGCGGCTCATCCGGGAGCTTTCGGAAACGGGCACCCCTCAATTGCAGGCCCTGGTGGAGGCGCTCCTGGAGGAGGGCAGCCGCGACGCGGAGGAAATGGCCGGACGCATCCTCGGGCCGGTGCTGCTGGCGAGGGATCCGGCCAGTGTCTGGGCGTGGATCCGGGACGGCGCCGGAACCGGCAGCGCCGCCCGCATCCGGTTCCTCTCCGGCACCGGGGGAGTGTTCGAAGCCTGGGCCAAACGCGATCCCGCTGCCGCCCTGGCCGCCTGGCATACGGAAGCCCGGCCGCTGGTGGCGGCCGGAAAACTGGAAGGCAAAGGTTTTGAATCCATCTTCAAATCATGGGCCGCGTCCCGGCCGGCCGCCGCTCTGGAGGCGGCGGAACAGCTCACCGATCCCGCTCTGCGGAAAAGCGCGGCGGAGGGACTGGGGGCCAGTCTGGGGACATTGTTCGGCAACGCCCCCCCGACCTGGCCGGAGGACGCGGAAGCCACGATCAACCGTATTCTGGCTTTTTCCGGCGAAAAAGCGCCGGAGGGCCTGAAGGCTCTGGTCAAAGGGCGCCTGTCGCATGAGACACCTGTGGAGGCGGCGGCCTGGGCGGATCAGCTGCGGATGAGCCCGGAACAGAAAATTCTGTTCAGCAAAACGCTGGCCGACTCCTGGATGGAAACCGATCCCGCCGCCGCCGCCGGCTGGTATCTCAGCCGGCTCCCGGCCGGGGACAGCGCCGCCCGCAGCCAGGCCCTGGAGCGGTCCATCCGGAAATGGACGCAGGTGGACGACAATGCCCGGCTCCGGGAAATCGCCGCCGCCGCGCATACGCCTCCGGATCTTGCCGCCGCCAGCGAATGGCTCATCGCCCAGGGCCTCGGAACCTCCAGCCAGGGCGCCATGACGGCCCTGGCCCGGGCGTGGGGCCAGGCCCGCGAGCCCGAAGCCGCCGTCGCCTGGGCCCGCGCTCTGCCGGATGAGGCCGTCCGCGCCCAGGCCATGGCGGCGGTCACGGAGGAAATCCGCCAGCGCTTTCCCAACGACTGGCCGCGTCTCACGCAGCCCTGAGCTTTCAATATCCCCGGTTTGTTTGATCCCGGCCGCGGATTATCCGGAGAACTCACCGGGCCGCCGGAAAAGCACCGGCCGGGAGGGAAATTACTGCCGCGGCAGTTTCCCGCTCCCGGCGGGTTGTTTAAATTTGGTGGAGGCGACGGGAATTGAACCCGTGTCCCAGCGCCTTTTAGCGCAAGTTTCTACATGCTTATCCGGCGTTTTAATTTAAGGACCTGAACTTCCGCCGGCGGAATTTCGAGTCCCTATCTCCCTGTTGAATCTCGCCTTGGACCCGGAATCCCGGTCTTTCAGCCAGCCTGTTAAGTTGCACCCGATGTCATAACAGACATTTGACACCGGATGTCACCGTCAATTAAGCGGCGAGGGCTAGCTCGTTGGAGTTCGCGTTTGTTTGTTTTGAACCGATTGTTAACGGGGCCAACGATTCATCCCCGGCATGCTGCCTGCGCCTCCAGTCACTGGTCGAAACCGGTGCGCCCCCAGCTGGAATCAGTATGACACAGTCCGGACGGAACGCAAGACAGGGTTTGATTTGATGTGCAATGTGTTCATTCACATGACACAGCACCGGATTGCCCGGCCTGCGGCCCTCTTTCGGGAAAAATGTCCGGCCAACGCGCGCGACAGGCCCCATCACGCCGGAATGGCCTCCTCAACCGCTCCAAATTTCCGGAATTTGGCGTACCGCTCGCGGAGGAGGGTTTCCGGTTTGGCGGACTGGAGGGCGGAGAGATGACGCAGAATGGCGTCCTTGACGGTGGCGGCGGTCTGCGCGGGGGAATACTGCGCGCCGCCCACAGGCTCGGGCAGGACTTCATCCACGATGCCCAGTTTGGCCAGGTCGGAAGCGGTGAGTTTCAGGGCCTCGGCGGCTTCCGGGGCGTGCTGGCGGTGCTTCCAGAGGATGGCGGCGCAGCCTTCGGGGCTGATGACGGAATAGTAGGCGTTCTCCAGCATCAGCACCCGGTCGGCCACCCCGATGCCCAGGGCTCCTCCGGAACCGCCTTCGCCGATGACGATGGCGATGATGGGCGTTTTCAGGGTCATCATTTCGCGGAGATTGAAGGCGATGGCCTCGGCAATGTTCCGCTCCTCCGCCTGAATGCCGGGGTAAGCTCCGGGAGTATCGATCAGCGTGATGATGGGCAGGCGGAATTTTTCGGCCATGCGCATGAGCCTCAGGGCTTTGCGGTATCCTTCGGGATGGGCGCAGCCAAAGTTGCGCTTCAGATTTTCCTTGGTTTCGCGCCCCTTCTGGTGGCCCAGCACGAGGACGCGCTGACCGCCGATATTGCCGAATCCGCCGGGCAGGGCGGCATCGTCCCCCTGATGGCGGTCGCCGTGAATTTCCAGAAAATCCGAAAAACACTGGCTGACATAATCCAGCATATAAGGCCGGGCGGGATGCCGGGCAATCTGCACGCGCTGCCAAGCGGTGAGATTCCGGTAAGTTTCCTGCCGGGTTTCACCGATTTTCTGCCGGATGGCTTCGGCCTCCTCGCTGACGTCCATCGACTGATCCGCACTCTTTTGAAGCAGTTCATCGAGCTGCTTCTGGAGTTCGAGGATGGGTTTTTCGAATTCGAGAGGAATGGGAGTCATGGCGTTTTGAAAAAATTCAGCTTTTGGGGGCTGCGGGCACTGAGGCGGTGGTTTTCAGAAATTGGAGCGGCGTGCCAACACGGACAAGGGTGGAAAGTTCCTCGATATCATCCTCGCTGAGGTAAATTCCCGGCGTCATCTCGACAGGTTTTCCGGCCTCCGCTCCCCCGGTCACGGTTTCCGCCCGGGGAGTGGCGCAGAAAACAACCCCCAGCGCTCCGGCTTTCGCTCCTGCGGTCTGGAGCCATTTCCGGGCCGCCGGATACTGTTCGTCCGTCACCTTGATTTTTTTGCCGTCAATCCAGGCGGGTTTGTCACCGATGGTGGTCTGCTCGGGAAGCTTGGGATGCGTGAGCTGCCGGCCCGTGATACTGTAGTCCTTGAAATACCGGCCGTCCTTCAGCAGCGTGAGCCGGTTGCCGGCCAGATCGACTTCAATGCTGAAATCCAGCGGGTACATGATCAGCCGGTCGTCCGGATGCACAATATTTCCCAGCAGATTGTTCACCCGCTTCACAAAAGCGATGGTGCTGCGGAATTTTTTGGAAATTTCGGAGAGATTATCCCCTTTTACCGTCGTGTACTCCAGCTTTCCGGGCATGGGCGCACGGGAGAAAAGGCGGTCCAGGTTCATTTCCCCCAGCACCCGGCGGGAGTCCTGATACCGGGCGGAATCGCGGTAAACTTCCGTGATCTCCACCAGCAGACGGCGGGCGGCGTCAAATTCGCTCTGCCGGATCAGATCCATGGCCTGATCGAACTGTTTGCGGCCCGGGTCGGCTTTCGGAGCGGTGGAACTCAGCAGTTCCTTCACCTCCTGAGTCCGGGCACGCTCCGGCAGATAAGTTTCGCGGTAGATATAATACGCCCCGAAAACGGTGGCGGCCAGCACGCCCAGGGCGAATAGAGCGGCGAGAATGCGGAGATAAACCCGGGCCATGAGGGAAAAACAAAGAAACTGAGGGAAATACCACGCCCCGACTCAGGCGAAACGGGATTTTCCAGGAAAATTTCGGATACCCCCGCAGTGCCTGAATTCACAAGGCCGGGAACAGGGCAGCAGCAGCGGTTCCCGGAACCCGACGGAAAAGTGGGCCCCGCCAATCAGATCAGCCCGCGGCGTTTAAAGTCGAACAGGTTGATTTTATGGGACTTCTGGATCATTTCGATCGTGAACTTCAGCAGGCAGATTTCCCAGGTGTCGTCCACCCCGAGAATGACGGCGGACAGGGGATTGCCGGAATTTTTCGCTTCGGTGATCACGCGGTCAGTGACCACTGCGAGGGAATCGTGAACCATGCTTTCAGTGACGTCACTTTTTTTGAAGGAGAAACCGTACTGCAGCAGCGTGGATTTGCCGATGCGCTCCTTCATCCAGCGGCCAAAAGCTTCCGCCTGATCCCCAAACCCTTCAAATTCAAGATCCGAATACGGCTCCGGCTTCAGAATCGTGGGCCGCTCGGCGTGAATCTGGCCGCTGCGGACGCGGATCTGGCGCACATCGTCCATCAGTTCGCTGATAAGGTGAAACTGGAAGCTGGTGGTTCCAAAAGTGTCGATCCTGCGATCCGGCTCGTGTAAAACCTCCGTTGTCTCCAACGCATATTGAATACTGTCCTCGGAATACATTTCGTGGCCTCAGCTTAAAGTCCTAATCCTGCCGGGTCCAACGGGAATCCTGGAATTTAAAATCCCGGAAGAATTGCGGCCCGGAGCGCGTTCGGCTAAAGTTGCTGATCTTAAAGTTGCTGATCCGTTTTCCGATCCTCCCATGCCCTGCGACAACGTTCAATTCACCCGCACCCGCCGGGATTTCCTGCGCCGGGCGGGCGGCGGCTTTGGAGCCCTGGCTTTGACGCATCTGCTTCAGGCTCAACAGGCGGCCGCCGCTGTCACCACGCCGGAACGTCCTCTGCCGCACCGCACGCCGAAAGCGCGCAGCGTCATTTTCCTCTTCATGGAGGGCGGTCCCAGCCATATCGACCTCTTTGACCCCAAACCGGAACTGAACCGCCTTGCCGGGCAAAAAATCCCCGACAGCTTCCGCCGCGTGATCACGGCCATGGGGGAGTTCAGCTCTCCCCTGCTCGGCTGCAAACGCGCCTGGGCGCAGCACGGCCAGAGCGGCCTGTGGGTCAGCGACTGGCTGCCGCATCTCGCGGAATGCGCGGATGATCTGGCCGTGATCCGCTCCTGCTGGGCGGACGGCATCAATCACTCCTCCGGCGTCTGTCAGATGAACACCGGCAGTACTCTCGCGGGCCGTCCCTCGCTCGGTTCCTGGGTCAGCTACGGCCTGGGCACGGAAAACGCCGATCTTCCCGCGTTTGTGGTCATGCAGGACAATCCCGCCCCGGTGATCAACGGGCCCCGCAACTGGGGTGCCGGCTTCATGCCCGCCGCTTATCAGGGCACCCGTCTGACTTCCGGCCTGGAGCCGATTCCCAATTTAAACACCCCGATGGGTGTGACCACGGACCGGCAGGAAAGCCGCCTCGCGTTTTTGAACCGGTTGAACCGCAGCTACGCCGATCAGCATCCGGAGCAATCCGAGCTGGAGGCGCGCATCGCCTCCTATGAACTCGCCTGCCGCATGCAGTCCACGGCCCCGGAAGCGGTGGATCTCACGCAGGAGACGGAGGCCACCAGGGAGCTTTACGGTTTGAATGAAAAAGCCACGGAAACCTACGGCCGCATGTGCCTGCACGCCCGCCGCCTGGTGGAGCGCGGCACCCGGTTTGTCCAGCTCTACAGCGGCGCCGGCAGCAAGTGGGACGCCCACACGCGCATGGAGGAAAATCACTCCGGCCTCTGCCGCGGAATTGACAAACCCATTGCCGGACTGCTCCGCGACCTGAAATCGCGCGGCCTCCTGGACTCCACCCTTGTCGTCTGGGGCGGCGAATTCGGCCGCACTCCGCAGAGTGAAAAAGGCGATGGCCGCGACCATAATCCCACCGGCTTCACCATGTGGATGGCCGGCGGCGGCGTGAAAGGCGGCCAGGCCATCGGCACCACCGACGAACTTGGCCTCCACGCCGTGGACGAGCGCCTGCACGTCCACGACCTCCACGCCACCATCCTCGCCGCCCTCGGCCTGGACAACATGGACCTCATCTACAAATTCAAAGGCCGTCCCGAACGCCCGACCCTGAACGAGGGCGAGGCTTACCGGAAAATTTTCGGATAAACCCGCCCCGTTCAGGAAAATTCCCCCGCAGGCCCGGTGACTTTATTTTTCTGAATCACCGGGAACCTTCCGGCGAAGTCAGCCGCGGATTTCCGCCGCGCCGAAGTAGGGCTGCAGGGCGGCCGGGAGGGCGATGCTGCCGTCCTCCTGCTGACAGGTCTCCAAAAGGGCGACATAGAGCCGGGCTAGGGCGGTGCCGGAGCCGTTGAGGGTGTGGGCGAAGACGTTCTTTTTGGTCTCCGGATCCTTGTAGCGCAGCTTCATGCGGCGGGACTGGTAGTCGCCGAAATTGGAGCAGCTCGAAACCTCAAGGTAAGTGCCCTGCCCCGGAGCCCAGACTTCGATGTCGTAGGTTTTGGCGGAGCCGAAACCGATATCGCCGGTGCAGAGTTCGATGACGCGGTAATGCAGCCCGAGCAGCTGGAGCACTTTCTCGGCGTCCGCCGTGAGTTTCTCCAGCTCGTCCATGCTGTCCTGCGGCAGGCAGATTTTCACCAGCTCCACCTTGTCGAACTGGTGCATGCGGATCAGCCCGCGGGTGCCCACGCCGGCGGCGCCGGCCTCCCGGCGGAAGCAGGGGGTGTAGGCGGTGTATTTAATCGGCAGGGAGGCCGCATCCACGATTTCCTCGCGGTGCAGATTGGTCACCGGGACTTCGGCGGTGGGCGCGAGGTAGAGTCCGTCCTCGGGACAATGATAGAGCTGGTCCGCGAATTTCGGCAGCTGGGTGGTGCCGGTGAGCGAGGCCGCGTTGACCAGATACGGCGGGAGAATTTCCGTGTAGCCGTGCTCCCGGGTGTGCAGATCCAGCAGGAAATTGATCAGCGAGCGCTCCAGCCGCGCGCCCTGGCCGCGATAGACGACAAAGGCGCTGCCCGTGATTTTCACGGCGGAATCGAAGTCCAGAATGCCCAGCTTTTTGCCAAGCGTCACGTGGTCCTTCGGTTCGAATTTAAGCTCCGGCTTCGCCCCCCAGACGCGGACTTCGGGGTTTTCCTCCGCGCTGTGACCGACGGGACAGGCCTCGTGCGGCAGATTGGGAATGCTCAGCAGCAGGGCCTCCTGGCGGGCGTCCAGATCCGACGTCTCCCGGTCCAGCGCGGCGATGCGGTCGCCAATGGCCCGCATTTCGGCCTCCACGGGCGCGGTGTCATTGCCCTGCTTTTTGGCGAAACCGATCTCCTTGCTCACCCGGTTGCGCTCACTTTGCAGAGTCTGTTTTTCGGTTTCCGCTTTCCGGCGGGAATCATCCAGGGACAGGACCTCGTCGATGGAGGTCCACACTTCGCCCCCGCGCTGCCGCAGCCGCGCCTTCACCGTGTCCGCCTGTTCCCGAATGATTCTGATGTCCAGCATAAGGCCGCGAAACTGCCGTGCCCGCCGCCGCCCGGCAAGGCGGTTTTTGCGCCGGAAGGCCGTCCGCGTCCGCGTCCGCGTCCGCCGCCGTGACCCGCGACCGCCTGATCGACCTGATCAGTCGGATCAGCCCGATCAGTCAGATCCGTTTCCCAGAGCCACCGCCCCGCCCGCCACCAGCAGGGCCAGCGCCGCCCAGTCCGCCGGGCCAAAGCGGTCCGCGCTTCCCCGGCTGCGGGCAAACCGCAGCACCGCGCCCGTCGGGCAGCCGTAGCGGCAATACGCCTGGGGCACAAAAACTGAAGCCGCCAGCCCCAGCAGCGCCAGTCCCGCGGAGACCGGAGCCGCCCATTTCAGCACCCAGCCGTCGAAAGGCTCCCATTTGGACAAATCCCCGCGCCATCCCGCCGCCGTCAGCAGCAGCAGGCCGCCCAGCAGCGCCCCCGGAACCCGGCTCAGCCGGCGGTGCCAGCGCGCCGGCACCCTGACATGCAGCCGTTTCCACCGTCCCAGCCATTCCTGCGCCGCGCCGTGAGGACATAAATGATGGCAATAAACCTGCCGCCGCCCCGCCCACGGCACCACCAGCGCCGCCACCGCGAGAGCCATGAGACCCGGCGCGGTTTTCCAGGGCAGACCGTGCGCCGCCCAGCCGGTGAGCAGGGAAAGAGACAGCATCTGCCCGAACCACAGGCCAAATCCCGCGATCAGCCCTGCCTGCCAGACGATCCGCAGCCACCTCCGCCCGCGCAGGCCGGTGCTGGAGATGATCACCGCCCCCAGCGTCAGTATTCCCAGAGCCCAGTCCGCAGCGCGCACGCCCGGCCACGTTTTTTTCTTTTTCTCCGCCGCCCGCGCGTCCGCCGCGAATTTCCACCGCAGACCCTCGGCCATGGCGTGGCTGGTTTGAGTCGCCCCGGAGACGCCCTCAATCCCCGCTTTCTCAAAATCCAGCGCCGTCCAGTCCGACACCGGCCGCCGCGCCATGTACTCCAGCGTGGCCTGATCCTCCCGCACCCGGTCCGCGTAGTCGGGCGTGTCGTAACTTTTCAGCAGCGTCATCCCCGTCACCATCAGCCGGTCCGGCGAAACCGACGCCAGGGTTTCCGAGGGACCCTGAAACCCGCGCCCATGATCGGAAAAGGGCGAAGTTCTCACCACGAAACCGGACACTTCCCCGGTGTTTCCGGAAACGCTGAACCATCCCGGCCGCTCCGTCTCCGCCGTGAAGGAAACGGCATCGGGAAACAGCCGCCGGACAGCGTTCAGCGTCAGCGGGTCGGGAAACCGCAGCGACCCCGGCCCCGCGCCGCGTCCCAGGCGTCGGGACACCGTTTCCACCAGGGCCAGACTGGTCAGGGTGCTGCCGCTCACCGCGTCGATTTCCGCAGGGGCGGCCTCCTGCGCCGGACGCCAGCCATTGAGACTTTGCCAGAACCCCGCCGACCGCCGGACAGCCTCCGCGTGCGCCGGAGTGTCGCCGCTGGCCAGCAGCTCCGCGCCCGCGATCCGCTCCTGATTGTCCAGCGCCACCAGCAAATCCGACGGTCCGGAATAGCCAATGATGTCTCCCGCCTGCGGCGAGGTTTTCAGCAGCGTCCCCAGCCGGCTGCCGTCCGCCGCCAGCACGCTCATGGCTCCGTCCACCGCCGCGCCGCCGCCGGTCAGTTCCGCCGCCGCCGGGAAAAACGAGCGCGCGGCCTCCAGCGTCAGACCGTTCTCCGGGTTCAGATTCGCCGTCAGACCGGCCGGATCTGTCTGATCCCTCCCGCCTGTGAAGTCCCTCACCGCCGCCGGATGCCGCAGCAGCCACGCCGCCCCCGCCAGCGCTGCCAGACGCCACAGCCGCAGCAGAAAAGGCGCGGATTTCCCGTTCGGTTTCCAGTTCATGAAGCGTAAGCGGGAAAAGACGGTGGATTCATGGCCCGCAGGTTTTCAAAAGCACGCCGCCAGCTCAATCCCGGTGGCGGAAAAAATCGCGGAATCCCGCCGTCCGCATATCATGTGTCATGAGCGGACACGGGCGGCGCGGGTATTTTTCAAAAAAATCCATCGCCGTGTCCAAAGCGCAACCCGCTGTTCGTCATGACATTGAGGACCCGGTGCCACTCCCTGTCATCCCCTCGTTTCGTAAAACTCCGCTCACTCATATCCACCTCAACGCACTCTGAAACCATGTCTGAATCCGCTGTCCTCTCCCAACCCGCCGTGCAGGCCGTCCCCGATGGCATGAACACCGTGACCCCGCATCTCATCTGCGATGGAGCCGCCGCCGCCATCGAATTCTACAAAAAAGCCTTCGGCGCCGAGGAACTGATGCGCCTGCCCGGAG
The DNA here is from genome assembly GCA_040386695.1 of Verrucomicrobiota bacterium. Taxonomy (GTDB): domain Bacteria; phylum Verrucomicrobiota; class Verrucomicrobiia; order Verrucomicrobiales; family V1-33; genus CAIZWU01. The sequence goes on from JAZKFB010000051.1 coordinate 12,737, forward strand.
CCGACGGCCGCCTCATGCACGCCTGTCTCAACATCGGGAATTCCCGCGTGATGCTGGTGGACGAGAATCCTCAATGGGGCGCGCTGGGCCCGAAAGCCCTCAACGGCAGCAGCGTCACCCTGCACCTGCAACTGGAGGACGCGGACGCGATGTTCGCCCGGGCCACCGCCGCCGGAGCCAAAGTGATTCTGCCCATTGATGAAATGTTCTGGGGCGACCGCTACGGCATTGTTGAGGACCCCTGGGGCCACCGCTGGTCGCTGGCCACGCACGTCCGCGACCTGTCGCCCGAGGAAATCGAAAAAGCGGCTCCGACCAGCTGCTGCCAGGGGTAACTCATCCGCTCCGAAATTCCCCGCCCCATGATCAGCGATCCGCAAACCCCGCCCGCGCCCAAAGGAATCTGGTGGACCGGCGCCATTCTGACCGGACTCGTCACCGCATTCCTGCTGCTGAACGCGGTGATGAAGCTTCTGAAACCGGAGCCGGTGGTGAAGGCCTTCAACGAGCTCGGCTGGGTCCCCGGCCTGGCCACGCTTCTGGGCATCATCCAGTTATGCTGTCTTTCCCTGTATCTGATTCCCAGGACCTCCGTTCTCGGCGCGGTTCTGTGGACCGGCTATCTGGGCGGGGCCATCGCCACGCATGTCCGTGTGGGAAGCCCGCTTTTCAGCCACACGCTGTTCCCCGTTTATATCGCGGCGCTGATCTGGGGCGGGCTTGTGCTCCGGCGGCCGGCCGTGCTGCGGCTGCTGTTTCCCAAAGACTGATATCCTTATCAAAAGAAGGGAGGCACGGGCCCCGCCCCGTGGGTATATTTCCCTGACCATTAAAATTCCATGATCACCCTGTTTCTGAAGCGGGTGAAAACTCACGGGCCGGAGCCCCGTGCTCCCTTTGCCGGTTAATTCACTTCAATTCACTTCACTTCAATCCATCCACAAAATCCCAATATGAAATCCCCTCGGGAAATGCCCGGTCACCTCATGGTCTTCAGCCAGACAGAGTGGGATCATGGCCTGACGCCCGGCGAGATGCAGGGCGTGATGCGGAAATTCCTCGTCTGGCACGACGCCCTGCTGGCCAGCGGGCAGATTGCCGGCGGTTTTCCCCTGCTGCCCGGCCGGACCCGGATCTCAGGCGCCGGCGGCCAAAACGTGCTGGACGGCCCTTTTCCGGAAACCAAGGAAACCATCGGCGGTTATCTGGAACTGAAAACCAGCGACCCGGAGGAGGCCCTGGCCATTGCCCGCAGCAATCCGCTGCTCAGTTTCGGCGTCACCATCGAACTCCGCCGCCCGGCGGGGGAATGCCCGACTTTTCTGCGGGTCATGGAAACGCTCGCCGCCGCGAAACTGGACCCGTCCCCCGAGCCCGCGCTGGCCTGACACCGGCCGGAACGGGAACGCGGTCATGGAAAAGAAACATCCGCGGCCGCAGCCTCCCGCAGCTCATTTGCCGGCCAGCATTTTCCAGAACATCAGCGCGGAAATCGTCAGTCCCGTAAAAATCACAAACGCCCGGACGGCGGGCTGCGGAATTTTCTGGGAAAAATGCGCGCCCAGCCAGTAACCGGGAATGGCTCCCGCCAGCATGATCATGGCGCGGGGCCAGTTCACCATGCCGGTCAGGGCAAAATAAAGGGAAGCCGTGCCGTTGATGACAGCGGCGAGCAGGTTTTTGAGCGCGTTCATGCTGTGGATGTCCTTCATCCCCATGAATCCGAGCACGCTGAGCATCAGAATGCCGATCCCCGCCCCGAAATAACCGCCATACACCGCCACCACCGCCTGCATCATCACACAGGCGGCCACCGGAGGCGCCTGGTCAGGATCCGCCGGCATCCCCGCCCGCCGCCGCCGCCACTGGCGCAGGGGCTCCTGAAGCAAAAAAAGCACCGTCGCGAACAGAAGCAGCCACGGCACCGCCCGGACAAACGCCGCCTCGCCCTGATGCCGCACCAGCCAGCTTCCGCAGATGCTGCCCAGAATGCTCACCGGCACAAACCGCCAGACCCACTGGCGGATGACCGCCCAGTGACTGCGGAATCCGAACAGACTGCCCGCCGTGCCCATCGTCAGGGCAAAGGTGCTCGTGGCATTGGCCTCCACCGCGCCCGTGCCGCTGAAAAGCAGCGCCGGAAACGTGAGCACCGTGCCGCCCCCGGCGACCGCATTGATCGCTCCGGCCGCCAGCGCCGAACTGAAAAGAGCGAGAATTTCCCCGGATGTCATCCCGCTCCCTCAACGCACGCCCGCGCCCCGGCAAGGGCGGGGCGCAGCGGTCAGCGGTCAGCGGTCAGAGGTCAGAGGTCAGAGGTCAGAGGTCAGAGGTCAGCGGTCAGAGGTCAGCGGTCAGCGGTCAGCGGTCAGCGGTCAGAAATTTGAACAGAAGGGCACAAAGAACACAAAGAATCAGCAGCCATTTTCCAGTCCATCCAGTCCATCCAGTCCATCCAGTCCATCCAGTCCATCCAGTCCATCCAGTCCATCCAGTCCACCCTGCCACCCTCCGGTCATTTTCTCGTCTTCACCGGTGTGGTCCGTTCGGGGAAAAGCTCCCGGCACAGGCCGCAGGTGAGACCGGAGCAGCCACGCGCCGTGCAGTGCTCCCGGCCATAAAAAATGATCCGCAGGTGCAGCTGATTCCAGGATTCCATCGGGAACAGCTTCTTCAAATCCGCCTCTGTCCGCTCCACGGAATCCCCGTTGGTCAGTTTCCACCGCTGGGCGAGCCGGTGAATGTGGGTGTCCACCGGAAAAGCGGGAAATCCGAAGGCCTGGGACATGACGACCGAGGCCGTTTTGTGCCCCACACCCGGCAGCTCCTCCAGAGACTCAAAGCTTTGTGGAACCTGGCCGCCGTGTTTTTCCACGAGAATCCGGGACAGATCGGAAATCGCCCGCGATTTCCGGGGCGAGAGACCACACGGCCGGATAATGGCCTGAATGTCCTCCACCGGCACCTTCATCATCGCCTGCGGAGTGTCCGCCCGGGCAAAAAGCAGTGGCGTGACCGTGTTCACCCGCGCGTCCGTGCATTGGGCGGACAGGAGAACGGCGATGAGCAGCGTGTAGGGATCGCGGTGATCCAGCGGGATCGGGGTTTCCGGATACAGCTCCGCCAGAACTTCCGCAATGCGTGCCGCTCGTTCCCTGCGGGTCATGAAATATTCAGGAAAATCCGGGCGTGATTTCCGGATTCAGGCTGCGGACTCAGGACCGGGGGATGCTGCGAGGCATCCTTCACCCGGCAAAATCCATGAAAAGCCTGGCCTCAGGCTTTGCCGCGCAGGTTGCGGCGGATGCTTTCCACCATGGCCCGGACGTGCGGATGTTTCATGCGGTCGCCGAGAATGGCCAGACTGTCGCCGTAGGAGCCCCATTTGATCAGTTTGATGCGCACATTGCGCGCGCCCCAGTCCTTGATGCCCGCCATGTTGGGCTTGTAGAGGTCGATGGTCTTGGTGCCGACCAGCGCGCTGCCGTAGTCGTCGATGCGGTAGATGTAAGGCAGACCCTCAATTTTAAAAACGGTGCCCAGCGGGAAAACCGACCAGTCGGAGGCCGCACTGCGGAAAGTGCTGCCGTATTTCAGATTTCCGCCCTCGGCGCTGGCGAGGCCATACTGGAGGCTGTCGGCCTCCACGTGGCTGTAGGCCGTGGTTTTGACCTGGTAATATTTGGCGTTGTCGATCTGACCCCGGCCACTGTGTTTGTAAACTTTGGCGTCCGCCAGGTTGGTGGAGGAGCAGCTGCTGAGGCAGGCGCAGGTGGCGGCGAAGAGGGCGGTCAGAAGCGGTCGGCAAGCCATGGTATCGGGTTTGGCGGGTTGATTCGCAGGAAAAATTCCTCCGAGATGGTTAATTTCAGGGCCTTTTGACAATCAGGAACTGAAGGTGTTGAGCAGCGTCGAAGCGATTAAAGCAGGCGGCGCGCCGTGTTTAAACATTTTTTAGGAACCCAGGCAAGAGAATATTGCCCCTCTATTTTATGAATTACCATAATTCAAAACAATTTTTGCAAAAATACCGAAACCAGTAAAATTAACACCGTTTTCATTTTTTGACCTCGGATGATTTTGATCCGGTTTCCAGAAGCGTTTCCAGCAGCAGTGTCATCCATTGACTGGCCCCAAGAGTCCGGGCGGAATCGAGATCCTTTTGAGCCGTCACGCGCTCCCCCAGCAGCGCATGAATGACACCCCGTTCGCAAACCAGGGATAAATCAGGATTTTCCGGCCGCAGACGGATTTCAATTTCCGTGAGCGCCGTGCGCAGATCACTCTCCGCGCCCGCACGGTTTCCCTCCTGAAGCCGGATGCGCGCCCGGCGGATCAGCCAGGTGGCCTGATACCGCGTGTTGCCCAGTTCCTCCTCGATTTCCGGCAGAATCTCCCCGCCCCGGCCGGCGTCGATCATGGCGTCGTACCACTTTTCCTTGAGCACGAAGCTCCGGATTTTGCTCATCGCCTGGGAGAGATCGCGGATGCGGTCCTCATGTTTTCCCAGACGGCGCTGGGCTTCGGCCCGCAGCAGGCAAAGATCCAGCAGCAGGTCCGGAGAACGTTTCAGCCCGTCCCCGGCCACCTCCAGGGCTTCGGCGTTTTTCCCGCTTTTGAGCAGCAGGTCCGCCAGCACGCTGTCGCATCCGGGAATGTGGAACGCCTGGGCCGGCGGCGCGGCGGCGATGGCTTTTTTCAGCCGGTCGATCCCGGCGTCCAGTTTCCCCTGCGTGCCCTCATCACGGGCCAGTTCGCGGGAGGCGGGCAGGAAGCCGGGATTCAGCCGCAGCGTTTTCTCAAAATCCGCGAGAGCCTCGGCCGGTTTGGCCATTTCCCGGTAGTTCCACGCGCGCTGAAAATACAGTTCCGGAATATCCGGGGTTTTCGCGATCTGCGCCGTCAGATCCGCCACCGTGATCTCATGCCCGGGATCCGCCCACGCCCCTCCCGCCACCATCAGCCCCGCCGCCAGCGCGCGGAAAATACTCCATGTCCTCAGCATGGCCCACTCTGAGCAGAGCGGCGCCGTTTTGCCAACAGTCAACCACCGCGCACGGACTGAACCCGAATTCCGAAAGACGGGCCACGGATGGCACGGATATAACGGATACACACGGATTTAGAAAAAAGAGTTCATTTCACAGGCCGGTCATTCCTGAAAATCCGTGTCATCCGTTATATCCGCGCCATCCGTGCCATCCGTGCCATCCGTGCCATCCGTGCCATCCGTGGCCCGTCTTTCGGAAGGCCGCCCTGGGAGTGAACGCGGCCAAAGGAACGCCAACGCCAACGCCGACGGGAGGACCAGCGCCAGCCGCCGTTTCAGCGCCCCAGCGGGTTGGGATTCGGGTTTCTTCTTTTGTTCTCCATGTCCTGAAGAATGCCCATGGCCTTGGCGGCCACTTCCGGGGGGAGTTCGGCGTCGGGCTTCAGTTTTTTGACCGCCGGGAAAATTTTCACCAGCAGAAAAGTGCCGGTGGCGGTGCGTTCCGAGTTCAACTGCGGGCCGGAATTATACATGTCCAGCAGCATCGGCCAGGCCTCCAGCTCGCGTCCGGGAATGCGGGCGATGCAGTAAACATGGGCCCACCAGAGAAAACGGCGTCTGGGATAAGCCTCATAGGCCCGTTTGAACCAGTAAGCCGCCTCCTCGTTGCTGAAATTCCGATTGCGGGGGTCCTGGGCGGTGGTGGCCAGTTTCCACATCAGCCGGGATTCATTGGGAAGATACCGCAGAGCCTCTTTTCGGACCGCCACGGAGCGGTCCACATATTTCTGCTTCTCCCAGGACTCGACATCGGAACGCACCCGGTCCCGGTAGCCGAATTCCTCATAGGCTTCGGGAAAATTGGCTTCGGCCTGGAAATCCCAGTAGTGATACTCCCTCGGCTGGAGCTGGCAGCAAAGCCTGTAGGCCGCCTCCACCTTGGCCCAGTTCCCCTGCTGCCAGGCGGTCAGATTCTCCAGTTCCACCACACTGGCCACCAGGGAGCGGAATCCGCCCAGCACCGCGATGAACACGCTCTGGCCCAGCTGTTCGCGCAGCGACAGTTTCAGGGGTTCCTCGGCCAGGTGCCGGGCGCTGAGCTCCGCCGAGAAGTTCTTCTCCAGCGGCATCCGCAGGGCACCCCCCGCCGTCAGAATGGCGGCGGCCAGGAGGATTTTGACGGGGCGGACGCTGGGCATGGCTTAAAGTTCCTTGTCGGAGAACATGACGTAGGCCGCCATGAGGTGGATCACGAGATAAACCAGAGTCAACCCGCCCATTTTCAGCATGATCATGCCCGCCACGGGCGTGCCGCCGACCACGGCGTCCACGATGTCGAATCCTTTGAAATCGGGAAAAACCAGGGACACGGCCCCGGCGATGATTTTCGGCGCCATGGTGGCGTCCGTGCCGAGAAAAACATCCCGCGCCAGCGACTGCGCCTGCCCGATGATCATCACCGCCAGCGAGGACATAATCGTGAAAATCGTGGAGCTGGCGAAGGTCGAAAGCAGCAGCGTGACCCCGGTGAGCACCGCCGATTTGAAGAAAATGGCCAGCACGCCATTCTGGAGATTCCACGTCAGCCCCTGGGCGAGAACCGTGTCCTCCACCTGGGCGATACTGGCCTCCAGAGCGTCCCGGGTGGGGAATTTCATGCTCCGGATCACTTCCATCTGGGTCGCCAGAATGGACTGCGCCTTCAAATAAAGCACCAGGCTGAAAAGCGCGTCCATCAGCAGCAGGGAAATGAAAATCAGCCAGACCACGCCCAGCAGTTTCCCCAGCAGGTATTCCAGCCGCGGGACCGGTTTGCAGAGTATGGTGTAAATCGTGCGGTCCTCAATGTCCCGGGGCAGCAGCAGCGCCGTGCCCGCGATGGCGAAGAGCATGCTGAAGAGCGACATGGCCGCGAGGGAGACGTCCTTGAGCAGTTTCAGCTGCCCCTCCGTCTCCAGATCCGCGAAAGCGAAGCTGGCCGCGATGACGGCCACCGCAAAAATCGCCATAAAATAAAACACCTTCATGCGCACCAGTTGCGTGAAGGTGCCGCCCGCGATGGTGAGCACGCGGCCCGGGGAAAAAAACCGGTGCCGCGTGTGCGCGCCGGCATGACCTCCGGCGGTGGGGACGGCCGGAGCCGGGGAAGTGGGGGAATCGGTGGGCATAGTCCTGTTATTTCACGTATTCCCGGGCTTCGACCGTGGAGCCGCCGGTCACATCAAGGAAAAGCCGTTCCAGCGTGGTGCGGGGATTGCCCATGCTCACGAGATCCGTGCCGGGGCGGGAGGCGATCAGCTCCCGGACCGCCTGGAGTGTTTCCGGAGAGGCGTTGCGCAGCAGGATTTCCGTCTGGTCCTCAACGCTCATCAGATCGGACAGCGCTCCCTCCTTCACCAGTTTGCCTTTATAAATAATACCCACCCGGTCGCAGACCTCCTGCACCTGCTCCAGGAGGTGCGAGGACAGAATCACGGTGATCCCCTGCTCCCGCAGCGCCAGGATCAGGTCCCGGATTTTCCGCGAACCGCCCGGATCCACTCCCGCCGTCGGCTCATCCAGCACCACCAGCCGGGGCCGGTGAATGATGGCCTGCGCCAGCCCGATGCGCTGGAGCATCCCTTTGGAATATCCCGCCAGCCGCCGGTCGGCCGCGTGCTCCAGGTCCACCAGCTTAAGGAGTTCCCCCATGCGGTCCTTCAGCGCCGCGCCGGTGATGCCGCAGAGCTTTCCGTAAAACGCCAGGGTCTCGCGCCCCGTGAGATGGCGGTAAAAATAGGGATTCTCCGGCAGAAAACCGACATCCTCCCGGCTGTCCACCCGCGCGCTGTCGCGGCCAAAAATCGAGCATTTGCCCTCCGTGGCCCGCAGCAGGCCCAGCAGGACTTTCATGGTCGTGCTTTTTCCGGAGCCATTGGGCCCGATCAGTCCGTAAATGTGCCCGGCGGCGATATCAAAGGACACATCCTCCACGGCCACCACCGTCTGCCGCCGCAGCGTGGGCAGGCGGAAAACCCGGGTAAGATGCTGAATGGAAACGGCGGGGACGTCGGTCATGGGGATAATTCGGACGGCAGGTTAACAACTTCCCCGCTCCGGGCAAGCCTGATCCGTTCCGGCATGATGAATTCCAGCGGTCACTCCGCCTCCGGTCATGATGTCCGAAACCGCCCCTCCGGCGCCGTATTGTGAATTTACCGGGTAAGGAGCGATGATTCTCAGAATCCCCGGAACCGGCAGCGGGCGGTGGGGGTTTCGTGGAGCACGATTTCGTAAAGACCGGGCAGCTGCGGCGCCAGGAGACGCCAGAACCACGCGCACATGTTCTCGATGGTCGGATTTTCGAGGCCTTCGATCTCGTTGAGGTAGGAATGATCCAGTTTATCCAGCAGCGGCTTCATGGCTCCGCTGATGCGCGCATGATCATAGACCCAGCCGATGGCGGGATCGACCTCGCCCTCGACGGAAATCTCCACCTTGAAGCTGTGGCCGTGCATGAGGCGGCATTTGTGACCGGCCGGGGCGGAAGGCAGGGTCTGGGCGGCTTCGAAGGTGTAGTCTTTGGTGAGGATGGCGCGCATGATGGGCTTGGTTTTTGAACAGAAGGGCACGAAGGACGCGGGAAAATCAACGGAAAGCCGCAGCCATTCTCCCCGGAGGAAAACGGCTGCGGCTTGATCAATCGGACGGAACAGCGGATTTCCTGACCTGCGGTGAGGCGGGAAAACGGGACCGGCCAGGCTTTGACGGAAACCCCTTAAACGGTTTCCACCGTCTGCCCGGCGTGGGAGCGGAGGGCGGCGGCGAAGACCTCGTGGGAGGCGATGGCCTCCTCGGGACGGACGCAGCCGAAGCGGTCGCCGAGGGTGCCGTCGCGCTCGGCGAGGTAGGCGGCCCACATCTGCTGCATAATATCAGGGAATCCAGGCTCGAAGATGCCCCCGGTGACGGCGGCGAAGGGCATGCCGAAACCGAGATCGGTGCGTTCCCAGACCTGGGTGCCGCCGGTGCGGCGGAAAGTGTGCAGAGTCTTGGGCTCGGCGGTGGAATAACGCATGCCGCCTTCGGTGCCGAGGACTTCGAGGAACCAGGAATTGGTGGCTCCGGGGGCGAGGCGCTTCATTTCCAGACGCAGCGGGACCGCGTGGCCGTCGGTGTCGATCCAGGTGTGCAGCATGGCGTTGTCCCAGGTGTCGCAGGCGGTGGGTTTGCCGTCGGGACCGGGGCGTTCGGCGACGCCTTTCTGGAGCTGGGCGTAGAGGCGCTGGGGTTTCCAGCCAAGGCGCAGCGGGACGTGCAGGGTGTGCATCCCGAGGTCGCCCATGACGCCGATTTCCCCGCAGCTGCGGCTGAGGCGTTTCCAGTTGGCGGGCTTCGTGGGGTCGAGGTCGCTGGAGTGATGGAACCCGCTGCGGATTTCGAGAATGCGGCCGAATTGTCCGGATTTCACGCCGGCGATGACTTTCTGGGGCCCGGGGAAAAAGGGGAATTCCGAGCTGCAGCGCACAAAACGCCCGGTGTCGATACCGGCCTGCCCGATGCGGCGGGCGGCGTCGAGGTCGATGCCGAAGGGTTTTTCAGCCAGCAGGTCCTTGCCGGCTTTGAGCACATCAAGGTAAATGGCCTCATGAAGATGGTGCGGCACGGCGACATACACGACATCCACGAGGGGATCGGCGAGCAGTTCATGGTAGTCGGCCGTCAGCAGAGCCACGCCGGGAATGCGGCGGAACCACTCCAGCACGGGCGCGGAGACGTCGGCCACGGCATGAAGCACGGGGGTGACACTGATATCTGTGAGGGCAAGCCAGCGGGCAAAGGCACTGGCGACTTCGCGGCCCATGAGGCCGCCTCCGATGATTCCAACACGAACGGTTTTCATTAATGGGTAAAAGACTGATACTGAACGGAAAATGGACTGAACGGAACTGAACGGAACTGAATGGCGCAGCCGGTCCTGATTTACCGGCCTTTGCCTTTGGGTTTGACGGGAGCCGCCGGTTTGGGGGCCTCCGCCGGTTTATCGGCGGCGGCGGGGGACGGGGCTCCGGCTCCTTCCAAGGGCGTGACGCGCGGGGCCTGCTCGTTGAGGCCGACTTTCCAGGCGTCGCCGACCTTAACGAGGGAGACGAGTTCGAGACTTTCAAAAATCGCCTTGTCGTTGCTGTGTTTGGTCCGAACCAGCACGTGGACATGGCTGTCGTCCTCCTGGGCGATGCTGAGCACCTTGAGCACGAGGCTTTCGCGGACCTTTTTGATGACCTCCGGGGGGACTTTGTAACGTTCCTGAATGCCCTGATGATAGGCGGCATAAAAATCGGCGGGGGGCATGGCCGCCACCTCCTCCAGGGTTTTTTTGCCTGCCCGCCGGATCATTTCCTCCTCATCGTCCATCGTGGGAGCGGCTTTCAGCCGTTTGACATAATCGGCGAGAAGCTGCGTCAGGGAGGCTGGCTCCACGAGAGCGGCGGATTTCACCCATTCGCGCTGAAGCATCAGCTGGAGATATTCCTTCACCACTTTCGCGGCGGGATTGCCCTCCAGTTTCGCGGATTCCGCCGCCGTGAGAGGGCCCGCTGTCTGGGAGCGGGCCACGGAGGGCAGCAGGCAGGCGGTGGTGCAGGCCAAGGCGGCCACGCGGAGCGCGAAGCGGAGGGGAAAAAACGGTTTGATCATAGGAAAAGCGGGGGAAATCAGACGGTGGCGGGAGTGGAAAGGCCGGCGACCAGGGCTTCGAGCGCGCGGCCGTAGGTGATGTAGCTTTGATATTGTTCCCGCGCGGTGGAATCGGCATCCGCCGCGGTCCCGGCGGCCGGAGCGCTGTGGAAAACCACGGCGGTGTGCGGCTCGATGGACAGGAAACCGTCGTAGCCGGACGCCAGAACATCCGTGAGAATGCGCGCCACCTGTCCCTGGCCTTCGCCCGGCAGAGTGTAGTCGCAGTCTTTTTTAGCAGCGTTATAGTGCCCGTCCTTGATGTGGATGTGGGAAATGGCCGGTTTCACCACCTGATAAAAATCCCACGAATCCTGCTGCCGGCCGGGATTGGCGCGGTCGCCGTTGAAGACAGGATTCCCGGTGTCGAACACCCAGCGCAGACCGGGCACGTTCTCCAGCGTGCGCAGGGCGTGCCCGACGGACATGCCGCCGTAGTTCATGCAGTTCTCGTGAACCATGATCAAACCGGCGTCATCAAACCGGGCTTTGATTTCCCGCAGTCTCCGGAAGCGCTCCTCCTCCTGCTGATCGGGAAGATCGCGGCCTTCGGAGTCCTTTAAAATGGCGTAACTCATCACGCGGACAAACGGCGTGCCCAGCGCCTGCATCCGGGGAATGGCCCGGCTGACACGCTCCAGGGTGACTTCGAAAGGATCGGTGATTTTGCTGGCCCAGTTGCCGATGCTGGAGCCAAAAGCCACCACGCTGACTCCGGCGCTCTCCAGGGCGGAGCGGACGGTGTTGAAGGCCTCGTCGGGAATGTCATGGACATTGCCCGCCGCATGGCCGGGCACCAGCACATTGCGCATCTCCAGATGCCGCCAGCCGAGTTCCTGAGTGGCGCGGATCTGGGTGTCGAGGCCATTGCCCGCTTCGTCTGCGATACCGGTGTAGCGAATCATGAGGGAAAAGAAATCAGGTGGAACTGGAAAATGGGAACGAAGGAAAGCGCAGGGGGATACGAAGGGGAAGGGAAATCTTTCTCCGGCAGGCAGTTCCGGAAGGCGGCGGCTCTGAAAATTCGTTTTCCGGGGCGGACTCCGGCGGGAGCGCCTCTTTGTTCTATTCCGGAATTTTACTGTAAATGATTAAAGACTAAAAGACTGAATCCATTTCTTAACAACTTCCCGGGGCTCCGGCGTTTTCGGAAAAAGAAGCCGGAGCTTCATGATCACGGGAAATCACGCACAACCTCCTGAAAATGATAATATTGCGATTTGGATAAAAATAATGATGGCGTGGATCGTGCTTAAATTATAAAAACGCATTAAGCTTCGGATCAATTTAAAAGTATGAATAAACATCCGTTTTTAATCGCCGCCGCCGTCCCGCTGGCCTGTTGTCCGGAGCTTTATGCCCAGACGGCCCTTCCCGCCTCCGTCGCTCTGCCGGTGGCGGCCGCCAGTCAGCCGGGGTTTATCGTCCGCACGGCCCAGGCGCCTGAAGGCTCCCTCATCGACAACACCTACCTGCGGGCCGTCCGGCAAATGGCGGGCACCCTGAAGGACGCCGAGGGGACGGCTGTTGAGAATATCGCGGTCGAGGGTTTGGAGACCGGGGGCGTGACTTATCTGGAAAAACTCGATCTGACCGGCGACCTCGCCAGTTTCACGGGGTATTTTCAGGATGCGGACGTGCTGTTTCCCGGTCTTCAGGAATTCGGACAGAGCACGCTTTTCGCCTCGGAGGCGGTCACTTATCTGAAACTGCCCGCCGGCACCATCCGGCTGGGAGTCAGCTCCGGAGTGGCCCGCACGGATGCCCTGGATGATGACGGCTGGCGCCTGTTTGTGGGCGAGAATCCCCGCAGTTTTTTCGCGGCCCAGATCGCGGAGACCTCGCGGAATGTCGGCGGATTCCCGAGTGAGACGCAATTGAACACCGGCAACCAGACGGAATTCACCCTGACGGTTCCGGTGGCCGGAGTGTATCCCGTGCGTCTGCTATATTGGCAGCAGGGCGGCAAGTCGATGCTGGAATGGTATCTGGTGCGCGATCCGGAAGGACCCGCCGAGGAGCGGGTGCTGTTGAATGGGGACACCGCCGCCGCCATCGCTTACCGCAGCGCCGCCAACGCCCCGCGCTCCACCGGGCCCTACGCGGCGGAGGTTTCGCCTTTGCCGGAATCCTCGGGGGTTCCCGCCGCGGATCCTGTCAAAGCCGTGATCCGTGACGGGACGGCGACGGTGGTGGATGCCTCCGTGAAACTGACCCTGAATGGCGCCGTGGTCACACCGGTCATCACCCGGCAGGGGAAGAATGTGCTGGTGAGTTTCAATCCCAGCGCCTCGCGCGCCATCGTGCAGAATGTGGCCTCCTTGGAGTTCCGGGACAGTGGCGGGCAGATTTACACCAACCAATGGAAGTTCAGCATCACGGCGGCGGCGGCGGGAGGGGCTTTGGTGACCGGCCAGTGGGATTTCGATCAGGGCGATCTGCGGGCGACCACCGGTGCGCCTCTGGAGTATTTCTCGGCCACGGCGGCGGCGGGGACGGAATTTGGCACCACGCGGGATTTTCAAATCCCCGACATCGCGGATCAGCCCGCGCTGGTGATGCGCGTCCCCGGGGATCTGAACCGGGCGATTGGTTATGTGATGCGTCACGGCGTGTCCCCGAATGGCGGGGGGACTCTGGTCAATCAATACACCCTGACCATGGACGTGCTGGTGGAGGCCTCGGGGGCCGGCGCGGCCTCGCTGCTGCAGACCAGCTCGCTGACCAACACCGATGACGGGGATCTTTTCTGGCAGGGCAACAATTTCGGACAGGGCGGCAATGGCTACAACGGAACCGGGCAGTTCACCGCCGGAACCTGGCACCGGGTGACCGCCGCCTACGACATGGCCGCCATTCCGCCGGTGGTGACGAAATATGTGGACGGAATCAAGCAGGACGACTGGATCGCGAATCAGGGTCTGGATAATCCGCGCCGCGCCATGCAGTCCTCCGCGATTCTTTTCGGCGACGGCGACCAGGACGAACGCCGCACGATGTACCTCAACAGCATCCAGGTCCGCGCCGGCAAACTGACGGACGCCCAGATGGTGATCCTCGGAGGGCCGGAAGCCTGCGGATTGCCCAAAGAAATCCCCACCGCCGGAGCGGATGTGGCCGGGCAGTGGGATTTCGAGCGCGGAACCCTCGATGCCACCATCGGCGCGCCGCTGCAGTATCTGGATGGCGCGGAAGGAACCACGAAAAACGGGACGGTCTATGGGACGCCCGCCGATCTCGGAGTGGCCGAGCTTCCGGGCGGCACGGAACTCGCGCCCTCCCGCGTGATGAAGGTGCCGGGTGAGCTGGACCGGGCGATTGGTTACCTCATGACGCACCGCATTGCCCCCAACGGCGGCGGAACTCTCGTGAATCAATACACCCTGGTGATGGATATTTACGTCGAAAGCAGCGGTGCCGGCGCGGCTTCGTTACTGCAGACCAGTTCTCTGCTGAACACGGATGACGGCGATCTTTTCTGGCAGGGCAATAATTTCGGCCAGGGTGGAAACGGCTACAACGGCACCGGCCAGTTCACCGCCGGCGCCTGGCACCGGGTGGCCATCGCCTACGACATGGCCGCCGTGCCTCCGGTGGCCGTGAAATATGTGGACGGGATCAAACAGGATGACTGGACCGCGAACCAGAGTCTGGACAACCCGCGCCGCGCCATGCAGCCCACCGCCGTGCTTTTCGGCGATGGCGATCAGGACGAGCGCCGCGCCATGTATCTCAACAGCATCCAGGTCCGTCCCGGACGCCTGGGGGATGCCGAACTGGCCCTGCTGGGTGGCCCGCAATCCTCGGGCATTCCGGTCGCTCTGCCGGTCAGCAACGTCACCGGGCAGTGGGATTTTGACCGCGGGGATCTCGCGGCCACGGTTGGCAGTCCGCTGCAGTATCTGGATGGCGCGGAAGGCCTGACCAAAACCAGCACTCTCTTCGGCAGCACCACGGACCTGGGGGTGACGGAAATGGGGGATGTTCCCGCCAGGGTCATGGCGGTGCCCGGCGATCTGCTGAAGGAAATCGGTTACACCATGACCCACCGCATTGCCCCCAATGGCGGCGGCACCCTCGTGAACCAATACACGCTGATCATGGATGTCATGGTGGCCTCCAGCGGAGCCGGAGCGGCGTCCATGCTGCAGATCGATACCCCGGACAACACCACGGACGGTGATCTTTTCTGGCAGGGCAATAATTTCGGCCAGGGCGGCAATGGCTACAACGGCACCGGCCAGTTCACCGCCGGTGCCTGGCACCGGGTGGCCGCCTCCTATAACATGGCGGCCACTCCGCCGGTGGTGGTGAAGGTGGTGGATGGCGTTTTCCAGGATAACTGGACGGCGAATCAGGGTCTGGACAACGCGCGCCGGGCCCTGAAACCCACTGCCGTTCTCTTCGGCGACGGCGATCAGGACGAGCGCCGCGCCTGGTGGGTCAACAGCATTCAGATCCGCTCCGCTGCCCTGACCCAGACGGAAATGGAGGCTTTGGGCGGACCGGAAACCGGAGGAATCCCCATTCAGCTTCCCATGACCTCCCCCGCCGAGCCGCGCATCACCTTCGGACGCGGAACCGATGGCCGGGTGCTTTACGCCTGGGACCTGGCGGACCGGGAATGGATTCTGGAATCCTCCCCGGATCTCAAGGACTGGAAAGCGGTCACCGGCATCACCGCCAACTTCGCCCTCATCACTCCCGCCGCCAGCCCCGGCCACCATTTCCTGCGCCTCCGCCAGAAAACGGAATAGAGCGCGGCCATCCTTGCGGGAGACGGCCAAGGTCCGCCGACGATGACCGTATTCCGGAAGGCTGGACGGTTGAATGAAGCACTTTTCCGAATGGCTCCGAACGAGCCGGATGATTGATGTGATATGCCGCCAAGGCGTCTGACCTGGCATTGAAGCCACGATCGCTCCCGGGCTTTAACGCCGTTCGGCAAGTGCCCGCAACTCCCTGATTCCTCCATTGCCGCGCTGGCCGCCCGGTGATCGTTTCCGCTTCCACTCCGGCCTGGCCGGAACTTCCCCGGAATCAATCCCGCACGACCTCAAGCCAGCAGCACCATGGATCAGCCGCCCGCCGATGAAACCCCGCGCCCGCCGCGCCGGAAGCGTTATTCCGGGAAAAACCCGCGTCGGTTTGAGGATAAATACAAGGAGCACTGGGGCGACGATGAAACCCTGGCCAAAGTGATGGCTTCCGGCAAGACTCCGGCGGGCACGCATGTGCCTATCCTGCTGCCGGAAATCATGGAGGTTCTGAATCTCCAGCCCGGCGACACGGTGGCGGACTGCACGCTCGGCTACGGCGGCCATGCGGCGGCTCTGCTGCGCGCGGTGCAGCCGGGCGGGCATCTGCTGGCGCTGGATGTCGATCCCTTCGAGCTGCCCCGCACGGAGGCCCGGCTGCGGGCGCTGGGATTCCGCCCGGACACCCTGAGCGTCCACCGCGGCAACTTCGCCGGACTTCCCAAAGTGCTGGCCGGCCTGGAGACGCCGGGTGTGGACGCGCTGCTGGCGGATCTCGGTCTGTCCTCCATGCAGATCGACAATCCGGCGCGCGGGTTCAGCTTCAAAACCGACGGACCGCTCGACATGCGGCTGAATCCCGAACGCGGCGCGCCCGCCTCCGCCATGCTGGCCTCCGTCCGTCCTGACAAACTCGCCGTCTGGCTGGAGGATCACGCCGACGAGCCCCGCGCCGCTTTCCTGGCCGGAAAACTCGCCGGAAAACTCTTCCCCACCACCCGCAGCCTCAGCGCCGCCCTGCGCGCCCTGACGCCGGATGAGGACGAGGCGGAACTCACCATCCGCCGCGTCTTCCAGGCCCTGCGCATCGCCGTGAACGATGAGTTCTCCGCCCTCGACACCCTGCTCCGCCAGTTGCCGGGGATCCTGCTGCCCGGGGGACGCGCCGCCATCCTGACCTTCCACTCCGGCGAGGACCGCCGCGTGAAGCGCGCCTTCGCCGCCGGTCTGAAGGACGGCACCTACAGCGAGGTCTCCGGCCAGGTCATCCGCGCCGGTCCGGAGGAGCAGCATAACAATCCCCGCTCCACCTCCGCCAAACTGCGCTGGGCGCGCCGCTCCGGGGGGTGATACCATTTCCCTGAAGAATGGAGAAATTTGAAAGATGGAGGCCGGAGCCGGAACTCAAATAACCGGTTCCGCGGGCAATTTCTCCGCCGTCGGCTCCGGCACTGATTTCCGGAGAATGGCGTCGGAGGCCAGAATCATGGCCCCCAGCTCCGCGATGATGCGGCTGAGCTGGGGAAAGGTCCACGGCTCCCGGAACCGCGTGGGATTCCGCCGGGCCTCGTCGAGCGGGGGAAGACGGAAGGTTTCCAGCCCCGTCAGCGTGGTCCGCGCGTCATGCGGCGTGACGCCTCCGGACTGGAACTCGGCCAGCAGATGAAACGCGTGGGTGGCCAGCTGCGTGAATTCCTCCAGCACCTCCGGATGCCGCGTGGGATCCTCGTTCAGATGCAGCGCGATGACGGTCAAAGCGCGGGTGATGCGCTGGTTGCCATTCGCCAGGGCGGCCGAGCTTTCGAGATCGCCGCGCTGGTTTTTCGGATCCGCCGCCAGCCGCCGCAGGGAGGTGAAAACGCCGATGTTGGCGGATTCGGCGCTGCGTTTGGCCTGGATCGTCGTCTCATCATAGAGTCCGCCCGTGGTCAGGCGCGCCATGATTTTCCGCAGGTAGGCCGTGTTGGCGTGCAGCGCCTGCCCCATGATGCCCGCAAAGCGCCCGCGCTCCCACACCGGCCAGAACAGATAAGCCGCCAGCAGCGCCAGCAGCCCGCCCGCCAGCGTGCAGCCCATGCGCTCCAGCGTGAAACCGAGGGTCACCGGCTGCTGGGCCTCCGTCAGCAGCACCACCATGATGGTGATGAAGATCACGGCGATGCCGTACTGCCGTTTCACAAAAAATCCGAAGAACGCGATGCTCACGGCAATGCCCAGAAACGTCACCCCCAGCGGCGGATGAATCCACAGCAGGCTGCTCGCGAGAGCGCCGCCGATCAGTGTGCCCACCATGCGCTCCGCCGCCTTCTGGCGCGTGGCCCCGAAGTCCGGCTGCAGCACCACCACCATGGTGAACGGCAGCCAGTAGCCGTGGGGCAGCCCGCTCAGTTTGAAAACCGTCATCCCCGCCAGCACCAGCAGCAGGGTCCGCACGGTGTGGTGCACCAGCGCGGGCTCGATGCGGCGGCTGAGGTTCAGCACCGCGCCCAGCGGCCGCAGGGTCAGGGTTCCGGCATCCCGCAGTTCCAGGGAAAAGGCGGAACGCTCGCCCGCGCGGTCCGTGGCGGCGCGCAGGGTCTCCACCAGGCCCGGCATCAGCGAGCCGATGCTCCGCAGGATCTCCGTCAGCTGCGCGGCGGCGGCGCGGTCCTCCAGCTGCGCGGAGATCTGGCTTTCGAGCACCGTGAGCAGATTCTGAAGCCGTCCCGCGCGCACCTGCACCGCCGCCAGATGCTCCGGCTGCCGGGAAACCACCGCCAGGGCCAGGGCGCGCGCCGTCTGCGTCAGCGACTGCAGCGCGGGGACAAAGCCGGGCTCCAGCTGTTTGTAGCCCCGTGTTTCCCGGATCGGCTCCAGCGCCGTATTAAAGACCAGAGCCCGCATTCCCAGCCGCGCCGCGGCCAGATTCAGAGCCTCCAGCTGCGGCAGCACCCGCGTGGCGTGACGGCCGGCTCCGGTCAGGGAGGCCACGGTCTGGTTTAAAGCCGTGCGCAGCGCGACCTCCTTGTCGGAAATGGCGCGCGACCGCTGAACCGTGTCCGGAGCCAGAGCCGCCAGCAGCTCCGCCAGCGCGCACCAGCTTTCCGCCACCGCCAGCCGCAGGGGGTGCTGCGGACGGAAAGGCCAGTGCGACACCTGCAGCAGCACCCCGAAAAGCGCTCCCGCCAGCGTCACCAGCACCGGATGATGCCCCGGCGTCACCGGATGCCCGGCGGAGATGAAAAACATCATCCCGCTCGAAACCGCGAGTCCCGGACCGTAATCACTGCTCAGGTGGCGCCACACCCCGCCCGCCGCCGTGATCAGCGCCGCCCCCGCAAGAGCCAGAGCCAGGCTTCCCGCCCCCAGCATTCCCAGAAGCGTGGAGCCCGTGAGGATCACCGCGATGCTGAGCATCAGCGCCAGCCGCAGCGAATACGCCCCCCGCACATCCACCAGCGCCACCGACTGCGCCGCCAGACAGGCGAAAACCGGATCAAAATGCCCCGCTCCCGAATGCGCCAGGAGCATCGGCCCCATGAACGCCACCGTGCAGCGCACCGCCCGGTTCCAGTCCGCCCGCGAGGGCGCGGATTCATGGAAACGCTCGGATAATTGGCGGAACAGTTGAATCAGACGGGGAAATAAGGGACGGAGCGGCTGGATCAAGTGGGGGTAATGGGAAGGAAGAACCCTATTTCACGCCCTCCTCCACCACGCAAGGGATGGGCACGGCCCCTTGAAATCAGCGCCGGCCGGGCATGGCCCCGGATGGACGGCGGGCGGCGGATTCGTTCCCTCCACCCGAGTCATTCCCGTCCTTCACGCCCCTTCCGTCCATTCCGCCGCCGCGCGGCCGCCGTCACCCGGCAACGTCCAGCCGCATAAAATCACTATAATAAGTCATCGGCTGGCGGAAATGCTCCTACGTTAAGCTTTTTTGACACATTAATTTTCTCGTTCATCCCCAGGACTCCATTAATGTCCGGCATCTCCACGGTATCCGCACTCCGCGGAGCCGATGGGCGAGCCCATGGACAGGATGATCTTTCCCGTGAACACCGGACTTCAGGATATTCCGCCGCTGTCCGCCTGTGCCCCTTTCCTGCCCCCGTTGCTCCAGGGATCCTTTTTCCGCCGGACTCCCGCGCGGCGTCACCACCACAGAAACAAAATATGAATTTAAACCCATCACTTAAAAATCAGGCTCTTCCCTGTCTTTTGCTGTTTCTGGCGCTCCCCGCATACGTGACCGCCCAGACCGTCATCCCGGCCGGTTTCGCGCACCCCGTGAGCCAGGCCGACACCGCCGCGCCGGGTTTCATCATCAAAACGGTCCAGGCGGAATCGGTCCCCACCCTCGACACCACGCTGATCCGCGCGGAGTCCCAGCTGGCCGGCCTCCTGGTCAGCGCGGCGACCGGCCAGCTTTTCGAAAATATCGCCGACCTCGGCCTCTTCGGAACGGACGGTTATTACTCCGAGTCCCTGGTCGTGGATTACAATCAGACGGGAGGCTCCCCTTCCGGCCTGGGGTTTCCCGGCATCCCGGGCACCACGGGCAACACGGACAATTTCTCGGTCGAGGCCGTCACTTATCTGAAACTTGATCCCGGCACCTACACCATGGTGGTGAACAGTGACGACGGTTTCCGGGTGACCACCGCTCCCAATCCCCGGAATCAGCTGGAGTCGCTCACCCTGGGCTTCTACGACGGCGGCCGGGGCGCCGGGGACTCGACCTTTGATTTCACCATTTCCGCCGCCGGTCTCTACGGATTCCGACTGGTTTATTACGAGGGCGGATCCGACGCCAGCGTCTCCTGGTTCCTGGGCAATCCAGCGGAGCCGGCCGCCCGCATTCTGATCAATGACGCCAATGATCCCGCCGCCGTCAAAGCGTATCAGAAACTGACCGGGACCTCCTCCGGCATTTACGCCGATGTGGCCGCGCCGCCGCCCAACGCCACTGGGGTGCCTCCCAAGCCGACCCTGACCTTCCGCCTCGTGGACAACGGCGCCGCCGTCGTCAACCCGGGCAGCATCCGGCTTTCGCTCGACGGCGTGCGGCTGGTGCCGACGGTCGCGAAGGCCGCCGGAAAAACAACCGTGACCCACACCGTGCCCGAACTGCTGAACAACCTCTCGGTCCACACCATTAAACTCGAATACGCCGACTCCGCCGCCACGCCGAATGTGACCACGGCCCAATACAACTTCACGGTCACCGACTACCCGAATCTCACCATCCCCGTGGCTCCGGTGATCTCGGAGAATTTCGACACCTGGGCCGAACAGACCACGCCGCCGGTGGAGATGCCCGCCACCACCTGGACCTACCACGGCTGGACCGTGGAGCAGCATTCAACCAATCCGGGGATAGAGTGGGATCTCAATAATCCCGAATCCGACGCCTACCTCGGCTGGGTGGTGATCTCCAGGGACCGGGTGAATGCCGTCGGAGCCCTTGATGGCTGGGACGCGGAGGACCGGCTGAGTCTTCCGCAGCAGTTCATCAACAAGGTGATCGTCCCCACACTGGTTTCCGGAAACTTCTTCTACGCGGAATCCGATCAGCGCGACGGCAGCCAGGTGCAGTATCTGTTCACCCCCGACTTCGACCTCACCGGAAAGAGCAATCTCCACCTCTTCTTCAACAGCATCTACGAGCAGAACCAGGACAACATCGGCGCGGTGGAATACTCCATCGACCAGGGAGCCACCTGGCTGCCGGTTCTCTACATGATCGATGCCGAGGATATTGTGAAGGACGGCACCGGCAAAACAGATCCGGAACTCACGCTGACCACCACCCGCACCGACATCGCCACTTATCCCGATCCCGTCACCGGGGAAACGCTTGGCGGCTTCTACGGGGCCTTCATCGGCACCGCGCCCGCCACCTGGCCCACGCTCGCGCCCTACATCAGCGGCCGCCTGAATGATGATGCGCTGGAATCCAAACGCGTTGAGTTCCACCGCATTCCCAAAGCCGACAACCAGCCCAAAGTCCGCTTCCGCTTCGCCCAGGCCGGCACCGAGAGCTGGTTCTTCGGCATCGACAACTTCGCCATTTACGCCATGCCGGTCACCGACGGTCTGCCGACGCTGAGCGTCGTCCAGCAGGGAGGCAAAGTGCTCCTCTCCTGGCCGGCCACCGCCACGGACTGGAAACTCCAGTCCTCCACCACCCTCACCGCCACCAGCTGGACGGATCTTCCGGGAGCCGGCGTTTCCGGCGACAGCATGACTCTGCAGATCACCCCCGCCGCCCCGCGCACCTTCTACCGGCTTTATAAATAAGCAGCATTTCCGAAAATCCGGAAGGGATGGCCCCTGTCCGGCACCCGGACCCCGCCTCATGTCCCTGTGAGGCGGGGTTTCCGCATTCATCACCATCATTTTCCCCGACAAAGCATGAGCGGCGGGGTGCGGTCCGCCCATCAGATCCGGCGGCGGGAGAGTTGGCATCATTGAAATTCTCAATGGCCACGCAGTGAAAAGCCATTCGCCGCTGTCCCTGACCGCGCTGAGGCTGCGCCGCGCCGGACCTGTCCATCCCCGGCCGCCGCAATTTTATGGAGGCCCTCGTTTTTGTCGCTTTTCTGATCATTTGTTTTGTTTTTGTTTTTCCCCTGGTGGCGATGGCGCGCAGCGGGCGGGCTTTGCGGGAGATTGAGGTCCTGCGCGGGGAATGGAACGCTTTCCGGCAGTGGCCACAGCGCGGCCCCCTGCCTCCCGGGCGGGAAAACAAGGAACCGGAAATGCCGGCCTCCGTTGCCGGATCACCCGCGCGCCCGGCAGTGGTGGTCCCGGCCCCGGTGCCGGTGGCGCCGGCGCCACCGCTGAAGCCGATGGGCGATCCCCCGCCGGCGCATCATCAGGCTCCGGAGGTTCCGCTGTTTGCCTTCGGTTTCGACTCCTCCCGCGGCTTGGCGGAGCGGGATTCGGATTCCGGGACGGAAACGGAGACGGAAGCCACGGATTTCACCTGCTTCAGGCCGCTGAACCTGGAGCAGTTCCTGGGCGTGAGAATGTTCGCCTGGGTGGGCGGTCTGGCGCTGTTTCTGGGGGTGGTGTTTTTTGTGAAGTACGCGTTCGATCAGAATCTGATCCCGCCCGCCGTGCGCACCGCCATGGGTTTCCTGACCGGCCTGGCGCTCACCACCGGCGGTCTGTGGCTGCACCGGAAAGGGACCTACGCCGTGATGTCGCGCACGCTCTGCGCCACGGGGATGCTGGTGCTTTACGGCGTCACTTTCGCGGCCCACGCGCTTTATAAATTCCCGTTCTTCAGCGCGGTGCCGACATTCCTGCTGATGGCCCTGATCACGGCGGTGTCCTTCCTGCTGGCGGTGCGGCTGAAAGCCCTGGAGGTGGCGTTTCTGGGAATGCTGGGCGGATTCCTGGCTCCGGTGCTGTGCTCCACCGGCCAGGACAATCCGCTGGCCCTTTTCACGAGCACCGCCCTGCTGGACATCGGCCTGCTGGCGGTGGCCCGCCGCTGCCGCTGGCCTTTCCTCGCCGCTTTCGCGGCCCTCGGCACGCTGATCACCCAGTTCGGCTGGGTCGGGGAGTTTTTTGAGGAGGAGCACTACGCCCATGGCCTGAAAACCTGGACGGTGGCCGCCGTGTTTCTGGTGTTCCCGGCCCTCTTCACCGCCGCCCTGGGGCGGAAAAAGGACGCTGCGGACGAATCCCGGCATTACGCCGGAGGATCCGCGCTCCTGCTGCTGGGCGGTGCCATGGTCCATGCTTTCGCGTTCCTCGGACATCCCAGCATTGCAGACCGTCCCGGCCTGCTGCTGGGGTTTGTTTTCCTGATTCAGGCGCTGGTGATGGCCGTGGCCTGGGCGCGTCCCGCCCTGCGGAAGGCGGTGGCGGTTTTTGGCGTCGCAACCTTCATCCACCTGCTGCTGTGGACCGCGCACAGTCTGACTCCGGCGCTGCTGCCCTGGGCTCTGGCGGCTTACCTGATCCTCGGGCTGGGGCAGATCGGATTCCTGCTGGCCTGTGAACGCTGGCAGGGCGGCGGTCCGGAATTCCGGCCCGTCATGCCGTGGATTCCCGCCGCCATCCAGCTGCTCACCCTGGTGCCGGTGGTGAGGCTGGCTCCGGTGCCGTTCATGGTGTGGCCGTTCATCCTCGGCGTGAACCTGCTGGCGGTGGTCCTCGCCGCCCGCTGCCGGCGGATGCTGCCGGTGCTGGGAGCGGGGGCGGTGACGCTGCTGAACGCGCTCATCTGGCTGAGCAACCTGCCCTCCGGTCCGGCCAGTATGGCCGTTTTTCTGCCCACCCTGACAGTCTTCAGCCTGACGTTTCTCGCGGCCACGCTGTGGGCGGGCAAACAGGCGGAGCCCCGGGAAAAGGAACTGGCCCGCTGGCTGCCTGCGCTGTCCGCCGGGATGCCGTTTCTGCTGCTGATGGTGGCGGTGGGGAATATGGAACTGCCGGATCCCACGCCGGTTTTCGCGGTGGCTCTGCTGCTGGCCTCCGCGCTGCTGTGGCTGTCGCGGCGGAAATCGCGGGAGCCGCTGGCCGTGGTCGCCCTGAACTGCGTGGTGGCCGTGGAGGCGTTGTGGCATCTTCATTCCTTCGACCGTGCCGCCCCCGCGGTGCCGCTGGCGTGGTATCTGGGACTGCACCTTTTCTTTGCCGCGTGGCCATTCGCCGTCCGGCGGCAACTGGAGGGCCGGGTGCTTCCGTGGGCGGTCTCCGCCGTTTCCGGCATCGGTCATTTCCTGCTGGTGTATGCCCTGATGCGCCGCGCGTGGCCGGAGGCGGTGAACGGCCTGCTGCCCCTGGCGTTCAGCCTGCCGCCGCTGCTGGGACTGGCCGCCGCGCACCGGGGTCTGACGCTGCCGGGAACCGCGCGGATTCCCCAGCTGGCGTGGTTCGGCGGAGTGGCCCTGTTTTTCATCACCCTCGCGGTGCCCATCCACTTCCGCCGGGAATGGATCACCCTCGGCTGGGCGCTGGAGGGCGCGGCGCTCTGCTGGCTTTTCCGCCGGGTGCCGCATCCGGGGCTGAAGCTCACGGGCCTGGCGCTGCTGACGGTCTCCTTCGTCCGCATGGGCCTCAATCCTCTCATTTTCCAATACCACGAAATCACCGGCCGCCCGCTCCTCAACTGGCATCTCTACGGCTACGGCCTCACCGCCGCCGCGCAGTTCGCCGGCGCCTGGCTGCTGGTCCCGCCGCATCACCGCTGGCGGGAAATTCCCGTGCGGGCCGCCCTCTGCGCGTTCGGCGGCATTCTCCTGTTCATGCTGGTGAATGTGGAGATCGCCGACTGGTTCACGCCGCCGGGCCACCGCTTCATCACCTTCAGATTCCACGGCAATTTCGCCCGGGACATGGTCACCAGCATCGCTTGGGGACTCTTCGCGCTGGGCCTGATGATCATCGGATTCCGCTGGCGGCAGTCCGCCGCGCGTTATGCGGGCGTGGGCCTGCTGGTGGTGACGCTGCTGAAGCTGTTCCTGCACGATCTTGCGCAGCTGGGCACGGTTCACCGCATCGGCGCCTTCATCGCCGTGGCCCTCACGGCCCTCGTGGCCTCATTCCTGTATCAGCGGTTCCTCAATGCGGCTCCCCCCGCCGCCGGGAATTCCACGGACCCGCCGGAAGCTCAGCGCCATCCTGCTTCGGATGAGGGCAAAGGCAATGGAGGCGGCCAGGCATAATCCCGTTTCCAAGGAAATAGTATGGCTCCGCAGCGGCCGCAGCCGAATTAACAAATTCGGATTCAGGCTTTTGATTTCCGCGCCCTTGCAGGGGGAATAAAAACCGTTGCGGTTTTTTCAGCAAACACAATCCTCAAACCATATGGGAATCGATATTCTTTGGTATGAAGTTGATTGGAATGTGCTTACGGAAAATTACCGCGGGCCTGAGGATCTTTCGTTTATAGACAGGGCGGAGGCAGAAGAGCAGCCATGGCTGAAAAGCCTTGAAATGCATGAGTATTTGGAAGGTTATCTGAACGAGTGGGACATGCTTTTCAATTTCACCGATGGTCTGGATCCCGAAATTCACGGGAAATTTATCAGGGAATTTCCCGTTCTTGTGCAGCTTGGGGTTATTTGGGATCCCGAGACCCTGAGCCCCGCAATGATGATGGATATTCCTCAGGATGAGTCGGAGCAAATCACGGGAGCCCTTTCCCCTGAGCATCTGAGGGAAGCCTGCAAGGCTCTGGCGGCCATCGACAAACCCCGATTGGCCGCACTTCTGGAGGAGGGCGCCAGCCTTGGAGAGGATGAATTTTTTGAAAGTCCGGTTCAGTATTTCGAATTTTTGGAGCTGTTTGGATTGAGTTTGAGCAAGGCCGCTGAGCGCGGGAAAGGTTTACTCGTCATGACCTTCTGATACCCGGGCACGCCACGCCCGGCAGGATTCCGTGATCCCATCCTCCTTTGCTGATTCCGTCCGTTGAGACGGTGTTTCACGGTGGAGCCTAACGCTCCACCCGTTTGCTGCCGCCGCCGACCTCCTTCTCGACCTCCGCGAGGGTGGCCATGCTGGTGTCGCCGGGGGTGGTCATGGCCAGCGCTCCGTGGGCCGCGCCGTATTGCACCGCTTTGGCGGCGTCGTTGAATTTGAGGAAACCGTAAACCAGGCCGCTGGCGAAGCTGTCGCCGCCGCCCACGCGGTCCATGATCTCCAGACGCTTCCGGTCCGGCGCGGAGTGGAACTGGCCATCGTGCCAGCAGATCGCGCCCCAGTCGTTGATGGTGGCGGACTCCACGGTGCGCAGGGTGGTGGCGGCGACTTTGAAATTGGGAAACTCCCTCACCGCTCGCTCGATCATGGCTTTGAAGCTGTCCAGCTCGATGTGGCTGATATGCTCGTCCACGCCCTCCACCTCCATGCCCAGACTGGCGGTGAAATCCTCCTCATTGCCGATCATGACGTCCACGCTTCTGGCGATGCGGCGGTTCACCTCCTGGGCGCGGGCCTTGCCGCCGATGCTTTTCCAGAGGCTGGGGCGGTAGTTCAGATCGTAACTGACAATGGTGCCGTGCTTGCGCGCGCACTCCACGGCTTCAATGACCACCTCCGGCGTCGTGTCGCTCAGCGCCGCGAAAATCCCGCCGGTGTGGAACCAGCGCACGCCCTTGTTGCCGAAAAGATCCTCCCAGTCGATGTCCCCGGGCTTCAGCTGGCTGGCGGCGGTGTTGCCGCGGTCGGGGATGCCTTTCGCGCCCCGGATGCCGAAGCCGCGCTCCGTGAAATTGAGACCCACCCGGACATTCCGCCCGATGCCGTCGTAGGGCACCCACTTGATCCAGTCCACATCCACCCCGCCCTGCATGATAAAGTCCTCCACCAGCCGGCCGACATCATTGTCCGCAAAGGCGGTGACCACGGCGGTCCGCAGGCCGAAGCATTTCCGCAGCCCGCGCGCCACATTGTATTCCCCGCCGCCCTCCCAGACTTTGAATTCCCTCGCCACCCGCACGCGGCCCTCGCCCGGATCCAGCCGCAGCATGATTTCCCCGAGGGAGACGCAGTCGTAAACACAGGATTCGGCGGGCTTGAGCGTGAGCATGGTTTTGAATGAGTGATGGAGTAAGTGAGTGGATGGATGGATGGCTGCCGGCCGTGACGGGGCGGGATGCCGGACAGAACGGGAACCGCCCGGCGGACCATTGTCCGTCCCCGGCGGCGGAACGAGACTTAGAAATCCGCTCCTCCGATGCAAGAGAACAATTCCCGGAAACCCGTGTCCCGCCCATTTCCCGCAGGATTCCGGCGCTGACGGGAGCCCCGTTTTGCCCCGCCCGAATCCCCGGATTGTCAGTGGACAGCACCGGGGATGACTGGCATGGAGTGGCGCGGAAGCCGCGGGATTCACTTCATGCATTTGACCTATCTACAACCATTGTGGTGGCTGCTGGGACTGCTGGTCCTGGTCCTTGCCTGGCGTTATTCGCTGGTGGACCGGCCGAAGGGCAAAATGCTCGCCTCCCTCGCCATGCGGGCGCTGGCGGTGATTTTTCTGGTGCTGGCCCTGTGCCGCCCGGGCTGGATGCGGGAGGCGGACGACCTGCATGTCGTTTTCCTCGTGGACGTCAGCCAGTCCGTCGATCTCAAAGCCTCGCAGGAGGCCGTCACCGAGGTCGGGGCGGCGGTGAGGGAGCTGAAACCGAACGATTCCCACTCCGTCTTCGCCATGGCCAAAGGCGTGCGCCTTCAGCCCGCGCCGGATCTGGCCAAAACCATCGAATCCTGGCAAAAGGGCGTGCCCGACGACCAGTTCCGCTCCGCCTCGCGGCTGGCGGAGGCCCTGCTCAGCACCCGCCTTGCCTTCCCCGCCGGGAAAAGCCGCCGCCTGGTGCTGCTTTCCGACGGCCAGGAAACCCAGGGCGATGTCGCCGCCGCCCTGGAAACTCTGAAACGCGAGCAGGTCGAGGTGGAATGGAAACCGCTTTCCGGCCTCTCCGATCCTGAGGCCTCGGTCGTCAGCGTCGAGCCCAACACGCCCAACGCCTTCGCCGGGGAGATTGTCAGGATCAAAGTCCGCATGGCCTCCAACCTCGCCCAGGGCGGCAGGCTCCGCATTCTGAACCAGGGCGTCAGCGTCCAGGAAAAACCCGTCGTCCTCACGCCCGGCAGCGCCAACGAGGCCGTCTTCGACGTCCCGATGAACACTCCCGGCAGCAGTCTCTGGACCGCCGAGCTGATCCCGGACAGGGACCATTTTCCCCTGAACAATCAGGCCGCCGCCACCGTCGAGGTGAAGGGCAAAAGCCGGGTGCTGATCATTCACCGCACCCCGAAGGAAATGCGCGCCGCCGCCCGGGCCCTGCAGGAGCAGGAATTCGACGTCGATGTGCGGGGTGAAAACGGCGTCCCCGACACCATGGACGGCCTCATGGCCTTCGACGCCATCATGCTCGCGGACGTTCCCGCGACCGCCATTCCCATGCGCCAGATGCAGCTTCTGAAAAGCTACGTGCAGGACTTCGGCGGCGGCCTCGCGATGATGGGATCGGAAAACAGTTTTGGCCTTGGCGGTTATTATAAAACGCCGGTGGAGGATGTGCTGCCGCTCGTCAGCCGCTTTGAGAAGGAGAAGGAAAAACCCTCCCTCGCCATGGTGCTCGTCATCGACAAAAGCGGCTCCATGCAGGGCGCGCCCATGGCCCTCGCCCGCCAGGCCGCCAAAGCCAGCGTGGAACTGCTCGGCCCTCAGGACCAGGTCGCCGTCATCGCCTTCGACGGCGCGCCCCAGCTCGTCAGCGACATGCGCCGCGCCTCCGAGCGCGACGCCATCCAGGCCGCCATCGACACCATCCAGGAGGCCGGCGGCACGGACCTGTTTCCAGCCATGGAGATGGGCAAGCAGATCCTCGACAACACCACCGCCAAAATCAAACACATGATCTGCCTCACGGATGGCCAGACCCAGGACCGGGGTTTCGGCGCGCTCACCCAGGCGCTCGTGGACAGCGGTGTCACCGTCTCCACCGTGGGCATGGGCGACGGCGCGGTGGGCGACCTGCTCCAGGGCATCGCCGAAATCGGCAAAGGCCGGTATTACCAGACCAACGACCCCTCCAACGTCCCGCAGATTTTCACCAAGGAAACCATCCAGGCGACCAAAAGCGCCATTAAAGAGGACGTTTACCAGGCCATCACTGTCACCGAACACCCCATGCTCGCCGGTTATGCCGACTCCGATCTGCCCGCCTCGCTCGGCTACGTCATGACCGAGGCCAAGCCCGCCACGCAGGTGGTCCTCGCCGTGGAAACCGGCGATCCGCTGCTGGCCGTGGGCCGTTTCGGACTTGGTCAGGGACTCAGTTTCACCTCCGACCTCACGGAAAAATGGGGTGGTGAATGGCTCGCCTGGGAAGGCTGCGGCAAGTTCTGGGCGCAGGTCCTCCGCTCCATCCTGAAAAAGACGGACGTCGAGGGCATGGAGGTCCGCCAGTCCTTCACGCAGGAGGAATGGAAACTCGATATCCGCCGCCGCGAACCCGACGGCACGCCCTCCACCGGTTTGAAATGGGACGCCCGGGCTGTCGATGCCACCGGCCGGGAAATTCCGGTCACCGTCCGCGAAACCGGCCTTGGCAAATACACCGCCGAAGTCCCGCTCGAAGGCCAGGAAAAACTGACCCTCCGCCTCCGCGACACCGGCGGCGACAAACTCAAAGTCCTCACCTGGACCCGCCCCGCCCCCGCCGAATACCGCCTCGGCCGCGAAGCCCCCGCCGCCGTCACCGCCCTGCCCCCCTTCGTCCCCGCCGAAATCCGCAAAAACCTCACCCCCGTCACCACCCGCCGGAGCCTCGACCCCTGGTGCTACGCCCTCGCCCTCGCCAGCGCCCTCGCCAGCCTCATCCTCCGCCGGATCTGACCACGCTGAAGGAAAGCCCAAGCCCAAAGGTCCCCGCCTCTGTTTGCGACAACCGGTTTCCCAGCGCCCGGGCGCTGGGGCCGAATCTTAAAACCTCAGGACGGGCCGATACCTCACAAAACCACCGCCCCCGCCGCCCGCATTTCCTCAAAGGCCCGGGCGCAATCCCCTGCCGTCAGCTCCACGCCCCGGCAGGCTTCCGCCACCACCTTCACGGGAAATCCTTCCCGCAGTGCGTCCAGCACCGTGAATTTCACGCAGTAATCCGTCGCCAGACCCGCGATCCACAACTCCGAGGCCCCGGCTTCGCGCAGCCACTCGGCCATGCCCGTCGAGGCCCGGTGGCCGTTGTCGAAAAACCCGCTGTAGCTGTCGATTTCCGCATTCAGCCCCTTGGGGAAAACCCGCGCGATCCGCCGCGTCTCCAGCCCCGGCGCGAATAAAGCCCCGCCGGTGTTCCGCACACAATGCACCGGCCAGAAGGTCTGCGGCAGGCCGTTCAGCTCCCCCTGCCCATACACCGCCTGCCCCGGATGATTCGCCGCAAAACTCCCGTGATCCGCCGGATGCCAGTCCTGAGTGGCCACCACCAGATCAAACTCCGGCATCAGCGCGTTCACCACCGGCACAATCAAGTCCCCCTCCGGCACCGCCAAAGCCCCGCCGGGAAGGAAATCGTTCTGAATATCGATCAGGATAAGGGTTTTCATTGGGTTCGTTGCTTCATTGGCTCAGTCAGGGAAACGCCGTGTCACTTCAATGCGGCCGACAATATGCCGGTTAAATTCCTCCAGTTCCTCCGCTGGAACCCACAGTTCCCGGTGCATCCGCGAGCCCACGCATTCCTCCGTGAACTTTGAAGATACTCCGAGTCCACCTCAAACCGCGTGACGAACCCCGATCCCGAAGCGGGCACATTCCAGTCCCGCGCGATCTGAATGGCGTATTCCTCATTCATCACCGGATAAAAAATCGGCTGATCCGGCAGCCTCGACGGAAATCCCGCCCAGTCTCCCGCCTCAATCAGCGCCAGTTCCTGCGGCCCGACCGGGCGGTAAAGGGTGGTGGTTGGGGGTTTCATTCGGCACTGGTGTTCAAAAGGGTTTCATAACGGCGGAGATCCGGCACGGAGTAGCAGCAGAAAACGACGCTGGTGACTGACGAGGGAGTTTCCGAAAACCACCGCGCCGCCGCCACCGCAATCTCCGCCGCCCGTTCCGCCGGAAAATCGAATATCCCCGTCGAAATGCAGGGAAAAGCCACGCTTTCCAGCCCCGCCTCCGCCGCCAGCCGCAGCGAATTCGCATAACAGGCATCCAGCAGCTCCTCCTCCCGGTGGCCGCCCCCGTTCCATACCGGCCCCACCGTGTGAATGATATGCCGCGCCGTCAGATCATACCCCTTCGTCATCTTCGCCTGCCCCGTTCTGCACCCGCCCAGCAGCCGGCACTCATGCACCAGCTCCCGCCCCGCCGCCCGGTGAATCGCCCCATCCACCCCGCCCCCGCCCAGCAGCGAGGAGTTCGCCGCGTTGACGATGGCATCAACATCCAGCTTTGTTATGTCTGCATGGATTGCTTTGAGAGTGATCATAGTTGTTTCAATGTTTTATCAGATCAAAAAATCATATACAAAAACCTTCAATCCCGGCTCCGTCAGGCATTTCTGGATGATCGGCTCCATCTGATCCCAGCTCCCGCCCGCCAAACCGCAACCGATCCGGGGCATGTGAATGGAGGCACCGAGGGATGAGGCTCTGGCGGCAACTTTTTGAAGCCCCTCCGTCACCGCATCATAACGGATCGGCGGGGTGCCACCAGCCCCTCTCCTGGTCCCATGCTGCCCGATAAGGTTGGCGACCACGATGTCTCCTTCAACTTCAACGAATTGAACCTCACCCAGCGCGAATGTTGGATCCTCCGGATTGCGGGCCGGACCTTGATTTCGCTTCCATGACCGGTACCGGCGTTCAGGCTCCGGCCAGCGCTTCGAGACCGCCAGCACAAAACCGGCTCCCCAGCCGCCCACATCATTGCAGACATGCACGATCATAGCCGCTCCGGACGCCTGTGGCCGCGTGGCATCGCCATTCAGATAAATGATGGAACTCATGAGGCTGAGGAGTAAAACGGATCAGCATCAAGTCCCACCGCTGTCGCCGCCAGCGGATCGTCCGGAACATAAACGCGTTCGACCGGCACCGTCAGTTTCCCGGAAGCTTCCCTCAGATGCTCCCGCTCAGCGGCCACGAACGGCGTGATGTCATAAATCGCCAGCGCCTCTTTTCCAAACCGTTGCAAAGCCGCGCCTCTCAAACCCAGCTGCACCGCCCGCCGCTCCAGCGGATTGCCGGAAGGACCGTGATCCGGGTCCCATTGAAGCCGGACATCCGATCCGGCGACGGCGGCCTTCCATTCGTCATGATCGGAAAACCGGCTGGCATCAAAGCTGGAGGCGACGGACTGGAGAAGCAGTTTCTCAAAAAACGCCCGCGCCAGCCGGATGGCGAGCACATGCTCCTGCCCCTCCTTGGCCGCCCAGCCGGAGCGATACATCATCCACAGAAAATTCGGTTTGATCCAGCTCATCCGGTTGTAGCTGAACTCCCCGCCGAATACCTGATGCTGAACCGCATACCGGGCAATGGCCGGACGGTAAGCCTGGTAAACAATCACGGCTTCCCTGTCCCATTGCGCCATGATGTGCCGGCCGCTCACCGGCCATTTTTCCCGCTCCTCCGCATACGGCGCGAACCGCATCGCCGTTCGGAAATCCGGATTCATGCCGGTTTGATTTTCGTTATCCATTTTGTCTTCGTGATTTTGAATCTGAAATCTGAAATTGAATTTCAGTAAGGCGGCAGCAGCCGGCGGAAGCCGTGGACAAGCACCACGCCAAGGAAAAAGAGATTCCGGAGAATCAGCTTGAGATAAGGAATGCCCCGGCGGCTGGCCTGCCCGGCGTTCAGATCAGCGCTGAGATTCCGGATGAAAGCGGGATTGAGCGGCCAGTCCCGGATGCCGCCGAGCCAGTCCGCGGGAATCCCCTCCACCCCGCATTCAGCCCCGGCGATGCCGCCATAAACCGCCGCTGTGGAATCGGTGTCGCCACCGCAGTTCAGCACGCCGGTCATACCGGCGGCAAAGTCCCCGCGATGCCGCAGCCAGGCGAAAAGAACCACCGCCAGGGTGTTTGGCGCAAAGCCGCTGACTCCATCGCCGCAGCCGATCAAAGCGGCGTATTCCGGCACCTCGATCTGATCGGCCAGTGCTTTCCGCAATTTGCCGAACCGCTCCTTCATTTCCGCGCTGACCACCATTTCACCGAGAACACCGAGCGCCTCCGCATTGGAAACGCCCTGGCAGGCCAGGCCGGCGGCTTCCGCCACCATCAGCGCGGCCTCCTCCGCGCGGGGATCGGTGTGGGTCAGCCGGCAGGACGCGATGGCATATTGCCGGCGCCGCTCCGCGTTTTCCCGCAGCATCACGCCAATGATGGGGCTGCGCATGGCCGGACCGTTTCCCGCCGACCGCACGCCGGCTTTGGCGGGGGAAATTCCCAGCCACAGGCGCAGACAGGATTTGGCGGTGGCCATGCCCACCGCCGCCGGCAGCGCCGCGAACCACCACCGGAGCCGGCGCGCCAGATCCCGCTGAAAGGCGGCGCTGTCCGCAGGCTCGGCCATCAGGGCGCAGGCGGTCATCACGGCATGTTCCGTGTCGTCACTGAGCATTCCTTTGCCAAAAACCAGCCGATGCCGCCACACGCCTTTCCAGCGCCGGGCGATGCGCTGACGGCTCATGCCCTCCGCAGGGAGGCCCAGCGCATCACCCGCCGCTCCGCCCAGCAGACAGCCTGAAATCGGGTCCGGTTTTGCCAGCTTCTCAAGTTTCTCAAATTTCATAAAGCGTTCTGCCGGGCCCGGAATTCCTCGATCAGCTCCATCTTCCGCTCCCAAAGCCCGCGCTCCAGCCCCGCCGGGTAAGCGTGGGGATGCAGCAGACGCTTCACCGCGGGATGCAGCGCGGCGAGCTGCGCGCGGCACCGGGCCTGCATTTCGGGCAGAGACGGAGACTCTCCGACAAATTCCCCGCCCCGGCAGACCGGGACCAGCAGGTCCTCACCGATGGCTTTGTCCGGCACGGTGAAGCGCCGGACGGCGTCAGCCGGATGCACGATTTCCGGCACGGCGGGACATCCCGCCTCCTCATCAAAAATCACATCCGCCCGGAACTGGCCGTCCACACTGAACCGCCGCACCTGCTGGATGCCGGGATTGCTGACCTTCACGCTCTGCTCGCTCAGCTTCAGCTTCGGCTGCCAGACGCCATCGTCGCCACGGATCGCCCCCAGCTTGTAAACCCCACCCAGCGCCGGCTCCGATCCGCCCGTGACCAGCTGCGTGCCCACGCCCCACACGCCGATGGCCGCGCCCTGCTGCTTCAGACTGGCGATCAGATGCTCATCCAGATCATTGCTGGCGACGATGACGGCATTGGGAAAACCACCCTCGTCCAGAATGCGCCGCGCCTCCACGCTCAGCCAGGCGAGGTCCCCGGAATCCAGGCGGATGCCCGCCATTTCATGCCCGTTCTCCCGCAGCCGTTTCCCCGCCTCCACCGCGTGCCGCACGCCCTGGAGGGTATCGTAAGTGTCCACCAGAAACACGCAGTTGTTCGGCATCGCGTCCGCATACGCCGCGAAAGCCGCGGGTTCGGAATCGAAGGACATCACCCACGAATGCGCATGGGTCCCGCGCACCGGAATTCCCAAGCGCCGGGCCGCCAGCACATTGGAAGTCGAGGCCGCCCCGCCGATGAACGCCGCCCGGCTGGCCATCACCGCGCCATCCGGCCCCTGCGCCCGCCGCAGCCCGAATTCCAGCACCGGCTCGCCCTGAGCGGCCTCGCAGACGCGCGCCGATTTTGTGGCGATCAGCGTCTGGAAGTTCACCATGTTCAGCAGCGCCGTCTCCGCCAGCTGAGCCTGCACCATGGGCCCCCGCACCCGGATCAGCGGCTGATGCGGAAACACCACCGTGCCCTCCGGCACCGCGTCCACATCACAGGTCCAGCGCAGCCCGGCCAGGTAATTCAGAAATTTTTCCGCAAACAGCGGCTTCCCGTCCCGCCCCGGCACCGTGCCCAGCCAGGTCAGATCCTCCGCTTCAAACCGGAACCCCCGCAGCCACTCCACCACATCCCCCAGCCCCGCCGCCACGGCATACCCGCCCGCAAACGGCAGCCGCCGGAAAAACAGGTGAAACACCGCCTCCCGCTCCGCCCGCCCGGCATGAAAATACCCGGCGGCCATGCTGAGCTGATAAAGATCGGTGAGGAGAGGGGTGTGATGATCCATTTTCTTTTTCGTATGTTTTCAGTGAGCGCTTTGTTCGTAAACACGGCCGCTCCCTTACCGGCCAAAATCCAGATTCAGCCGTTCCCGCGCCCTGAGCCAATCCGCCGGAATGCCGCTTTTGCCCACAAACAGAGCCACAATGCCGCCCGCGATCGCGCAGTTGGTGTCGCAATCCCCGTCGCCCTCCAGCGTGCTGATCATGGCTTCCCGGAAATCATCCAGATGCCGCAGGGCGCACCACAAAGCAAAAGGCACCGTGTCCGGCGCCGTTACCCGATAACCGGATCCCAGAATCCGCGCCGCGAATGCCGGCTCCATGCTGAAAGGAACCGCGCCCGCTTTTCGGATGCCCTCCAGCGTTTCGCCGGCTGGTGTTCCTTCCATCACCGTCCGCCAAATCCGGCCACGCGCCTCAGCCACGGTCAAGCCGCGCGCATTCCAGGCAGCCGCTGCCGCCAGGGAAACCGCCACGCTTCCCGCAATTCCCTCAGGATGGCTGTGAGTGACGATGGCCGATTTCACGCTCTCCGTGATCAGCAGCCCGGCATCGTCGGCAAAATAAGCGCCCAGCGGAGCCGAGCGCATCGCTCCGCCATTGCCCATGGAGCCCCGGCCGCTGAACGCGGAGGCGGAACTCTCCCGCCATGAAATACCCGCCGCTATTTGATCCATCTGCATCCTGACGCCTTTTCCGTAACCCCTCCCCGTGTCCGCCCGGTAACGCTCCACGAACCTCCGGGAGAGCGATTCCTCTGAAATCCGTCCCTCCGCAAAAAGCTCCTCCACCATGGCCATCGCCATTTGCGTGTCATCCGTGTGCCACCAGAAAGGCCCGGGAAGCCCCCCGCCCTCCACCACCTGTCTCGCGCTCCTCGCGCGGGTGGAAAGCAATTGGCCGAACGCATCACCCACCGACAGCCCGTCCAGCGAAAGCAGCGCGCGTTCCCTGCGGCTCTCACGATGATCCGTGGCTTTCCCCATTTCAGAATAAAACTCCGGCTTCGAATCCATGGACTTATGAGTATGGAATGAACTGGTGGTTATGGGAAAACGATATACTGCGGAGGAACCTCCTCTGTGAGCCACACGCCGTTGGTGGATTGTTTGAAAACCATGCCCGCCCGGTGCATTTCGCCGGCGAGGATGGTCAGCAGCGCCGGAGAGCCTCTCCGGGCTCCCACCTGGAGGGTCATTTTGGCTTCAGCGGAAAGATGGACATCATGCCGGTCCATTTTCAGGAGGCCCTTCTCCCGGATCATTTCCACAAAACGAGCGGCGGTGCCGTGATACAAAATTTCCGGCGGCACTTTCTCCGTGTAGCCCAGATCGACCTCCACGGAATGTCCCTGACTGGCGCGGATATGGCGCTCGTCGGCGCTGAATTCGAAACGCTTTTTCTCGTTCGTGCTCACCACCAGCCGCAGGATGTCCCGGGAAATCCGTTTGCCGGAAGCGCCCATTTTCTGAAGCAGTTCCTCCACCTCCACCCAGCCGGAGGCATCCAGGGTGATTCCAATCTTCCCCGGCTCATGCCGAAGCACGAGGCTGAGAAATTTGCTGATCCGTGTTTTTTCCGATTCATTCATGGCATTCCGCTTATTGTTTTAACAAAACTTTCCATTTATCACCGCGTATCCGCCGCAATCCTGAAATCAGTCTCCTTACCATCGGAATCATCCCCAGTCGCACAGTGACTCCACATGCGCCGCCGAGCCATCCCGCAGCCAGCCGTCCAGCTGCGCCTGATCCTTGAGCTGCTGTCCGCGCGCCCGGGGGACAACGAGGAAGCGGGTGTTGATCTCCGGCAGGGCGGACATGTCCCCCCACAGTTTTTCAAACTGCGTGACCGGGAAAATATCCTCCTGGCCGTGACCCCAGCGCTTTTTGACGTCCTTCAGCGTGATGTAGGTCGGCATCCGCGCCGCGAGACCGCGGATGGCGGCGGTGATTTTCTCCTCCGCCTCCGCGTCCGGATGGAAGTCCTCCCGTCCGAGGCCGAAGACTTCGAGAAGCTGATCGAGGTCGATCCAGGTGGTCAGGGTATTATAATAGGTGAGCGCGAATTCCGCCTCCTCGCGCGGCATGGCCAGACCCTCCACCAGACGCGGACGGCCATTCACGCGGGCGAGGCCGCCGCCCCGGTCCTCCAGACGGCGGGTGATGACCTCAAACGTCAGACCGGCCCCGCTTTCCAGATGCTGCCCCAGAATGGCGGGATCGGCATCCGCGCCGAGGGTGTCGATGTTGTGCAGCATCAGGGTTTTCAACTGCGGGCGCTGACGCAGCAATTCCGTCAGCGTGCCGTTGCGCAGGAGATTCGCGACCTCATACCAATGCCCGACGGGGTGCAGGCACTGGAGCGGCAGATTGTCCGTGTAGTCGCCGGCCTCGCCGGTGCCGGAGGCCCAGCCGATGAGGGCCGCGCGCAGGCTGTCGCGGACTTTCTGCTGCTGCTCGTCGAGCATCTGCTGCGGCATCTCCTCCCAGGCGAAACGCAGATCGCGCGCGGTCGGGACCATGCGCAGGCCCACGCTTTTGCCCGGGCTCAGCAGCAGGGGGCCGGTATAGCGGTAATTTCCGCAGCGGGCCAGAAATTCAGCGGTCGGCCCGTGGGTCAGGAAGCTGGTGGTGAAAAGATGCGGGAGGTCCGTGCCGCACTGGCGGGAAATGCGTCGGCTTTTGGCCAGATGCGTCTCCAGGAAAGTGCGGTGCCGCCCGCCGAGTTTGGCGAAGGGATGCAGCGCTTTGACCACCCCCGCGCCCTGGGTCCAGCGCGAGCCCGCGCCGGCGGCGAGACTGATGACGGCCACCGTGCCGGCTTTCAGCGCCGCCAGGCCTGTGGCGCGCCGGCTTCCGCCTGCCGGCTCCGGGCCGCTGAAATCATCCACCTCCGACGGCAGCACATCCCCGATGGTGTCGTTCGCCGGCAGGCGGTTCTGGGCCAGACCGATGCGGCCGGCTTTGAGGTCGGCGCGGATCTGCTCGTGCTGGGTGGCGTCAAATCCGTTTTCCGCCAGCAGCGCGGTCAGAGTGCCGCTTTCCGACTCCCCGGTTTTGACCCGCGGCAGCAGAGCGTCAAAGAGCGTCTGCACCATGCCCCGCAGCTCCGGCCGGGTGCGGCAGGCGGCACCGAATTTATCCAGTTCC
The DNA here is from genome assembly GCA_040386695.1 of Verrucomicrobiota bacterium. Classification (GTDB taxonomy): domain Bacteria; phylum Verrucomicrobiota; class Verrucomicrobiia; order Verrucomicrobiales; family V1-33; genus CAIZWU01. The sequence goes on from JAZKFB010000051.1 coordinate 51,054, forward strand.
AGACGGCGCTGGGGTGAAAGCGTGCGCCGGTCCTGACGCACCAGCCCGGGAATGGTCAGGGCATAATAACCGGACGGCATCAGCGCGGCCTGTCCCCGCAGCAGATCCGCGGAGGACCCGCTCTCATTGATGGAGAAATCATAGACCACCGGCTCCATGGCGAACGGCAGGGCGTGCTGGAGGTCGTGCTTGGCCGCCGACATGATGGCCTGCAGCCGCGCCTGGGCCTCGGTCTTCCGCTCCGGCGCGAACATGAAGCCCATGCCGCCTCCGGACATGCCGCCGAGCATCCAGAATCCGTGGAAATCCTCCCCGAATTCCTTCCTCACCTCAGCAATCAGCCTCTCGGTGTAATGCGTGGAGGCCCAGGGCACGATGGCTTGAATCGGCCCCTCGAAATTCCGGGTGGTGACGGCTCCGACTTTGGCGATGTCGCCTTTCCCCAGAGCGGCCACGATGGCGTCCAGAAACCCCAGGGCCTCCTGCCGCGCCGTCCATTCGGCGGCGGAGCGCAGGAGGTATTTCTCGGTCACCATCTCCAGAATGGGGCCCACATTCTGCGCCATGCCGCCATGCACCAGCACCAGGGAATCCTGGAGCTTCCGCCGCGCCTCATCCGGGATTTCCGTGCGGTCCAGAACGTGGTGCTTCGGCATCAGCCGGCCGCGGGAAATGCCATATTCCGGATCGCCGGGTTCACTGGGAGTGCCTTCAATCAGCTTGATCCCCGGCCACACGCCCCCGCTGTCCTGCCAGCCGCCGCCGGATCCGCCGATCCACTCCCCGAGCAGCGCCCGCGCCAGGATCAGGCGGCGCTCGCTTTCCTGAAGCGGACCGGTCAGGGACTCCGCCTGCCCCGTGGCCCTCATGCAGACGCCGATCAGGGCGGCCAGAAGATTGGTGGAAACGGCGAGGCGCGAGCCCTTCGGAATATCATTCACGCTGGAGACCAGCTCCAGCCCGCGGTTCGGCCCCAGCATCCGCGCCAGCAGATCCGTCAGGGAGGCGCCCGAGCCCTCAATGCCCGGCGGCACCAGCCCGGAGGCGATGACCGCCGCCTTCAGCAGGCCGAGGTGGTCCTTCGCGAAATCAAAGACCTCCGCCAGATTGGTGATATCCGCCCGCGCCCCGAGGTCCACACTGACCAGTCGCAGCACCGGCTCCTCAATCACCCGCAGCCACGCGCTGACCGGCGGCTGGGTGACGGCGTCGCGGCCGTGCACACCAAGATCCACGGAGACATTCAGCACCCGCGCGCCCTCCGGGAAATCCATGCCGAGAAAGAAAATATCGCTCCACGCGGAATGCGTCAGGTCCATGCGCACCGGCGTCCGCTCCCGCAGGATGGGGAACGAGCCGTCCGCGCAGGGAGTCAGCAGATCCGGGCGCACCCGCAGCGGCTGGTCCTTGGGATGCCCCATGCGGAACATCCACTGATTTCCCCGCACCGTCCGCACACTGCGCCGGACCTGGTCCGCCAGAGTCTGAAAAGCCAGCCGGTGGTAAGCCGCCGCCAGCGCGCTGCTCAGGGCATCGCTGGGTCCCTGCTCCTCCCGCGCGGCCAGGAAAGTGTCGATGGCCTCCTCAAACCGGCGGCGCAGCAGCTGATCATATCCGTGAAACGGAATGTGCCCTCCCGGGGCCAGCTCCGGCCGCGCCGGCAGATGAAAGCGATGGATGGACGCCAGAAAAAACAGCGCCCGCACCCGGTCGTAGAGGTTTTCGCTGTGACGCCGGAAAACATCCAGAACATCCGCCTCCCCCAGCAGCTGCGGAAAAGTCAGGCCCGCGCAGTGCGCGTCCAGCGGCGCGTCCCGGATCCGCGGATCCTCCGAAGTGATCAGTTCAATGAGAGTCCGGGTCATGGGAATGGGTTCAGCGGGCATTGGTGGCCAGAAGCTCCACGATGTTGGTCAGGACCTCGTCCCGCTCCGTGCCGGCCAGGGACAGCGCCAGCTGCGCGTTCAGCAGCCCGTATTTGACCCCGAAATCATAACGCCGCCCCTCCAGTTCACAGGCCAGATACCGCTCCTGCGCCGCCAGGGCCGCGAGGGCGCTGCGGAAGTTCACGGAAGCCCCGGGCTGGAAAAGCTTCGCGAGAATTTTATGCACGGTGGAGGTCATCACATGCATCCCGAAAAAGCACAGATAATACCCGGCGCGCTGCCCCGGCACCACCAGCTTCTGCTCGGCCTCCGTGGGGGTCGGTTTCTCCAGCACGGCGGAAACCTGGTAAAGCCGCCGCGAGCCATGCACCAGCTGGCCGCCCACCGCCCCGTAGTAGGGCAGCTTGCTTTCATGTGTGGGCTGCACGGCGGAGACGGAGCAGTTTTCCACACTGGCGATCTCCACCAGCTGCTGCGCGCAGCCCTTCCCCGTGGCGCTCAGATACAGATGGTCGCCCACCAGCAGCAGAAAGGCGTCATCCCCGCAGAAGCCGGCCGCGCAGTGGATGGCCTGCGCGTAGCCCAGGGCCTCCGGCTGCGGGATAAACGTCAGCCGCGCCGCATGATCCCCCGCCGCCGCCCGGTAAACCTCCTCATCCTCCGGATTGATCACCACCCCGATCCGTTCAATGCCCGCGCGCAGAATCTCCTCCAGAATGATGCCCAGCGTCGTCTTGACCGTGCCGTCGCGGTCCACGAGCGACTGCAGCGACAGCATGCGCTGATTTTTTCCGGCGGCGGTGATGAGAGCCTTCTTGATTTCCATGCCCCACAGCTATCCACACAAGCCCCCGCCCGCGTCAACCGGCACCCCGGATGAACAGCGGAAATCCCCGCGCCCTAACGCAGGGTGACACGTAGCCGCATAAACCCTTTACGCTGAAGACCCCGCTCCATGCGGAACACATGCAGCGGAGCCGTGCCGCCATCCGGAATATTTCTCCAGCCGCCCTGGTCAGGCCGGTAAGTTGACTCCGCTTTATAAATCACATCCGTTCTGTCCGCCGGCGCGGTAAAGCGGATTTCCATCATACCCCCCCACAAGCACGGCCTGCGGCAGCCGCGCGGCATCGGAAATCCACGGTTCCAGGCCCGTTTTGAATCCCTGCAAAAGCAGGCGAAAAACAGGAATTTCCCCGGAAATCCCGCATCCTGCTGATAATGAACAAAAAACGGGCGGTCCCCGGGAGGCGGCATGATTGCCGCCGGTGGGACCGCCCGCTTTGTTTTGTTCTGCTTTGTTCTGTTGGGGTGTTTGCGCCGGGTGTTTTATTTTATTTATCCCTGGCCGGCAGCCGGTTTACAGCTTCCGGATGCGGAAGAAGCACTTGCTGGTGTCGGGGAGGCCGGTGGGGGTGACCAGAGTGGAGACGTCCAGCGGGATGATGGCGGTAGTGCCGGCGAGGCCGGTGATGTCGGCGTGCGAGGAGACGACGGTCCATTTGGCGGCGGAGGGCGGATTGCCCGCGGGCTGGAAGCCGATGGTGTATTCCAGCGCGTAATGACTGTTGGCCTCGGAGGCGAACGCCAGATTCAGCAGGGAGGTGGCCGGGTTGAAGCTGAAGCTGGTGACGGACAGGGTGGCTCCGGGAGCGGCGGCCACGCTGACGGCGGAGAACCGCTGCAGGGTGGTGCCGGTGTTGGCGATGTCCAGAACCGTCAGCCATTCGCCCGCCGGCAGTTTGAGGGTGCCGAAACGCCCGGTCTGAGTGTCGGAGCCGACCTGCGCGGTGCCGGTCGCCTGGAAAGCGGGCGCGGTGGAGCCGGGCACGGAGGAGATGCCGAAGGTGCCGTTGGTGTCGCGGGCGCTCCAGTAAAGCGCGCCGGAGTCCCCGCCGCCGCCCTCCCAGGTGGTCATGCGGAAGGGCACCCACTCGCCGTCGTCGAATTTCGGATTGCTGACGTCCATGAGAGTGGCGTGCCCGCCCTCATTGTCGCCGGAAGTCACACCTGTCCAGTCGTTGTCGCGGGTCAGCACCTGGCCGTCGATCTCCAGATAGGTGAAGTCATCGACCCCGTCCTTGAAGAGCACCAGCTTGTCGCCGCCCGTGACCGGCAGCGCGGTGCGCTGGCCTTTGGCGGGGATGAAGATTTCGCCGGTCATGTTGACGCCGTAGTTTGAATAGCCGCTGGCGTTCGAGCCGGTGGTGGCGTCGATTTCCACAGTGGCGCCCGCCGCTCCGAAGACATCGGTCCCGCCTCCCGCCGGCGGGTAATTCACCAGTCCCGCGGAGTTGTACCAGTAAATATTCGGCAGAATAACGGTGCTGGCGGGGTTGCCCGCCACGGCGGTGTTGACGCCATCCATATTCCCGGGATTGCCGCCCAGGAAGATATCCGCCTTGAGCCCCGGCTGGGTGCCGCCGCCGTCCACGGGATGCCGGAAATCGGAGGCCGGCACCAAATCCTCCGCCTGCATGGGGGTGCGGTCCTTGCGGGAATTCTCCACGCCGAGCTTCGGCACCAGATTGCCGAAAGTGCCGGGGACGGATTCCTGGGTGAAAACCTGAGTGGCCACTCCCGGACTGTTCTGATCCCAGTAAAGCGCGACATTGTCCCCGCCCTCGCCCTCCCACATGATCATGCGGAAGGTGACCCATTCCCCGTCATTGTATTTCGGGTCGCTGACATCCATCACGGTGATATTTCCGCCGGCATTCTGCGTGGAGGTGATTTCCGTCCAGTCGTTGTCGTTGATGAGGGATTTGCCGTCGATTTCCAGATAACAGAAATCATCCGTGCCGTCCTTGAAGAGAAGAAATTCCCCGGGAAGATTGGGCTGCACGCGTTTGGCGTCAGCGGGAATAAAAATCTGACCCTTCATCTCCACGCCGTAAAAGGACTGATCCCCGCCGAAGACGCCGGAGTCCCCGAAGGCTTTGGCGAAAATATTCTCACCCTCGGCATTTTTGGGATAGTTATTGGCTCCCCAGAACGGGCTGGGGATGACGGTGGAGGTTTTCGTGGTTCCGGCGGCGGTCATCACCGCCAGATTCGCGGCCAGATTCGCTTTGTTGCCGGCATCCGCGGGCGTGGTGGGATTGAGGTAAATATCCGCCGTCAGACCGGCGGGGGAGCCCTCACCGCCCTGCCGGAAATTCTCCGGCGGCACCTGAAGGTCCGGATTCATGGGCGTGGGATCCTTGCGGCTGCCGGAAGTGCCGAATTTCGGCACAAAGGAGGAAAGCGGGTAGACGGAGACCGTCCATTTCACCGGCTCGCCCGTGGCGGCGCCCTCGTTCACATAGGCTTTGCCCCGGACCTCGCCGGTCGGTCCGTCACCCTGCACCTCCCCGGCGACCTGCCAGGTGCCGGAGCCGGAGGCCAGGCCGAATTTGTCGAGGTTGAAGCTGGAGGAGTAGGACCAGTTGTCGAACGTGGCGGTGTTGATGTCGTTGGTGTCCGGCGTGATGGTCTGCGGATGGGACTGGTGGGCCAAGCCGACCACGACCTGAGAGCCGCCTTTCAGACTGCCGACGGCATCGGGCACATCCGTGGACCAATGCTCCACCCAGCGGCCCGCGACCCCGCCGCCGAGGTCCATGGCGTAACCTCCGTAAATCCGGTCCCCGTCGCGGCCGGCGGCCAGGAACAGGGGGATTTTGCTCACATCCGTGACCGGAGTCGCGCGGTCATTGGTGTCGCTGTTGTAATCAACGGTGGCGACGCCCACGTCCGTGGCCCGGTAGGTGTTTCCGCCCACTGCGGAGCGGCGGTTGATCACAAACTGCCCGTTCGACTGACGGCAGGACAACCAGTAGGCATCATTGGCGGAAAGCACTCCGGCGGACTGCGTGGCGCGGATCATGAGCCCGTCACGGCCCCACTGCGGGGCCGGAGTGGTGGTCTGCACATGGCGCACGGTGGCGGTGAAGTTGCCGGTGGTCACCGTGCCGGGATTGCCCCAGAGCAGGACTCCATTGTCGGAGGCCCCGTAAAAGTCGGAACCTCCCGCCGTGATGGCGATGGTCCCGCCGGCCGCGGTGAAGGAGGCCGGGTTGTTGTTGGCGTCACCCCATTTTTCAAGGGTCGTGAATTGGGCCTGGGCGGCCTGGTCGAGTCCGACGACGGACACCACCACTCCCAGAAGAGTTTGAATGCGGCTGTTTTTCATGAGGGTTGCTTCGAAAACGGGAAACGGCGGCCGCCGGCGGGCCCTGCTGGATGCCAGGGACAGCGGCTGAATAAATTCCCGTTAGCCGAAATTGCCCAGGATTAAGGGTTGCGGTCAATATTTTTAAAACCAAAACCTTAATTTTTCCAATTCATTAAAATTCAAATAAGAAATCAGGTTAAACCCGCCCTTTTGTCCTTATTGGCCCGCATTCTGTCCGCAACTTTCCGCGGATCAGCGCCCGGAATTTCTCCCCGGAAGGCAAATTTCCCGGCCGGGTTTTCCGTGTTCGCGGGATTCCACCCGCCGGAACCATAAAAATGGGGAGCCCGGCCCGGGCTCCCCATTTCTTTTCCCAAAGCGGGTGGCCAAGAGTGTTCGGCACGGAATCAGCTGCGCGCCATGGGCCTTCCATTTTTTCA
>JAZKFB010000052.1:0-1675 GCA_040386695.1 Verrucomicrobiota bacterium
CTTGCCGGGCAAGGAAATCACAAATTTTTACATCTGCAACTGTAGTATTAAGGAATATTACGACACCGAGCACTACGGGAAACTCACTCCCACCTACTATGACCGGTCACATGAGGCGAAGAAGGAGGATCATGTCGGCATGGACAGCCGCGCCTCCATGGCCGGCAATGGGCGCTTCCGGGTCCACCGCATCCGGGACCGGGAATATCTTAACTTCAGGAAGTTTGAGAAAACCCCCCATTACCAGCGCTATTACCGCGATGGCGGCATCGCCGACCGCATCATGATCGGCCTTCCCGTGACGCCGAATCACGAATCCTATTTCCTCATCGACCGCTTTCAGGCTCCGGCCGGCCGCGCGCTTTTCACTCTCTCCGAAGCCACCCGGGCCGGCGCGGCGGTGCGCGGCGTCCCGGCCCTGCACCGGCGGCTCTTTCTGGGCAATGGCCTGCTGATGGCTGACAAGCTCCTCAGCCCCATGGAGCGTCAGCTCCTGCAGGCGCTCCTCACCGGGCAGACGGAGGCGGAGATCGCCGTCTCGCTGCGCCGCAGCCGCACCACTCTGCATAAATCCGTGCTGGCTCTCTATGTCCGTTTCGGGGTGAAAAGCCGGGCTGCTCTCGTCGGCCTGTGGTCAGGCGGTTAAGCCCGCCGGCCGACGCTGGAGAAAACGCGTAACCCGCTGAAAATCGGACCGTTTGGGGGACTATTCACCCCGGGTGAAGGGCGCTACCGTCCGACCAGCCGGTGGTCTGAATAGGCGTCCGGCACCGCCATCATCCCATGACGACAATTTCTTTATTCCGCAGCGGTCCCCTCTGCTCCGCCGCGCTTTTGAGCATGACCGGAATGCTTCACGCGCAGAGTGTGGGCAGCAATTCCGATTACGTGAACGCCCTCAGCTCGATCAATTCCGCAGTGACGGGCGGCACGGGCAACAGCTATTCGCTGGAGTTTAATTCCGGACTGAGCGTCACCCCCGGCACCGGGGCCTTCATCAATGCGGGGACCGGGAACATGGTTTCCATCAACGGGAATGGGGGCTCCCTGAACGGAGGCAACACCTTGACCCCGGCGGTGATTTTTTCCGGGACGGTCAACCTCAGCAACCTGGATATCGAGAATGGGATGGGCCAGGGGGGAAGCGCCGGCTGGAACAGAGCAGAACCGGCGGGAGGCGGCGGAGCAGGCCTGGGCGGAGGGCTTTTCATCGCCACCAGTTCGGTGGTGAGTCTGAATAATGTCTCCGTTACGAACAACTCCACCCGTGGGGGACGCAGCACTGGGGGAGCAGTATTTTCAGGAGGCAACGCCAGTTTTGTGCTGGGCCTGTCGCTGGTGGATTCCAATGGAGTTCCCACAACGGGGTCAGGGAATCCGATATATGGAAGGTCCGTTATGTTCGGGGGCGCGGGGACCAGTGGCGGAGGGCAACAGAGCCTGTCTTACATCGGTGGTGCGGGGTACTTGGAAGATGCGGCACTTGAGACCAATGGCACGACCGGATCCACCTATGACGGCGGAGGGGGCGGAGGCTTCATTTCCTCCAGTGCCGCCTATGGTGGAATTGGAAAAATGGGAGGTGGAGACGGGAGTGGAGATGCTCCGTTTGGAGTGGGCTCTGAGAACCCGTTCAAGATCTTTTGATCAGCAGTGAAATAAAGGCCAGCCGCAT
>JAZKFB010000053.1:0-75730 GCA_040386695.1 Verrucomicrobiota bacterium
TGGAGGGCCCATGGCGCGCAGCTGATTCCGTGCCGAACACTCTTGGCTGGAAGCCCGGTTGCCGCACAGGCTGGAAGCCAAGAGTATTCGGCATGGATGATGCCGCGCTCAGGAAACGGCTTTTGACCAAGTCCGTGGGCTTTCCGGTGACTGAAGCCGGAGGCTTCACAGATATTAGCCGGGGATTGAGCGGAGCGACATCCCCGGTAAACACCCCGGAACGACTCCCATCCCGGAGGGATGGCAGACCGGGGAAGGGCAGGAAGTTCAGTCTCCGGGCGCTCTGGCATCCCTCCGGGATGCGGAGGCTTTTGGGAATCCATTCCGGTGGTGTCGCTGCGCTCAACCACCGGCTAATATCTGTTTTCCCTCCGGGAAAAGGGAGCGCTGAAAAGAATACAGGGCGCATGGCCCGCAACTGATTCCGTGCCGAACACGCTCGGCTGGAAGCCTGCGCCACCCCGCAGCTTTGCAGGAACACGCCCCTGGCTCTGTTCCCGCCGGAGAATCCCCTCATCCCGCCGGAACCGCAAAGATAGTGGGCCGGACTGGGATTGAACCAGTGACCGAGCGATTATGAGTCGCCTGCTCTAACCACTGAGCTACCGGCCCGTCGGTGCATCCTGTTCCCGGACCGGGGCGGGATGCAAGCGTTTTTCACCGCCGGCTGCCGTCCGTCAGGGCTGGCTCTGCGTCTGCGCCGGCGGCTGCGGCTCCAGGGACATGGGGTCATCGTGATCGAGAAAATCGCGGCAGATGCCGAAGAATTCGTCCCTGGAGGCGGCGCGGCGCAGGCGGTGGAGGAACTGGCCGTCACCGGGAATGCCGATGCCGAGGAAGTTCAGATAACGCTTCATGGCGTGGACGTGCGGCACCTCCAGCGAGTGCTCATCCCAGGTTTCATCCCAGAGCGACCGGATGTATTCCAGCACCTGGCGGCCGGTGGGCAGGATGACGGGCTGGCCGGCGCGGTGCTGGCGGATTTGCCGGAAGAGCCAGGGATTGCGGATCGCGCCGCGTCCGATCATCAGGCCCCGGGCTCCGGTCAGGCGCAGGGTTTCCTCCGCCATTTCCGGGGTGGAGACGTTGCCGTTGGCCAGCACCGGGCAATCCAGGGCCGAGGCCACGGCGCGGATGGCGTCGTAGTGAATGCCGCCCCGGTACATTTCCCGCACGGTGCGGCCATGGACGGTGACGAGGTCCGGCTGATGTTTCTGAAGCAGCGGCACCAGGCCGTCGATGACCCAATCGTCAAAACCGATGCGCGTCTTCACGGTGAAGCGGCCGGGAATGGCCTCCCGCAGCGCGCCCAGCAGGCGGTCCACCAGCGGCAAATCCCGCAGCAGCCCGCCGCCCGCGCATTTTTTGTAAACCACGGGGGCCGGGCAGCCGAGATTGAGATCAATAGCGGCAATGGGCAGCTCCCGCAGCGCTTTGACCGTTTTCAGCATCGCGGGGATGTCGTTGCCGATCATCTGCGCGATCACCGGCTGGCCGGTGGGGTTCCGGCGGATGGAATCGACAATCCAGGACTCCGGCCGGGAGGCGGAATGAACCCGCATGTATTCCGTGAAATACAGATCCACGCCGCCATACCGTGACATGATCCGCCAGAAAGGCAGATGGGTCACGTCCTGCATGGGGGCCAGAGCCAGCGGTGGCTCCGGCCCGGCGAGCACGGCGTCGAAGGCGGCTTGAGGGTTCACGGCGTGATCCCTGAAGCCGCTCCGGGCCGGCGGCAAGCGCGGGGCGGCTTTTCCGGAGCTTTAAATCCGGCCCTCCTGCCCTGAAAGCCAGGGATCGAAAGTTCCCCTTTTTCCCGGGATTGGCCCGCAATCCAGGTTAACGCTTATGGGACCTCACCCCGGAACCCGACTCCGGTTTCCGGGGTGTCTCTTCCGCCGTCGGGGGTGTTCCCTCCGCCGCCGGGGGTGTCTCCTCCGCCGCCGGGGGTGTCTCCTCCGCCGCCGGGGGTGTCTCCTCCGCCGTCGGGGGTGTCTCCTCCGCCGCCGGGGGTGTCTCCTCCGCCGCCGGGGGTGTTCCCTCCGCCGCCGGGGGTGTCTCCTCCGCCGCCGGGGGTGTCTCCTCCGCCGCCGGGGGTGTTCCTTCCGCCGTCGGGGGTGTCTCTTCCGCCGTCGGGGGTGTTCCCTCTGTGGCGGAGGGAACACCCCCGAAGCGGGAGGGAAGCCCCTCCCTCAGGATTTTCCCGAACAGAAATTCAAAGGCGGAAGCCCGGAGCATGGAATGGTTTCCCGAAGCCGGGCCATCCCCCGGGCCGGGGCTTCAAGGCTCAAATTTCTCTCCGGCAGGAATCCTGCCCCGGGCGGTTCTGAAACAGCCTTCAGGCCTGAAGCTCAGGGGGTGACCGTCGCGGAGCTGACAAATGCCCCCAGCTTGTTGCCGACGACGATTTCGGGTGGGGCTTTGCCGTCGAGATCGACGGCCATGACCTGGGTGCCGACGCCGGATTTGTCGTCGATGAGATGGGGGACGAACTCCGCCTCACCGCTTTTGCCGCCGCGTTTCACCTCATACCAGTAAAGCACCGGGGCATCATTGACTCCGGGATCGCCGCCGGTGCCGTCGGGCTTCGGCGCGTGCGCCCAGTGACGGCGGCCGGCCACAAGGTCCTTGATGCCGTCGCCGTTGATGTCCGCGAGGTCGATCGCGTGGATCATGCTGAAAACCGGCACTTTGGAGGGCGCTTTGGGATCGGAGGGCATCAGCTCGTGCTTTTTAAACCCGATTTTGCCGGTGGTGTCCTTCACCTGCTCATACCAGGCAAGGCCGTAGGCATGGGCCGCGAGGCTGGTGAACACATCATTGTCGCCATCGCCGTCGAAATCATAAGCGAACATCTGCGCGCCGCCGCCCTCCGAGAAGGACACGGGATGGAAGGTCCACACCGGCTGGGTGCGGGGATCGGCAGGCTGCTCCCACCAGCCGTTTTTCTCCAGCAGGTCAAACTTGCCGTCGCCGCTCACGTCGCCGACGCCCATGCCGTGGGTGAAGCGGCCGCTGGAGGCCTTGTCCGTGGTGACGGGAACAAAAGGCCAGACCTTCGTCGGATCCTCTCCAGGGGAGGCGTAACCGAAGGCGCCGTTCTGCGCGCAGACGATCTCGGGCTTGCCGTCGCCGGTGATGTCCGTCCAGACCGGGGACTCGCCGTCGGTCACTTTGAGAATCTCATGCCGTTTCCAGTCACCGGCGCCGCCTTTCGGATTTTCAAACCAGTAGCTGTCCTCGCCCGGGAACCCGAGCACCAGCACGTCCGCCCAGCCGTCATTGTTCAGATCAGGCGCATAGGTGAGGAAATTCCGGGAATAACCGCGCGGATCGAAGGCTTTGACGGGATAAAGCTGGTGCTTCTCCGTGAAATCGGGCGCGGCGAACCAGTAGGGACCATAAACCACGTCTGTTTTGCCGTCCTTGTTGAAATCCCCGGCGGCCGCGCCCTCGGCGTAAAACTCTTTGGTAAGCTGTTTGGTGGTCCATTTCAGCTCCGGAGCCGCGTGGGCGGTCAGCAGGGAAGCCAGGGAAAGGCAGAGAACGGCGGGGCGGAAGGGTAAATTCATGGGTGTGCTTGCTTGCGGATGGATGCTTAAGTGAATGAATGAACGGACGGACGGACGGGGTGTGGCCGGCCAGCGCCGGGTGTATCGCTGCGGACGCTGGTTGGCCAGCATTTACGCGCCGCGCGGCGGATTCTTGCCTGCTTGCTCCCGGACGCCGCCGGTTTAGGGTGCGGGCATGAGAATCGGCATCACCGGCGCGACCGGATTTGTGGGGCGGTGGATCGTGCTCATCGCCCGGTCGGGCGGGCATCAGGTCATCGGTTTTTCCCGGAAACCGAAATCGGGCCGGGCTTTTAACGGGATGCGGGACTTCTCCTCACCGGAAAAAGCCGATTTCTCCGGACTGGATGCGCTCATTCATCTCTCCGGCGAACCCGTGTTCGGCCTCTGGACCAAAGCCAAAAAGGACGCCATCCGCCGCAGCCGGGTGAATCTGACGCTTTCCCTGGCCACCCGTCTCAAGGAAATGTCCGACCGGCCCAAAACGCTGGTCACGGCCTCGGGCATCGCTTTTTACGGCGATCAGGGCGATACGGAGCTCACGGAGGCCAGCCCCGGCGGAGAGGGATTTCTGGCGGAGGTCTCCAAAGCCTGGGAAGCGGCCGCGGCCGAGGCGGAGGACCTCACGCGGGTGGTCAGTCTGCGGATTCCCATGGTGCTCGGACGCGGCGGCGGCCCGGCGGTCATGCTGGGGCGGGTTTTTAAGCTGGGGCTTGGCGGAAGGCTGGGGTCCGGCCGGCAGTGGACGCCGTGGATTCATGTGCAGGACCTGGCGCGGCTTTTCCTTTTCGCCTGTGAAAACGAAACCCTGAAGGGGCCGGTCATCGCCACCGCCCCCGAACCCGTGACCAACCGGGAATTCACCGCCGCCATCGCCGCCGCCGTGCGCCGTCCCGCGGTTTTCCCGGTCCCGAAGTTCGCCCTGAACCTGCTGCCCGGCGGCATCGGGGAGATTTTCCTGCAAAGCCAGCGCGCCCGGCCCGCCGCCGCCACCGCCGCCGGCTTCCACTGGATCCACCCTGATCTCCGGGCGGCGGCGCGGGATGTTTTCGGCCGGGAACCCTGATTTCCTCAAAATTCAGAATCCCCGTCTCCTCACCTCCCCCGGCTTCTCCCCCTTCGTTTCCTTCGCGCCCTTCTGTTCAAATCCCGCCTGACCGCCGCCCCATGTCCGTCCCCCAGACCACCATCGCCGTCGTCTATGATTACGACCAGACGCTCAGCCCCACCTACATGCAGGACGAGGTGCTGTTCCCGGCCTACGGGATCGATCCCGCGCATTTCTGGAAAAAAAGCCAGGCTCTGGTCCGGGACGACGGCTGGGAAAGCGAGCTGGCTTATCTGAAAACGCTCCTCGATTCCCTGCCCATGGACCCGCCCACCAACGACGATCTGGTGCGGCTGGGCGCGGGGCTGAAATTTTTCCCGGGCCTGCCGGAGATGTTCACGGAGCTGAATTCCCTGCTCACGGAAACCCACCGCACCATCGGCATCCGCATCGAGCACTACATCGTCTCCAGCGGCATGAAGGCCCTCATCGACGGCAGCGCCCTGAAGCCGTTCATCCGCGAGATCTTCGGCTGTGAATTCGCCACCGACAGCCATGGCCGCATCACGTTCCCCAAGCGCGTGATCTCCCACACGCAGAAGACGCAGTATCTGTTCCGCATCAACAAAGGCCTCCTCGACACCAGCCAGGATGTGAACGACCACATGCCGGCGGATCTCCGGCCGGTGCCGTTCACCAATATGATCTATGTCGGCGACGGTCCCACGGATGTGCCGTGCTTCACGGTCATGCGGCAGTTCGGCGGGCAGGCCATCGCCGTTTACAATCCCGGCGACCCCACGCGCAACAGCTTCCGCAAATGCTATCAGCTCAGCGCCCACGCCAACCGCATCCGGCACATCGCCCCCAGTGACTACCGCGCCGGCAGCCACCTGCGGCTGATTCTGGATGAAATGATCCGCGAGATCGCCGACCGCATCCTCCGCAACCGCCGCGAGGAGATTGAGGAATCCCGCGTCGCCGCCCCGGGACACACCTGAGGCGAACCGCCGCCCCGGCTGCGGCGGGAAGGCCCGGACCGGCAGGAAGGCCCGGGATTTTCCCGCCCCGCTTACAATAAATGAATGCGGATTGGAATTACGCGGCGCGGCGGCGGCGCAGCAGCGCGACTCCCGCCAGCAGGCCCAGTCCCGTCACCGAGGGCTCGGGCACGGGATCGGTGGTGACACTGACTCCGTCAAACCACGCCTGGGTCGGGGTGGTGCCCAGGGCGGAACCCAGCACCACCGTGTCCCATGAGACATTGTCCGCCCCCGTGAAGGTGCGGCTGAGGATGGAATCCACATAGAAATTGATGGTGGTGCCGTCAGCGAGCCGCTCAATATCAAATTTGTGCCAGCCAACGCTGCGCCCCGGAGTGCCGGCCCCGTTAAGATTGAACCATCCGGCCGAACTTCCGAAAGTGAGCCGTGCCTGGTATTTGGTGGCATCAAAGACCTCACCGGCCAGGGTCACCGAATTATAACGCCCGATGGCCAGCAGCTGCGCGAGGGTGCCGTCGGCCGCCGTGCCTCCGTTGGGAACGCCGCCGCCTCCGGAATACCCGCGCACCTCCGAGAAGACCCGGGTCGTGGAGCCGTCATCGTACAGATAATAGCTGAATGCCGAGACACCGCTGACCTCGGAGCCCAGGTTGTGGTGCATGCGGTCCGTGGTGTTGTCCAGAGCCGCGCTGTAAGTGCCCACGGCGGGGATCACGTTCTTCGTGCTGTCGATGACCAGCACACTCGGCGTGGCCGTGGTGGCCGTCCAGTTGTTGAGATTCCCGCTTTCAAAATTATCCGCGAAGACCACAGCGGCGGAGGAGAGGGAGGGAACGGCGGCGAGAAGCATTCCGGAGCACAGGGCCAGTTTGGCGGTTGTCATAACGGATGAAATCAATGGATGGGTGGATGGGAACAGACCGTCACCTACTGCCGCTCAGGGACTTACGCATGACAAAGCCCACATTCGGGACTCCGGGGAAAGCTGTCAATCTCCGCCTGCCCGGTTTTACCGGTACTTTCCAAACCAAATCAGGGTGAAATCATCAGGCTTATGGAATGGATATGCCTGATTCCCGGGAGTATTCGTTCCCTTTCCGTTCCATCCGCGGATTCCGCAGTCCGGCACACCCGCATTTTCTGTTCAAATTCCGGGACTGCGGTTTGAATCCGCGTCCTCTTTCCCGACAAGGGTGCCCTGCCCCTGTTTTCCCCGGCCCCCCTCAAAAGGACGATCCCCGTCAAATCCCCCTTGCCTTCCCCCCTCCCAGCCTCTTTTTACCCCTCCGCCTCCCCACCGACGCCCATGTCCTCCGTTCCCTCAGCCCTGCTTGTCAAATTCCCCGGCACCAATTGTGACGCCGAGACCTCCCGCGCCCTGGAGGCCGCCGGATTCTCCACCACGGTGGTTCCGGTGTCCCTGATCACACCGTCGCATCTGAAAACGGTGAACCTCGTGGTGTTCAGCGGCGGTTTCAGCTACGGCGACTACGTCATGGCGGGCCGCATCGCCCAGCTGGTCAGCGAGGTGAAACTCGGGGACTCCCTGAAGCGCTTCATCGCCGACGGCGGCTATGTCCTCGGCATCTGCAACGGCTTCCAGATCATGACCAAACTGGGCATTCTCCCCGAAGGCAGCCTCATCGACAACTCCAGCGGCCGCTTCCAGTGCCGCTGGGCGAAGCTGAAAACGACCGCCCCCGGCAGCCCGTATCTTTCCGATCTCCCCGACGAGTTCGAGCTGCCCATCGCCCACGCGGAAGGCCGGTTTGTCGCCCCCGAGGGCAAGGCCCAGGAATATTTCGACAAAGGCCTCGTGGCCCTCGCCTACGAGGAGGATGTCAACGGCAGCACCCTGCAAATCGCCGCCCTCCAGGACGAAACCGGCCGCGTTTTCGGCCTGATGCCGCATCCGGAGCGCTTCCTGCACCCGCAGGACCACTACGATCCCGACTGGAACGGCCGCCACGATCACGGCTGGGGCTACTATTTCTTCCGCGGCCTCTGGCGCGACATCACTGGCGGCCGCAGGCTGGTGGCCTGAGATGAGGAGAGAATTTGAACAGAAGGGCGCAAAGGACCGCAAAGGCTGAAGATCCGGGGAGGAGAAATCCTCAATGGTTCCGCAAAAACCCGACACCAGGATCCGTCATTTTTCCTCCTCTTTCTGCCCTTCGTGCCCTTCTGTTCAAATTAAATCCCCCGGCTTCCCCGGTCCTCCCGACACTTTTAACCCATAACCTTTAACTCCTTCCCCGCCCCGCACCATGTCCGGCCTCACCTATAAAGACTCTGGCGTTGATATCAAAACCGCCGCCGAACTCGTCGGGGACATCGGCGATCTCCGCCGCCGCACGGAGGGCAAACGCAAACTGCTGGGCGCTTTCGGGCTTTTTGCCGCCGCCTACGATCTCAGCGACTACAAACAGCCCGTGATCGTCACCGGCTGCGACGGCGTGGGCACCAAGCTGGAGCTGCTGCTGGAGCACGACCTTCTCGAAACCGCCGGCAAGGACCTCGTGGCCATGAACGTCAACGACGTGCTCACCACCGGCGGCGATCCCATCATGTTCCTCGATTACATCGGCATTCCGAAAATCGACAAACAGCAGATTTCCCGTCTCATCGGCGGCATGACCGAGTGGCTCGGAGCCTGCAACTGCATCCTCGCCGGCGGCGAAACAGCGGAAATGCCCGGCATCGTCCCCGAAGGTCTGGTTGAACTCAGCGGCTTCGCCATCGGCGCGGTCGAAAAACCGGATCTGCTCAATCCCGAGCGCGTGGAGCCCGGCGACGCCGCCATCGGCTACCCCTCCGACGGATTCCATGCCAACGGCTGGAGCCTCGTCCGCCGCGTGCTCCGCGAAAACGCCGCCGATTTCACCAGGGAGGAAATCGTGGCCATGCTCGCGCCCACCCGCCTTTACCACGAGGAGGTCAACGCCCTCAAAGCCGCCGGCATCGATCTCAAAGCCATGGCCCACATCACCGGCGGCGGTCTGGTGGAGAATCTGGAGCGCTTCCTCGGCACCAAAGGCGCGGACCTGGCCATTCCGGAATGGACTCTGGGAGCCATTCCCAAAGTCCTCAAACACGTGGACAGCGCCGACCGCCTCAACACCTTCAACATGGGCTACGGCTGGGTCGTCATCATCCCCGCCGCCCAGAAGGACGCCGCCCTCGCCTGCGGCCTCAAAGGCCAGCTCCTCGGCACCATCACCCCGGAACACGGCGTGAGGGTGAAGGTGGGGTAGGATTTTTGCGGTTGGCAGGCACGCGGCTCATTTGCCGGAAGTGCATGGCCATGCTGAAATGCCAAACATCCAAAGCCAGTTCAGCATCTGGCCGTTGGTTGTCAGTTCCTTCCACAGCATCACGGCCACCATCAGAAAAAGGCCAGCGGAAGCGCAAAGAAATCCCCAGTGACGTCTGGCCACAATAGCCGTGCAGCCAGTGGCGGCCAATGTGCCTGCTGCCAGCATCAGGACACGGCAGCGAACGGAGGTATTTTCCCGAACGACAGGCTGGTTGCCGCCGGATCGGAAGCCGTAAGGCTTATTTAATTGTGATTCTCAAAGGTGCCATCCGTGGCCCCATCATGGCATTTTCCGCAAATGGAAAATCATGAGGGAGAGCCGGTTTAGTCCGCGTCGGCGGCCATTCTGAGGGCGCGCTGGAGACTTTCCGCGCGGACCGGCTTGGAGAGGTAATCGTTCATCCCGGCGGCGAGGCAGTCGTCCCGGTCGCTGCCGAAAGCATTGGCGGTCAGGGCAATTATCCATGGCCGGGCGGCCGGAGGGTGGAGGCGGCGGATTTCGCGGGCGGCTTCAAGCCCGTCCATCCCGGGCATCTGGACATCCATGAGGAGGACATCGAATTTTTCCTTTTGCACCGCCTGCAAAGCCTCCAGCCCGTTGCCGACGATGACGGAATCATATCCCATGCGCTGCAGATGCAGGGCCACCACTCTTTGATTCACGGGATTGTCCTCCGCCACCAGAATGCGCAGCGGTCTGGAGATTCCAGGTTTAACGCCGCGGTCCGCATCGCAACCGGACCTGGGAGCGGCCGGGGAGGCGGGGGGAGCCCACGTGTTCCGCAGGGCCAGGAGCAGCGGGCCGGCTTTAACGGGCTTGTTCAGGGTGACGGAAATTTCCGGGGTTCCGGTATGGGGATTGAGGTCTCCCATGGGGGCGAGGAGGAGAATTTTCGGCCCGGTCTCCCCGCAGTGCCGCCGGATTTCAGCGGCCAGGGCATAGCCATCCATCTCCGGCATCATGGCGTCAATGACCGCGAGATCGAATTTTTCACCGCCGCGGATTCTTTCCAGAGCCTGGGAAGCCCCTTCGGCGGCAGTCGGCCGCAGGCCCCACGAACTGGTGTGCCCGTGCAGAATCCAGCGCTGGGTGGCATTGTCATCAACGATGAGCACCCGCAGCCCCTCCATGCCGCGCGGGTCAGGCTCCGGCGGCGCGGGAGTGGCGGCGGCGTCGTGAAGGGGAATTTCGAACTGGAAGACGGATCCCTGGCCGACCCGGGATTCCACCCGGATGTGTCCCCCCATATTCTGAACCAGCCGCTGGGATATGGCGAGGCCCAGCCCGGTGCCGCCAAAGCGCCGGGTGGTGGAGGCGTCCATCTGGCTGAACACTCCGAAAAGGCGGTCAATGCCATCGGCTGGAATCCCGATCCCGGTATCCGTGACCGTCACCCGCAGCTGCGGGCCCGTCCCGTTCCGGATCACGGACAGTTTGATAAACACCTCCCCCTGATGGGTGAACTTGACGGCATTGGAGACCAGGTTCACGAGGACCTGCCGCAGACGGGTGGGATCCCCGAGGATGGCGGGCGGCACGTCAGGATCGATCCAGCCCATCAGATCGAGCTTTTTCCTGGCGGCCTGACCGGCCAGAAGATCCAGCACGGACTCCATGCAGTCCCGCAAAGGCACGGGAATGTGCTCCAGATCCAGCTGGCCGGACTCGATTTTGGAGAAATCGAGAATGTCATTGATCAGACTCAGGAGTATCTCGCCGCTGGAGTGGATGGTCTCCACGAATTCGCGCTCCCGGGTATCCAGCTGTCCATCCATGAGCAGTTCCGACATGCCCAGCACCGCATTCATGGGCGTGCGGATTTCGTGGCTCATGTTGGCGAGAAACTCCGCTTTGGCGCGGGCATGCGCCTCAGCCCGGGCGGTGGCCGCCTCCAGTTCAATGTTCCGCTGCTTCAGCAGATCCGCGGCTTTGCGGCGCTCGTCGATATCCTGAAAAATACCGTGGATGGCAATAATGGTCCCGCTTTCGTCCCGCACGGGCTCTCCCCGGGAATACACCCAGATCTGCCGGCCTGCGGCAGTGATCAGGCGGGCCTCGAACTCGTGGGCCTTTCCTTTTTCCAGAGCTTCCCGCACACAGGCCTCAATGACCGGCCGGTCCTCCGGATGGTAAAAATTCAGAGCGTCGCCCACGGAGACGGGAGTGCCGGCCGGCAGCCCGTGAATGGCATAGGTGATGTCGGACCAGTGGACCCCGGAGCCATTCAGAGGGAGTTCCCAATGTCCCAGCCTGGCAATGCGCCCGGCGGCTTCCAGAAGAGCCTGGGATTTCTTTTTGGCGCCCAGGGTTTCCCGCAGTTCGCGCTCCATCTCCTTGCGCTCCGTGATGTCCACCGCCGTCCCCAGGTATCCCGTGGGGGCGCCGCCGATATCCTCCAGCACGGTCACCATGAGATCGGCGGTCCTGACAGAACCATCACGGCGCCGGTAGGTCCACTCCCCGCGCTCGCTTCCCTTCAGCCGGGGAATGGCGGTGAGAGTTTCGATTCCCTCCACTCCGCGTCCCAGTTCCGCCGTGAGAATGGCGGCGCGCGCGGCCAGTTCCGCCGGGTCATGAATCACGGAAAAATCCGCTTTTCCCACCATTTCCCCTGCGGGATATCCCAAAAGACGTTCCGCTCCTTTGCTGAAGTAGGTGATGATGCCCGCCAGATCGAACGCGATGACCGAAACGCCGGTCGCCGAATCCAGCACCTGCCCCAGACGCTTTTCGCTCTCCCCGAGATTGCGCTCCGCCAGCTGGCGCTCACCGATCTCCTCCTTCAGCTGCCGGTTGGCGGCCAGGGCCATGCGGGTGCGGAACACCGCCTGCTGAAACCCCCACACCGCCGCCGACACCGCCGCCCCCAGAAGCACTCCCAGCCACAGAATCATCACCGGCAGCCGGCCTCCGGCCAGCACACTCGACTTCGGCTCCACCACAAACCTCCAGACCTGGCCGCGGAACTCGATTTTGGCCTCCGCCCGGGTCCGCGCGCTGGCGGGCTCCACCGGCAATTCCCCCAGAATAAATTTATCCCCCTCATAGATGGAAATCCGGCAGGTGGCGAAGGCCGGCTGGTCCAGCGTCGATTTTTTCAGACCCTGAAGCCGGAAACTTCCAAAAACAAAACCTCCGAACTCATTTCCGGGAAAAATGGGAAAGAAGACAAAAAAACCCGGATCCTTTCCCCGGACCGCCACCGTGGGCGAAATCAGCATCAGCCGGTGTTTGATGGAATTCCGCAGGGCCTCCTCCGCCGGCCATTGGGTCTCAAGATGCAGATCACGCCCCAGCAGGGGCTCCGCGTCCGGGGCGAGTTCCGCGTAATTCACCCGCCAGGCGGTGTCCGTGCGGCCCACGGCCTCAAAAACAGTCGTATCCTGAAAGCAGTCACGGGCGTCGCCCTGCCATTCCGGATAAGGGACGCTGCCGCTCCGCTCCCAGCGCCGCGCTATCCGTTCCAGCGAGCGCAGGCAGAAAGTGAACCGGCTGAGGGAGTCGGCGGCGACATTATCGGCGATCACCACCGCCTGTTCCCGGATGGCCCGGGTGCGGTCCGCCGCCAGCGCCTGCCACAGCATCAGGGCCGCCACGACCGTCCCGAAGCCGACCGGCACGGGAAGCCACCGGTCCTCCATCAGGCGCTGCGGACCCGCCCACTGCGCCGACAGCAGGCCCATGCCCAGAACCATGAGCCCGCCGGCGGAATGGACCGCCATTCCGATGGAGTCGCCGGACACAAACATCATCCTGACCCCCAGTTTGTAACCGCCGAGGGCCATCAGCCCCAGAGCAATGGCCGAGGAGCCCAGAATCCAGATCATGAGACGCCGGGCGGCCGTCGGCATCCGCATGCGGAGCAGCAGAATCCCGGTTCCCGCCAAGGCGAAACCCGCCGCTGTGGGCGGAGGGGAGCTTCTTTTCACCAGTCCCGGTATTTCCGGAAAATGCGCCAGCAGGGAATGGAATCCGAGATTCCATCCGGTAAGGTATTCGGCCGACAGCAGCAGTCCGGCGCCTCCCGCAAACGCTCCGCAGACCATCGGCAAAAAACGGGGAAGCCGCAGGGCAAAAGAGAAAAGGCCCATCCCGCTCACGAGAAAACAGAGCGCTGTGGGATACTGCATCGGAACAAATCCTTCACGGATACGCACCAGGGCGGCATTCCCGGTGTGCCACCCCGCCAGAACAGTGATCCCCAGAGCGGCGCAGAGCACCCCGCAGAAGCCGCTCAGCAGTCCGGACCAGGTGAAATTTCTGGAAATAGCTCGGGGCTTCGGCATTAGAATTTATTTAACGGTCATGCGCGCACGCTGCGGGGAAAAGAGACGTTCTTTCCCATTTCCCGGGTCCGGCTGTCTTTCAACGGGCGGAACCGGGGAGAAATCCCGGCCCACGTTTGATTCTGAATGGCCCGGTGGAACAGGCGTCCCGTTCGTTACACGGAATTTGCGCAGGTTTGCAAGGTTTTTCAAAAAGGCTCTCAACCCTTATGAAATAAGGGATTTCAGGTATCTAACTTTGCATGGTCCACTGCTTCCGCTTTTTTTCCAGGCGCAGCGGGAATGAGCGGGGGGTAAAATCCAAGCAGGGGTGAGATCCAGCTTTCCGGGGAGGAAAAGGACACGGTTGCGGAAGGACTGGAAATTGGGAAGTCGCCGCGCGGCGTGTTTGAGGCTTTGAATGATGGAATTGACGCCTTCGGCCCCCGCGTTGGAGCCGGAGCGCAGCGGAGACAGCCGAAGGCAAATGGGATGCCGGAGAAAGTTGAGAATGCCCCCGGCGTGCTTCTCCACCATGTCCGCCGCCTTGCCCGGCGGGGTGAGCCGCGTGCCCCGCGCCGTCTCCACCCGGCCAATGACTCCGCCGCCGTCGGTATCCGTCAGAATGGGGCGTGACGGTGCCCTTTGCTGATGGCCTTTTCGTCCAGCCCGATGTGCTTGAGCTCAAGGATGGTTCGCCGGGACAGGCCCCGGGCCAAGAGTGTTCGGCATGGATGGTGCCGCGCTCAGGAAACCGTTTTTAACCAGGCCCGTGGGCTTTCGCGTGATTGAAGCCGGAGGCTTCACAGCGGGCAGCCGGGGATTGAGCGCAGCGACATCCCCGGAAAACTCCCGGAACGATCCATCCCGGATGGGATGGCAGCCCGGAGCCGGGCGGGGAGGCCAGTCTCCGGGCAGTCTGGCATCCCGCCGGGATGCGGATGTTTTGGACACTCTTTCCGGTGGTGTCGCTGCGCTCAACCACCGGCTACCGGCTGTTTTCCCTCCGGGAAAAGGAAGTGTTGAAAAAATGGAAGGTCCATGGCGCGCAGCTGATTCCGTGCCGAACACTCTTGGCCCCGGGCCACGGCCCGTTTGAGGACTCGACCCACGGCGTCCTCCGTGATCCGCTCCAGCCGCGCGGCTCCCCGCACGGTGCGGCATTGGGTGAACAGCTCAATGACACGTCTTTCAAAACTCCGGGTGAAGCGCCCTCCGGCCTCCGCCCGGGGCACGGCCACCATCATGGTGCCGCCGTTTTTGAGGATGATGCGGGGCACACGGGCGGTGATGACGGTTTCAAATTCACAGGTGTCCAGATGCCGCCAGGTCCGCTCCCGCCAGTCCCTGATCTCCGCGCGCTCCCGGGTCTCCGGACACCGCTAAAACCAATTGTTTCTATCTCTCAGGCTTAAACCGGCTCCATTTCTGTGATCTCCGCGATTCAGAGCTCCAGCTGGACTTTGAAAAATTGTTTCAAGACGCCGGCGGGCGGGGTGTATTCAAAAACGCCGGTGGAACCGTTGGCGGTTAGTCCCCGGGCGGCGATTGACCATGAGATCAGGTCTTCCGAGACCCAGATGGCATACCTTGCACCGGCCATCGCATGCCAGGTCAGGAGGAGGGAGCGGGTTGCCTGCTGATAGACGCAGCTGATCATTTCCCCGCTTGGTTTGGCCGGGGGGAGGCTGGCGCTGTCGTGGTGGCCCGGGGACCCTCCAGGAACAGCGCTGGCGCGCCAATTGGCCGGGCTGCCGAAAACTTCCGTTTGGGCGGCTGGATCGTGGACGACGAGCGAGAATCCGCCTTTGTCCGCTGACGCAAACCATTTGTCGTCGTAAGTGATCGTCTGAATGAGGGAGCCGTCGGGTCCATTGAGGGTCAGGGTTTCCCCGCTGTTGGACAGGTTCCCGCTCCAGGGCCCATAAACAGGCGCCTTCGCCGCTCCATACCGTGCGGTGAAGGCGGCGGGATCGGAGCTTACGATCAGATGCGCTCCGGGCTCCAGCTCTGGGATGCCGGGGGCGAAAATGTAAGTGACACCGGTGGTGAACCGTGCGCTGCGGAGGTCGATGGGGTGGGATCCGGTGTTGCGCAGTTCGAGGAACTCAAAGCTGTTATTCGTCCAGGCGGGGTTGGCTGTGATTTCCGCTTCCGTGGGATCGGCGGGGTTAAAATGGATTTCCGTTATTGCCGTGTTTCCGGTGCCGGCGGGCGCGCTGCTGGTGTATTGCGGATCGGTCAGTCCGCCCCAATTGCTGACCAGGGGCGGATTCAGACGGCCGCCGCTGACCGCGGTGTGGCCGGCTTTGTACGCTCTCGCCAGCACCCGTGTGCCGGGAGGAACGGAGACGGGCGTTCCGTTCCAGAGCTGTGCCTCCGCAATGGGCGGCCCGCCGCCGGAGGGGCGGGGATCCGGGCCGTTGAGCGTGTAATAAACGGGCACTCCCACGGGACCGGCAAGGGTGACCGCGGTATCCGCCGGCACAAAACCGCCGGGCGGGGAGGCCGTGACGGGACCAACCCACTGGCTGTCGAAATAGTTGGCCCGCTGCTGCAGATAATCCTTCAGCCGCTGGACTTCCGCGGCCTGGCTGGCGGGATGGACCGTGCCGGTGAATGGACTGGTCCAGGCGCGCCTGCCCCGCTGCCACCGGGCGGTGTCGCGGGTGATGGCCTCAGGGCTGACAGCCTGATTCAGGGAGTCGATCAAGGCATTGACCGAGGCCGGGGAAAACCGGGTGCGGCGCAGCGCCTGCCAGCGGTCGATGTATTTCTGGTAGAAGTCGATGTCCTCAAACAGCCGTTGCCACCAATGGGCGGCAAAAAAGCCGCCCTCCGGCCAGTTGCCATTGCCCCATGCGGAAGGATCCGCGTCGCGGCCGTCCGTGGAGGACAGGGAGCGGTCAAAGTCCCAGATGGGTCCCGCCACGATTTTCCCTCCGGCATTTTTATGCCAGAAGGTGCTCAGGCGGAAGGCGTCCACATTGTAGGGCCACAGATTGAGCAGATGGTTGTCGATGGCCGAGGGCACATCCAGCCAGGCGGCATAACCAGTTTCGGGATTTTTCCAGTCCGCGCTGTGCAGGGCGGCGCTGAAGGAATTCAGATAATCCGTGAGGTATTGCTCCTGAGGTGCCCGTTGGGGGGATTTCAACTCGCGCTCCTTGGGATAATAATACGCCAGCAGCTGTCCCCCCGCGGTGAAACCGGTGTCCTGAGGGTCCTGCCGGTCCACTTTCCAAATATAACCTCCGGTTTTGGCCTCCGGGCTGTTGTCATAGGGCCCGAGCTTTTGAATATCCACGCGTTTCCCGTCGCGCCGGATTTTCTCCATCACATTGTAAACGCCGTAGTAATCACTGGTGCTGCTGGAAGTGCCCGTGAAGTTGAGACTGCCGCCGGTGACATCGATGAAAACCTCCGCCATGCGGCTGTCCGGCGCGTAACGGCCGATGGACCGGCTCAGCGTATACATCAGCGGGTTGTGGAGCAGGGAGCGGTCGTAGTCGTAGGGTGCGTGAAACACCCAGTCCGAATGGGCGGCCATGCCCAGCAGCGGCACGTCCCGCCCATCGTCGTCGTAGTCGTTGCGGGTTTCCAGGTTGAGGTTGAATTTCGGATTCCCCAGGGTGCTCGAACCGCGTTTGTCCATGACGATCCGGGACGTGAGCGTGGGCGGATCGGCCATTCGGGCGCGGCCGTCAGCGCCGGGTTCCCAGAGCCAGAGCCAGGAGATCTGGTCTCCGTCATCGGGGGGCGATGTGGTGCTGAACGGCGTGATGACCGCGATAGGAAGCGTCGAGGAGAAATCCCGCGTCGTGCTGTGCAGCGCCAGCCACGCCGCGGTCCTCGTGGGACCGGGCAGAAGGCCGGCTTTGAAAACCCGCGCGCGTATCATCTGCGTGGTGCCGACGCTGATGGGACCGGTGTAGAGCGGGGAAGCCGCAGTGGGGACGGTGCGGTTGGTGGTGAAGCGGATTTCGGCGGAGGGATCCGGGACGACTGCCGAAAGGCTGACCGTGAGGGGCACGCTGAAAGCCCGCGACGGAGTGTCAAAAACCACGTCTCCCGCCACTCCGGGACCTTCAAAATTATTCCGCTCCCCCGGTGAGGGAATCGTATAGCTGCCGGTCTGCTGGGGAATGGCGGCGCTGTCCCACTCATCGCGCCCCCAGGAGCTGTCAGGAGGCAGGGCGGGATACGGTAACGTGGAAATCATACTGCCCGAGGCATTCTGCAGCACCAGCGTGCCGCCTTCCGCCGCCAGACGGAAGCCGGTGTGCAGCGGTGAAATCACCTCCTTTTTGTCCTGACCCGAGGCGAACACCACCATGCGTTCATCCGGCATGATCCGCACCGACGGAAACAGCCAGGTGACACCGCCGTGAATCAGCCGGTAGTTGGCCAAGCTTACCGGGCTGACCTGCCCGGCGTTCCAGACTTCAATCCAGGGCTGCGGGGCCCCCGCCTGATCCCGCAGGCCGCCGCTGTTGACCGCGAGCAGTTCCGTCAGGCGCACCTGGGCTCCGGCCGGGGTCAGACCGGCCAGGAGCCAGGCGGCGGGAAGAAGCGGCAGGCGGGGTGGTTTCATAAGCGTCGGCCTCGTTCCCGGTCAGTAATGCGGAAAGCCTCAGAGAGGCATCAGCAGAGCGCGGGCCTTCTCCCGGCGGATACCGTCCTCCAAGGAGAGTAATTTACCGGCGCGTGCTTCGCCCAGATCCTGACGGGTGATTTTTTTGGCGGCCACCGCCTCCAGGAGAAGGTCGATCCGCTCCGGACTGCGGAGCAGGGCATCCAGCGCGAAGTTTTTGTTGGAATCCGTCAGGCCCCCGAAAGCCCCCACCAGCAGCCGCGCCGCCTCCGGATGATTCACGTCGGCCAATCCGCTCACGGCACCCTGCTGCAGCTCGGCATTCTGGCCCGGGGCCAGATACCGTTTCAGCTGCGCCCCGCATTTTTCCCAAGGCAGCAAAGGCGTGATTCGCAGCGCGTCGTAGCGGGTGCCAGGAGGGGTTTTTTCATCATCGGCCATCAGCACGGCCAGTTCCAGGCATCGGTTCCAGCGGGCCCGCAGCTCCTGATCCTGACCGATGATCCCATCAATCCGCGCGCCGGGCCAGGGGCCGGCCTGACTGATTCCATTGATAAGGCCCCCACCAAGGACAACTGATTGCCAGTCGAGCAGCGGAGCCCCCGGTTTTGGCAGGGAAATATCCAGCAGATTCCGGATTTCCGCCGGCTGGTTGCGTCGGCCGGCGGCGATGGTGACATTCCAGATCCAGGGGATGCGGCGGTATTCCTCCGGCGTCCCCGGCGGGAGGCCGGTGATCATTTCCCGAAGAAACTCCCCGGAGCGGTTGGGATGCTGGCGGATCAGGGACGCGCGCTGGGCGTCGGTGGTGGCGGGGTCCAGGAGTTTGCCGTCCGCCGGCGTGCCGCTTTCCCCGGACTTCAGCGCCAGCGTGGCGCCGGTGAGGGCATAGACGCCAAACCATCGGTTGCTGCCGGCGGCGGACCCCGTGACTTCCAGAACCACCGGCTTTCCAGGCTGCAGCAGGGAATGGGCGACGGTGAGGGAGAAGATGCCGTTGCTGTCTTCGGGGCCCGCCTCCTTGACTTCATAGGCCAGGCGCACCGTGCCGTCGGCGTTTGTCCAGATGTGGTCGTTCAGTTCCACGCCGAATTCCAGACTCCTGGCCCCGTTCAGCTTCAGCTGGAAAATCCCGGCGGGCTGGCTGCGGTGGCCCAGGCCTCCTGGAAAACGGAAGGTATGGCTTTCCCCGGCTGTGAGTTCCTGCGGTGCGGAAGCGGTTTCCCAGGTCACTTTGGCGTTTCCGTCCGTCTGATGGCAGTGGGCGAAGGGCAGCACGCCCAGCCAGCTGGTGTAGGCGAAATGGGTGGAGGCGGCGGTGATTCTGGCGGCTCCATTGGCCTGCTCCGGCCCGAAAGCGGCCCGCGCCGCCGCCGCGGATTCAGGAGTGGAACCGCCGAATTCCCGGGGTTTGCCGCCCTTCAGAAAGGCGATGAGATCCGCCATTTGGGGGGGCGTGATGCTTTGTTCAAATCCTTCCGGCATCAGAGAGACCGGCGAGGGTTTGATTTCCCTGATCTCCGGCCGCAGCAGGACCTGCCGCTGTCCGGCAGCCATGGAGAGCGTGAGACTGTTGGCGGTTTCGCTGGTGATAATCCCGGCGGCGAAACGCCCGTCCTTGAGTTCCACCACGTAGTTCAGGAAACGCGGCTCGATGACCGCGTTGGGATCGAGAATGGCCTCCAGAAATTCCGGCACCGCTTTGTCGCGGAACAGGGAAATGTCCGGGCCGACGGCCTGGCCGATGCCCCGCAGGGAGTGGCAGATGCCGCAGTTGATCCGGAAAATCTCCGCGCCCCGGGCCGCATTGCCCATCAGGCTGGCGGTCTCCCTGTAAGCCGCGAGGACCTCGGCGCGCCGCTGGGGCTGGAAGGCCGCAAAGACTTTTTCCGCCCGGTCCCGGATGGCGGGGTCCGTGTTTTTCAGGAAGCGGTCGCGGTTGGGCACGGCGATCTCCGCGCCGGAAACCGTGCCTTTCTCCAGAGCCGCGAGCAGTTCCGCCGTCCAGGATTCCCGGCTCAGCAGCAGATCCACGAAAGTGGAGCGGGTGGCGGGGGAGCGCAGCGTCCAGTCCTGAAGCGCCAGCGGGGCGAGGGCGGGGCTGGCATGGCGCCGCAGCGCCTGGAGGGCGGTGTCCCGCAGTTCAGGTCCGGCCGTG
Organism: Verrucomicrobiota bacterium; assembly: GCA_040386695.1. Lineage (GTDB taxonomy): Bacteria > Verrucomicrobiota > Verrucomicrobiia > Verrucomicrobiales > V1-33 > CAIZWU01. Next base: position 19,962 of record JAZKFB010000053.1, read on the forward strand.
GAGTCGAAGAAACCGAGCAGCCGTTTGAGATCGTCCGGCGTCAGTGAGGGGCTGAAGCCGTAAAGCCTCAGCGAGGCCTGGCGGAGTTCCGGCGCGGTCTTTTCCTCAAAGGCCAGCACGCCCGCCTGACGGAAAACACCTTCCAGCTTCGCGGTCAGGGCGGAATCCCCTGTGGCGCTGCCGGCGATCAGATCCTCCAGCTTCAGGCGGCGGCGTTCGAGGGCATCAATCAGATTCGCCCACGCCGTGAAGAGCCAGTCCTCCCCGGCGCTGCTGCCGTTGCCCGCGGAGGCCAGGGCCTCAAGGACCTTGGCGGCGGCGGCTTGGTTGCCGGAGGCGATGGCTGTGGAAATAAGCCCGCCGATGAGCCCGCTGCGGCCCTCCATCCCCGGAGGCGACGCCAGCACGGCCGCAAGGATTTCCGCCGCCTGGGGAATACTGGAGCTCAGAATGGCGGTGCGCGTCCAGACGCTGTCCATATCCCCGAGAGCCAGTTTCCCTAACGCTTGACCGGCACGGGGATCATTCCATTCGCCAAGGCTCAATGCCAGCTGATAGCGGACGGCTGCATCCGGGTCCGCCGTCATCGCCGCCGCTTTGGCGGACAGCGCGGGCGAGGTGTTGAAAAGCGGTTCGCTCATGCGCAGGGCGTTGGCCCGGACTCCGGGATGGGGGTCCGAAAGCGCGGGCTCCAGCGCCAGCGGGGCCAGCGCGCGCAGGCCCTCCAGGGAGGCCAGGGCCTGCAGACGGACCTGGGGCAGAGCGCTTTTGGCGGCGAGTTCCGTCAGGGATGGCACGATGGAGGAGTCACCGCGCCGCATCAGTTGATCCTGCGCCAGATCGCGCACCGGACCATTGGGCGTGTCCAGCGCGGCCACGAGTTCCGGCAGGGGGAGTTTGGTCAGATCCCGCACTGGCCGCGGGGTTTTACCGTTGGGGAAAACCCGGTAGATGCGGCCTTTGTCATCGCCGGCGCGGACATCCAGCCTGGCGAGCTGCTCCGCCGCGATCCACTTGGGATGCTCGATAACATAACGGTACATATCCACGATCCACAGCGCGCCGTCCGGCCCCGTCCGGACCTGCACCGGACGCGACCAGTTGTCAGAGGACGAGAAAAATTCCGACTGTGCCTCATCCGCCGCGCGATGGCCATGGAAGCTGATGCCGTCCGCGCTGAACTTCAGGCGGGTGGTCAGATTGTGAACCGCTTCATTGACAAAATAGTCGCCGTAATAGTCATCACCCAGCAGATTGTCGCGGTAGAAATCCCCGCCGCAGGCCGCAGTGGCGCTGTTGGCGTCCTGGGGGTCATTAAAGCGCGCCAGCGTCGGGCTGGTGGGAAACACGCGGCGGCTCCGTTCCACCCGCAGACGCTGCTCCTGGGGAATCACCACCGTATTGCGCTTCAGATAGTGCTCCGGCAGGGGATAATGCCAGGCGAAGGTGCCGTTGTCGGTGCCGAACCAGTGGCCCCAGTCATCCCGCACCCGCCCCTGCTGGGTCAGGCCGGAGGCCGGTTCGAAGTCGCCGGTGTCCGGATTCATCCGAAAATCCCGGCCCCGGATGTCCACCGTTTTGCCGGTGGCGCTGGCGGTGATGGATCCGCCCAGCAGTCCGTTGGCACCGTAAACCCAGCCGTCCAGCCCGCGCCGCAGCCCGTTGACGCGGGCCTGGAAATTCTCTGTCGCGAAACCGGTGAAAAGCTTCTCCACCTTGTCCGCCCGGCCATCGCCGTCCGTGTCCTGAGCGTAAAGAATATCGGGGGCGGCGGTGATCAGCACTCCGTTCCGCCAGGTCAGAAGGCCGGTGGGAAAGGGCAGGCCGTCCACGAAAACGGTGGCTTTCTCATACCGGCCGTCACCGTCCTTGTCCTCAAGGAATTTCACGCGTCCGCCGGGTGCTCCGTTGCCGTCCATGCCGCTGGGATAGTCGCGCATTTCGACCACCCAGAGTTTTCCATCAGCTCCGAAATCAATGGCCACGGGATCGGTGATCTCGGGCTCCGCCGCCACGAGGGAGACGGTGAATCCGGGTTTGACGGTGATCCGTTTCAGCGATTCCTCCGCCGCCACGGGCGGAGTTACACCATCCATTTTTGTGAGGCGGAGGGAGTCCGGCAGCAGCTTCCGGACTTCGGTGAAAATCCGTTCCTCCGTGTCCGGTCCCAGACGGGCCGGGCGATCGTAATAGGGCATGGCCGCCCCCCCCTCGTAACCGCCCTCTTTCAGAATCCGGCTGGAGGGGATGTAGCAGGGAACGTCATTGGCATAAGCGGTGACCCACAGGTTGGTGTATTCCCGTTTCAGGCCCAGCGAATAATCAGCGACCACCTCGCCGGGGAGGAAAACCATCGCCAGGTCATTGCCGAAGGTCCACGTCTGCACGCTGTAAGGCAGGGCGGCGGGCAGGGTTTCCCCGCGGTCCAGACGCTCCAGATTTTTGCGGGCATGGTAGCCGGTGATGCCGGGCTTGAGGGCCATTGCCTGCCACTGCGCGCGGTCCGGCAGGGTTTCGTAAGGAAGCTCAAACCGGCTGAGCGCCCCGGCCGGGGGTGAGGTCAGTGGTTTCAGAGAACCCGCCAGCAGCCGGGAAACCTCGGACGCGATTTCCCGGCCATGATCCTGGGCGGCCTGGAGCGAGCCCATGGGGCTGGGATTGGCGTCCGCGCCGCAGCCGATGGAGACCATGGCGATGCAGCCCGGATGATCGCGTTCCATGTCCTCCTGGGCAAACCCGGCCCAGTCGCCGCCGTGGACATTGGAGGCGAGGGTGGTGCAGTGGCAGGCGTAATTAGCCAGCACCACGCGCAGCGCGCCATCCGGCTCCCGCACCGCCAGCACCGGCAGGGACTGGTCCACCGGCCCGCCCTGGGGCCGGCGGTTGCGGGCGAAGCGGGCGTGCCCCGCTCCGGAAGCCAACCGGGCGGGTTTGCGGTCCCGGAGCGCCTCCAGCCCCACCTGCACCAGCTTGTCTGTCAGCTCCGCGGTGTAGCGGTCGACGTTGCCCTGCTCGGCGGGCTCAATGTCTTTACTGAACAGAAACGGCAGCACCCCGGTCAGCATGGGGCCGTTGTGGGTGTGGCTAGAGCAGAGCGTGAAGTTGGCGCGGGGAAAAGGCAGCTTTGCGGAAATTCGTTGATACACCTCCTCGGTCACGGTTCCGGGCACGCCCACATTGTCCACGGTGACCAGCACCGCCGTCGTCTCCGGATTTTCTCCAAAGGCCAGAGCTTTGGCCCACAGCCGCTGGCCGATGCCCTCGGATTCCCTGGTCCGGCCTCCGTATCCACTGAGCCGGATGGGGTATTCCGGGGTAATATCCACTTTGGCCGCTCCGGCGGACACCAAGGCTGTGGAAGCTTGCGCAGTGCCGGTTTTCTCCTCCCGGACGCCCGCCACAACTCCGGCAAAAGCCAGCAGAGGAAGTACGACGATGAGGCGGGGAATGTGCCGGACAGAAACGGCGGGGGACTGAGGGGGGACGCAGTGGGGACTTTTACGCATAGGAGGCTGGACCATAAAAAGAAGGGGTGCGGGTGCCGGACACGCGAGGACCGGGCGCGGCGGGGACAGGCGGGAATGCCGCCCGTCATACCGGGCGGCCATGCCGTGGAAACGGATTGCCCTGTTTATTTCTGCAGGCGGAAAAACTGCCGTGCCATTGAAATGGGGAGCGCCACCTCATAGCGTCCGGCGCTCAGGACGGGCATGATGGTCACAGGGGTCCAAGGGCTGGTGATGAGGTCCTCGGTGGTGTGAAGCTTGAATCCGGCCGCGCTTTCCGGCCAGGAAAGCAGGATGCCTTCCCCGCCGCGGGCAATGGCCAGTTCGGCGGTTTCCGTTACGGTGTTCCCGAAATTCCGGTAATGCGCCACAGTCTGGGCGGCGGCGTTGATGCTCGCCGTGGCGAGACCCAGGGAGACGGTTTCGGGGTAAGGAATCTCCGGCGTGAACTGATTGCCGATGCGTGTCCAATCGCTGCCATTGGTGCTGTAAAAAGCCGTGAAGGTGTTGCCGGCGCGCATGAGCCGGAACCACACATCCGGATAGGCGAAACCGGCCCCGCGCGTGATATAGGAATCGCCCGGGGAGAGGGTGGTATCGCCGTCGATTTCCTGACGGACGGTGCTGAGCCAGTGATTGTCCCCTCCGGCGGGATAAGTGCCCACAAAGAAATTCCGGCTTCCCGCTCCCAGATCCTCGCGCACCATCAGGCCACCGCGGGTGGAACCATTGATCAGGTCAAGCCGGGTCATCTGCACGCGGACATCAAAATCGCCGGTGCGTTCCCGATGCACAAAGTGGAAAGAATCCTGCGTGAGCCAGATATCGGCCCCGGCGGCTTTGACATCGAAGGCATCCGCTGCCGTGGCGTTGGCGCTGGAGGGAGGATTCACCAGGCCGATGTCCTCGCTGATCCAAGGCAGAATCTGTCCGTTGAGAGGAGCATTCAACACATTGAGCGCCAGATCGCTCACGCCGTTGATGGTGCCCTGGAAGCTGGAGCCGCTGATTCCGGAAACCAGCAGCAGCACGGACTGTGCATCCTCCTGAAGCTGCACCTCATGAACCACGCCGCCGGCGGCAAGGGTGTAGTGGAATCTGTCCACGGCACTGACCGGGTCCAGGATTTCATCGAAGCGGATCAGGATCGACGCCCCTCCAAGGCTGATGGCCGAAACAACCACAGGAGGCGCGTTGTCCGGGATAACGGTCAGGATCACTTCATTGCTCAGCTTGCTGTCGCCGCCGGAAACCGAGGCCCGCAGCTGGAATTTGGCACCGCTGTCGGTCCGGGCCAGGTCCCCGGTGGTGTAGGTGGCGGTATTGGCTCCGGGAATGGCCACGCCGTCGCGCAGCCATTGATAGTCCACATTCTCAAGGGCGGTGCCCGTGACGGTGACCCCGGCTTCGAAGGTGGCTTTGGTATTCTCAAGCACGCTCACCGGGACCGGCTGCTGGACAAACGTGATCACACTGCCGGGCAGGCCAAAGTCCCCGAAATTCCGGAAAACCGCGTCCACCATGGGGGCACCCGCCGCCTGGTCGCCGAAGGAGGTCGCGCCCATGCCAACCAGCACGGTGGCGGGGAAAGCCTCGTCGGGGGTCCAGGAATCGCCGACCTGCGTCCAGACTTCGCCGTCGGGACTGCCATAGGTGGTGAAGCTTTCGCCGCTGCGCCGCAGCCGCAGCCAGGCATTGGGGAAATTGACGCCTCCCGGCCAGCTGAGTCTCCAGTTTCCTTCAAGAACGGAGGAGGCTCCGAAGGTGGTTTCCCGTCGGAAGGCGGTCCAGTTACGGTCGCGGGGATAAACGGTGACCGAGACGTGACGGCTCTCGGCCTCCAGGCCTTCGCGGACCATCAGCAGGGCTTTGGCATTGGCATTGGCGGCAGCGGGACCCAGGGCCGCCACCTGCACTCTGACGTCAAAATCGCCCGTTTTTTCCACGGGAGCGAAGAGGAAGGAATCTTCATTGAACCAGACATCATAACCGCCCGCATGAAGAGTCAGGGACCCCTCAGCCGTGGAATAGGCCGAGCCCGGCTCCGCCGGCAGGCCCACATCGGCCACGTTCCGGGTCACGACCCTGCCGGTCTGCGGCGTGGCTGCGGCCGTGTTGCCCGCAGCATCCTTCACGCCGCCGGGAGTCACGGAGAACGTGGCGCCGTTCAGGCCGCTGACAGTGAGCAGCACCGTTCCGCCGTCGGCCAGAAGCTCGGCGGAAACCACCCTCACGCCCGCGGTCACGGTGTAGCTGGCGGGATTCCCGGCGCTGTCGGCATCAAGGGCCTCATCGAAGGCCAGTCCGATGGTCGCCCCGTTCAAACTGCCCGCCGAAAGCAGCCTGGGCGGGGTGGTGTCCGGCACGTCCACCGCAGGCGCGGTCTGCAGGGTCACATTATCGAAGCCGAAAAAATCCGTCTCCCCGCTGTAGCCGGTGACACTCCACTGGACCGCCAGAGAGCCGGCGGGCACCGTCCCCCCGGTGACCACAATCTGGTTGGCGGAACCGGAAACCGTGCCGCTGTAAAGATTGCCGGTATGAGCGACGGTTCCCGCCGCCGTCTCGCCCAGGCCGGTGAAAACCCCGCCGCTGACCGTTCCCAGCTGGAAGCTGTAATCGGCGGTGCCTCCCGTGTTTCCCGCCACAAATCCCATGTCGAAATGCAGGGTGTAGCGGGTTTGCGGCAGCAGGGCCACGCTCTGTGCCGGCATATACCGCACGGTATAGACATCCAAGGCTCCGGTGCCGATGATGCCGCCATTGGCGCCGGCGGCGTCAAAAATGCGGGCGGTCCCGCTGACATCCGTCCAGCCCGCCTGGGGCAGAGTGGCCACGGCCTCAGTTTCAAAGGTGGAGGAGATCGAAAGCCCGTCCAGCCCGGCGGTGAACTCCGCGCGGGCGGAAGCCGCAAAACTTGTAAAAATCACCATGGATACAGCTGCGGGTGTCCATTTCCTGGCAGGGTGGCGAAGAGAGCGGGGGGAGCCTTGTTTCATGGGATGGCGGGATAAAACGGGGGGAGGAATCGGAAATCGGAGCGGTGGGAAATGAGGACCGGGGTCTCAGCAGGCTGCCTTGGCGGCACGTTTCCGACGGCCGGCAGCCAGGGCCAGGCCGGAGACGGCGAACAGACTGGCGGCGGGTTCGGGCACCGGACTGGCATCCAGGGTGACTTTGTTGAACCCGAAAAAGTCCGAGGAGTCCGCAGCCCGGGTGCTGAAGGTTTGCGCCCATTCCAAGGCCAGACTCCCAGCGGGAGCGATGGCTCCGGTGGTGAAATCCAAGGTCACGGAAATCACATTTTCCGATCCCGAGTGCATATTTCCCGCATAGGCCGCGATTCCGGCAATGGACCCCAGAGCGGTGTAGGCTCCGCCGGACAGGCTGCCCAGTGAGAAGCTGTATTCCGACAATCCGCCGCCATTACCCGCTAAATAGCCGATTCCGAACGTCAGGGAATACCTGGTGTCCGGCAGGAAAGCCACCGGCGTGGCCGGACTGTAGCGCACGCTGTAGTTGTCATAGGGCGCGTTGTTGTGGATCAGGGATCCGTCACCGCCGAGATCAAAAAACCGGGCTTCCCCGGTGACATTGGTCCAGCCCAGCAGTCCGGCGGTTCCCAGAGGCGTGACGCCCTGACCGCTGAGGGTGCTGGAGGGGGAAATCCCGTCCAAACCGGCAATGGCGGCGGCATTCAGTGCGGCGGGAGCGCTGAGCAGCAGCACCAGAAGCGCGGAGCACCCATTTTGAGGAAACCGGGAAGCGGGGTAAAAAGGAGTGCGTTTCATGGATTTGGGTGTTGGTTGGAACGTGGTGGAGGATCCGGCGCGTTCAGGCTTCCCTTACGCTGCAAAAGCAGGGCTTGGAGCGGGAGGGTATCCTTCAATGCCACGTGTGGCGCGATCGTGACAGTCACGGGATCTCGTATATATGATCAGACCTCCAGCCCGGCGACTTTCCAGGAATAACATGTTTCGCGATGCTTTCATTTTCCCAAAAAACGACAGACCCGCATGCCGGCGGTCATGGATGGTGCGGGCTCTCCTGCGGGGCCTGGTCTGGCTGGCCGCCGCGGCCGCTCCTGTCCGCGGTCAGGAATCACAGTCCCCGCTTCCCTTGGTCCGGATCTGGCAGACGGAGCAGGGCCTGCCCCAGAATACAGTGACGGCGGTGACCCGCACCCGGGACGGCTATTGCTGGATCGGGACGCTGCACGGCCTGGCGCGTTTTGACGGGCTGAGGTTTGTGGTCTTTAACAGTTCCAACACCCCCGCTTTTAAATCCGACCGGATTTCCGCGCTGGCGCAGGACATGGCGGGGAATCTGTGGATCGGAACGCAGGGTGGGGGAGTGGTGCGCCTGCGGGGCGGGAACGCGGCGGCGGACGGGGTTGGAGCCGGGACCTTCACTCATTTATCCGTCGCCCAGGGCTTGGCTTCGGACATGACCACCTGTCTGACGGCGGGTGCGGACGGCGCGGTGTGGGTGGGGACGGTGTATGGATTGAGCTGTTTCCACGGCGGGCGGTTCACTACATACCGGGCGCGCGATGGTTTGCCCGGCACGGAAATCCTGGCCCTGGCCCCGGATGGCGCGGACGGCATCTGGATAGGCACCAACCTTGGGCCGGCCCATTGGAAAAAGGGGGTGCTGACGCCGCACCACTGGCTGATGCCGGTGGACGGCTTGGCGGATGCCGGGAACGGCGAAATGTGGGTCAGCGGAAAACCCTTTGGACTGCTGCGGGGGCGGATTGGCAATATTCAGAAAATGACACAAATGCTGCCGCTGGGACGGGTCACGGCGCTGAGCGCCCGCCCCGGCGGCGTGGCCCTGGCGGCCATGGAGGACGGAGCCCTCGCGAGATTTGAAAGCGGCGGAAAAGCTGCCGTTGGCGCCGCCTTGCTTCCGGGCGGCATCCGCAGCCTGTATCAGGATGATGAGCGGAATGTGTGGGCCGGACTGAACGGCGGCGGTCTGGCCAGACTGAAGGAGCGGCAGCTGATTCCCATTCCCACTCCCGGCGGCGGCATGGATGCGGTGATCGCCCTTGCCCGGGACCGGGAGGACCGTATCTGGGCCGGCGGGGCCTCCGGGGAGCTGATGCTTTTTCAGAAGAACCGCTTTCATCCGGTGAATGCCGGACCGGGTTTCGGCGCCAAAGGCTCCATCCTTACGCTTTGTGCGGGCCGCGGGGGATCGCTCTGGATCGGGAAGCGCGGAGGCGGGCTTTACCGCTGGGATCAAGGAAATGTGAGCGTGCCCGATGCCGGGGGCAAATCCATCGCGGCAGTGGTCACCGCGCTGTTTGAGGACCAATCCGGCCAGCTGTGGATCGGGACCGAGGCCGAGGGAATTTTAAACTACCACCAGGGCAAATTCACGAGGTTCACCCGGCGGGACGGTTTTTCCCGTGATCAGGCCAACGGCATCGCACAGCAGCCGGACGGAACACTGTGGTTTGGCACGGCGGACGGGGGGATCAACTGCCTGCGGAAGGGCGAAGTGCGGACTTTCAGTACTGCGGATGGCCTGGGCAGTGATGCTGTGCGCGCGCTGATGGTGGACCCCGGGGGGCTGTTGTGGGTGGGAACCAAGGGCGGCCTGTCACTTTACCGGAACGGGCGGTTCTTCTCCTTCACGGCCGGCCACGGATTAACCCACGGGATGGTGTCGCAGATCGGCGGGGACAATGCCGGACATTTCTGGCTGGGGTCAAACCGCGGGCTGCTGCGGGTGCCGCGCACGGAGCTGCTGGAGGTCGCGGCGGGACTGCGGGAGAGAGTCACGGCCGTCCCCTTTGGCAGTGGCGACGGCGTGCCCAGCCCGGAATGCCCGGAGGGGCGGCAGAACGCCACTTTGATGGATCCGGCGGGCAGACTGTGGTTTACGACCATCTGGGGCCTGGTGGCGGTCGACCATCCCGCACCGGAAACCACTCTGCTCACTGCGCCGCCGGCGGTGGTGGAGCAGGTGACGCTTAATGACGGCACGGCGCTGGCGGACCCGCTGATTTTTGGAGAAGGGGGGCATTTTCCCGGCATTCTGAGCGTTCCGCCGGGCCTTCGCCGGTTAGAATTTCAATTCACCTCGCCCCGTTTGCGCTCGCCTGAAAAAATCAACTTCCGTTACCGCATGACGGGGCTGGATGCTGAATGGACCCACAGCGGCACTGGCCGGAACGCGGTGTACTTCCGGCTGCCGCCCGGAGCTTATGAGTTTCAGGTGGAGGCCTCCGGTGAGGAGGGACGGTGGGCGGGATCCCCGGGAGTAGCAGTCCTGGTGCAGCCGCATTACTGGGAAACCACTCTTTTTAAAGCCGGGGTCGGAGCGGTCGTGCTCCTGGCCGTGGCCGGACTCCTGCATCTGCGCAGCCAGCGCCGCCGGGAACTGGAACAGGTGCGGATGCGCATCGCGGGGGATTTGCACGACGAACTGGGGAGCAACCTCGCGGGCATTGTCCTGCTCAGCCGCCGCGTGGGCCGCCAGTCCGTGATCGGCGGGCGGGAGCGCGGGGAACTGGGCGAGATCAGCCGCATTGCCGTCCAGAGCACCCAGGCCGCGCGGGACATTGTATGGTTTATCAATCCCTCCTGCGACACCGCCCGGGAGATGATCCAGCGCATGAAGGAAACCGCCGCCATCCTGCTCACGGAGATCCCTTATGACTTCCAGGCTCCGGAGGCCACGGATCAGGAAAGCCTGCCGCCGGAGTTCCGCCGCCATCTGTTTCTCGTTTTTAAAGAGCTGCTCCACAACATTGTGCGCCACTCCGGAGCCACGCGGGTGGAGATCACTGTTCACTTCATTAACCGGATTTTTAGTATTTCCGTGCGTGACAACGGCGTGGGTTTTAATTCAAAAGAAACTCAGCACAGCGGCGGTTTGAAAAATGCTCAGCTCCGTCTGAAGCGCCTTCACGGGAAGCTGCATGTCCGCAGCTCGCCCGGCGGGGGCAGTCTGATCGAATTCTCCGCCCCTCTGACCTGAGCTTCAATCCTCCCGCCCAATTTGCCCGCCTATGAATCACCCTATTTCCATATGGCTCATTGAGGACAACGCTGCCTTCAGCGGCATTGTGGTGCGGCTGCTGAACGATGTGCCGGATTTCAACTGCGCGCCGCCTTTCTCTTCCTCGGAGAGCGCTCTCAAAAGCTTGCGGCATTCCGTGCCGGATGTCATTCTCCTGGACGTGCAGCTGCCCGGCATGAATGGCATCCGCGCCATCCGCGAGATCAAGTCGCGCGCCCCGGCCGTCAATGTGGTGATGCTGACCGTCTTTGATGAGCAGGAAAAAATCCAGCAGGCGGTGATGGCCGGGGCCTCCGGATATCTGCTCAAAACCTCATCCGAGGAGGAAATCGCCGAAGCCGTCCGCCTGGCAGCGCAGGGAGGCTCGCCCATGCACCGGAATGTGGCCGGAGCCATGTGGAAGATGTTCGCCCGCCTGGCCAGGCCGCAGCAGGATTTCGGCCTTACGCCAAGGGAAACCGAAATTCTTCAGGGAGCCGCCAAGGGCATGGTCAACAAGGAAATCGGGGACCTTCTGAGCATGAGCATCCATACCGTGGATGCCCATCTGCGCCGCATCTACCAGAAGCTGGGCGTCCACAGCCGTGCTGCCGCCGTGGCTAAAGGCCTGCGCCAGCCGACGGTTTGAGCCTTTCCGCGCCCAAAACAGGCGACCCTTGAATTGTCCTGCACTATGGGATTTTCACGCAACGGCAACGTGTATCCGTGCCCTGAAGAGGCCCCCTTGGGCACGGCGCATTCCTCCCTTGGAGCAAAGGATACTTTCTGAGCCTTGCGCCATGCGGTGCTCACGCCGTAAATGGCGTTGTTGAACCGTTTGGGGCCTGCGGTTTTGGCATAACCCGCCGCTCATTCCCGGCAGGCCGCCGGGGTGATTTTCCGGATTTCCATTTCCGAAACCTCCGGCCAGCTCCGGGGGACGGAGGCGAGAGCGCTGTCCGCCGGACGTTCTATTTCTGACGTTTGAAGATGATTTCGCGGGAGCGGGAACCGTCGGGTTTTCCGTCATCGCCCACGGCCAGCAGATTCACGGTCATGGTGTCGGCGTCGGTTTTGATGTGCTCGGTGGCGAACTTCCGTTCGGTTCCGTCCGCCTGCACCGCTTTCAGGATGAGGGTGGGATGGCCGTTGTATTCGATCCAGCGGCCGGTGGACACGCCGCCGGTGTTGTCGGCGGAGCCATAAACCACCTCGTCCTCCGTGCCGGGCTTGCGGATGATCATGCCCTCGCTCTCGCGGTCACCCATTTTGAAGGCGAACCCAATGGCGTGTTTGTCCAGTTTCCAGGTGTAGGAAAGCACCGCGTTCCCATCCTCCGCGGCCCACTTGCCGATGATCCACTCCGTGCCGTGGGCCCTGGTCAGTTCCTCCAGCGTTTTGGCGCGGAGAGTGGAGGCGGCGGGAAGCAGGACGCTGAAAGCGAGAATAAGGACGGCAAGTTTCATAAGTGCCGCCGGTTATGGGGATTCCACAGGAAAAAGGCAAAACTTTTTCCTGGCCCGCCGCCGTCATCCTCATTCATCATCCGGCAGCCCGTCACGGCTGGGCCTTGAGGAGCGGCTGGATGAGTTCCTGCACGGTCTGCGCCTTGATCAGAAAAATGCCGGGGACTCCGCTGTGGCGGCCGTAATACAGCGGGCTGGGCCCGTTGGCGTTCATGGGGGCAAACTCCAGACGGATTTTCTCGGTATGGGGAGTGCTGGCTTTGGGGGCGTAGGCCCCGTAGGAGGCCTCGATCACAATGGGAGGCTCCGTGAGCGCTTTCAGACTGACCCCGGATTCACTCTGCCAGCCGGCCACCTCCAGGCTGGCCAGCACCGGCACCATCCGCTCCGCCGCCTGGGTGTTGAGCATGGGGGTCACATCCTGCCCTTCCCGGACGGCGGTCCAGGCGAATTTCAGAGCCTCGTAATTCAGTTCAACGGGAGGCGCGGCGCCGATGCTCTGCCGCAGGGTCCGCAGCTCCTGGGGATCGAAAGAGGGCAGCTGGAGCGTGCGCCAGCGGATCAGCTGACGGGGGATGAGGTCGAAGACCTCGGGCTCGACTTTGTAAACATAGGGTTCCCCGGCGAAATTGGCGTATCCGGGTTTGCCCGGCGGCAGGCCGAAGCGCAGCACGCGGCTGTTCTCCGTGGTCACGGGTCCGAGCTGTTTGAGTCCGGGATGCACGCCGGTGGCGAAGGTGAGGGTGGCGAAGGGTTTGTCAAAACCGTAGAGCGCCTTGTCCGTCAGCGTGTCGCTGGCAAAAGCGACCCGGGATTCGTTCAGGCCCAGGATCAGCGACTGCACCTGGCCCTCATCGGCCTTCATAAAGTCCCTCGTGCCGGTCTGACGGACCACCCAGTTGCCGCCGATGCGGTAAAGCTGCACGGAATCGCCCCCGGCCAGCTCCACTTCGAGCGTGGTCACTTTCGCGGGATCGATATTTCCCAGGTGCTGGTCCCGGAAGATATCCGGGCTGTCAATCTGGGCCAGATCGTCCACCAGCGTTTTGTTCACCTTGAATTCCACCCGGCGGTCGCTGTCACGGCAGATGGCTAATCCGGAGTCCGGGGCGGCATCGGGATAAAAGCTGAGAGTGGTGCCCTTTTTGTCGGAATCAGCCCCTCCCCAGAAAGTGATGTCCACAATCCCGGGCCCGGCCGGCGCGGCGGAACCGGAGCCGGCGGGCGAGAATGACTGGATTCTGGCTTTGGTCATCTCCTTCAGAAACTGGGTGACCAGTTCCTGATCGGCCCGGGCATTGGTCAGCGGCCGGGTGATGACCCAGAGGGCGGCGTCCTCCTCGCGGATGGAGCCGCGGCCAATTTCGATCACGCCCTCGCCGCGTTTCACGGAGAATTTCCGCAGCTGCTCCACCGGGTATTTCACCAGACTCTGATCCCGGTAGGCATCCGCCGGCTGGGTCAGGAATTCGTGGAGGTCCGGATGGACGATGTAAACATCCTTCCGGGTTTTGACGTTGTCGAAACGCACATACATGGCGTTGCCCAGGGGAGCGGTGCGGCCCACCCGCAGGCTGACCAGCTTGCCGCCGCCGGGCTTGCGGTAGGTCAGTTCGATCTCGCTGCTGTCGTCGAGCCCGAGGGCGGATTCCCTGACTTTGCCATTGGCGATTTCGCGGTCGTCGATGGTGTCGAGGATTTTGGCTTTGGACACAAAATCCAGCAGGGTGGTGATGGCGGCGGTGCCGGCCCGGTCCTTGAGACCGCGGGAAATATCCCATGTGCCGTCGGCCTGTTTGCGGAAGGCCAGATTCCCGGCCCCGCTTTTCAGATCCACTCCGCCGACATCCTCGGCTTTCACCTCCGGCGTCACCTGGCCGTCCGCCAGAATATCCCCCTCCAGATCGAACACCAGATATCCCGCAAGATTGCGGGGCGGCTGTTTGCGTTCGTGCAGGACAATGTAGGAAATGAGTCCGGCAGTGAGCAGGAGAAGCAGAAGGGTGGTGCGGATCTTCACGGCGCAGGGGTCAGGCGGGTAATGATGGCGGCGGGCGGTCCGGTTCGGAACTGAACGAAGCGGGGCGGCGGGAGCCTGGAGGCGGTCAGCCCCGGCGGGAACTCCAGACCATGAGGCCGGTCATGAGGGCGGCGAGCGGCAGAATGACGGTGGTGGTCCAGAAAATCCGCTGCCACTGCTCGGGTTTGATCTGGATGGCGAATTTGTGCTTGGCCTTGTCGGTGGTGCTGTCGTTGGGGGCCACGACGTCGCGGTGCATCATCCAGTTGATGCTGCGGATGAGGAAGTCGTATTTCACCTTGGACATGGTGTCGGGATCAGCGAAACCGCTGTTGCCGAAGACAATCAGGCGGGAGCTTTTCATCTGCACGCGCGGGTCCTTGGCGGCACCGCGCTCGGCGGCGGCGATGACGTTCACCGGGACGCCGGAACCCCCATTGTCCACTCCTTTGTTGAACACCGGATTGTAGGCGGTGTAATCCGTCTCTCCCCAGTAATCATCCACAGGCGTGCACAGGATGGGTTTCACCTCGATATTTTCGGAACGCTGTTTCTCAGTTCCGGTTTCGATCCTCAGGGACCGGGTCTGGCCCGTGAGCGTGACCGCCTCACTGACAATGCCGGTGGTGAGGGGGCTTCCATCCAGAAAACGCGCGCCCTCCACCAGGAAATTCTTCACCACTCCCGTCGTGCGGCTCTGGGAACTCATCACCCGGTCCGCCAGGGGCACGACGCCATAATCAGTGAGGAATTTATCCAGCAGCGGCGTCGCGTGCTCGGGATTGAGCATCACGCACAGCGAATGCCCGGGGGTCTCCAGATATTCCCGCAGCCGGGTGATCTCCTGATCGGTGCCGTCCTCGGGGGCGATCCAGATGAGCGCGTCGGAGTCGAGCTTTTCCTTGCTGTTGTTGATGGAGTAGGGCTGGAAGTCGATGTTCTGGAGCGTGCAGATATCCAGCAGAACATCAAAAGCGGAGCTGCCGTCGGGAAGCCTCCGGGGCACCCCCAGGCCGGCGGCGATGCCCAGTTTGGGCTTGTTGATGGTGGTGACGCCGTGAATCGCGGAATTCAGCAGGCTCTCCCCTTTGAAAGCCTGGGGCATCAGCGTTTTGGGATCCACATCGTAAAGCGCGGCCTCCGTGATCCAGCGCTGCGCGCCCTCGGGATTGGCGGTGGTGGCTCCCGGCATGTCCGCCTGGATGAGGACTCCGTTTTTGTCAAAATTCGTCTTGGTCCTCAGGCCCTGCTGCACCTTGAAAGCCTCCCACGCGGCGGTGTCGCGCAGGGTGTCGATGACCTTGACCTCCAGCTTGCCCTTCATGGCGTCCTTGTATTGCTGAAGGAGGGCGCTGAGGTCTTTTTCGGTCTCGTTCCCGCGCACCGCCAGAACCGTGATGCGGACCGGAACCGTGATTTTTTTCAGAAACTCCACCGTGGTCGGCGCGAGGGTGAAGCGCTTCTCATAGGTGTTGTCCCATTGCTTGAAGTGGCGGGAGGCGAGGTAATTCACCAGCCCGTAAAGCACCAGTCCCAGCAGCAGCTGGATCCCCACATTGAAGGCGATGCGCAGCCGTTGAATATGCGGCACCTCCGGCGGACTGAAGGGCGGCGCGGTGGTGCCGGCGTCCGGATCCGGGGCGGGCGCGGGCGGCGTTTCAGCGGCGGGCGCATCTCCGGGGATTGCCGGAGCGGCCCCGGTAGCGGGCGACGGGTCCGGAGCGGCGTCAGGAGGGAGATCCTTCGTCATTTTAGCAAAAATAGAGGGGGGAAAAGGGAAATCAGGCTCTCCAGCGGCGGTATTCCAGCACCTGATGGGTGGCGGCCAGCAGCAGCGCGGTCCCGCTGAAATAATAAATCAGGGCGCGGCTGTCGATAAGGCCCAGAGTGAAATAATCCATGTGCCGCACGGTCACGGCCTGATCAATGAAGGGCCGCAGCTGGTCGGGGTTGTCCTGGGAGATATACATCAGGAAATACCCCGTGAGGAAATGGAGCAGCATCAGAGCAAAGGCCAGAATGGCCGCGATGATCTGATTTTTCGTCAGCGCGGAAGCCAGGCAGCCCATGGCCAGATGGAACAGCCCGGTGACAAAAACGATGGTGTAACTGCCGGCGAGGGCTCCCAGGGGGATTTCCACCTGCCCTTTCATGATCCAGTTCAGCAGGCCGAAATACAGCAGTCCCGGCAGCCAGAGCACGCTGTAGAAAATCACGGCGGAACCGAATTTCGCCATCAGCACCTGCCAGGTGCGCACGGGCGCGGTGAGCAGGCTTTCCAGTGTCCCCTGCCGCTGCTCCTCCGCGAAAAGGCGCATGGTGATCAGCGGGAACAGGAAAAAGTAATAATACCAGAACCACTGCGGGAAAAACGTCCACCGGACGATGCTGAACTCCGAGGGCTTGTCCCGGAGAAAACTGATGGACGCGCTGAAGGACACGCCGGTGATGGCCATGAACAGCGCCAGCACCACCCAGGCGACGGGGGACTGGAAAAAGGCCCGCAGTTCTTTGCCGAGCAGAATGAGGAAGGTTCGCATGAAGAGTCAGTAAAAAAAGCTCGTGTGGCGGGGCGGGATCAGTCAGTCGCGCTGGGTCAGCTCCACAAAAACATCCTCCAGCGTGGCCGTGTGGCGGGTCAGTTCGCGCAGGGGCCAGTGTTCGGTCAGCGCCAGCTGGCTGAGAGCCTCGCGGATATCCGGACCGGGCTCGACGCGCAGGTCAAAACGGTGCCAGCCGTCCCCGGCATCCGAGGAGGTGAGGCGTCGCACGTGCTCCAGGGACTGGATTTTCTCCCCGGCCACCGCCGGATTGGCCTTCACCTCCACGGTCACCACGCCGCTGGACTGAAGATTCCCGGCCAGCGCCTCCGGCGTGTCATCCGCGCGGATGCGGCCTTTATTGATGATGATCACCCGGCGGCAGCTCACCTCCACCTCGCTCAGAATGTGCGTGGACAGCAGAATGGTGTGCTCGCCCGCCAGCTGGGTGATGAGATTCCGCACCTGGCGGATCTGGTTCGGATCCAGCCCGTTGGTGGGCTCGTCTAGAATCAGCAGGCGCGGCTTGTGGACCAGCGCATCCGCGAGGCCCACGCGCTGACGGAACCCTTTCGACAGGTTGGAAATCATCTTTTTACGGACCTCGCCCAGTCCGCAGTACTCCATGGCGCGCTCCACGCTGCTTTTCACCGCCCGGATGGGCACGCCCTTCAAACCGGCGCGGAAAGTCAGATACTCAATGACGCGCATGTCCTCGTACAGCGGGACGTTCTCCGGCATGAATCCGATTTCCCGGCGCGCCTGGAGGGAATCCGAAAAAACATCGTGCCCCGCGATACTGGCCTCTCCGCTGGTGGGGGGCAGGTAGCCCGTGAGCATGCGCATGGTGGTTGTTTTTCCCGCGCCGTTGGGACCGAGAAATCCCACAATCTCCCCCTTCCCCACCGCAAAAGTGATCGCGTCCACCGCCGTGCGGCCCACGAAGCGCTTGGTCAGATTCTTAACGTCAATCATGCGGGAAAGTTGGAGGGAGGAAAAAGGAAAGGCGGCTGCGGCCGGCGGCCACAGCCGGGGCGGGTCCGTTCTTTAGCCGCCCCGCTCCGGATTGACAAGGAAAGTTCTCACCAGGGACGGGAGTTCCCGGCCGGCGGCGGCGGCCCGGGGATCACCGGCGTGCCCTGGAGAGAGTCACCGGAAATCTTAATAAAATAATTGGCTCTAAATTAAACCATTAAACGCCCCTTTGGGTAAAACATTATGAATCAGGATGTTTCGAAGGATGGGGCACTTGAATAAACCAACCATAATTGCATGATAATCTCTGTTCCCACGATTCAGAAAAAACTTTCAGGAATGGCCTCGGTCATTTTTATGATCAGTGTTTCCGGAGGATTCGCACAGCAGAAGGAGTGGAAGTATCACCGGACCGCCGATGGTCTGCATCCCAGTCCCATTGAACAGAAAATGATGTGGCTGATGAACCGGGCCCGCGCCAATCCCGCCCGGGAGGGAGTCTGGCTGTCCTCCACCGGTGATCCCTCGATTGGAGCGGCCGTCAGTTATCTCGGTGTCGATATGGCCAGAATGCGGTCGGAATTCGCGGCCATTCCCGCCGCGCCGCCCGCCGCTTTTGACCGGCGTCTCCACCGGGGCGCCGAGCTTCATTCTGTTTACATGATCAGCACGGACAGCCAGACCCACGACGGTCAGGGCGACCTGCTGAACGATTCGGGCTTTGTCTGGGACACGGCGCTGCTGAGCGTTTTTGCCTACTGCGAAAATGCGGTGCATGCCCATGCCGCCCTGAATATCGATTACGGGGATGGCGCCGGCTCGGACGGCGGCATGCAGCAGGGCCGGGGTCACCGGGTGGCGCTGATGTCGGATATGCCGGGGCAGCCCGTTCTGAGCAATGTGGGGCTGGCGATGGTTGAGGATCATCAGACGGCCACGGAGGTGGGACCTTATATTTTCAGCGCCTCCTACGCCTCCGCCTGGGAGGAGGCGCCGGACAGCTACAACCGGTTTGTGGTCGGCACCGTCTGGAACGACCTGAACGGGAACAGAATGTACGACGAGGGCGAGGGCCTGGGCGGCGTGCGGGTGGAACTGGATCACGGCAAATACTTCGCCGTGACCGCCGCCGCCGGAGGATTCTCCATCCCGGTTCTGGAGCCCGGCGATTACGTCGCCACCTATTCCGGGGGCGCTTTCCCGGGAAGTTTTTCCGCACGGCTGGAGATCGGGGAAGTCAGTGTTCAGGCGGATGCGGAGATATCCTCGCTTCCTCAGACTTATATTCCTCCTGTGGTCGAGGCCCCGGCCCCGTTGACCGCCTTCCTCAACGTGGACTCCGGCAGCACTCTGATTCTTTCCTGGACCGGCGGCCGCCCGCCCTACCAGGTTCAGCGCAGCCGCCGCCTCACGGACGGTTGGGAGGATGTGGGAACGCCCACTGAGGCCACTTCCATGACCCTGCCGATGGATGAATCCGCCGGGTTTTTCCGGATCAGGGATTCGCAGTAGAAATGCGGTCCGGCACCGGCGGCAATGAGAACCGTTGAGAAGGGAAAACCCCTCCTTTCACAGGGAATCCATTCCTCCTCCCCGTCCGGCGGGCCAGCAAAAAAGGGAGTCCGGATCATCCGGACTCCCTTTTTCTGTTTCATTGATCCGGCCGGTTCCCTCAGGATGCGGCGGGGCCGGGCTTGGCGTCTTTGACAGGCTTCAGCGGGGCTTCGCGCTCCATGGTGCTCAGCGCCTCCAGACGGAGGGCATCGGCATCCAGAATCTGCTTGCGCAGGTTCAGATTGCGCTTGTTGGCCCACCACAGCACCGTCGGGGAGGCAATGAAGACCGTGGAGTAAATCCCGGTGAGCATCCCCACCAGCATGGTGAAGGAGAAATCGGCCATGGATTTGCCGCCGAAGACAAACATGGCGATCACCGCCAGCGAGGTCACCAGGGTGGTGATCAGCGTGCGGCTGAGGGTGGCGCTGATGGCGTGGTTGAGAATGTCGGACAGATCGCCTTTCTGAGTGCGCAGGTTTTCCCGGACACGGTCGAAAATAACAATGGTGTCGTTCACCGAGTAACCCGCGATGGTCAGGAAAGCGCCGATCAGAATCATGCCGATTTCCCGGCCGCTGATGGCGACGGCCCCGACGGCCACGATGACGTCGTGGATGAGGGCGACAATCGCGCCCACAGCGAAAGCGAATTCAAAGCGGAAACTCAGGTAGATAAAGATGCCCACCAGACCCGCGACGACAGCAATGGCGGAGTTGATCAGCATTTTGCGTCCGACAGCGGAGCCCATGGTCTGCACATCGGGGGCCACTTTGGTCAGTTCGGGAAATTGAGCCCCCAAATCCTTCCGAAGCTCATTCAGAACGGCGGTGGAGGTGTCCGGACCGCTGCGGATTGAGAAAAAGGCCTGACCGCCCAATGGCTGGCGGGACTGGATGCTGATGCTGCCGGCGTCAAATGTCTCACCGGTGGCAGTCTTCACCGAAAAATCCTCCAGACTTTTGGTGATCTCCGCCTCCGTCAGACCCTGCACAACCGGCAGGTTGATGGCATCGCCGCCGCGCAGCTCGTAACCCAGGATGTGATTGCCCTTCATCACCACCGCGCCGATGCAGAGGAGGGAGACAATGCCGGAGATCACGAAGCAGATCCGGCGTTTGCCCATGAAATCATAGAGCTTGTTGTTGATCAGGTGGAGGAAGGTGATCTTCTGCACGCCGAATTTCGCCAGCCACAGGAAGCAGACGCGGGTGATGAGCAGCGACGAGAAGAGGGACGCCAGCAGACCGATGGTCAGCGACAGGCCAAATCCGTAAATCGCCCCGGTGGCGATGACCATCATCAGGGAGGCGGTCAGCAGGGTGGTCACGTGGCCGTCGAAAATAGCGCTGAAGGCCTTGTCGTAGGCGGCGTTGATGGCGGCGGTGAAGGATTTGCCCTGGGCGAACTCCTCACGCATGCGCTCGTAAATCAGCACGTTGGCATCCACCGCCATCCCCAGGGTGAGGATAATCCCCGCGATGCCCGGCAGGGTGAGCGTGAATCCGAAAATCTGCATCAGCCCCAGCAGAAGCAGCAGATTCACCACCAGACCGACCACGGCAATGATCCCGGAGAGGCGGTAATAAATCAGCATGAACAGCAGAGTCGCCGCCAGGCCCCAGTAAATGGAGTTGAGGCCCTGCTGCTGAACTTCCTTCCCGTAAGTCGGGGAAGTGGTGCTGGCCTGCTCCACTCTCAGCGGATTCTCCAGCGGGTTCTCCATGGCGCTGGCCAAATCGGCGGCGCCTTTCTGGTCAAAATTGCCGCTGATCGAGAAGCGGTCACCCAGCACGCTGTTGATGGTGGGGGCGGAAAGCACCACGCCATCCAGCACAATGGCCATCGGATGACCTTCGTTCTCGGTGGAAAGCTTCTTCATCTGGTCCGCGCCCTCGCTGGTCAGCGTCACCATGATCTCGTAATTGAGGTGGCCGGGCTGCAGGGTGGGGAACGCGGATTTCACGCTCTTCCCGGACATTTCGGCCCGGTTTTTCACGTAAATCGTCTGCTCAATTTTCGGAGCCGCGTCCGCCGCCTTGTCCTTATCCTTGGAGTCATCCCGGTCCTTGTAGGGCATCAGGGTGAAGCCGGGTTTAATACCGGTTTCCACGCCAAGTGGATTTGGCACCGCGTAAAACGCCGGTTTTCCGCTGTCCGTGTTCTCTCCCCGGGGGCGCTGGTTATCCGGGCTGAGAAGCCGGAGCTCCAGCTTGGCCACCCGCTCAATGATGCCCCGGCTGGCACGGATCTCCTCATCCGAGAGACCCGGAACTTCCACATACAGACCGTCCTCCCCCTGGGGAGTGACCGTCACGTCTTTGGAATTCTGGGGGTTGAGGCGTTTTTCAATGATTTCCTGGGCGCTGCGGAGCGCCTCCAGATTCAGCATGCGGCCCTCGGCGGGCTGCACCCGGACGAGGAAAGCGGCCCCGCCCTGAAGGTCAATGCCCAGCTTCAGGCCCAGTCCGATGCAAAAGAGGCTGAAAGCGCTCAGGATGATGGCCAGGGCGGTGCCCACTTTGCGTTTCCGGTCATCCGTCTCCGCCGCGAAATACCAAACGAAAAGCAGGGCCGCCGCGATCCCCACGACCATGACCATGTAGGGCAGATAGGGTGCGAAGGGTAGAAGTTTGTCTTTGAAATTCATGGGAATGGAGGCGGAAAGGAATGCGTGGATGGACGCGGACTGCCGGAAGAGGAAGCGGTGCGGCGCGCGCAGGGGAGCGGCACCGGATTTTGAACTCGTCTAACTCAGGATTTGACCACTTCGGCAGCCCCCACTTCAGGCTCATCCGACTTTTTGGTGATGCTGGTGACGGTGACTTTCTCCACCTTGATCTTCACTCCGTCGGCGATTTTCAGCGTCACCACCCGCTCGCTGACATTGGTCACCAGTCCGTGAATGCCGCCGGCGGCCACCACCTCATCCCCGGTTTTCAGAGCCGCCAGGCGCGCCAGATGCTCCTTGCGCTGACGCTGCTGGGGACGGATGAGCATGAAATAGAACATGACCATCATCAGCACCAGCATGGGCAGCGGACCGGAAAGCAGGCCGCCGGCCTGGGCGGGGGCCGGAGCCTGGGCGAGGAAGGAGAGGGCTGACAGATTCATGATCGTGAAAAATTAGGGGGTGGAGGGGGATTTACAGGCGCTGTATCGGGACAAAAAAGCCGCGCGGTACGCGGCGAACTCCCCCGCCTCCAGCGCCTCACGGGCGCGGCGGACAAGGGACTGGTAGAAATGCAGATTATGCAGACAAATCAACCTTAATCCCAGGATTTCCCCGGCGCGGTAAAGATGGCGGATATAGGAGCGGCTGAAATTCTCCGTCAGCGGATGGCTGCAGTCGGCGTCCAGCGGGCCGTGATCGAACTCAAAACGCTTCGATTTGATGTGAATCGGCCCGTCGCTGGTGTAGGCCGTGCCATGCCTTGCCAGCCGGGTCGGGAGCACGCAGTCGAACATGTCGATGCCCCGCGCGATCATTTCCAGAATCTGCGGCGGTGTGCCCAATCCCATGGCGTAGCGCGGTTTATGCGCCGGAAGATGCGGCGTGCTGTGCTCAATGGCGCGCATCATTTCGTCCTCCGGCTCGCCCACGCTGACCCCGCCGACCGCGTAACCGTCGAAATCCATGGCCGCCAGCTCCTTCGCCGCCCGCTCCCGCAGCCGGGGGTAACCGCTGCCCTGCACGATGCCAAAATGGTGCTGCCGCGCGCCAGTGTCGGTCTTCGGCTCATGCTTTGTGATCCATTCCTTGCAGCGCAGCGCCCAGCGCATGGTCAGATCGAGGCTTTTCTCCGCCTCCCGCTCGCCGCAGGGCCACGGCGGGCACTCGTCGAAAAGCATGGCGATATCCGAGCCCAGCACCGCCTGGATCTCCATGGAGGTCTCCGGGCCGATGAAACATTTCGACCCGTCGAGGTGACTCTGAAAATGCACTCCCTCCTCCTTCACCTTCCGCAGTTTGGCCAGGGAGAAGACCTGAAATCCCCCGCTGTCGGTCAGAATCGGCCGTTTCCACTGGCTGAAGCGGTGCAGGCTTCCAAAAGAGCGGATCACCTCCAGTCCCGGCCGCAGATTCAGGTGATAGGTGTTTCCCAGAATAATCTGCGCGCCCACCGCCTCCAGTTCCGCGGGCGAACAGGCCTTCACCGTCCCCTGAGTCCCCACCGGCATGAAAGCGGGCGTCTCCACCACGCCATGCGGCAGCGTCAGCCGCCCTCGGCGGGCCTGGGAATCGGAGTCGGTGGAAAGCAGCTCAAACATGATGCGGCCTTCCCCGTGCCGGGCCACTCCGCCCCTTGCAAGGGAAAAGCGGGCGCGGCCCGGAGTTCTGTTAACTCCGGATTCCGGGGGGACAGGCCACGGATTTCACGGATATAACAGATGCCCGCGGATTCATCCGGAGTTTTCAGCGCCTCATCCCCGGGCGGGATTCCTTTTGGCCATAAATCCGTGATATCTGTCTCATCCATGGCCCGTCTTTTCCACGGCCGGCTCAGGCGAAGTCGTAGATGACCGCCCGTTCGCACAGTGGTTTGAAGACTTTCTCCACGAACTCCAGATGCGTGGGATGCACCTGATACGCATCCTCCGCGGCTTTGTCGGTGAAGATGACGTTGAGCGCGACCTGATACGACTGGTCCACGATCGGCCGGTGGCTGGGCACCATTTTGCCGGCGTGGAAATTCACAACGCCCGGAAGGTCCTTTAAATACTGGTGGCAGCCGGCGAGCAGTTCATCGGCGGCACCGGCGGGGGCGTCCGGTTTAACAAAGAAAATCACAACGTGGCTGAGCATGGCGGAAGGCATTCCACCGCCCGCGTCCACCCGCAAGCCAGGAATTCCGAAGCCGTCATTTTCCGGAAAAAGTTGGTTGGATCACTCTGAAGCCCGCGCCTTAGTCAGTCCGGCTGCCGGCTGGCACGCCGCCTGCCTCTTTTCCCGCCGCTGCTACCCATGGTTTCGATCATCATCCGCAATCTGACCAAATATTTCGGCGCCACGGTGGCTCTCGACAACGTCAGCCTCACCATTGAGCCGGGCGAAATGTTCTTCCTCCTCGGCCCGAGCGGGTGCGGAAAAACCACGCTGCTGCGGCATATCGCGGGATTTTACACTCCGGACAAAGGCCAGCTGCTTTTTGGGGAACGCGACCTCACGCACGTTCCGCCTCATAAGCGGAACACCGCCATGATGTTCCAGAGTTACGCCCTCTGGCCGCACCTCACCGTCGGTGAAAACGTGGCTTTCGGCCTCCAGGAGCGGAAACTTCCCCGCGCCGAGGTCGAAAAACGGGTGCAGGAAGGACTCCAGATGGTCCGCATGGGCCACCTCGCGGACCGGAAAATCAATCAGCTTTCCGGCGGCCAGCAGCAGCGCGTCGCCCTCGCCCGGTCCATCGCCGTCCGCCCGGACGCCCTGCTGCTTGACGAGCCGCTTTCCAATCTCGACGCCAAGCTCCGCTTGGAAATGCGCTCGGAAATCCGCCGGATCTGCAAGGAATTCGGAGTCACGGCGGTGTATGTGACTCACGATCAGAAGGAGGCGCTGCATCTTGCGGACCGCATGGCGGTGATGGAAAAAGGGGTCATCAGCCAGGTCGGCAGTCCCCGCGAAGTCTTCCGCTCCCCGCGCACCGGCTCCGTGGCCTCTTTCATCGGCGAGGCCAATTTCCTCCCCGCCGAACTCGTCGCTCCGGCCGGCCAGGGCGCGTCCTGGACCGTCCGCACCGTCCACGGGCCCTTCACCGGCCGTCTCACGGATCCTGACTGGCGGCCCGCCGCCGGGGAAAATGTCATCCTTTGCCTCCGGCCGGAATCCCTGCGCCTCACCAGCGGTCCCGCCGGCGCCAATCTCCTCACCGGGAGGCTTATCGAATCCATCTATCTCGGCGAACTCGCCCAGTACACCGTCCGCGACAGCGCGGGCACGAATTTCCTCATCTCCGAACTCAACCCCGCCGACCTCCGCCCCGCCGACAAATCCCAGGTCTCCGTCGCCGTGAATCCGGATGATGTCATGATCCTGCGGGTCTGAAAAAATCTGAACAGAAGTTCGAAGGACAGAAAGAGAAAGGAGAGGAATTCGAACAGAAGAAAGCAAAGACAGCGAAGACAAGGCAGGCTGCCCAATTCTCCGAGTATAAAGCCCGGCAATATTCTCTCCCCCCCTTCCCTCCTGAATTTTTTGCCTCCTCCGCTTCCTTTTGTTCAAATCCCTCTTTCTGTCCTCCGCGACCTTCTGTTCCAATCCTCCTCCCCATGGGCCGCTATTTTGCCGTTTTTCTCGCGCTGATCGCCGTGATCGCCGCCCCGGTGCTCATGAAGCCGGCGACCAGCGTCCGCACCCGGGATTTTGCGGAGAAGGACCGGCTGGTGATCATCACCCCGCATGTCGAGTCCATCCGTTACGAGTTCGAGATCGCCTTCCAGCGCTGGATGAAGGAAAAGCACGGCCGCAGCGTGGTCATCGACTGGCGGGTCCCCGGCGGCACCAGTGAAATCGCGAAAGTCGTCGCCAGTGAATATCAGGCCGGGCTGGAGGTTTACTGGAAACGCCAGCGCTCCGACCCCTGGGATGACAGTTACGGCCGCGAATTCATGGAGGCCACCAGCAAATCCGAAGCCCGCGCCGTCTGGCTGGCATCCGATGTCGGGATTGGAATGGACCTCTTTTTCGGGGGCGGGGTGCCCGATTTTTCAGACATGAAAAAGAAAGGCTGCCTCGTTCCCGGCGACGCCAAAGCCGGCACCGGCGTGGCCGGAGTGAAGGCCGCGCATCCCGACTGGTTCAGCGACAAGGCCATCCCCGCCAAATGGGCCGGGGAAACCTACATCGATCCCGATCTCGCCTGGGTTGGCGCCTGCCTCTCGTCCTTCGGCATCTGCTACAACCTTGACTTCCACCAACGCCGCCACATTGCCGCGCTTCCCCGGCAGTGGGTGGATCTGACGAATCCCGTTTACGAAAATCAGGTCGCGCTCGCCGACCCCGGCAAAAGCGGCACCGTGGTCAAAATGCTGGAGACCATCCTTCAGCAGGCCATGCAGAAGGCCGCCAGCGGCGCCGCCACGCCCGAGGCCAAAAAAGCCGCCTGGGACGAGGGCTGGCTTCAGGGGCTTTCCACCATTCAGCGCATCGGGGCCAACGCCCGTTACTGGACTGACAGCTCCACCAAAATCCCCCTCGACGTCAGCCATGGCGAGGCCGCCGCCGGCATGTGCATCGACTTTTACGCCCGCAATTTCATCGAGCGTCTGGAGCAGGCCAACGGCCACAGCCGCCTCGGCTTCACCCTCCCCATCGGCGGCACCACGCCCAGCGTCGATCCCATCGGCATGTTCCGCGGAGCCCCGAATCCGGAGCTGGCGACCCGCTTCATCGAGTTCACGCTGAGCATGGAGGGCCAGCGCCTCTGGGGGTATAAAACCGGCACGCGCGGCGGCCCGGTGAACTCCGCTCTCCGCCGTCTGCCCCTGCGCCGTGATTATTACGTTTCCGAAAATCTCGAATCCGCCAGCGATCCGGAAATTCTCCCCTTCGCCGCCGGCACCGCTTTGGTTTACGACGCCTCGCTCACCGGCGGGAGCTTCGCCGCCATCCGGCTCGTCATCCGCGCCATGTGCCTCGACACCCACGAGGAACTCAAGGAGGCTTGGTCCGCCCTCATCGAAAACAAATTCCCCCCGCAGGCCACCGCCGCCTTCGGCAGCCTCCACACCATCAACCGCGCCAACGTCACCGGCAGCATCGCCAACACCCTGAAACAGGGCAACAAACTCGTCGCCGCCGAACTCAGCCGCAGCCTCGCCCAGCAGTTCCGGCTTCAGTATCAGCATGTCACCGGCCTCGCGCGGCGGGGGCTGTGAAAACGGTTCCGGTCATGGCCAGCCCCGAACCCGCCGCCACAGCCGGACAAAGTCCGCACGCCAATTCCCATAACCAGTAACTTTTTCTTTCCTCTTCCTTTTCCTTTTCCTCATGCGCCGCCTCATCCCCTACACCTTCATGCTCATCCTCCTGGCGGTGATGGGGGCGTTTTTTGTATATCCGATCTGGAACACGGTGCAGGAGGCTTTCCGGAAACCGGGCGGCGGCTGGACCCTGGAGTATGTCGGGCAGATTTTCGGAAATCCGATTTACCGCGAGGGCCTGATCAATGCGCTGAAAATGGCGGCGGGGAGCACCGTGGGAGCCCTGATCCTGGCGCTGCCGCTGGCGGTGCTGAGCGCGCGTTACACCTTTCCCGGAAAAGGAATTCTGAGTTCCCTGCTGCTGGTGCCGCTGATTCTGCCGCCGTTTGTGGGGACCATCGGGATCAAGGAGGTGATGGGTCAGCACGGAGCCCTGAATTCCCTGTTTTTCCCCGGCCTCATTGCCAGCGGCCATCCGCCGGACTGGCTGGGCACGGGGCGGCTGGTGGGCGTCATCATGATGAATGCGCTGCATCTGTATCCCATTCTGTATCTGAATATTGCGGCTTCCCTGGCGAATCTGGACCCCGCGCTGGACGAGGCGGCGGAAAATCTGGGCTGCCCGCCCTGGCGGCGGTTCTGGAAAATCACCCTGCCGCTGGCCATGCCGGGAATTTTTGCCGGAGCCTCCATCGTCTTCATCTGGGGCTTCACGGAGCTGGGGGTGCCGCTGATGTTTGATTATTCCCGGGTGACCTCCGTCCAGATTTTCGACGGCATCAAGGACCTCGGCGGCAATCCCCTGCCCTACGCTCTGGTGGCGGTGATGCTGGTGGCCAGCGTGCTGATTTTCATCCTCAGCAAATTCCTCTTCGGCCGTTCCGACTTCGCGGGCAGCGGCCGGGCGGGCATGTCGGCGCAGACGCCGGTGCTGGGCGGCGGCAAGGGCTGGCTGGTCACGCTCGGCTTCGGTCTGGTGATCCTGCTCGCGGTGATACCTCACCTTGGCGTCACCCTGGCCTCCTTCGCCACGGACTGGAATGACACGGCGCTGCCCTCGGGCTTCACGCTCCAGCATTACCGCGATGCCCTGAGCCACGGGCTCACGGTGCCCTCGATCATCAACAGTCTGAAATACGCCGGCCTTGCCACCCTCGTGGATGTCGCCCTCGGCGTGACCATCGCCTGGATCACCGTGCGCACCAGACTGCCGGGCCGCCACCTTCTTGATTCCCTAGCCATGCTGCCGATTGCGGTGCCGGGACTGGTGCTGGCGTTCGGTTATCTGGCCATGACGCGGGACGGCCAGCCCTTCCATTTTCTCATCGGGGCCAACGGTGACCCTTACTGGATCATCGTCATCGCCTACGCCATGCGCCGCCTGCCCTACGTTGTCCGCAGCGCCAGCGCCGGGTTGCAGCAGACCAGCGTGAGTCTGGAGGAGGCCGCGCGGAATCTCGGGGCCTCACCCTTCCGCACCCTGCGGAAAATCACCCTGCCCCTCATTGGCGCCAACCTCCTGGCCGGGGCTCTGCTGGCCTTCGCGTTTGGAATGCTGGAGGTTTCCGACAGCCTGATCCTGGCGCAGAAGGGCGAGCATTTCCCGATCACCAAAGCCATCTACAACCTCAACAGCGCCCTCGGCAACGGCGAGGCCCTGGCCTCCGCGCTGGGCGTCTGGGCCATGGTGTTTCTGACCATCACGCTGATCGGCACGGGGATGCTGCTGGGGAAAAAGATGGGGGCGCTTTTCCGGGCGTGAATTTTCCCCCGGATTCCGGGAGACCGCTGACGAAGGTGATATTATTCCCCTTTGGAAACAGGGTGGATCGGGAACTGTGGAGACTTTGGACTTCGGAGACTTGTCTCCGCTTTCACCAGCGGGGCTTGCCCCGCGCCCGGCGCGCCTGAGTCTCATCCGCGGGCTGGGCGGAAATTCACACGACGGAGGCAAGCCGCCCCCGCTCCGGCTCCCTCTGTTTCCCGAAGGATAGAGCCTGATAATAGAGACGGGCTGATAGATCAGGGTTCTGAGGGAGCGTTGCCCGGCCCTGCCCGGCAATGGCTTCCTCAGCCAGCCTGCGGCGGTGTGGTTTCCCATTTTTCCTTTTATGCTCCGGCGATCCGTCCTTTCCCTTCTTCTGCTACTGACTCCCTGCTCCCCGCTGCGTGCGGAGGAAAAAAAACCGGGCGACTTCGTGTTCATCGACAATGGGGAAATCCGCCTCGGCGTCCGCACCGGTTCGGGCGCGGGCATCGGCTGGTTTTCCGCCGGCGCGGACGGAAAAAATCTTCTGGATCACTGGGACCACGGCCGCCTTGTGCAGCAATCCTATTACGGCAAACACGACGGAACCTTCTGGGTCAAACAGCCCTGGACCTGGAATCCGGTGCAGGGCGGCGACTGGAAAGGCGGCCCCGCCAAAGTGCTGGAGCTGAAAGCGGAAAAAACCTCCCTTTACGCCAGAACCATGGGCCGTCACTGGTCCGGCTGCGTGGATCTGCCGGAGGCGGTTTTTGAGGAATGGATCACCCTGGAGGGCAGGCTGGCGAAAATCAAATTCCGCTTCACCTACTCCGGCACGGAATCCCATCCCGAACAAAGTCAGGAGATTCCCGCCATGTTCACGGAGCCTCACCTGACCACCCTGGTGCTCTATGACGGCGACAAGCCCTGGACCGGCGGCCCCGTCACCCGCTCCCAGCCGGGCTGGCCCAATGAAAGCCGCAAGCCCACCGAAAAATGGGCCGCCTGGGTGGGAGCGGACGACCGGGGCATCGGCATCCACGTTCCGGTCATGGAAAACCTGACCTGTTACCGCTTCGGCAAAAACCCTGACGCCAGGGGAGCCTGCTCCTACTGCGCGCCGCTGATCCGCTTCGCCATCACGCCGGGCAAAGTCTTTGAATACGAGGCCTGGCTGACGCTGGGCAGCGTGGAGGAAATCCGCGCCGCCTTCGCCGGACTCCAGCCCCCCGCCGCCGGAAAGACACCGCCGGCACCCGCTCCACCCGTTACTCGGGCGGCACCGTCCACTGAAAAATAGGTCCTATAGGACTTATATGCCCTATAGGACCTATTTCCCCCCTTTCGAAAACAGCGCTCAAACACTCAAAGCCTACTGCGTCCGCACCACCCGGTAAAACCGCACCTTGGTTCCGGCGGGAATGGTGGTGTCGGTGTAAGTGCTGGTGGTGCCTGACGCGGTGATGGCGGCGGGAGACACATCCGCCCAGCTGTTTACCGCCATGGTGGCCGAGGCCTGCACCCTGTAAATTCCGCCGGCCACGGAATCCCAGGTGAGCGCCACTTCACCCGCCGCATTCCGGGTGACTCCCGTGAGTCTGAACGCCGGCAGGTCCACCGGCAGGCTCACAGCCGCAGCCTGGGCGATGAGTTCCACCTGATCAAACTGAATCCAGGCCGTGTCCGTATTCAAACCGCCGGTGCGCTTCAGGCTGATGACGTTGGAGCCCGGGAGCACGGCGGCGGGAGAAATCATCGCGGCCACATAGGTGTCCTTCGCGATCGCGGTGCCGGTGTGGAACGGCGTGCCGTTGATGCTGAACTCCAGATCGTGGGAACTGTCCGGCCCCAGTCCGAAAAGCTTGGTGGTGAACAGATAGGCCTTGGCATTCGCCGCTTCGCTATTCTGGAAGAACAGGTCGATGACCGGCCGTCCCCAGTCCGCCTTGATCAGCGCGCGGGGAAAGCCGTCCTGAGTGCTGTTCCAGGTGGCGGAGTCAGCTCCGTCCTGCCAGATTTCCCCGCCGGGACCGTCCCAGACCTGACCCAGCCCGGCTCCGCCCTCGGTGCCGCTGTAATCACCGGGAGCGAAGTAGAACTGCGGATTGTTATAGGTGCCGGATTCCTGCTCGAACTCATTGGCGCCCGAATTGAAGTATCCTGCCGAGAAAACCGTGCGGAAAGCCTGAAGATCTGACGTGGTCGCCGGGGTTTCCGCCGTGGTCAGGGAGACGGCGTCAAACTGAATCCACGGATTGTCGCCGGCATCCGGATCCACCGGCCCCCCGCCGGTGCGCACCAGGGAAAGCACGTTGTTCCCCGCATGGAAAGCCGGGCCAAAACCCTGGCTGGCGGCGCTCAGCCGGGGAATGAGCACGTCCACCTGCAGGTCCTGGACAATACCGGTGCCGATGGCTACCGGCGTTCCATTCAGATACGCCCGCACATCGTGGCTGCTGTTGGCGCCCTGTCCGAACAGAATGGTGTGCAGAGCCAGAAAATTTTTCTGCGCCTGGGCCGGGGTCAGTTTGAAATAAATATCAATGGCCGGACGGCCCGGCACCACGGCCCGGGGAAAGCCATCAGGCGAACCGTTTCCGAGGTCTTCGGGATCCTTCCAGATTTCCGCATCCGGCCCCGCAAAATTGCCGCCGGGACCCGCCGCTCCCGCCAGAGCCGAATAATCACCGGCCATGGCGTAAAACTGCGGATTGTTGTAATCATCCCGCTCCTGCTCAAAGTCCGCCTGATTGCCGTCAAAAGTGCCGACCTGCCAGAGCAGTTCCGTGGGCGAGGTCACATTGGCGGTCAGCTTCAGGGCGTCAAACTGAATCCAGGGATTGTCCCCTCCGCCCGCCACCACCGGACCGCCGCCAGTCCGGCGGATAGTCAGCACATTGGGCCCCTCATGGAAAGCCATCCCCGGAATATTGGCGGGAATGTAAAGTTTGACGGGAGTTTCGCCCCGCACCCGGAGAATCCGGGAAATGGCCACATTGTTCAGATAGAACGCGACATCGTGCGAGCTGTTGGCTCCCAGTCCGAAAAGTTTGGTCTCGAAAAGCAGGGCATTGGAGGCCGCCTCCGCCGCCGTGAGCTGGAAAAAGACATCCAGCACCGGCCGGCCCGGCACCACAGCCCGGGGAAAACCCTCGTTGCTCAGCAACCAGTCAGCCGCCGTGGCTCCGTCCTGGAGAATTTCCGCGCCCGGACCCGTGAATTCCATACCCATTCCGGAACCGCCGACAGTCGCGGAATAGTCGCCGGGCTCGGAGTAATACTGGGCGTTATTATAGGCATCCGTTTCCTGCTCGAAATCGGCATTACCGTTATCAAAGGCTCCAATTTCGAAGACCACGGAATCCGCCGAGGCGGTCGCCAGACAGAGGCCGGCGGCGGATAACAGGCGCGCGGCGGGAAGAAGGGGAAGTTTCATAGGAAAATCACCGCGTCAGGACTGCAGAGCCCGGCGGTTGACTGGCAGGATAAACCTTAAAACTTCATTTCAGGTCAAGATTAATAATTTCAATCAAGCATTGAATGATGTTAAAAACAGCTTTCAAATTTATGCCTTGTTTCCTGGCGGGGGAACCCGCAGTGTTTATAACACCATCAGGCCAGGATTTCCCGGACCACCCGGCCGCTGACATCCGTCAGGCGGAAATCACGTCCCGCGTGGCGGAAGGTAAGCGCCTCGTGGTCAAGCCCCATCAGATGTAAAATCGTGGCGTGAAGGTCGTGAATGTGGACTTTCTCGTCCTCCAGGTAGAAGCCGAAATCATCGGTTATTCCATAGCTGAAACCCGGCTTCACGCCGCCGCCAGCCAGCCACATGGTGAAGGCGTGGGGATGATGATCACGCCCGTCATTGCCCTGCACGGTGGGCGTGCGGCCGAATTCGCCGCCCCACCAGACCAGCGTGTCCTCCAGCAGGCCGCGCGCCTTCAAATCCGTCAGCAGCCCTGCGATGGGGCCGTCCACCTCGTGCGCCAGGCGGCCATGGTCCTGCTCCAGTTTTTCGTGCTGATCCCAGTAACCGTGCCGGACCTGAACATAACGCACACCGCGCTCGCTCATCCGCCGGGCCAGCAGCAGCTGACGGCCGAACTCCTCCGTCTTCGGATCATCCAGACCGTAAAGTTTGCGCGTGGCTTCTGTTTCGCCGCTGAGATCCAGAACCTCCGGGGCCTCCGTCTGCATGCGGAACGCCAGCTCGAAGGACTGGATGCGCGCCTCCAGCTCGTCATCCACCCCGCACTCCCCGGGATTTTCGCGGTTCATCGCGCTCAGCAGATCCAGCTGCGCGCGCTGGCGGCCGGCGGCGGCGGGGTTTCCCAGCCAGGCGATTCCCTCCTTTCCCTTGCCGCCGCCGAGCGGGGTGCCCTGAT
Source organism: Verrucomicrobiota bacterium (assembly GCA_040386695.1). Classification (GTDB taxonomy): domain Bacteria; phylum Verrucomicrobiota; class Verrucomicrobiia; order Verrucomicrobiales; family V1-33; genus CAIZWU01. The sequence goes on from JAZKFB010000053.1 coordinate 53,095, forward strand.
GCGTGGCCGGCAGAAAAGCGCTGGACCAGTTGCCCACGCCGCCGTGGCCGAAAGTGGGATTGATGGTGAGGAAGGACGGTAGATTGCTGTTCTCCGTCCCGAGGCCATAACTGATCCACGACCCCATGCTGGGCCTGACAAACGTGTCCGAACCCGTATGGATTTTCAGCAGCGCGCCGCCGTGGGCCTCGTTGGTGCCGTGGACGGATTTGATGAGACAGAGATCATCCGCCATGGCTCCCACTTTGGGGAAAAGATCGCTGATCATGGCCCCGCACCGGCCGCGCGGTTTGAATTCCCAGGGCGATTTCCGCAAATTGCCGGTCTGGGAGAACTGCACCCGCGGCTTGGCGAACGGCAGGGGTTTGCCCGACTCGCGGATGAGCGCCGGTTTGTAATCAAACGTGTCCACATGCGACGGCCCGCCGTGCATGAACAGAAAAATGATCCGTTTCGCCCGCGCCGGCAGCATGGGGCGTCTGCCGGTCAACGGCCCTGGGCCGGAAAAGGCGGCCGCGGCGCCGGCCTGCGCGGTCATGGAGGCGAAAGCCAGCGAGCCGAAACCCACGGCACACTGCCGCAGCGCCTGGCGGCGGCTGAGAGGACGGGGCAGATCGTGCGGCATGGTCTTGGGGGCTGGGAAATTCAGAATGAACCCGGAAATGACCGGTCATTTCAGGTCCCGGATCTCAAATTTGGATTTCAAATTTCAGATTCGGATCTCAAAGGACAGGTTCAGGGTTCAGTTGCTGTAAATAAATTCGTTCGTGGCCAGCAGCGTCTGGCAGAGCGCCGCCAGCGCGGACACGCCGGGACCGGGAATGGCGGCGTCCGGCGGCACCGTTTCCAGAAATTGCCGGGCCCGGGACCCTTCATTTTCCTGCGGCGGACGGCTCAGAATCCGGCGGTAAGCCATGGCGATGGCCTCCTCCCGCGGTTTGGATGAAAGCTCTTTGGCCAGCGCCTGGGAGGCCTCCAGCACCTGCGGACTGTTGAGAAAGAAAAGCGCCTGGTGCGAAACCACGGTGGGCGTGCGCCGCGCGGTGCTGACGCCGGGATTGGCGAAATCGAAAACCGTCAGGAATTCATTCACGCGGTCCCGCACCACCGGCAGGTACAGACTGCGCCGGAGGGAGGCCGCGGACACGGTGTCGGCGGGCGTGTATTCCGCATTTTTCCAGTCAATCAGCGTGCCGCCCACCGTGCGGTCCAAGGTGCCGGAGACCGCCAGCAGGGAATCCCGGACCATTTCCGCCTCCAGCCGCTGACGGGGGAATCCGGCGAGGAATTTCGCGCCGGGATCCGCTGCCGGAACCGCCGCCTGACGGTAGGCGGCGCTGAGAACGATCCGCCGGTGCAGGGCTTTTACATTCCAGCCGGAGCGGACAAATTCATGCGCCAGCCAGTCCAGAAGCTCCGGATGCGTCGGCAGATCGCCGCGCAGCCCGAAGTTGTCCGCGCTGGCCACGATGCCGGTGCCGAAATGCTGCTGCCACAAGCGGTTCACGATCACGCGGGCCGTCAGCGGATGCTCCGGCGAGGTCAGCCAGCGCGCCAGTTCCAGCCGTCCGCTGTGGCCGGCCTCGATGCCGGACGAAGTTTCGCCGGGGCGCATGGCCACCTGGATAAAACCGCGCGGCACGGCTTCGGGGCCGGGATTGAGATGGCTGCCCCGGATCATCACCGGCAAATCCACCGGCGTGGCCTCCGTGACCGCCAAAGCCTGGGCGACGGGCGGAGGCGCGGCGGCCGCGAGGGCGTCGCGTTCTTTTTCCAAAACCGCCAGCGCGTCCCGGGTTTCCGCCGGATAAGCCGGACGCGGGTCCGCCGGCAGCGCCAGCACCCCGTCCTTCCCGTAAAGCGCCTCCTTCAAATCCGGCTGATCGGGAAGCGCCGCCGCCTGATCCGGAGCCCTGGCTGCCGCTGCCAATTTCGGCTGAAGCGGATGGCCGGGAGCCAGCAGCGGCTTCAGGCGCGCCAGCACGCCCGCGTCCAGCTCCTCCGCCGGACCGCTTCCGGCCGCAGCCGGCAGGTAGCGCGGAAAATCCTTTTTCCAGGCGGCCAGCAGAGCCTCATTGGCCTGCGCGGCGGCGGCGTCCAGGCGTTTTTTCACGTCCGCCGTCCTCTCCGCATGATCCTTCACCGCCGCCAGACGTTCCGGCGGCTCCAGCGGCCGCTCGTTGAATTTCGACACAAACGCCAGGTCCTCCATGACCCTGGTGCTTTTGAAAATTCCGGCCAGGGCGTAATAATCGCGGGCCGTGACCGGGTCGAATTTGTGGTCGTGACAGCGCGCGCAGCCCAGCGTGAGCCCCATGAACGCGCGGCCCACGGTATCCACCTGCTCGTCCACGATATCCATGACCAGCTTCTCCTTGTCCTGCTCCGCCAGCATTTTCGGCCCCAGCACGAGGAAGCCCGTGGCCGCCAGACGGGCGGCCTTCCCGGGCTGATCCTCCGTTTCCGGCAGAAGATCGCCCGCCAGCTGGTCGGTGATGAATTCGTCGAATGGCAGGTTGCCGTTGAAGGCCTCCACCACCCAGTCGCGGTAACGCCAGGCATTGGCCATGACCTTGTTTTCATCCTGCCCGTTCGTGTCCGCATAACGCGCCGCGTCCAGCCACCAGCGCGCCTGGCGCTCGCCGTAAGCGGGGGAAGCCAGCAGGGAATCCACCAGTTTTTCCAGAGCGTCCGGCGACCCGTCCGCCACAAAAGCATCCGCCTGTTCCGGCGAGGGCGGCAGGCCGGTGAGATCGAAAAACAGGCGGCGCGCCAGCGTGCGGCGCGGGGCTTCCGGCTTTGGCTCCAGATGATTTTCCCGCAGTTTCGCGAGGATAAACCGGTCAATCTCCCCGCGCGGCCAGGACTCGTTTTCCAGCTTCGGCGGCTCCGGGTTTTTCACCGGCTGGAAAGCCCAGAATTTCCGCGCCTCCACCGGATCAAAACGGTCCGCCAGCTTCACCGCCCCCTCCCGCGGATCCGGAGCGCCCCGCCGCACCCATTCCTCAAGCGTGGCGATTTCGGCATCGCCCAGCTTTTGTTTGGGCGGCATTTGCAGATCCTGGTCCCGATACCGCACCGCCGCGATCAGCCGGCTGCGCTCCCCATCGCCGGGAATCAGCGCCGCGCCGTTTTCCCCGCCCGCCTGCCACGCCGCCCGCGAATCCAGACGCAGTCCGCCCTTTTGTTTTTCCGCCCCGTGGCAGTCCAGACAGTGGGTCACCAGCAGCGGCCGCACTTTGGATTCAAAAAAAGTGATATCGTCCTCCGCCTGGACGGACGGCACGCCTCCCGACAGCATCAGGCAAAGCAATGTCAGCAGGCGGAGCGGTGGCATAAACGGGATCCGTGGCGGCCAGACCGGAAATTCCCGGCGCTGCCCGCAACCCCATCATTCAACGTGCTTGGGATCAGCAGCTTTCGTGCTGAATCCATTTCCCGGACCGGACCGGCGGCCATGGCGGCGGAAGAATCCCGCGATTTTCCTTTTCCGCCCGGGCTCAAAGCGGTTATTGGGAAACATGGAGCCTTATTCCATCATTCCCCGCCCGGTTTCCCAAAGTCCGCTCAGTTTCCGGCCTTCCGTCCAGGGAAACCGCAAACCTTCCCCGGTCTCCTCCCCGCCCGCGAAACCCGCCTGGAACTCCGATGCCCTGCTGGCGGGCGCGGGCCTGGTCCTGCTGCTGGCCGGATTCGCCCTCAAAAACGCCGATCCCTGGATGCTGTGGCTGGGCATCCCCACCGCCGCCGGGCTGGTGCTTTATCTCTGCATCCCGGCGCTCAAAAACCACCGGCAGGGCGGAGGATGGCGCGCTCAGCGCGAAGCCCTGATGGAGCAGTGGGCGGAGGTCACCGACCAGCTCACCCCGCAGGCCGATCAGCGTTACACCGCCCTCCAGCAGCGGGTTTCCCGGCTGGGCGACCTTTTCCCCGGTCAGGAACAGGGCAGCCTGCTGCGTCCGGGCGAATACATGCTCTGGCTGTATCTGAAACTTCTTCTGGCCCGCGATCATCTGGAGGAAAGCGTGCGCTCCAGCACGGAAGAGGAGGTCATCGCCCACCGGAAACAGCTTCTCGATGAACTTGATTCCGACCATCTGACGCCCTCCGCCCGCCAGTCCACCCACGAGACCGTGCTCATTCTCGATCAGCGGGTCCTCACCCTCCGGAGCCGCGCCGGACGCATCCGGGAAATCGAAAGCGATCTCACCCGTGTGGAGCAGTGGGTCGCCCTCATGCACGATCAGGCCGCCCAGCACAACACCATGGGCGACGCCGGCCGCCGCCTCCGTTTTGGGCCGGAATCCCTGACCCTGCCCTCCCTCGGCTCCCTGCCCGGCTCCAATCTCCAGCAGCTCGACGCCCTGGTGAATTCCCAGGCCTGCTCCTGAAACCAGGCTTCGGTTTCATTCCATTCCATCTTCGCTTACCCTCCGGACAGGAGCCGGTAACAGAAAGAGCCGCAGGTTTTCACCTGCGGCTCTTCTGTTGCGGGGGGGGGCTTTTGGGGGGAGGGGTTTCAAACCAAACGGATCGCCGTTACCGCCGGCGGCGGCGGGCCAGCAGGCCAAGGCTGAGCATTCCCAGCAGGGTCGCGCCCGGCTCCGGCACGGCACTGTTGGCCAGACCGGAAACGCCGGAGAAGCCAAAATCCATGGTGTTCAGATCCGCGGGCGTGGTGGTTCCGTCCGCGATATTGATCGTGAACAGCCGGTCATCCAGCGCCGCGTAGAGACTCCCGGCGGCGGCTCCCGCTGTGAGACCGGAAAACGCGCTGCCGCCCGCGAAGGAGTAGCTTCCGAAGTTCAGCGCGGACACCAGCGTCAGCTCGGCCGTGGCCGGGTTGATCGTGTACAGGCTGGGGGCCGCATCCATGCTGAGGCCGTAGAGAGTGCCTCCCGTGAAGGCCAGACCGTCGATGGCGAGCCCGTTGCCCGCCAGCGTCGTCGTGCCCACCCGGGAGGAGGTGCCTGTCAGGATATTGAAGGCGTAAAGTCCGTTATCGAGCGAGAAATCGGACCCGTTCAGAGCGGAAGCGATAAATCCCGTTCCCGCAGAGCCAAAAGCGATGTCGCCCTCGCCGATGCGGTCACCGATCCCGATGGAGATGTCGCGGACGATGGCTCCCGTGAACGGGTTGATCTCCTGCACCACATCCTTGTTGGCGTTGAAGGTGAAAAGCGAGTTGCCCACCGCCGACAGGCCGTAAGCGCCCACATTCTCGGGGAAGGTGGTCACCACGGTGCCCGCGCCGGTGGCGGGATCCACGGTAAAAAGCTCGTTATTGAAAAACGACACCCCATAGAGAGCCGCCTGGGAGGTGGCCGTCAGCAGAGCAAGAGCCGCGATGGCCAGGCACGATTGTCCCGTGCCGGAAATAAGATTCCGTTTCATAAGTTAAAAGATAGGATTGTTTGATGACTTAACGGATGGAGCCGTTGAGTCCGGCCGGGAAGAACAGGCCGCTGTTCTTCGTGCCGGTGGCGTCCGCGTACACAATATTGAGCACCTGCCGGGTGCTGCGGCTGAAGGCCAGACCGTTGGCGTCGAGCGGCACCAGATTGGCCGCGCCGGCCTCCGTTCCGTCCGAGGTCAGGGGCTGGTCCAGATCGCTGGAGCCGTCCAGGGCATCCCGCAGATTGGAGACTTTGAGAGCGATGTCCCGGGTGGCCGGCCCGCCCTGGAACAGCAGAGTGCGCACAATCCCGGCGTGATAGGCTTCCGCCGCGAGGATGCCCGCGGCGGCCTCGATGTAGGTTTTGTTGGTCAGAAGCGGAGCGCCGCCTTTGTAGGCCGTCACGCCCACGTCCTCAAAAATAAAGGCTCCGGCGAGGAAGGTTGTGTCATTCAGAAAAGGGTCAAAAGTATCGCTGGCACCAATGATTCCCGCCGCGCGGGCCGCTGTGGTGAAGCTGCCCTGAAGGTCCAGCGCGGGCCGGGCCACGGGCTGCACTCCGGCCTGCGCCAGCGCCAGCCTGAGAAAATTGACATGAGCCAGCTCGTCCGCCGCGATCTCCTCCGCATACTGCCGCACGGCATCACTGGTCCACGGAACTTTGGGATTCGCCTTGATGATCACACCCCCCGCCACTCCGGCTCCGGTGACCCCGGCGCCCTTGGCGGTGATGCTGGCTCCCGTGGTGGCGTAGATGTAATACTCCGCCTCCAGATACTCCAGATTGAGCGCGAAATTGAGCACGGCGGCGTCCAGTACCGGACCGGCGCCGGCGGCTTCCGCCGATGGGGTGACCGCTCCCGCGGCGCCGAATCCGGCGGCCGCGCCCAACAGTTTTTTCATGGCGTCGCGGCGGGAACGGCGGTTCACCGTCAGCATTTCCATCACTTCGTTTTTGTTCATGGGATCAATTTCTATTGGGGTTTTTATTTGGACCGCATACGCAGTTGCGGTGGAGAACGCGCATTGGTGTATTGATCACAATCCGCGTGCTCCCCCTCCAACTGTTGAGCCCCGGCCATGGATGCACAGGCGGTGAAGATTTTTATAAAAATAGAATTGCCGCATTTTGCGGCTAGAGATTTTTCCGGTTCCGCCCACCTCACGCCCGCCGGAGCCGCCAGACTCCGGGCGGCCCGCAGACCTGCTCAGCATCATTTTGACGGAAATTCAAAAATCATTTGCAATTCCCACTGGTTCAGTAAGATATCGCCACTAGGCCACCTCGACAAGAGGAGCTGGTATCCGCGGGTTCCACCGAACCCCTGCCCGAACCCTAACTCTTGTCACTTCCAAGGTATGACTTCACCCACCTCCGCCTCCCGGGCCGCACGATGTCGCGGCTGAACCGTTAATTTCCCTGATCCGCACCCCGCCCCGGCGGAAACGGCTTATCAAAGCCCGGTCACCTAGGGCCCGCAGGTTTCCCGTCCCGGGACATCCATGGCCACAACCCCGGCGGACAGATCCGCCGGCCACTGACAAAACCTCTTCCCCTTCGACGCCGGGAAGCAGGAAATTTCAAGCACCGCCAAGCATTCCGGCGTGCTTCGGCGTCGATTCCCGCAACCAAATCCATCCTTTTCATCCCATGCAATCCAGGAACATTTTTCTCCGCCCCGCCGCTCTTCCCGCCACCCTGCTGATTCTTGCCGGGGGCTTCACGCCGCTGTGGGCCGCCCCCCAGCTTTACGATTTCAACCATCAGCTTCCGGCGGAGCTGAGCATTTTCGGCAGCGCGTATGTTTCGGACACCGGCAGCCACGACAACAGCGGTTACCTCAGCCTCACGGACGCCGTGGCCACCAAAGCGGGCGGAGTGCGTTTTCCGGCTCCGGCAGGCAATCTTGACCAGATCCGTGTGAAATTCAAAGCCCGCATCTCCGACGGCTCGCAGGCGGACGGTTTCAGTTTCACGGTTTCACCCGATCTTCCGGCCGCCGCCGGCAGCGGGGAAACAGGGTATAAGCCCAATACCGCGAATCCTCCGCGCTTTATTGTGGCTTTCGACACATTCAGCAATGGAGGCTCCGACTTTGTGGGAATATCTGTCATCGTGAACGGGAAGGTGATCGCCGATATTCCGACCGGCGTGGACACCATCCCTCCGCTCTACAACGACGCCGGGGAGTGGGCGGATGTGGATATTAATTTAAAACGTTCCGGCAAACTCACGCTGGTTTTCGGAGGTGTCACCCTCCTTGAAAATATCCAGACAGGATTTGAAGGCATCGACAGCGCCCGCATCGGGCTGGATGCCCGCACGGGCACCAATTTTGAGACTCACTGGTTCGATGACATCTCCATCGACTTCACCGATGGCGATGCCGGTCCTCTGGCCATCGGCGCGGAGAGTGAACTGGCCAGTCTCACCAAATTCGAAGGCAATCCCGTCCGGTTTTCGGTGGTGCCCACCGGCACGGGACCCTTCACCTATCAATGGTCGCGGAATGGAACTCCCATCGACGGCGAGACCCGGCGCGTCCTGCATCTGGCGGGCGCGCTGGCGGACGCGGCCAGCTACAGTGTCAGGGTCTCCAACGGAACCGGGGATGTCTCCAGCACCCCCGCGGTTCTGACCATCACCCCGGACCTCGCCGCCCCGCAGCTGGTTCAGACCACGGCGGTCGGCGGCACCGTGAATCAGATCACGCTGGTTTTCGACGAGAAGCTTGATTCCGTCACCGCCGGGGAGGTGACGCATTACGATGCCGGAGCCCTGGCCATTCTCTCGGCAACCTTGGGCACGGACGGAAAAACGGTGGTGCTGACAACCGCCCCGCAGCAGAACGGGCAGAATTACACACTGAAAATCACGGGGCTCAAAGACCGGTCCGTGGCCGGAAACCCGCTCACCGCGAACGCCGCGTTCACCGGTCAGGCGGTTTATAAAAGCGAGGTCCTGAGCGATTCCCCGGTGCGCTACTGGCAGTTTGAGGAATCGGAGGGCTCCACCGCCGCCAGCGTCGCCTCGGGGGCCAACACCGATCCCGCCGTGCTGGCGGCCACTTTCCAGAGTGGTGAATTCACCACTGTCACGCCTGCTCTCCTGGCCTCCCAGGCCGGCGGCAAAGCGGTCGCGCTGAGTTCCGAACTCGGCCAATGGCTGCTGGTGCCCAACGCCACGGACATCAACAGCGGCGGCCCGTATGCCAAAAAAACCGTCGAGCTGTGGATCAGACCGACCACGGTTCCGGCGCCGGAAATCTCGGGCGTGGACCTGGCCTCGCTGTGGGAGGAGGGAGGAGGGGACCGGGGGCTGAATCTGTATCTCTGGAAAAATCCCGAAAACACCGACCCGGACACGGTTTCCCTCGTTTTCCATGCCTATAACCGTCTGGCGGACGGCGGCGGTTCACCCTTCGGCCTGACGGCCAAACCGGCGGTTTATGCCGAATATCCGGGTATCAAAGCCGAGCAGGTTTACCACATCGCGGCGGTGCTGGACGGCGATAACACCGGCACCAACGGCAATCTGATCCTTTACGTCAATGGTCTCGAAGTGAAACGCGCCCCCGCCGCCGGACAGCTTTACGGCCATGGCTCCGATATCCGCATCGGCAGCGGCAACGGCCGCATTCACACCAGCACCTCCGGGGCGCTGGCCTCCTTCGACGGTGTGATTGATGAGGTCGCGCATTATAATAAAGCGCTCAGCGCCGAGCGGGTCGCCGCCCATTATTTCATCGGCACCGGCGCCTCCAACACCGGCACCGTGACCATTGAGGCCGGCAGTGACCTCGCGGCCAAAACGACCGCCGAGAACTCCCCGGTGGAATTCAGCGTCACCCCCGGCGGCAACGGACCGTTCACCTATCAATGGTATCTGAATGGCACGGCCCTGCCCGGCCAGACCAGCCGCACCCTTTCCCTGACGGGAGCCGCCGCCCAGGCGGGCTCCTACACCGTGAAGGTCGCCAACGGCAGCCACTCCGTGACCAGCGCGCCCGCCGTGCTGACCGTGACTCCCGACCTGACTCCGGCGGCCGTGACCTCCGTCGCCGGACTGGCGGGGCATCTCAATCAGGTGCTGCTCACTTTCAGCGAGCCGGTGGATCCGGTCACCGCCGCGAAGGCCACGACCTATACCGCCGCCGGGCTCACCGTGGTGTCCGCCACCCTGTGGCCGGATGGAAAAACGGTGACCGTGCTGACCAGCGCCCAGCAGAAGGACAAGGACTACACCTTCGCCATCAGCGGACTCCGGGACCTCTCCGCCGCCGGCAACGCCCTGACGCTTTCCGTGCCCTTCAAATCCGCGTGGGACTACCGGTATGAAATTCTGGCCGACGCCCCGGTGCGTTACTGGCAGTTCAACGAGGGCGTGGGCGCCACCTCCGCCAGCGCCGCCACCGGGCTGGACACGGATCCCGTCGCCGTGAGCGCCACTCTGAGCAGCGGCGAGTTCACGGGCACCGGCTCGCTGCTGCCCTCCGATCCCGATGGTTTCGCCGCCGCCCTGGATGTTCTTCAGGCTCAGTATATCAAAGTGCCCAACGGTTCCGACCTCAACGCCACCAAGGGTCCCTGGGCCAAAAAAACCATCGAGCTGTGGTTCAACGCCAACACCCTGCCGCCTCCCGGCGCTGAAGGTCTGGCCGCCGCCTACGGCCTGTGGGAACAGGGGCAGTTCACCCGCGACATCGCGGTCTATCTCTGGCGGAATCCGGAGGATCAGGATCCCGGCAAAGTCTCGCTGGTCTTCCACGCCTTCAATGATTCGGCCACCGACGGTCCCGGCTCGCCTTTCGGACTGAGCGCGAATCCTCCCGTTTTCGTGGAATACAAAGGCATCCAGGCGGCGAAAACCTATCATGTCACCGCGGTCTTTGACGGCGACAGCACCGGCACCAGCGGCAATCTGATTCTCTATGTGAACGGCGTGGAGGCCGGCCGCACGCCAGGCGCCGGGCAAATCTACAACCACACCGGCGATGTCCAGATCGGCCAGGGCAATGGCCTCATCCACAGCCTCGCCAGCGGGACCCTGCTTTCCTTCGACGGCACCATCGATGAGGTCGCCCACTACAACACCGCCCTCAGCGCGGAACGGGTCGCGGCCCACTATCAGACCGGCAGCACGCCCTCCGCCAGCGTTGGCGGCCCGGTGATCCGCAATATCAAAATTCAGGACAGCTCCTTTGTCATCACCTGGACCGGCGGCGGCATCCTGCAGTGGGCCAACGTTCCCGGCGGCCCTTATTTTGATATCCCCAGCGCCACCAGTCCTTATACCGATCCTATCCACACCAGCGCCTCCCGCTTTTACCGTCTGATTGTCCGCTGATCCGTTTTTATTCAAACCCCTCCCGCCCCAGGCCGCCTTCCGGTTCCTTTGAATCAGGAGGCGGCCTCCGGCGGGAAATCCGCCGCTTTCTCTTTCCTTTTCACCACCGGCTCCAGTCCCTCACCTTATTCCCCGCGCGCCATGATCCGCAACTTTACCATCCCCGCCACGGCCCCGCTCACGCTGAGCCTGAGTCTGAGCCTGAGTTTGTTCCTGCTTCCGGCGGTGACCGGCAGGCTTCAGGCCCAGGAAAACGAAATCAGCCCCACCCTCGAATTCTTCGAGAAAAAAGTGCGGCCCATCCTCGTCAACAATTGCTACAGTTGCCACTCCGCCGACACCAAACCCGCCGGCGGTCTCCGCGTGGATGATCTGAACGGCCTGCTCCAGGGCGGTGATGAGGGGCCCGCCGTGGTGCGTGGCCAGCCGGAAAAAAGCCTGCTTCTGGAACGCGTGAATCACAAAAACGAAAAGCGCCGCATGCCCCAGGACAGCGATCCCCTGACAGCGGAGCAGATCGCGGATCTGACGACCTGGATCAAAGACGGAGCCGACTGGCCCCGCGAACGCATCCCCGCCTCCCTGGGCCGCACCAAACCCGAGTATGAAAAGCTGAAAGCCAACCACTGGGCCTGGCAGCCTCTGACAAGTCCGGCGGTGCCCGCTGTCGCGGATGCCGACTGGCCGAAGTCGGACGTGGACCGCTTTGTCCTCGCCAAACTGGAGGAGAAAAAATTGCCGCCAGTCGCCGACGCTGATCCCCTGGCCCTTCTCCGCCGCATCACCTTCGATCTCACCGGACTCCCGCCCTCGCCCGCCGAACTCGCCGATTTCCAGCGCGATCACTCGCCCGAAGCCTACGCCCGCCTGGTGGACCGTCTTCTGGCCTCGCCCGCGTTTGGCGAACGCTGGGGACGGCACTGGCTGGATATTGCGCGCTTTGGGGAATCCACCGGTCCCTCGCGCAACATCCCCTATCCCCACGCCTGGCGTTACCGCGACTATGTCCTGGATGCCGTGAACCGCGATGTTCCCTTCGACCGCTTCCTCCAGGAACAGATCGCCGGCGACCTCCTGCCTTCCGCCACGCCGGAGGAAAAGGACCGTCTGCTCACCGCCACCGGTTTCCTTGCCCTGGGCGTGAAGGATGTGAACCAGCGGTTCAAAACCCGCTTCATCATGGACAACGTCGATGAGCAGATCGACACCGTCAGCAAGTCCGTGCTCGGCCTCACCGTCAGCTGCGCCCGCTGCCACGATCACAAATTCGACCCCATTCCCACCAGGGATTATTACGCTCTGGCCGGCATTTTCACCAGCACCGACGACTGCGCCGGGGTGAAGAACAAGATGGGCGGCGGCGGGCTCGACTATTACGTTCCCGCCATGCTGGTGCGGCTTTCCACCGGAGAGGCCGCGCCCTCCGCCGGGGAGCTGGAAAAGCTGAAAAAGGAAACCGCCGAGGCCAAGGAAAAATGGGACGCCATCCGCGGCACGCCCGAAGGCTTGAAACGAGCCCCCAACGGCCAGCCGACGCAGCGCCCCTTCCGCCTGAAATACGAACGGCTCCAGGCGCAGCTGAATGAACTGTCCAATCCCGCGGGCCGCGCCGATGCCGTGCATGGCGTGCGCGACGCCGCCGCCATCGCCGACACCGAAGTGCGCATCCGGGGAGAAGCCGAACGCCTTGGGCCCACCGTCCCGCGCGGTTTCCTCTCCATCTTCAATGTCCCCGGCGCTCCGGCGGTGAACCCCGCCCAGAGCGGACGTCTGGAACTCGCCCAATGGCTCACCAGTCCCAACAATCCGCTGACGCCGCGTGTTGCCGTGAACCGCATCTGGCAGCACCTGTTTGGCGAGGGCATTGTCACCAGCGTGGATAACTTCGGCGTCACCGGCGATGTGCCCTCGCATCCGGAACTCCTCGATTTCCTCGCCCGGAAATTCCTGGAAAACGGATGGTCCACCAAAAAACTGGTCCGCGAACTGGTGCTCACCCGCAGCTACCAGCTCGGCACGGAGGCCCCGGAGGCTCAGCACAACACCGATCCCGCCAACCGCTTCGTCTGGCGGCATTCCCCGCGCCGTCTGAGCGCCGAGGAGATCCGCGACGCCATCCTCACTTCCAGCGGCAGCCTCCAGAACAAACCTCCCGGCGCCTCGGCCGCCAAGGAATTGAAAATGATCGAAATGCGCGACAACGGCCAGGAGGCGAAACTCATCCACACCAAGGCCGACACCGCTGAATACCGCAGCGTTTATCTGCCCCTGCTGCGCGGGGTCACCGCCGCATCCCTGGAAGCCTTTGATCCCGTCACCCAGTCCATGGTCACCGGCCGCCGCGACGCCACCACCGTTCCCACGCAGGCGCTGTATCTGCTCAACTCCACCTTCGTCCGCAGCCAATCCCTGGCCTTGGGCGAAAAAGTGGCCGCCGGTCACGACCGCTTCGACGCCGACTGGCTGGCCGAAGTTTACCAGCGCGTGCTGGGCCGTCAGCCGAATGCGCAGGAAATCGCCCGGGACGTCCAGTTCCTCGCGGGCTACGCCGTCACCTGGAGCGAGGCCAATCCGCCCGCGCCGCCCGCTGTCCCGGCCGCACCTGCTCCCGCTCCCGTTCCAGCCAATGCCGGAACCGATGAAAAACCCGCCGCTGCCGCAAATGCCAATAATAATAACAACACCGGCGCCGGCATCGCCGCAGCCGCAGCGGCAGTCGCCGTGGTGGTTAATCCCGACGACATCCAGCGCGAGGACGAGCGGGCGCCGGAAGCCGTCATTCAACCCAAATCCGCCCGCGCCGCCGCCTGGGCCGCCCTCATCCAGGCGCTCTACGCCTCCGCCGAATTCCGCTTCGTCCGGTGAAGAGGTGAAAGGGTTCAGGGTTCAGGGTTCCGAGCCATCCGGCTGAACTCCCGGCCTGAGCCCGGAAGCCTTTCCTTCCCCAAAACCTCCCGCCTTTTTCCCGAATCCACTTGTTCTTCCTTAACCCTGAAACCTGAACCCTTTAACCTCCTTATGCCTTTCAACAACCTGTCCCGCCGTTCCCTGCTCCGCTCCTCCAGCGCCGGCTTTGGTTATCTCGCCCTCGCCGGATTGCTCGGCCAGGAAAAAGCCCGGGCCCTGACCGGGGCCGCACAGCCTGCCCCCGGTCCGCTCGCCGCCCGTGACGGCCATTTCAAACCCCGCGCCAAACGCATCATTTTCATCTACATGGAAGGCGCGATGTCCGGCGTGGACACTTTTGAATACAAACCGGAACTCCAGAAGAACGGCGGCAAAACCGCTCCCGGCGGCGGCACTCTGACGTCCTCCAAATTCGCCTTCAAACAATACGGCCAGACCGGTTCCTGGTTCTCCGAGCTGCTGCCGAACATCGCCACTCACGCCGACAAATTCTGCTGGCTGCGCGGCCTGCACACCGACACCCCCGCCCACCCGCAGGCGGTGGTGCAGCTCCACACCGGCAGCGCCAACGCCGCCCTCACCCGGCCCAGCATGGGATCGTGGATGCTCTACGGCCTGGGCACGGAAAACCAGGATCTGCCCGGCTACATCACCATTAATCCCTCGCCCAACTTTGGCGGCGCGGTGAACTACGGCAGCTCCTTCCTGCCCGCGCATTTCCAGGGCACCCGCATCAATGATCAAGGCTTCCTCCCGAATCTGAAAGCCTCCAGCGCCACCAGCCTCCAGCGGAAACAACTGGACCTCATCCAGTCCATGAACCACACCCTCGCGGCCTCGCCCGGCGCGCCCGATCCCGTGGACGGCATCATCGCCTCCTACGAACTCGGCTTCCGCATGCAGGACAAAGTGCCGGAACTCCTCGACATTTCCAAGGAGCCCGAAAAAGTCCGCGAGGCTTACGGCATTAAGGACGGCCCCGGCGGAGCCTTCGCCCGCCAGTGCCTCATGGCCCGCCGCCTCAGCGAGGCCGGGGTGCGTTTTGTGGAAATCTGCCAGCCAGGCTGGGATCACCATAACAACCTCCACAAAGGCCTCATCGAGCGCACCGGCAACGTGGACCAGCCCACCGCCGCTCTGCTGAAGGACCTGGAGGAGCGCGGCCTGCTGGATGAAACCCTCGTCCTCTTCGGCTCCGAGTTCGGACGCCTCCCCACCTCCCAGGGCCAGGACGGCCGCGACCACAACATCACCGGCTACTCCATGTTCCTCGCCGGCGCGGGCGTCAAACCCGGCCACACCCACGGCGCCACCGACGAATTCGGCATCAAAGCCGTCGATGGCCGCATGCACACCAACGACCTCCACGCCACCCTCCTCGCCATCATGGGCCTCGACCACGAGCGCCTCACCTACCGCTACGCCGGCCGGGACTTCCGCCTCACCGACGTCGCCGGCGAGGTGGCCTCGGATATCCTGCTTTAAGCAACTCTCCTGGACGGCAGTATTTTTCGGGCCGCGCCTCGATCCTCTTCCAGTCAGACCGCCCGCCGGTGCCCGCAGCCGTCGCGCCGGGGTTTTAACGCCCCGTGCGGCGGTTGCCGTCGGTGCATTCCGCCGGCTTCACACGGCGCCTCAATAACTGCGGAATTGGTTCCCGCATTTTCCAGTGTCCCGCCCGCCAGGCCTTCTATTTAAAGGAGTTGCCTTTACCCGCCTGTTCGATCTACGCTTTTTGAATGAAGATCAAATTATTCGCCTTCTTTACCGCTCTCGGCTGGATCACCTCCTCCTTGAATGCGCGGACGGGGATGGCAGATACGATTTATAGTGGCGGATCCATCATCACTATCAATGACGCCGCGCCTTTGGCCGAAGCCCTGGCGGTCAAAGATGGAAAAATTCTGGCGGTCGGAAGCAGGGCGGACGTTCTCAGGACCAGGAGCAGCTCCACCATCCTGATCGATTTGGGCGGCAAAACACTGCTTCCCGGTTTTCTGGATGGCCATAGTCATTTCATCAATTCCCTGACGGTGGCCACGCAGGCCAATGTTTATGCCCCGCCGTTCGGCCCGGGCAATACCATTGAAGGCATTGTCGGCGCGCTGCGGAAACTGCAAAAGGAACAGAACATCAAACCCGGCGAAACCATCATGGCTTATGGTTATGATGACAACGCCCTGCCTGCCGGTCATCAGCTGAGCGCCGCTGATCTCGATCCCTTCTTTCCGGACAATCCGGTGATGGTGGGCCATGTCTCGCTTCACGGCGCGGTGCTGAACTCCGCAGCGCTGAAAAAATACAATATCACCGCCAAAACCATCACCCCGGAGGGCGGCATCATCGCCCGCAAGCCCGGCTCCAGCGAACCCGCCGGGCTGCTCATGGAAACCGCCTTTCTCCCCATCTTTGCCCAGCTGCCCAAACCTGGTCCTGAAGAAAGCATGGCCGCCCTGGAAAAGGGTCAGAAGATCTACGCCGCCGCCGGGATCACCACCGCCCAGGAGGGAGCAACCCATCTGGCCGATCTCCGGATTCTTCAAAAAGGCGCGGCGGCGGGCAAATTGTTTATCGATGTTGTCGCCTACCCCTTCATCACGGAGACGGATGCCATTCTGAAGATCAATCCGCCCTCCACTTTCGGCAAATACCAGCAGGGACTCAAACTTGGCGGCATCAAAATCACGGCCGACGGCTCCCCGCAGGGCCGCACGGCCTTCTTCACGACGCCTTATCTCCAAGGTGGCCCCGGAGGTGAAACGGATTGGCGCGGCGAGCCCACCTTTCCCCTCCCCATGCTCAACGGCATGATCAAAAAGGTCTATGATCTGGGGCTTCCTCTCCTCATCCACGCCAATGGGGATGCCGCGATTGACGCCGTTCTCGCGGGCCATGAAGCCGCGCTCGGCGACAAAAAAGCCGGGAATCACCGGACCTCCATCATCCACTGCCAGTTTGTCCGGAAGGATCAGCTGGAAAAAATCGCCGCCTGGAACCTCATTCCCTCCTTTTACACGGAGCACACTTATTTCTTCGCCACCACCCACATCGCCAACCGCGGCCGCGCCCAGGCGGAATTTCTCAGCCCCTTGAAAACTGCCCTCTCCAAGGGCATCCGCTTCACCAATCACACGGATTTTAACGTCGCTCCCATCGATCAGCTCTTTGTTCTCTGGACGGCGGTGAACCGGGTCTCAAGAGAAAACGAAGTCATCGGAGCGCACGAGCGCATCACGCCCATGGAGGGATTGAAAGCCCTGACCATCAACGCCGCCTACACCTGCCGCGAGGAAGCCTTCAAAGGCTCCTTGGAACCCGGAAAGCTCGCTGACCTTGTCATTCTCGACAAAAACCCACTCACCGTGGACCCCCTGTCCATCCGGGACATCAAAGTAATGGAGACCATCAAAGCCGGAAAAACAGTTTTCACCGCCGGCCATTAGCACGGGTCCCTATCGGCTGCCGGCCAAGCTCCTGGTCGTCCCTTGGGGCTTCACACAGACCATGGAGGGACTGATGCTCTGCGAGGAGTGGACCGCCGCCATCCCGCTGCGGCGGCAGCACCCGCGGGAGTCCCGCGCCCAGGCTCTGAGTGAGCAGCAGGAGATGCTGAACAGGCATGCCCCCTTCTCCATTCGCCCGCCACATCCGATAAGGCCAACTAAGGACCGGGCGCTGCGGGACCGGATCATGGAATTCCAGCCCCAGCCCCAGCTGCAGCTTCTGAGCGAACTGGTGGACAGCACTCTGATGGCGGTGAACAGCGAGATCTGGATGGCGGATCTCTGGTTTTACCAGAGCGCCCGGGATCGCCATCATGGGCCTCGATCACGAGCGCCTCACCTACCGCTACGCCGGCCGGGACTTCCGCCTCACCGACGTCGCCGGCGAGGTGGCCTCTGATATCCTGCTTTGAATTCAATCCGCGGACCTGCGGAACACATGCCCGGAGCGTTCACCAGTGAGGCCCTTGAGCCAAACAAACCGCCCTGCCCCCGCAAATCCGGAGGACAGGGCGGTTCTGTTTTCAGACCTGAAGGGAATGCGCTCCCCAAGTCAAAGTCAGGCTTGATGGGTGTCCGCTGATCCTCAATCCAAAAAGGCCATGAGCCGCCGCCTTCCTTCGTTCGTCTGAGAATTGCTTACACGAGCTTCCGGGCAGCTTGGCGGCGACGGGCTCCCAACAGGGCCAGCCCGCTCATAGCGGTGAGCGAAAGGCCGCCTGGTTCCGGCACCTGCTGGAAGCGGATATTGTCCACCAGAACACCAACGGCCTGAGGCCCCGGAGTCACGATCACCCGGGTAATCGAAGGCGCTGAATATGACAAGGTGGCACTTGACTGAGAAGGTGCCGATACCGTGCCCAGCAGCGTGTCCCCGTTATAAGCAAACAGCCTCGTGGAGGGGGAAAGCTGGAAAGCGATAAAATCCGCACTGAAAAAGGAGACAGGAGTGCTGAAACTGACAAGGAAACTCGGGTCGCCAACCAAGCCGGTAAAGTCCACACCGGCCTTCAGCACCTTTCCATAAGCCAGAATCCCTCCGCCGTAAACGATGGTGCTGGGCTCCTCAATTGTTACTATCGTCTTTCCAGCCCAGTTTCCCGACGGCGCACCCGGACCGCTGAAGACATAAGGTGCAAAAGTGATCCCGTAGGCCGCGTACTGGTTCGACAGTTTGGATTGACTTTGAACGCCCCCGGCAGGATCTCCGGAATCGAAAGTAATAAGGGTGGCGGCTTTTGCGCAAGGGAGGCCCAGCAGTATCACGAAAGCGGACAGCAGTGCGGATGACGTGAGCCTTCGGGAGGCTTGTGATGAGGCGGAATGAAGGTGAGTTTGGTGGTTCATGGTTTTCTTTGGGGGAGTCGGCAGGCCGCCGGCACAAAGCGCACGAATAACTGTGGCAGCCGTGAATTGGCGGGACCGGCCCGTGGATTTGATTTAAGCGACTGCGGAATAAGAACCGCGACTGCGGATAAAAAACGAAAATCGGAAATTATTCAATATTTTTATTATGCGATTTCAATATTATTGCAATACTCTAAAATAGAGGTCATTATGCCGGAAATACAGGTATCCGGAAAACATCCCGGTATGCGATTCACCACTTTCCCTGAAAACATACGCAGGTGTTACCCTCAAATTCCTGCCGGTTCCTCCAAGCTGGCGGCGCGATGATTCCGCAGGACGGGCAGGAGTCGATTTTCCACTGAAACCGGTGCCTGAAGCGGGTCAGGCCGGACTGCCAGGCTGGAAAATAAAAGTTATCAGCGGGCGAATTTTCTGGACTTGAACGCCAAATACCATCTGGACGGCACTGCCGGACTGTTCAACGAAACGGCCGATTCAAAAACCGAAAAATCCCCCCATCCCACAAACATATGAATGACGACAATCGTATCAGCGCCCCCCCCCCAAAAGATATCATAACTAATATTCTGGTGGCTATTCAGACTATTCGCGACCAGCTGCCGTTTCTGGTCAGCCTGACGGCGCAGCAGCGGAAGGAGATGCCGAAGATGCGGGACAGGTCGGCGGCTTTTGATGACAAATGCACGACTTACATGGCCAGCAATCCGGAACTGGTGCCCGGGTGGTGGACAGCACTCTGATGGTGGTTAACAGCGAGGTCTGGATGGCGGACCTCGCGTTTTACCAGAGCGCCAGGGATCGCCATCATGGGCCTCGACCACGAACGCCTCACCGACGTCGCCGGTGAGGTGGCCTCGGATATCCTGCTCTAAAGCCCGCTGCCGGGCTGAATCCTCAGGAACAGTTCCACTCCGCAACACCATCCGCCCAAGGCCAGGGAGGCACTCCTATCCGCCCCTTCCCTGACATTTGCCGGGGATGGGGCGGCCTCGTTTTCAGAAGGATGGGCAACCCGCACATCCAAACAGGCCAGCATTTGACGATTTTGCCGGTCCGTGGCACGCGGATGAAATTGCCGGGAGAATCTTGTTTTCATTCTCCAGGCGCCCCTTCATCTTCGGCCGCCACCTTCTCCACCCGGCTTCCGATGCTCCGAACGCGCTCACTCCTCTCCCGTCCGCGAAATTCAGCCACCTCCCGTCCCTCGCCAGCATGAGCCGGGAAACGCGGATCGCGAAACTGAAAGCCGACCTCGCCGCCGGCCGGGTGGTCACCATCGTGGGCACCGGCGTTTCCGTCGCCGCCTCCGGAAATCCGGAAATCGACGGCTGCAAAGTCGCCACCTGGACGGGACTTCTCGAACATGGCGTCTATTATTGTCAGGAGAACGGTCTCGCGGACAGGGGAGATGTGAGGCTGCTCAAACAGCAGATCAAAAGTGGCAAAACCAGCTTTCTCATCTCAGCGGCGGAGGACATCTCGCGGCGAATGAGAGAAAAAGGTGACGGACGGTTCATCGGATGGCTGAAGGAAACCGTAGGGAAGCTGCGGGCTGTGGCCGCTCCACAAATTATCCATGCGCTTGACGCGTTGCCCGGCGTGCTCGCCACCTTGAATTATGACGGTCTGATTGAGGAGGTAACGGGCAGGCAGCCCGTGGACTGGACTCAGGCGGAGAAAACCCATGCCGTCCTGCAAAATGAAACCGCCCGGGCCGTACTGCATCTCCATGGTTTTTATGAATCGGCACCGTCGGTTGTGCTGGGCCTCTCCTCCTACCTGAAGGTAAGGGAGGATCACCATGCAAAAGCGGTGCTGGATTGCCTCGCCATGGGAAAAGTGATGTTCTTCGTCGGCTGCGGGGACACCATTCGTGACCCCAATTTCTCACGGCTGGTCGAATGGGGGAAAGAGGTGCTGAAAGATGTCGCTCCCCGGCACTTTTTCCTTTGCCGGGCGCGCGAAGTAAAGAGCTTCCAAACCAAAGCCGCGGAAGCCCCCTGGCTCCAGCCCCTTTCCTACGGAGCAGATTATGCCGACCTGCTCCCATTCCTCCAGAACCTGGTTCCGACGGGCACGCTGTCGGGCAGCAAAGAGGGGATTGTCTGTCCCGCGCCTGCCGCTCCCATCCTGAATCTGGAGGCTTACCGCCAGGCGATGCGCAAAAGCTACGGCCACCTGAAGCTGGAGAAACTGGACTCCACCAGCCACGATGTCCGTTCCCTCAGCCTTACCGGCATGTTCATCGCCCAGAATGCGCGGGAGTGCGTGGAGTTCATGCCGCGGGTCTTCGAACTTCCGAAGGAACTTCAGCGCCGCCTGCGGGAGGCGGGTGAGCTGGAGGGCGGCGAACTGGATGAGGAGGTGCTGGCCGAGCACCGCCGCGCTTATCTCGATCAGTCCGCCCGCCCCGTTCTGGAAACGGCCGCTGATCCCGACTTCACCCGCCTGGTCATTCTGGGGGATCCGGGCTCGGGCAAATCCACCCTGCTCCAGTATCTCCTGCTCCAGTGGGCGGAGCTGCCCGCCCCCGAGGCCGCAGGGCAGCCTCTGCCGCTCCTCATCGAGCTGCGCGAATACGCCCGCCTCCGCGCCGAAGGCCAGGTTTCCCAATTTCTGGACTACCTTCATGACGGTTCCTGCGTGCGCTTCCATTTTGACCAGACACCGCTCGATGCCTGGCTGCGGACCCAGCCGAGCATGGTCCTTTTCGATGGCCTGGATGAGATCTTCGACACCACCCTGCGCGGTGAGATTTCGACTGCCATCCACCGCTTCGCGGACGATTACCTCCTTTCCCGCATCATTGTCACTTCCCGCAACATCGGTTACAAGCATGAGTCCTGGCGTGATGAGAAGTTTCGTCACCTCATGCTCCAGGAACTGGATGACGAGCAGATCGACAGTTTCCTGGCCCGCTGGCACCGGGAAGCTTATGAGGATCCAGCCCAGGGCGAGTCCAAGCGTGCCCTGCTGGCCCGCGCCATCGAAGATTCCCACGCCATCAGCCAGCTCGCGGGAAATCCACTGCTGCTGACCATGATGGCCATCATCAACCGGACGCAGGAGCTGCCCCGCAACCGCGCCCGGCTGTATGAGAAATGCGCGGAACTCCTGCTGCACCAGTGGAAGGCGGAGGAGGCCCTCAAAGCGGTCCCAGTGCTGGCCGGTGGCAGTCTCGACTATGCGGATAAAAGGAACCTCCTTCTCCGGGTCGCCCGCGTCATGCAGGACAGCAGCGGAGGGTTCTCCGGCAATCTGATTGGTGAAGATGCCCTGGAGGGGGCTCTGGAGGAAGGGCTGAAAGGCATTCCCAACCTGCGCGCCGACCGCGCCGCGCGCGCGTTGATTGATCAACTGCGTGGCCGCAACTTCATGCTCTCCTCCGTGGGCAGTAACGCCTACGCCTTTGTCCACCGGACCTTTCTGGAGTACTTCTGCGCCAGTGAAATTCTCGAACGGTTCGAGAAAAAGCGGGAACTATCTCCCGATCAGTTAAAGACTGAAATCTTTGCCCACTGGCCCGATGAGACATGGCACGAAGTCCTCTGTCTGCTGGCGGGCATGCTTGAGCCCGGCTTTGTCGCCGGAATTCTCGAATGGCTGCTGGTGCAGAAGGATCCGGAAAACTCCTGCCAGCACATTTTTCTGGCCGCACGCTGTGTCGGAGAGATTCGGAACCGTCCCGCACTGGGACCTGTAACCGAGAAGGTTTTGGAGCGGACACAGGCATTGACCCGCTTCGACCTGAATTATTATTACGAAGGGTATTCTGATGAAGAAGATCGGGTAACGGCCATCCGAAACCGCGCTCCACGGATGGTTTCAGCAGTCTGGCCCAATCATCCAAACACTTTAAAATGGCTCCAATCCCTTGCCAGATCGGATGACCACTGCTCCGTGCGCTTAGGCGTGCTTCATGAACTGGCGCGCGGATGGAAAGCGCACTCCGACACTCTCTACCTCCTCTCCCTCGCCACATCCGATCAGGACCACAACGTGCGCCTGGGCGCGGCTCAGGAACTGGCGCGCGGATGGAAGGAGAGCCCCGACACCCTCTCCCTCCTCCTCTCCCTCGCCACATCCGATCAGGACCACAACGTGCGCCTGGGC
>JAZKFB010000054.1:0-2052 GCA_040386695.1 Verrucomicrobiota bacterium
CCTGGACCCGCAATTCAGACTGGCGCTTCTTCTCGCCCTTCAAGCGTAAGCCCTGTGAAATCAGGGTTTTCGGCTTCTGTCCGCTTTTTTCATTCCAGACTTTAGGATAAAATATTGCGCGATTTGATGGGATGGCCCGGCATGCGCAAACCATATCCGCCGGCTCCGGCAGCACCGCCCATCTCAGCGTCGGGGCCCTGGCCCTGTGTTTTCCCCTGCGCGCCGTCCAGGGCATTATTGATGAGTGCGGCCGCGCCAGCCGCGGGTGCGTGATCCGCCCGCCGCCGTCGCCGCTTATTATGTCATCGGCATGAGTCTTTTTCCCTCCGCGGGGTATGAGGCCGTGCTCGGCTGGCTGCTGGGCGGCCTGCGGTGGCTGGAGGGCGGCGCGCTCCGGCTGGCCGGCAAAAGCTCGCTGAGCCGCGCCCGGCAGCGGCTCGGGGAGGAGCCTTTGCGCCTCCTCTTTGACCGCATGGCCCGGCCCCTGGATGATCCCGGCCTGAAGAATTCGCGCTGGAGGGACCTGTGCCTGGTGGCCCCCGACGGCGGCACGCTGGCCCTGCAGGACACCGCCGCCTGCGCGGAGGCCTTCGGCCGTTCTGGGAATCAGAACGGGGAGGCGGGCTTTCCCCAGGCCCGTTTCGCGGCCCTTGCGGAGACGGGCACGCACCTCGTTTTCGGCGCCTCCCTGGGCGCGTATAACGATTCGGAGATCACCCTCGCCGGCCGCCTCCTGGACAGGCTGCGCCCCGGCATGCTCTGCCTGACCGACCGGCTTTTCGCCGGCCTGCCGCTGTGGAGACAGGCCGCCGCCACCGGAGCCCATCTTCTCTGGCGGGCCAAAACCGGGCTTGCGCTTCACCGGCTGCGGACCCTCGCCGACAGCTCCTGGCTGGCGCGCTGGGAGCCTTCGGAGGCGCGGAGCATCAAAGCCCGGGCCGCGGGGGCGGTGACCGTGCGCGTCATCGAATACCGCCTGCTCGGCGGGGACGGCGAAGTTTACCGTCCTGTGACCACCCTCCCTGATCCCGTCCATGCCCCCGCGGAGCGGCTGGCCGCGCTTTATCCGCGGCGGTGGGAAATCGAACTCACCATCAAAGAGGGCAAAAGCGTGCTGCGCCATGGACAGGTCACCCTGCGCAGCAAAACCCCCGAACTGGTGCGGCAGGAATTCTGGGGCCTGCTGCTGGCCCACCACATGGTGCGGCGG
The DNA here is from genome assembly GCA_040386695.1 of Verrucomicrobiota bacterium. Taxonomy (GTDB): domain Bacteria; phylum Verrucomicrobiota; class Verrucomicrobiia; order Verrucomicrobiales; family V1-33; genus CAIZWU01. The sequence goes on from JAZKFB010000054.1 coordinate 1,211, forward strand.
ATGATGGCCCAGGCGGCCCTGGACCGGGGGAAGGACCCGGAGGAACTGAGCTTCACGGGAGCCGTGGAAATCGTGAAAATGCACCTGGCGGGCTCCCTCCCGTCTTTTTCCCCCTGAGGGGCGGGCGGCGGCCATGCGCCGTCTGATCGCGGCCATCGGACAGTGGCCGGCGGTGCGCACGCGGGGCCGGAGCCGCCCCCGCACCCTGAAGCTGCGCCGGCGCCCCAAATTCAAAACCCGGAGCCCGGGCGGAAAAGTGTCAACCACAATAACATTGAAAACAGTTATCATAATTTAATGCGACAGTATTGTCCGTCCCGCCCTTCATATCCGAATCTGGCTCCCGGCTCCGGCTTCCCGGAGTGGCGCCGAAAGCGCGGGGATGACCCGGAAGGCGCGGGCTTGGTCCGGATGGCCCCAACGGGGCCAAAGGGGACAGCCCGGGGCAACGCCCCGGGAAACTGGTTCCCCGCTGTCCTCCGCCCTGAAGGGGCGGGATCTCCGCAGCACCCGCACGCCCAAATCGCCGCGCTTCCGGTTCCCTAGCCGGATCCATGCGGTGCGGCCGCTTTCTGATGTATGCTTCAGGCGCCACGCACAACGTGATTGTCGCCGATGAGGTGCCGTAACATGGCCCGCAGGGCACCGCACCGCGTGGCCCCCGCAAAACTCCTGTGAAGCGGGCGTGACTGCGGCATGGTGTGCCTTCAGCGGGGGGCTTCGCGGAATTTAGTGGTTGAGACATCCGCACTTCCGACAGGGCCGCTAATGGCGGAAGTCCAGTTTTCCGCAGAAAAACAGAATTCTGATCCGGTAATTGGCGACATTGCGGAAGCCCCGGG
>JAZKFB010000055.1:0-17134 GCA_040386695.1 Verrucomicrobiota bacterium
CCCATGCGAAGCGGACAGGGATAACCAGCAAAATAACTTAACAATGTAGAACTAACTGGCAATTTTTGGGGTATGGCTGAACACCGGACGGGCCAGTTGCTGGGTATGGTTGCGGATATCCGGTGGCCACAGATCCATCTGTGCATCAAATTGAGCGCTGTCGCCGGCAAAAAGCGCGCGGATCGCCTCCTCGTATCCTGGCTGATTTCCCGCCATCGTGGTCATAAAACGGTAAGCGGCCTCACCTGCCCGCCGCTTGCGGTCCGCCGCCGCGTTTTCCGTGCGTGCGGTCTCCACCAGTTTGCGGAGCGCCACCGAGGCCCCGCCGGGTTGTTCCCCCAGCCATGCCCAGTGCCGGGGAAGCAATGTCACTTCCCGGGCCACAACACCGAGTTTGGGACGTCCTCTGCCCCGGATATCCGGAGAGGATAGCCCGCTTTCCGAAGCAGGGGCAGGACGCGCCCGGGCCGCCTCCGGACTTCCTCCCGGATCAGGCTCCACCGTCCGTCCTGTGGCATTGTCAAAAATCAGAAGGCCTGCCGCTTCCACCTCCTTGGTGGATCTTTTCACCGCTTCCACCACTTCGGAGGGATTGCCCGTGAAAAGGTGGCGTTCCTTGAAAAAAGCGCTCCAGGTTTGTTCATCCGCTGCGGGGGAATAAATTTCAGAAGAAGTCATGCTTGGATTTTATCCGGGTAAATAAAATGTCAAATTTATCCGGATAAAAACATTGAAGGTCCAATTTTATAAATTCACTTCAACTGCCGCCCCTGGGAGGAATCCGGAGGCCGGGAAACGGACCGCCCCACTCCTCAATCACCACCAAGGCGGGTTTTGAAAAGCCATGATCACATCAGGGAAGGCTCTTTCACTGCCTTGCCGCCAAGGTGCTGTTTCCAGGCAAGGATGCCCCAGAGAATTCCGGCGGTCAGCAGGGCCACCGGCAGGATGAGAAGAGCCGGGCGGATATTGCCCCAGTGATCGGAGAGTTTTCCCACGATGTAAGGAGACCAGAGATCGCCGAAGAGGTGGATGATGAAAATGGAGCCGGCCATGGCGCTGGCGCGGAGGGCGGCCGGGGCGGATTCCAGAATGAGAGTGTTGATGGGACCGGTGCCCAGGAAGCAGCAGAACATGGCCACCGCCAAGGCCGTCATGCTGGCGGTCTGGCCGGGCAGGGTGAAGGCCAGCCAGGCGGCGGGAGCGCCGAGGAGCATGGACACAGCCAGCAGCCCGGCGTAGCCGCTGGGATGGCGCCTGCGCCAGGCGCTGGCGGCAAGACCTCCCACGAGGGTGCCGCCCAGACCAGCCACCACCAGCAGGGGACCAAAAAAGCCCGCCGCCGCCTGCACGGTCATGCCGTGGGCACGGTGGAGGAAGCTGGGACCCCAGTGGGCCATGGCCCCGAGAGCGAACGTGTAGGCCGTGTAACCCCAGACACTGAAATTGTAGTCCGCCCGTCTGAGCAATTGCCCGATGTCCCTGAGTCCGGGCAGCTTGTGGTCACTGGGGGTGCCATCGGTGGTGCGGGCGGGTTCCTTGAACGGAAGCAGCAGCAGCGCCAACAGCAGCCCCGGCGCGCCGGCCCAGATAAAAGCATGCCGCCACCCGTGATGCGCGGCGATGGCCGCCCCCACCAGCGTCCCGGCGGCGGCTCCCAGCGGGATGGCGGTGTAGAAAAAAGTCAGGGCGGTGTTCCGTTTTTCCGGAGGATAGACATCGGAAAGCCAGGCCGGGCTGACGGTGGCGTAGCTGGCCTCGCCGACACCCACCAGAGCCCGCCAGAACAGCATCACCGCCAGACTGCCCGCAAATCCCGTCATGACTGTGGCCGAACTCCAGATCAGAATGCCGCCGGCAATGAGCCATTTGCGCGAGGCCCGGTCCCCCAGCCATCCGAAAAACGGCGCGGTGACAAAATACCCCAGCATGAAAATGGTCGCCAGCTGCCCGGCCCGCTCATCATCAATTTTCAGATCCGCCTGGAGCGAGGGCAGCACCGCCGAGAGCACATAGCGGTCGAAGTAGTTGAACAGATTCAACCCGGTGAGGATGAAAAGGGTCTGACGGGGAGTAAGAGCGCGCACGGGCGGAGGCTACCGCATCCGCCCGTGGTGACAAGAGCGGCGGTATTTCTTCGATGTGCCGGTTGCCCGGGACCCTTTTTGGCCGGATATCGCGGATGCTGACGCGGAGGAAAGGGAACGTGGCCGCCAGGAAATGTAAATCTTCTCAAACCGGTTGCGTCCGCCGGATGGCGTCTCCATGATTCCCGTTCCCTTTTTATGGCTTCGCAGACACTCCCACGCAAACCCCGGCTCCTCGGCCCACGCAAGACATTCGCCATCGTCGCGAGCATGTACAACGAAGTGCTGATGAACGGCCTGCTGGAGTCCACCAAGGCGGAGCTGCTCGGCATCATGCCCACCGCCAGCGTGCCGCTCTACCGGGTCCCCGGGGCCAATGAGATTCCGGTCTGCGCGGAATACGTGCTGCAATACACCAGCGTCGATGTCATTATCGCTCTTGGCGTGGTCATCCGCGGCGAAACCGGCCACGCGGATCTCATCACTCAGAGCGTTGCCGATGAAATGCAGCGCATGTCCACCCGTCACCTCACCCCGGTGATCAACATGGTGCTCCTCGTGAACAACGAGGATGAAGCCCGTGCCCGGGTGTTCGGCGATCAGATGAACCGCGGGGTGGAAGCCGCCCGCGCGGCTCTCAACATGGCGGAACTCTTCACCAAGCTGCACACCGCTTACCCCACCCCCCGGACCTCCGAAGATGAGTAAACGCCGCGAAGGCCGTGAAACGGCGATCCAGTTGCTTTTCAGCCGCGATTTTGTCCCGCCGTCCGCGGAGCATGAGATTGACGCGTTTTTCGAACTGCACAGTGCCGGTCCGGCGATCCGGAAGCACGCCGAGGAGGTTTACCGGGGCGTCGTCGCCAATCTGGAGGCCATCGACCGCCGCCTGGTGGCCTCGCTGGAGAATTTCTCCCTGGAGCGCCTCGCCGGTGTGGACCGGAACATTCTGCGCGTGGCCATCTATGAAATGTTCCACTGTCCGGCCATTCCGCCGATCGTGGCCATCAACGAGGCCATTGAAATCTCCAAACGCTTCGGAACTCCCGACAGCAGTCGGTTTGTGAACGGCGTGCTGGACCGCCTGAAGCAGGATCTCACCCGGCCTTTGCGCGAAGCCAGCAGTTAAAAAGAAGCCGGGCAGCGGATTCGGCCTTGCCTGGGGAAATTTCCTCCGTGCTCAGGCGGCCCCTTCAGCCCGCCGGGTCCATGATATCCATCTCATGGCCCGGGGCCGCACCGGCTCTTTCGGCTCACACCACCGTTCCCGGTTTGCCGGCCGCCTCGTTTCCGTCCTCCTCATCATCGTCGCTGGGCTCATCGGGATCCTCCTCGATTTCGCGCTGCCATTTACGGGACACCCAGGGCCGCACCAGGCCGTAGAAAAGATAGCCGATGAAGATCACCGCCGGCATGATCTTGTATTTATAAGCCACCAGGGTAAGCACAAACACCGCCGCCAGGAACCAGGGGATGGTGCGCTTGGTCCGCCAGGAGAGGCCTTTGAAGCTGGGGTATTTGACGGTGCTGACCATCAGGAACGACAGCAGCAGCAGCAGCACCGGCAGGCACCATTTCCATATTCCCAGCTCGATCTGCTTGGTGGTGAAATCGTCCAGAAGCAGGGTCACGGAGCAGATGACACCCGCCGCCGCCGGGATGGGACAGCCGGTGAAATCCTTGCTGGGCTTGCCATTGGCGACCATGGCCACGCAGTTGAAACGTGCCAGACGGATGGCTCCGCAGAGGAGGTAGGCGAACGCGATGAACCAGCCCGCACGGTCATTGTCCATGTGATCAAGGACCAGCTGATGCATCAGAAAGGCCGGGGCCACGCCGAAGCTCACGATGTCCGCCAGGGAGTCAAATTCCCGGCCGAAGGGTGATTCCTCCCCCACCGCCCGCGCAATCCGTCCGTCGAGCATGTCGAAAAGACAGGCTCCGAGAATAAGCCAGATCGCTTTGTAAACCTCCAGCGGAGCCGGATCATGCCGCAGCAGCAGGATGGCGTAAAAACCGCAGAAGAGATTCCCGGCCGTCATGAGATTCGGCCAGAAGTGGATTTTGGGAAGGTCCTGATTCATTCGGGAAAAAGAGCGCCGGGCGTGCGTCCGGGGGCGGCGGGGCCTCGGCGGTTGACCCCATGGTAGGCGCGGCTATCGTGGCGGAAAGAGGAAATTCCGTCATGACCGCCACTATCGACTCCGCCATTCACCCTGATACGACCATGGGCGCTCTCCTCGACGCCTTTCCCGGAGCCCGCCGCGCCCTTTTCGCCAAATATCACGTCGGCGGCTGCTCCAGCTGCGGATTCCAGCTTGGCGAAACCCTGCGCGAGGTCTGCGCCCGCAATGAGGACATGCCAGTGGAGGAGGCCATCGCCCACCTCCTGGCCAGTCAGGAAAGCGATGCCGCCCTTCAGATCAGCCCGCCGGATCTCAAAGCCGCGCTGGATTCGGAAAACCCTCCGCGCCTCCTGGATGTCCGCTCCCGCGAGGAGTTTGAAGCCGTCCGCCTGCCCGGCGCGGACCTCATGACCCAGCCGCTGCTTCAGGAATTCTTCCACAACGGCGACAAATCCCGGCCGGTCGTCGTCTATTGCCACCAGGGCCTCCGCAGCCTCGACGCTGCCGCCTACCTCATCGGCCACGGCTTTCAAAACGTGAAATCCCTCGCCGGCGGCATCGACGCCTGGAGCACGCAGGTCGATGCCGGCGTTCCACGTTATAAGCTGGAGATGGAGTAGAGGCGAAAGGGTTCAGGGTTCAGGGTTCGGAAACGGACCTGCTTGAACCCCAGCCTGCCACCAGTTCCAACAATCCTTTTCCAAGGTTCATTACTGCCTGATTCTGCCTTCTGAACCCTGAATCCTTTTACCTTCTTCATCCATGGACGACCAACTGCTTAACGACGCCATCGCCAATCCCCGCAATCTTGGTGAAATGACCGATGCCGACGCCGTCGGCACTGTCGGCAGCCCCGAATGCGGCGATATGGTGCGCATGTGGCTGAAATTCACCGAAAAGAACGGTCAGAAAGTCATCGACCGGGCCTCGTTCCAGAGCTTCGGCTGCCAGACGGCCATCGCCGTCGCCAGCATGGCCACGGAGATGCTGAAAGGCCGCACGGTGGAGGAGGCGCGGCATCTTTCCGCCGCCGAAATGTCCACACCGCTCGGGCCGCTGCCGCCGATGAAAATCCACTGCGGCCAGATGGTGGAGGGCGCGCTCAAAGCCGCGCTTGAAGCGGAAGACGCGCCCGGACAGGCGGGTCCGGTCACCACTTTGGCCGCTCCGACCCCGGCGGGCCATCTGGCGGAAAGTCTGGGAGAGGCGGGAACTCCGAAATCCGGAAAACTGAAAATTGTTTTTCAGTAATCCCTCAAGACGGAGGATACTTTCCTCCCGTCCGTTTTGTTCGGCTTCCCGGGTGGGGTTGTGGTTGCGTTCAGGGTCTTCCTGTGGGGCCATGCCGCCTGTTCCCGGCATCAAGAAACACGGTTCCCTGACATCTCGGACAGGCAGAGTGCCTTACCGCTCTCGTCGCGTCAGCGGCATTCAGAGGGCAACCACAGGATGAGCATGAAAGGAGCGGCATCCCGGCAATCCGCAATCCCCAACGCACCATTGCCGCAGCGCTGGCAAAGACGAATGCAATCATCGACAGAAAGTAGCCGCATCTGATCCAGGGATGGTTCATGATAAATGCCGACCTCACACCGTGGAGCAAAACCGCGGCAGCGATGCCAAGCACCAGGGCGCCGCATGCAAGCGCCGCTCCCATGTCCCGGGCATGATGACGAAAAAGACGCGTTGAACACTCGGCCTTGGTCATGGCACCGACACGAACAATGGGCACTGGCGCGCTCATGGAGGGGAATCCGCTGACGGCTGCGTGCCGTCAGTCCATCAGATGGACTGGCGTTTGGAGGCGGCTTTCCGCTGTTCCATCTGACGTTCGATGGTGGCGGCCTTTTTCTCACCGCCGCACTTGCGGTAGCAGTCGGCCACGAGCTGCCAGGCGGAGTTCTGGCTGCCGATGTCAAACCAGTCACCACCGCCCCGGCCGACATAACGTTTGCAGGCGCTTTCCAGATCGCGACAGGCCTTGTCGGCGATGACCGTGTCTTTTTCCACCAGCTTGAAAAGATCGCGGGCCAAGGCTTTGAAAAGCGAGGGATCATCACCGTAATCCCAGAAGGCGCGGCGGTAAATGCCCCGCACGCCGTCGAGATCGTTGGTGGTCACCAGCAGCTCAGCCTGACGGCGGAAGGATTCCGCAAGGGCCTTGATATCAGGCGCGATGCCGGCGTCGGCGCCTTTGGTTTTGGCGATTTTGGTGGCTTCCCGGCGCAGGGTGTGGAGGGAGTCCTTGGTGTCCTGGCGGGGGAAGATATACGTTTCCTCCGCCGTGCGGGCCATGGCCATGAGTTCCGAATTATCACGGAATTCCTTGCGCAGGGAGGCGATGAATTTTTTCCAGTCATCCACCGGGGAATCCTTGCGGCGGTTGGTCCACAGCAGCAGCTCGGATTCGGCGACCAGCGGAAGGTTGGGGGCGGATTTCCGCGCGGCGGCGATGAGCGCGTCCGCTTTGTCAGGATCCGAGCCGTAAAGATTCGCCAGCCAGAGGAACTGCCGGGCTTTCAGCACCCGGGTGGGCCCGGCGGCGCGGCGGTCATTGGCGCGGATAAAATCATCCTCGGCGGTTTCGTCGCCCGTTTGCGGGTTGCCGCAGTGGCCGGTGGGATACCCGCTAAACCGGCCGGCGAACTGCCATTCCCCCTCCTCGGCCAGCCAGGTCATCCAGGCGTGGCCGCCTTTCGGGCCGTCCCCGCTGATCACGGCGGCGGGAATGCCGTGGGCGCGGGCGGTGTTGGCGGAGAAATAGGAGCGGTCGGAGCAGATGCCTCCCTTCTTTTTAATTTCGGCGAAAGTATAAGTGTCGTAGGGATCCTTGCTTTTCCCAGTCACGGCTTTGACCATATCATACTTGATGAAGCCGTAGGAATCGCCCCAGGTTTTCTGACGCCAGTCCGCCTGCTTCAGCGCCCATTCCAGTTCGGACTGCGGCACCGGCGCGCAGACCACCCAGACCAGGTCCGCTGCGGACATGAGCCGGATTTTGCCCGTGAGCCGACCGGCCTCCGCATTGTCCTTGTAGTAGCGGAAACGCTCCATGGGGTTGATTTCCAGCTTTTCGCCGTTCCAGCGGACGGATTTCATCTCGTCAAAAACCAAAGCGCAGGCCAGTGCCAGCTCGCGGTAAGTCGTGGTGCCCAGCGGCTCCTCGGCGACAATATTGCTCCAGAGATGGAAAACAGCGGCCGGATTGTCCTCGCGGGAGAGGGTCAGGGTAAAGGACCGCATGGCCTGCTGATCACCGAACACCCAGCGCAAAAACCCGGGGGCAGCCTCATTGTCCTTCAGGAATTCAGGAATGCCCTTGCCGGCGGCGGTCAGAAAAGCGTGCTGCTGAAGCACTTCGGAAGTGTAGGGGTTTTCAAAAAACGGGGCCAGGGCGTCCGTTTCCGTATTTTTAAAACGCATGTCCAGCCAACCCCTCAGCGAACGGCCCAGAAACTGACGGTAGTTGTCCCACGAGCCCGAGGAGAAAGCCAGATCGAGCGCTTTTTTCCGGGCCTCCACATTCACGGCCTGATTGGCGGCCGGATCCTCCAGCACCAGCAGCTTGCCGAAATCGGCCTCCGGTTCGGCGGCAGCGGCGGCTTCGGCGTCCTCCATGCCATCGGCTTTTTCCTCGACCGCGGCAAAAGCGTCCGTCAGCTCCAGAGCCTCGGGAGCGTCAGCCGCAGGCTTTTGAGGCACGGGATGGGCGAGAATGCGGGAAGGCTCGGCCAGCGCCGCCGCCAGTCTGGCTTCGGAATCATCCGTTTCCCCGGCCGCCGGTTTTTGGGCGGCCGGCGCTTCCGGAGCCGCCTCCGCCGTGCCGGAAGCCACTGAGGGACGGGCGGGCGGCTGCTGGAGATACCACCAGGCGCCGCCGCCGCCGCCCAGAAGCAGAAGCGCCAGAAGCACCGGCCCGCTGCCGGAGCTGGACGGGCGGCGGGCCCGCTTCGGCGCGGAGATGCGGCCGATGGGCTTGGGGATCCGGGAGGAAGGCTGGGAGGGCATGGCTTAAATAAATTAATTTCAAAAGTTTCACCGTATAAGCGTCACCGCAAGAGCTTCTGTGATAGGGAAAAATCTGATTTTATAAGTTTCATGCGATGTCTGAAAACTCGGCATAGTATGAGGGAATGGCGCTAAAATACGCAGTCGGATGCCCCAATGGCGCGGCCTGGCCGGACCGAGTGCCTACTGGCCGATTGAACCCTTTGGAACAGGTGTTCACGGAAAAAACGTTCAGTCCGAGGAACCGGGGTTGCGCCCGGGCGGTATTTCCGCTCTAATCCGCCTGTGTTTCCGCATCATGCCAGGATGGCGAAATTGGTAGACGCGCCAGACTTAGGATCTGGTGGAGTAATCCGTGCAGGTTCGAGTCCTGTTCCTGGTACCACCTCCCATGACTTCCCACCATGACGACCCCGCCCCCTCAGCGCCGTGCGGCTTCGTGCGTCCGGCTCACCAAATGGGATGAGGACGTTGTCATCGCCGCCGCGCGTTCCCTCCGTGAGCAGGCCGGCGGGGCCAGTCTGGCGCTGGTGTTCGCCTCACCGGACTGGCGGCCGCATCTGCATGATCTGGTGGAAATCATCCAGGTGGAGGGCCATGCGCGCCGGGTCGTGGGCTGTTCGGCGGACGGGATGATCGGCACGGATCAGGAGGACGAGGATGTCAGCGGTTTTTCCCTGATGTTTCTGAATCTTCCCGGTGAGGACATCGGGTCCTGGATTATTGATGAGAATTTTCAAATCCCCCGCGACCGTCCGGCCACCGGCGGCTGGCTGATTCTGGGTAATCCTCTGCGGCTCAACGCCCAGGCGCTGCTGGAGGATATGAACCGGATTTATCCCGGAGTTCCTCTTTACGGCGGCCTGGCCACTGGCGGATGGGATGCGGAGACGCTGTTCACGCTGCACCATGAGTCGGAGCAGCTCGAATCCGCCGGCATTGCGATCCACCTTTCACAGACCATGATCCATGGCATTGTCAGTCAGGGATGCCAGCCCATCGGTGAGCCCTACACGATCACCAAAGTCCATGACGATGTGGTGCTTGGCGTGGGTGGCCGGCGCGCTTACGATGTCCTGGTGGAAACCTTTGAAAATCTGCCGGAGGACGATCAGAAGCTGGCCCACGGCAATATCATGGCCGGTCTGGCGGCCTCCGAATACCGCGAGGAATTTCAGCGGGGTGATTTTCTGGTGCGCAATATTCTGGGCGGGGATCCCAAAACCGGGGCCTTGAAAATCGGGGCCAGTCCGCGGGTTGGCCAGACGCTGCAGTTCCAGCTCCGCGAAAAAGACGCCGCCGACGAGGATCTCCGCGTGCGCAGCCAGGCTCTGGAAACCCGCGAAGGCGCGCCTCTGGCGATGCTCTGTTTCTCCTGCGGTGGCCGCGGGCAGCAGCTTTTTGGCATTCCCAATCACGATGCCGGCATTCTCGCCGAAACTTTTGGCCCCATTCCCGTTGCCGGATTTTTCTGCAACGGCGAGTTCGGTCCCGTCGCCGGCGTCAATTTTCTCCACGGCTACACAGCGGCGGTGGCGGCGCTGTATTGAGTGAAAACCGGATTGCTCCGGGCAAATCAGCGTCAAGGAGGAGCAGGCTTTCAATACTCCGCCGGGGCCTCCCGGATTTTGGCCTGGAGGACGTTGAGTTCTTTCTTCAAAGTGATGAGCCGGGTAGTCAGGGAGAGAACGGCCTCCGGCGTGGGTTTGCTGGTGCGGAGCTGATTCTGGATGAGGTCGATACCGCTGGTGACGGCGGCGATGCGCAGGCTGGCGACGGCGTGGCGGGCGCTGGTGAGGGCGTCGGAGGCGGGGCGGTTCTGGTGCAGCAGGGCGGTGAGGCTGGAGGATTCGACGGGCGTGAGGGTGCTGAGCCAGGAGGTGATGGTCGCGGGATGGGCGGGATCAACCGGGGCGGCGAGGACTTTGGTCAGGAAGTCGCCGCCGCTGACGCCGGCCCAGGCGGGACCATCGGCTCCGGAGGCCAGCCAGCGGTGGGCGGCGGGATCGGTGAGGGCCAGCTGGAGGAGCAGGCGCACGCTGGGGTGAAGCGGCGGAGGCGTGTCGTCGGATTCCGGATCGGGCTCAAAACCGGCAGTCGCGGAGGCGGTATCCGGGCTGGCTCCGCTGCCCCGTTCGCCGGCGCGGTCGGCGTATTTTTTCTGCTGGGCGAGGTGGGCCTGGACCATTTTACGGATTTCGTCCGGACCGATATTCAGGCGGGTGGCGCAGCGGTTGAGAGCGGCGTCGAGGACGGGGCGGTCTTTCAGTTTGGCGAGATTTTCGGCCAGTTCGCGCAGGACTTTCATGCGCTCGCGGGTGTCGCTGAGATCGCTTTTGGCGGCGCGGAGGTCGATCTGGAAATCAAAAAAATCGCGGGCCTCATCCAGACGCTGGCGGAGAGCGGCGACACCTTCCCTGCGGATCAGGGAATCCGGATCCTCGCCGGGGGGCAGGGCGGCGACGCGGACGAAGATGCCCTCTTTGCTCAGTTCCGTGAAGGCGCTGGCGGCGGCTTTGTAACCGGCGTTGTCGGAATCGTAGCAAAGGACAACCTGGTCGGTGTGCCGCCGGAGCAGGCGGGCGTGCTGGGGGGTGAAGGCGGTGCCGAGGGGGGCGATGATATTTTCAATACCGGCTTCAAAAGCCATGAGCATGTCGATCTGGCCTTCGCAGATGATGGCTTTCTCGGCTTTGTGGATGGCGCGTTTGGCTTTGTCGAATCCGAAAAAAACCTCGCTCTTGTTGAAGATGGGCGTGGCCGGCGAGTTCATGTATTTCGCCGGGGAATCCTCGGCCCGCAGCACCCGGCCGCTGAAGGCGATGACATCACCGTGATCGTTGCGGATGGGGAACATGATGCGGTGCCGGAAGCGGGCGTAAATGCCCCGCGAGGGATTCTCCTCGTCCCGCAGGGAGAAGATGCCGGCTTCGATCATGAGATCGTCGGAATACTTTTTCTCAGTGGCCCATTCTTTATAATATCCCTGATCATCGGGGGCGTAGCCGATGGACCAGTTGCGGGCGGTGCCGGAGGTGAGGTTCCGGGATTTCAGGTAAGCGCGGGCATCGGCGGCGAGGGGACTTTTCAGCAGCAGTTTGTGAAACCAGGCCGTGATTTCGCGGTGCAGCGCCAGGAGTTTGACCCGGCGGCCGGTGGCGGCCTCCTGCTCCGGGGTTCCCGCCTCCTCGATCAGGGTGATGCCGTATTTGACAGCCAGTTTCCGGACCGTGTCCACAAACGGCAGGCTCTCGTATTTCATCACGAAGCCGACCGCATTCCCGCCTTCGCCGCAGCCGAAGCAGTGGAAGGTGCCGCGCGAGGGATTGACGTGGAAGGAGGGCGATTTCTCGGTGTGGAACGGGCAGTTGGCTTTGAACGTTGTCCCGGAGCGCTTCAGCGGAAAGTAGCCGCTGATGATGTCCACGATGTCACAGGCCGCGATGACCTGCTGGATCGAGACTTCCGCGATGCGGCCCATGGGTGGCGGGAGGAAGGGTGGGGTTATTAGTTATTGGAAGATGGATCGCTGGTGCGGCAGCGTGCGATCAGCGGCCTCCTGCTGCGTCTGAATTTGTCCGGTCGTGAAAGCAGTGAAAACAGAGGGTATGTGGCTGATAAAGTGGCTGGTAATTCGCTTCCACCTCATCGTCGTGGAGTGTGTCCGTAGTCTCGGGGATGCCGAGGTTGAGAATGCAGGCGCCACAAAGGAGAACGCTGAACCAAAGGTTGTGGGGAGGATTGATGTCGCGAAATAAAACACGGATCCGGCGGGAATGACGGAGCGGGCCTCCACCCGCGAAATCGGTGCCGAGATGTTCACAGACAAACTGCGCCGGAGATGCGCCGTGAGTTTGGCAAAGAAAGCGGGCCATCGGCTTCGTTCATGGCGGGCGTGGGTAAAATCCCCCGCTAATGCGATTCCGAATGGTCCAAAATCACTCTCAGCGCCAGGGCTTCGGCTCTGGCAATCGCTTCGGAACGGGTGGTGCCGTAGGCCATGGCTCCGGGCAGTTGTGGAATCTCAGCGATCCAGCGGCCGTCGCTTTCCAGTTCGGTTTCCACGGAGAGGTTCATGGGAGTGTTTGATTAAACGGTTAACGACAGACCGCACGGAATCGATTTCTCAAGCCGGGGGGCTCCAGGAGAGGCGGGGGGCGTCGCTCCAGAGGTCCTCAAGGGCGTAGAGGGCGCGTTTTTCCTCCAGGAAGATGTGGGCCACAACGTCGCCGTAGTCGAGGAGCATCCAGTGGCTTTCGGCGGCGCCCTGGGTGGAGTGGGGCTTTTCGTTGCGCTCCTCGTGGATGCGTTCGGCGACTTCGTTGCGGATGGCGCGGAGGTGGGGCATGGAGCCGGCGCTGACGATAACGAGGAAATCCGTGACCATCGAAAGGCCGCGGACATCCAGAATGGCGATGTGCTCGGCTTTTTTCATGTCGGCGGCATCGGCCACAGCGCGGGCGAGGGCGGTGCCGGGGGTTTCCGGGCCCATGTCGCGGGGACCGCGCGCCGCTTTGCCGGGAGGCGGCGGGAGGACAGCCGGGGGCAGGGAAGTCGCGGGAATGCCGAGCGTGGTGGAGGCTCCGCGCCGGGTGGTGGTCTTTTTGGCGGCGGATTTCCGGGCGGCGGGCTTTTTAACACCAGAGGCTTTTTTGGCTCCGGGAGCTTTCTTCGCGGGAGCCTTTTTGGCCGGAGCTTTGGCGGTGGCGGCGGTTTTACGTGCCGGAGCCGCGGTTTTGGCGGCGGATTTTTTGGCGGGAGCGGCTTTCTTTTTGACGGGCATGGAGGCTGGGGAAAAATGGACTGAGGGAGCCGGTAGCACAGCTTTCCGGGATAAACCAGAAGAATAGGCGGCCAGCTCCCGGGAACGGGAAAAGGGATTTGAACAGAAGGACGCGAAGGAAACAAAGGGGACTGATGGCGCGGCGGGTTGTCCGGACGCGGAATCAATAATGCGCGGTCATTTAATCTTCAGGGAGAAAGGGTCGATTTTCGCCAGACTGGCAAGGAGATCCGGATGGCGGGCGTCGATGTTGAGGGCGTAAGCCATGCTGGCGTTGCCCATGCTGTGGATTTCCCAGTATTTGGCCTCGTTTTTTTCGCCGCCAAGCTCCGGGTCTTTCCGGTAGGCGCTTGCCAGTATCCGGGCGGCCGGCTGCCCCGCGCCCTGCTGCCATGCGGCACGGGCGAACTCCGCCGCTTTGGCGCAGTTCCGGGTTACCCCGGTGCCATCAAGGTAAAATGCCGCGATCTGCCGGAGGGCAAACGCGCTGCCGGTGGCGGCGGCCTGCTGCAGGAGGGCTTTGCCGGTGGGTTCGTCCATTTTCATGCCGTAATGGCCCATCAGCAGCGCCAGCCCTTTCTCCATGAAGCCCAGGGGATGCCCGCTGGCCACGCCGCGTTCCACCCATTCAACCGCGTCTTTTTCCGTCAGGCCGGGCAGATGCAGGCGTTCGTGAAATGCCGCCATATTGAGCATGGCGAAGATATTGCCTTTTTCGGCGGCCATGCGGGTCCAGCGGATGGCTTCGGGAGGGTCGGACTCCGCTCCCTGCGCCAGCATGAATCCGAGATTTTTCATGCCGGAGGCGAGGCCCGCCTCGGCCGCGCGCCGGTACCATCGCCGGGCGTTTTCCGGGTTATCAGCCTGCTCGGATTCGCCGATTTCGTCCATGGCCTGGGCACAGCCGCCGTCCGCACTGGCGCGAAGGTGTTCGGCGCTCGACTTGCCGGCCACGCGGTAAGCTTCCTCCTCTTTGGGAAAAGAGGAGACGTTGATTCTGCCTTCCCCGTCAGCCTGGCTGAGATAGCTGAGAATGTAGGATTCGAGGGGCGTGGGGCTGGTTTTGCCGCCGAGGGCCTCACGGAGTTCGACATTCATGCGCCACGCGGTTTTTTGGTCCCGTTTCACGCCCTCCCCGGCCTGATGGGCGCGCATGACGGTGAATTTACCAAGCGGATCCCCCTGCTCCCGGGCTTTCCAGGCCGCCTCATAAGTTTTGCGGTCCGGAAGGAGAAAAAACCGCGCAAAAGCCCACGCGCCGCCCGCCGCGGCGGGGGAGGCACCGGTAATTTCCTGATATTGCCCCTTCATCAGCTGTTCCTCCGGAACGGGGGCCGCAGGCAGAGGGCACAGCAGAAGTCCCGTGACCGCGAGAAAAGGAGACAAACGAAACAGGCTGGCGAAAAGGTCCATGACGTCAGCTTTTAGCGGTCCGCGGGCGCGGTGTCCACCTTCAACAAAGGAGCGTTCTCATCAGCATGGATGAATATTTTCAGCTTCCGGGTTCTTCGGACCCTGCGCGGTGGATCCCTGTTCAATACATCAGAAACGGCTGACGGTTGGCGCGGAAAGCCTGGAGGGAGGGCTGCCAGGAGGCGATCAGGGAACCCACGGGGCGGCCGGAGGCGAGGGCATTGAAGAGGGTGTCACTGCCGTAGACTTTGTGGAAAAGCGTGCGGGTGTCGCCCCGGGTGGCGCGGACCGGGGCATTGCCGGTGCGGCGGCAGACTTCACTGGCAAGAATGACCGCCAGGGCCATGAGATCGGTGGCACCGTGGGGATCAATGGTGAGCTGCGCGCCCGCAAAACCCGGTTTCCGGGCGCTGAAATAAGGCGCGAACCGCACGCCGGGAATGCCGCGCGCGGTCAGAGCGGAGGAGAATTCGTGTGGATTGATGCCTTTTCCGCCCGCATATTCAAAGGGGCGCGGGGTGCCGATGCCGATGTCCACGCCGTCCAGACCACCGAGAATTCCCGACACGGCGTAATAAAACGGACTGAGCGGGCCGGGAATGTTCGGGCTGGTGGCGACCCAGCGCAGACCGGTGTCCGTCCACGCCATGCCGCGCTGCCAGCCGCGCAGGGGAATGACGCTCAGGCGGGGACGGGCTTTGATCCAGCCCCGGGCATTGATCATGCGGGCCAGTTCCCCGGCGGTCATGCCGTGGACGTAGGGCACGGGGATTTGCCCGACAAAGGATTTCCAGCGCGGATCCAGCGGCGGCCCCTGCACCCGCAGGCCGCCGAGGGGATTCGGGCGGTCAAGGACGATGAATTCCTTCCCCTGCTCGGCGCAGGCCTCCATGGCGAGGGCCATGGTGCTGATGTAAGTGTAGCTGCGGCTGCCGATGTCCTGAAGATCAAACAGCAGAACATCAATATCCGCCAGCATCCGGGGCGCGGGTTTCCGGGTGTCGCCATAGAGACTGTAAGCGGGCAGGCCGGTCAGGGGATCGCGGCGGGAGGAGACGTGAATGCCCGCTTTCTCCCGGCCGTCGAGCCCGTGCTCCGGGGTGTAAAGCGACGTGAAATTCCGGCCCAGAGCGCGCTGGAGAATCACGCGGCTGGGCGTGCCGTTGCGGCTGACACTGGTCTGATTGAGGATCAGACCGACCCGTTTCCCGCGCACGGCGGCGAATCCGCTTTCCGCCAGCGTGTCGATGCCCAGGGCAAACGGGCCGCCGCCGCCCGAAGTCCCGATACCCGGAAAAGGGCCCGTATCCATGGTGCCGCAGGAGGGGAACAGGCTGACGGCGGGAGCGGCCAGAGCGAGGCGGAGCAGGGATCGGCGGGTGGGCATGGGATGGATTCAGGAAAAAGAAAGCGCCGGGGTGATGGGGGCGCAGGCGGAAAGACCGCATTTCTGCATCAGAAATTCACGCGGGGCAATCCGGCGGGCAACGGCGATGGCGGCTGCGGAAAGGGGACGTGACCATCATCCGCCGGGCAAAAGCCCGGCATTTTTCCCTGGCGGGCGGGAGGCCCCTACCTTAAGGCGGCGGCAGCATGGCGCAGAATATCGTTTACTTTGACCTCGAAACCCAGCGTTCCGCCGGGGATGTGGGCGGCTGGGATAAAAAGGACCGCATGGGCATGTCCGTGGGCGTGACCTACAGCACGGCCGCCGGCGCCTACCGGATTTACGGGGAACCGGACGCCGATGCGCTCATCAGCGAGCTGACGGCGGCGGATCTGGTCATCGGATTCAATCACGTCGGTTTCGACTACGCCGTGCTTCAGGCCTACAGCATGTGGAATATCGCGGAGCAGGCGCGTAGTCTGGACCTGCTGCTGGACATCGAAGTCCGGCTCGGGCACCGCATCAAGCTCGATGACATCGCCACCGCGTCCCTCGGCACCGGTAAAACGGCGGACGGTCTGGACGCCATCCGGTGGTGGCGGGAGGGGAAAATCATGCAAATTGCGGAATACTGCTGTTTTGATGTGAAAGTCACCAAAATGGTCCACGAATATGGCGCGAGGCATGGATTTGTGAAGTATAAGGACCGCTTTGGACAGGAAAGCCGCGTGGAGGTGAACTGGACACTTCCCTGACATTTTTGTCATTTGCGCCGGGCCCGCGCCCATGCGGTGTTGGGATTCCTCAATGCACCCTTGTCATCGGATAGGATTGTGCTTTAATGCCGACTCTTGCAGCCCCTTATCGCAGTGAAAAACTTTTTGCCAGCTCTGCTGTGCCTCGCGATGACCGCCGTTTGCCCGGCTGGTGGCGAGGCTTCACCGGCCCCCGAACTCCCGCTCCAGCCTCCCGTGGCCGCCGCGCAGATCAAGGAGCCCGAGCCGGTGCCGGTGCCGGAAACCGTCGGCGTCAGCGTTCTGGCGGGCGTGGCTTTTCTGATGATGTTCGGCCGCCGCCGCTATTCGTGAAGCCATTGCGGGCTTCAGGCCGGAATTTCCTTTATAATAAGGGGAGCGGAAGATTTTAACTCCTGTGCGGACCCGGCAGGCGGGATTCACACCGGCTTCATCCGCCAGGGTGAGCCCTTCCTCTTGATAAATCCGTCATTATCCGTTCTATTCGTATTATCCGTGGCCCGGCTTCCGGAATTCAGGCTTAGTTCTACATTGTTAAGTTATTTTGCTGGTTATCCCTGTCCGCTTCGCATGGG
>JAZKFB010000056.1:0-97274 GCA_040386695.1 Verrucomicrobiota bacterium
GGTATGGCTGTCCGCCACCCGTGTCGCTCCGATCCTCGCACAGCTCACGGGGCGGCAGCAAGCCCCACTTCCCGTTAGTATGGTTCCGGCACGCCGGTTATTGACGCTGAAGGGGCGGGATAAAGCACCACTCCAGCAGGAATGCTCCCCGCAGCGGGCGGAGACTCCGTTCCGCCCCAAAATTCCCCGTGCCCCTGAGACTTGGCACGCTGGGAATGATTTGTGGGTAATGCTCAGAGCCAGCTCCCGCTTTGAGGAAGGAGGCCAGCCTCCGCCGCGTGACGCCGCTTTGTCCACGAATAAAACCCAGGGAAGCCGGGCGCGGGGCAAGCCCCGCTGGAGAAAGCGGAGGCTGGCCGGCGCGCGGAGCGGGGCTTGAGGTGCGGGCGGAACCGCGCATTGCCGAAACCGTGCTCAGTCTGCTGGAGGAGGTCGCGGGCCGTCCGCGGCGGGAGGTTGCCGTCTCCGGCGGCTCTTATGGGGAGAGGGTCCGGAAGTCGGAACCCTTGGCTTACTGGCGGCTTGAGGAAATGGAGGGTCCGGTGGCGTTGGACGCGTCCGGTCAAAACCACCACGCCGTGTTCGAGCCGGGAATCGCCCATTTCCTGCCGGGTGCGGACGGCAGGGCCGGGTTTCAGCCGGCCCAGCCGCCCGCGCCCAATGCCTTCAGCGGCCCGGCGGTCAACCGCGCCGCGCATTTCGCGGGGGGACGGATGAAAGCCAAACTGCCGCCCGGGGATCATTACAGCATCGAGCTTTGGCTCTGGAACGGGCTGCCCGCCGATGTGCGGCCGGTCACCGGCTGGTTCCTGTCGCGCGGGCCGGACGGCGATGCCGGAGCCAGCGGTGAGCACCTCGGCATCGGCGGCACTTTCCAGGGCGCGGACAGCGGCGGGCCTGACGTTTCAGGAAGACTGATTCTTTTGCATGGCCATGAAGGCGGTCCGCAGGCTGCGGGCCGGACGCCGCTGGCGTTCCGCGCCTGGCATCACGTCGTGCTGGTGCGGGAGGGCGTGAAAGTCCGCGTGCATCTGGACGGGCGGCCGGAGCCGGAAATTTCCGGTGAGTTCGCGCTCACGGTGCCCACCGGAGCGGGCGGGGTGTTTTTCGGCGGACGCAGCGACGGATCGTGCGGACTGGAGGGGAAACTTGATGAAATCGCGGTCTATCCCCGCGCTTTGAGTCCGGAGGAGATCGCGGCACACCACGCGGCGGCGGGCCTGACACCGCCGCGGAAAGGATAGTGCGGAAGCCGGTTCCGGTCCGGGAAATGCCGGCGGGTTCCGGGAATAACCCGTTTCCCTGAAAGAGCCTGACTCTTCGCGGACTTTATTCCGTCTGACGGTTTCTTAACCCGTCCACCACATATCCAGCGCCGCCATGAAGCCATTCCGTTACTCCGCTCCTGTTCTGATGGCTCTGTGCGCGGCGGGGGCCGTGACCTGGGCTCTGGCGGTTTCAAAGCCGGGCCCGGGGCCGGAGTTCCGGGCCGGGGTGGCGGAGGTGGATATTTCGCCGCTGAAATTTCCTGTGAGGGTGAACGGCATGTTTACGGAGCGCATGGCGGACAAAGTGATCGATCCGCTGCGCGCCAAAGCCCTGGCTCTCGACGACGGGGAGACGCGGCTGGTTTTCTGTGTGGTGGACACCTGCATGATGCCCCGCGAGCTGATCGACAAAGCGAAAGCCGAAGCCAGTAAAGCCACGGGCCTGGCGGTGGAGCGCATGATGGTTTCGGCCACGCACACGCATTCCGCGCCTTCGGCCATGGGCTGTCTCGGGAGCCGCATGGATCCCGATTATGCGGCCTGGCTGCCGGGTAAAATGGCGGAGGCGATCGCGGCGGCGGTGAAAAATCTGCAGCCCGCCAAAGTCGGCTGGACGGCGGTGGACGACTGGTCGCACACTTTCAACCGCCGCTGGGTCCGGCGTCCTGACAAAATGCTGAACGATCCCTTCGGCGCGCCCAACGTGAGGGCGCACATGCATCCCGGTTTTGAAAGCCCGGATGCGGTCGGCCCGTCGGGGCCGGTGGACCCGCAGCTGTCGCTGCTGGCGGTGAAGTCGGCGGACGGGAAACCGCTGGGGTTGCTGGCGAATTATTCCATGCATTATTACGGCTCGGATCTGCTGTCGTCGGACTACTTCGGCAGGTTCGCGAAGCACATGGCGGCGGAGCTGGGGGCACCGGCGGGATTTGTCGGCATCATGTCCCAGGGCACGAGCGGCGACTTGGCCTGCATGGATTACGGCGCGCCGAAGAAACCGGAGATCGGGTATGACGCCTACGCCGGGGAAATCGCCCGGGGCGCCGCCGCCGCCTGGCGGTCCATGGAGTGGAAGGACACCGCCGCGCTGAAAATTGCCCAGCGCCTGCTGCCGCTGAACTACCGGCAGGCGGACGAAAAACGCCTCGCCCGCGCCCGGGAGGTGAATGACGGTTTGAACGGCCGGCTGCCGCAGAACATGGAGGAGATTTATTCGCAGGAAGCCGTCATTCTGCATGAAAAACAGCGGACCGAACTGGTGCTCCAGGCGGCCCGCGTGGGGGAACTGGGCATCACCGCGCTGCCGAACGAGGTTTATGCCCTGACGGGATTGAAGCTGAAAGCTCGCAGCCCTTTTCCCGTCACCATGAACATCGAGCTGGCCAACGGCGCGGAGGGTTACATCCCGCCTCCCGAGCAGCACGCGCTGGGTGGCTACACCACCTGGGCGGCGCGCACGGCGGGCCTGGAGGAGGAGGCGGAGCCGCGCATCACGACTGCGCTGGTCAGTCTGCTGGAGGAGGTCGCGGGACGTCCGGCGCGCCCGGTTTCCGTTTCCAACGGGGCTTATGCGGATCTGATTCAAAAGGCCGGACCGCTCGCTTACTGGCGGCTGGAGGAAATGGAGGGAACGGCGGCCCGGGACGCATCCGGTCGGAATCACGCGGCTGTTTTTGAGCCGGGAACCGCGCGTTTTCTGGCGGGCGCGGATGGTCGGCGGGGCTTTCAGCCGCATCAGCCGCCCGCGCCCAACGCCTTCAGCGGTGCCGTCATCAACCGCGCGGCGCACTTTGCCGGCGGACGCCTGAAAACCACCCTGACGCCCGGCGACCGCTACAGCGTGGAGCTGTGGCTGTGGAACGGTCTGCCCGCCGACGCCCGCCCGGTGACCGGTTATGTCTTCTCGCGCGGAACCGGCGGCGATGCGGCGGCGCGCGGTGAGCATCTGGGCATCGGCGGCACTTTCCGGGGCGCGGACGGCGGCGGTCCTGACATTTCAGGGAAGCTGATTCTCTTCAATGGAAATGAAAAGGATCAGGTGCTTGCGGGCCGCACGCCGCTGGCTTTACGAGCCTGGCATCACGTGGTGCTGGTGCGTGACGGCGGAAAAGTGCGTGTGCATCTGGACGGGCGCACGGTGCCGGAGATTGCCGGGGAGTTCGCCCACACGGTGCCGGAGGGCGGCGGCGGGGCGTTTTTTGGCGGTCGCAATGACGGGATGTTCGGCCTGGAGGGAAAGCTGGATGAGATCGCGGTTTATGACCGCGCCCTGACCCCGGAGGAAATCGCGGCGCATTACACGGCGTCGGGCCTGACTCCTCCCGTGAAGGCCGTGGCCGCCGCCGGACCGCCCGCTCCTCTGACCGCTCCCTTGTCGCCGCTGGAGTCGATGAGCAAAATCCACGTCCGTGCCGGCTATGGCTTTGAACTCGCCGCCGCCGAGCCGTTGCTGATGGATCCCGTGGCCATCGACTGGGATCTGGCGGGGCGGATGTGGGTGGTGGAGATGCCGGATTATCCGCTCGGCATGGACGGCAAAGGCAGTCCCGGCGGCCGGGTGCGGGTGCTGGAGGACACGGACGGTGACGGTCGTTATGACAAATCCACGCTCTTCGCGGAGGGACTGAATTTTCCCAACGGCCTGCTGACCTGGCGCGATGGCGTGATCGTCACCGCCGCGCCCGACATCCTGTTTCTCCGCGACACCGACGGCGATGGCCGCGCGGATTCGAAGGAAGTGCTCATCAGCGGCCTGCTTCAGGGCAATCAGCAACTGCGCGCCAATGGCCTGCGCTGGGGCCTGGACAACTGGGTTTACTGCGCGGCGGGCGGGCATCACGGCGAATACGGCACGGGCACCAAATTCCGTTCCCACCGCAACGGCACGGAGGTGATCGTGGGCAGCCGCGATTTCCGCTTCCGACCGGACGGCGGCGAGCTGGAGCCACAGAGCGGACCCTCTCAATTCGGCCGCAACCGTGACGACTGGGGACACTGGTTCGGCACGCAGAATTCGCGGCCGCTGTGGTATTATGTGCTGGAGGATCAGTATCTGCGGCGCAATCCGCTGGTGGCCGCGCCGGATCCGAAACATCAGGTGGTGGTGCCGCTGAATCCGCCGGTCTGGCCCGCGAGCCGTCAGGAAAAACGCTTCCATTCCTTCAATGAGGCCGGGCATTTCACCTCCGCCTGCGGGGGCATGATTTACCGCGACACCCTGCTGTTTCCGGCGGGCGGCATCCACGCCTTCACCTGCGAGCCTTTCCACAATGTGGTGCAGCATAACATTCTGACGGAGGAGGGCGTGAGCTACCGTTCGAAGCAGGACGGCGACGCCGACCAGCTGGATTTTTTCACGAGCGAGGACCGCTGGTGCCGTCCCGTCATGACCCGCACCGGCCCGGACGGCGCGCTGTGGGTGGTGGACATGTACCGTTACATGATCGAGCACCCGGACTGGCTGCCCGCGCAGGGCAAAGAGGAGTTGCTGCCGCATTACCGGCTGGGCGAGGACAAGGGACGGATTTACCGCGTGTTTCCCGTCGGGGAAAAACGGCGGGCAGTTTTGAATCTGGAAAAGGCCACGCCGGCGCAGCTGGTAACCGCCCTGGATTCGCCGAACGAATGGCAGCGGGACAAGGGGCACATGGCGCTGATGTGGCGGCTTCCCGCATTGCCGGAGACGGAACGCGCGGCGGTTTTGGGGGCGATGCGGGAGCAGGTGACAAAGCACCTGAATCCCCTGGTGCGGGTGCATCTCATGGGCATGCTCAATGCGGTGGGGCAGCTTTCGGCGGAGGCGTTGCGGGCGCTGGTGACGGACGCGCATCCTCGGGTCCGGGAAGTGGCGCTGCGCTTTGCGGAAGGGATCGCGGACGGGGCGCTGGTGGCGAAAGTGGCGGCTTTGACGGAGGATCCTGACGCGAAGGTGCGGCTGCAGCTGGCGCTTTCGCTGGGGGAGTGGAGCAGCAGGGAAAAAGACGGGACTGACAAAAAGGACGTGGAGAACGCCACCGGCGGAAAGGATCTGATCGGGGAGGCGCTGGGTCGGCTGGCGGTGCGGGATTATGCGGATGCCTATATGCGCGGAGCGGTGCTGAGTTCGGCGGCGGGACATGTGAATGCTCTGGCGGCGGCGGTGGTGCGGGCGGGGGAGCCGGCTTATTCCGCGTTTCTGGAGCCGCTGGTCACCATGAGCCTCGCGGGCGGGGAACGCGGGGCTTTGGCGTCGTTGCTGACGCCGGTGCTCACGGCTGGGGAGGACCGCTCCTTCACGGCTTCCCAAATGGAAACCTGGTGCCGTTTCCAGGATCTGCTGGCGAAGGATCCGGAGCGCTCCGGCAGGCTTTTAAGTGAAAACGATGTTCTTTCCGCGATTCTTCAAAGATCCGCCGACCTGGTGACGGCGGCGGTCGGCAGGGTGGACGATGAAGCCGCTCCGGCAGCCCTGCGGATTGCCGCCGCCCGGGTGCTGATCCGCTCGCCGGAGCACCGGGTCGCCGCTTTGAAAATGCAGGCCGCCTGGCTCAGTCCGCAAACGCCGGGGGAACTTCAGACCGCCGCCATCACCACGCTGGCCGCTTCCGGCGACGACTCCGTGCCCGCCACGCTGTTGACCGCGTGGCCTTCGCTGCCGCCCGCCGCGCGCGATGCGGCGGTGGACGCGCTCATGAGCCGCGAGCCCTGGGCGTTCGCCCTGGCGGGAAATCAGTTGAAGGACAACCCTGTCACGCTGGATGCCGCCCGGCTCGCGCGGCTGCTCCAGCATTCCTCCAAACGCGTGAGCGGACTTGCGGCCACCGCCTCCGGTTCGGCGGCCGCCGGCAGCCGGGTGAAAGTGGTGGAGCAGTTCCAGTCCGCCCTCAAACTGACAGGAGCCGAGGCGCGCGGGAGGACCGTGTTTTCCCGGCTCTGCATCGGCTGTCACCAACTGGACGGTGCGGGGAACGACATCGGGCCGAATCTGCAATCCGTCGCCGGGCATCCGCCGGAGAAGCTGCTGGCCAATATTCTCGACCCCAACGCCGACGTGCAGCCCGGGTTCCACGCTTATCAATGCCAGCTTCAGGACGGCACCGAGCTGTATGGACTGCTGGCCTCGGAGACGGGAAACAGCATGACCTTCAAACTCGTGGACGGCAGCACCCGCGCGGTGCCGCGCCGCGAGATCAAAGCGCTCTCCGGGGCCACGATGTCCCTGATGCCGGAAGGTCTGGAAGCGGCGATGACGCCTCAGGACATGGCGGACCTGATCCAGCTGCTGCGTTCCGGCGGCGGTTCCGCCGGGCCGGAAAACAAGGTCTCCCCCGGTGCTTCGGGCCCTGCCGCCGCCGCTGATAACAGCGGAGTCCGGGTGGGAGCCGCCGCCGTGAATCTGAAGAGCGACGACGACATGCCCCTGGCCGGCGGCCTGCTGTCCCATTACACCAAAGAGCAGGAGGGCGAGCTGCGCGCCGTGGCGGTGGTGGTGGAGAAGCCGGGCGCGGGAAAAGTCGCCATGGTCGCGTGTGATGTGCTGTGGGTGACGCGGGCCATCGTGGATCCCGCGCTGGAGGAAATCGAACGCGCCACCGGCATCCCGGCGGCGAATATTCTGGTCAATGCCACGCACACGCACCACGCTCCCGGCACCGCTCCGGCGCACGGTTTCGGCTGGTCGCCAAAGTTCGCGGAGGAAGTGCGGCGCGGCATTGTGAAATCCGTCATCGACGCTCACGCCAGGCGGGCTCCGGCGGATCTGTATTTCCACCTTGGCCGGGAACAAACCGTGGGGGCCAACAGCCGGCTTTTACTGCGCGACGGCTCCATTTCCTGGATGAATCCGCAGGGCGAGGCCGCGACCCGGGTCGAGCCCACCTCGCCCTTTGATCCGCAGCTGCCGGTGCTGGACTTCCGCGCCGCCGACGGCTCGACGAAGGCCCTGCTTTTCAATCACTCCACGCACACCATCGGCACCCGCTCCGGGCGGGATGTGCGCTCCGCCAGTTTTTACGGACTCGCCGCGCAGGATCTGGAGGCGGAACTCGGCGGCGTGGTCGGTTTTGTGGAAGGCGCGTCCGGCTCCACGCATAACATCCGGGGCGTGCCCGTGCCCCTGGCCATTGAACGCATGAAGGAGGCGGTGCGCGAGGCCCGCGCCCAGGTGGTGCCCCGGCCGGTGACGCGGGTCGCCGCGCTGAAACGGCCCTTTAAATACCGGGTGCGCACCACCGACGAGAAGACGGAGGTGGCGGACATCACGCGCTACACCGGCAATTTCATGAAGGAATCCGCGCCGCTGGTGCAGGACCTTTTCGCCACCGCCCGCCGGGCCATCATGCCCACGGCGGGGGAGGAACGCGTCAGCTGGCTCCAGGTGGTGGTGATTGGCGACGTGGCTTTTGTCGGCGTGCCGGCGGAGTATTTCACGGCGCTGGGTCTGGACATTAAGAAGCGCTCGCCGTTTCCCAATACCTACATCGCAGAGCTGGCGAACGACTGGATCGGCTACCTGCCGGACCGCGATGGCCATGCGCGGGGCGGCTACCAGACCTGGACCGGATTCCACAGCTACTGCGAGCCCGGCACCGGCGAGCGCGCGGCGGACGAGGCCTTGAAAATGCTGGAGGAGCTGGCGCGGGGGCGGTGAGGGAAGTTTTGAACAGAAGGAAGCAAAGGAAGCGAAGAGATCATTTTGAGAGAAATGCCGCGCCGGGGAATGCTCGACGGACGGCCTGAATTTGATGGCTGAGCGGGCAGGAGGAACCGGGCCGGGTTCTCCGGCGCGCGCCTGCGGCCCCAGGGCTCCGGCGGAGGATTTTCCTTGTTCCGGGCGGGTCCCGGGCTAGCTTGAAAGCCGCGTGCGGATGCTCCGGCGCGGTTACCTGTTTTTGCCATGACCACCGACCAGATGAAGGAAGCCCTGCGCCAGCTCCACAGTGAACTCGCGGGCAAGGAAAGCGTCGATCCTGAACTCCGGGGCCTGCTGGAGACGCTGGAAACGGACATCCACAGCCTCCTCGACCAGCCGGAATCCGAAACCGCCCCCGACACCTCCGACGTCACCACCCGCCTCGACAGCATGGCCGTCCAGTTCGAAACCGACCACCCGCAGATGGCGCCCGTCCTGCGTCAGGTCGGTGATGCTTTGGCCCGTATCGGCATTTGAGGTCCCGGAATCAGTGTCCCCAGTCTCTGCCGGCCGCCACCTGGCCCAGCCGCAAAATGGCCCGCCCGTTTCCCATTTCAGGCTCCCTTGTCATCATAATTGCCCCAGAGCCTCGAACAGATCATCCAGGCCGGGGCTGACGCTGCGGCTGTAGGAGCCGTCGTAGTTGTTGACTAGGATGGCGAAGATGAACTGGCGGCCGCTCCCGGCATCGACAATGCCGGTGTAGGCTTTGACGCGCTCGATGGTGCCGCTTTTGGCGTGGATGACGGCGGGGGTTTCCGGGACCTCAAGGCTGCGGAGGGTGCTGCCGCCCTGGCCGACCTCCGGGAGGGAGGCGAGGTAGTCCGCGCCGTGGGGGCCGGTGAGGAAGGAGGCGTTGGCGCGCGCGAGCAGTTCCGGGGTGACCATGTTGGTCCGGGAAAGGCCGGAGCCGTCGCACTGCTCGTAGCCCGCCAGGGGCAGGCCTTTGGAGGCCAGATGCTCCCGGATGCGGCGGAGCCCGGCGCGGAGGCTGCCGTCGCCGAGGGTTTTCAGGAGGCACTCGCAGTCGAGATTCAGGCTGCGGTGGTTGATGGGAATGAGCATCTCCCGCAGCGGCGCGGAAAGATGGTTGCCGATGAGCCGGGCGTCCTGCGGGAGAAGAGCGGCGGCGGGCTTTTTCGGGTTGCCGGCCGGGTTTGCGGATAAGGCGGCGGTTTTGGCCGCTTTCTCCAGCCGCCGCGAGGTGGTGGCGGGGCCATGCACCGGAATTTCGTGCCGGTTCAGCCAGTCCGTGAAATGCTGCGCGCAGAACAGGGCGGGATCAGGCAGGGCGCCCTTGATGAAATCCCGGCCGTTATCCGCCGCCAGGGTGCCGCGCAGGGCATAGGAGGCGGTGCCGGGACCGCCGTAGAGATAGGCGTTGTCGCCCGTGCCGGGTTTGCCGATGCGCAGCTCATCGGTGAACTCCAGCCCCGCGGGCCAGGGATCGGCATCGTAGAATCCGGCGGGCGCGCCCGGTTTGCCGTCGAGCTGGAAATACACGCGCAGAGTGTTGTCCTGATAACAGAGCGGCGTCAGCGGCGGAGCGTAATAATTGCCCATGTCCAGCCAGGTCCAGCCGTCGGGGATCTCCTGCGGTTCCCAGGCGGTTTCATCGGCGGTCACACGGCCGCTGATTTCACGGATTCCCCCCTGCAGGAGGGCGGCGGTCCATTCCTCAAAAAGCGCCTCCCAGTCCGGCCGGCCGAGGGAGGGGTCGCCCGCGCCTTTGATCAGAATATCGCCGGTGGAGGGAGAGAAAAGCAGCCGGGTCTCAAAGCGGAAGTCCGGCCCCAGCAGCTCCAGCGCGGCGCCGGTGGTCAGGGTTTTCATCGTGGAGGCGGTGATGAAACTCTGGCGGCTGTTGCGGGAGGCCAATGGCTTGTCCGCAGCGGCCAGCGGCGCGAGGTAAAATCCCACGGTGCCGCTGCTCACGGCGGGGACTTTGGCCAGATCGTCGATGACTTTGACGACACGCTCCACCGCTTCGGGAGGGGTCTTTTTTTCAGCCTCCCCGGCGCAGGCGGAGAGTCCGCCTGAAACAAATATCAGGGTTAACAGGAAATTTCCGGAACGCATGGGCCGATCATAGCCAATCATCCGCCGCTGGCCTGCGGGAATTTCACGGATACGCGGGGGCGATGAGCGGTGGGGCGGGGGGAGGCTTTGGATGGACGGATATGGACTGTGGATGGACAAATATGGACCGGCAATGGACAGGCGTGGGCCGCTGCTGAATGAGGGCGGACTGCGGTTGGACAGGTGCGGCCCGTTGTTGGATGGGAACGGAGCGTCGTTGGGCGGAAATGGACCACCGTTGGACGGGTGCGGACTGCTGTTGGATCAGAGTCTCTTTTTCAACATTTCAGGCTCAGGGCCGCTTCCAGCAGCCGCCGGGTGGGCGCATTGAGGTCCATGGCGAGGGCCTCCTCCGGCGTCATCCAACGCCAGTCCTCGGCCTCGTCGTTGAGGGTGACGGCGGTGCCGGTGGCGCGGGCGGTGTAGTTCAGCAGGAGAAAGTGGGCGGAACGCTCGAATTCCGGAGGCTCCACACAGTCCTGCACCAGGAGAAATTTCACGTCCGTCACTTCGAGGGCGGTTTCCTCCCGGATTTCGCGGACCAGGGCGGCTTCGGCGGTTTCGCCGCGCTGGATTTTGCCGCCGGGGATGCCCCATTTGTGGCTCCACTTGTGGGTGCGGATCATGAGCACTTTTTCTCCCGGCGGGTCGAAAATCAGCGCGCCGACCGTGGCCAGCGGATAATCATTCAGGTGCTCGGCACGGCCCGCGTCGAGCATGGCCTCCAAGTGAGAGAGATCGGCCACGGTGACATCGGGCACGGACTGGGCGATGATTTCCGGGAATTCGTAACCTGTGAGCACGGCCACGGAGCGGATGCCGGCGGCTTTGGCGGCATCCACGTCGTGCCGCATGTCCCCGACCATGATGGTTTCCGCCGGAACCAGGCCGCGCTCCTCCAGAATGCCGGTGATACGTTTGGTCTTGTCCCGCACTCCGGCGTAAACGGCTTCAAAATAGGGCGTCAATCCCAGCAGTTCCGCCTGGGCCAGCACCGCTTCCGGCGGCGCGGAGCTGAGCACAAAAAGCCGCCGCCCGGCCCGGCGGCTGCGATCCAGAAACGCCTTCGCGCCGGGGATCAGCGATACCGGAGCCATGCTGGCGGCCATGGCCGGGCGGAAAACCAGCTCCAGCTCCTCAATCCCCACGCCCGGCAGGATGCGCCCGTAAAAATCCACAAACGGCAGCGAGAACTCCCGCCGGAAAACCTCCCGCGTCATGTTCTCCAGCCCGTAGCGCGTGAGCACGGCATTGGTCGCCTCCACCACCGGCGGCAGATCATCCACCAGGGTGCCGGACCAGTCGAAAAGGATATTGCGGATCATGGCCGCCCGCCATCCGCGCGGCGGCGGCGGAAATCAATGCCGATGGCGTTTTCCCCCGTTTCCCGGCGGGGCTGAATTCCCGGATTCCCTTTCCGGAAAAGGCATTCAGCGCCTTTCCCTGTCCAGCGGTTGATCCCTGAGGAATCACGGCGGGGTCAGGCGGGTGAGGACGCGGAGGAAGCAGCGGGGCAGGGCGGTTTCGGGGCCGGTGTAGCGGAGGGTGGTTTCCTCCAGGCCGTCGGGGAGGGGAATGCGGCGGATCACCGCGCAGCGGGAGGTGACGGTGCGCCAGCCGCCGAGGCCGTTGCTGACTTGAATGTCGCAGGAGGCGCTGCTGAGTCCGGGCGCGCGCCGGGGGAAGGTGATCTCCACACCGCCGGCCGGGGTGGTGGTTTTGAGGGAGACGGCGGCGGGCGGGCGGGCTTTGCGGGGATCGCCGCCGAAAGCGTATTCGCCGAGGTTGATCAGATCATCGTGATCGGGGTCCGCGCCGGAGAGCGTCAGGATTCCGCGCAGCAGCTCGTCGGCGGAAAAATGGATGCGCCGCCAGTTTTCGAAGGAAGCCGCCCTCACCCGGCCGGGCGAGCCCCCGTGCTGATAGCTGGCGCGCCAGGCCGCGGAGTCGTTGGCGAAGGCTCCGGTTTCATAACGCTCCAGGGACCGGCCCTCGCCGTCCGCGCTGTCCGGCCAGGGTGCCTGGTCGCTGACAGCCACCCACTCCGTGTAGCCGGAGGCAGCCGGATCAGAGCCGGTTTTGGCGAGGACGATGAAGGGACCGCTGTTGGCGAGAGTCTGGCCCTGGGCCGTGAAAATGGGCACAGAGGCCGGCACTTTCCATTGTTCCCGGAACGCGTCCCGGCCCTGGGAGCTGATCACCAGCGCGAACCCGTGCGGCGGGAGACTGGAGGCGGGAAAGGTGAAGCTCCACAGCGGCAGCTGTATGCCGTCCAGATTCACGGGCACATCGCCGCGGTTGAGGATTTCGATCCATTCGACTTCGACCCCGCCGGACTCCGCGACGTCCCCGTCGTCGGGGTGATACATGATTTCACTGATCACCAGTTGCGGGACGCGGGGCCACAGATTGGCGGAACCCGGCGTCGGAGCCGCCAGCGGCGCGGTGTCCTGGCTGCCGTCGCGGGCGGTGAACGGCCCCAGACTGACGCCATCCGCCACGGGATAAAGCGTGAGGGAATCGACATACCCGATGGGCGCTCCCGCAGCGGAAACAGCGGTGAGATCCATCCGCGGATAATTCCGGAACAGCGCCGCCGGGCCCTCCACCACGAGATATCCGGACCCCGGAATGACCGTGTTCGGCGGAAGCTCAATCCGGTATCCGGGCGTGCGGCTGGAGTCCGGCGGGGACAGGATCCAGCCGGACACATCACCGGGCGTAGTGCCCAGATTCAGCAGCTCCACTTTGGCCAAATCACCGGTGAGCACGATCTCATTGATCACCACCGGCGCATGAGCCGGCACCGGCAGATCGGCCGCTCCCGGCGAGCCCAGCGAGGCGAAACTGGCGCGCCAGGCCCCGGGCTCGTCCTCACCGATCCAGACTCCCGGTTCGCGCGGCACCAGGGAAAACGGTTTCACCGCCGCCGCCCGGGGCCAGCCGGGACCGGGGCTGTAGCTGAAGCTGAGACCGCCTCCGAACTCACTTTCCGGAAATATCACAGTCACGGATTCACCTTCGAGGGACAAGGCTCCCGACCATTCCGCCCACACCGGCAAACCCTCGCCGTAGGTCCGGATGAAGCTGTTTCTGCTCTCGACCAGCAGTCCGTATGCGCCGGGCTCCAGAACACGGGGCTCCCCGCCGCCTGTAAACCGCACACCGTCGGACAGCACGAGGCCCGTGATATCGACCTGATCCCCTGAGGGGTTGTGGAACTCCAGGAAATTCGCCTTCCCGGCCTCGGCGCCGTTGTACATGATCTCGGAGACGGTGAAATTCAGGTGACTGGGCCGCTGGGGGCCTATCCGGTAAGCGGCGTGAAACGGCGCGCTCCACACCCCGCCGCTCCAGGCCCGGAGCGTCAGCACCGTGTTCTCCGGGAACACGATCGGATCCACCCACAGTCTGGCCTGCAGGCTGACCGATCCTCCCGCCGAACGCGGATCCGCCGTCGGAGGGCCGCCGCCGGGTTCCGCCGTGTAATAAATCAGGGTGCCCGCCTCCGACGCCGCTTTGACCGGGGTGCCGGCGGGCAGCCAGCCGGGGGCGGGACTGAGCACCGGCGGGGTCAGCCGCACATTCAGCCCCAGGGCCGTGAGCTGGGCCAGCACCGCGTCGCGTCGCGCCGGAAACCACGTGCCCAGCAGCCGGTCCCGCTCCTTCCGCCAATCGGTCAGGCCGTAGCGGCCGCCCTCCGGATTTTTGTCCCCCCAGCGCGCGGCCTCGGCGGGAATCGCGGGCTCGATCTCCGCCGCCAGGGAAGCGTAAAGATCGCGCGGGGCATTCCCGGCGAGCGCGCCGCCGTCATAAAAATGCCGCTGCACCCGGGCAATGACCCGGGCGCGGAAGTCCACATGGGTGATCAGTTTTTCAAACAGGGTGGAATGTTTCGGGCCGGTGAAGGCGTTGAAGTTTTCTTCCCCCAGAGTGCTCTCGGCATCCCAGACGAAAAACCGGAACGGCTTTTTATTCACCCACTCGCGGCCGGCGAACCAGTTGTGCTGCCCCTCCATGTCCGTGCCGCTCCACAGCTCCAGGCCCTCGTCGCCGGTGTAGGCGCTCAGGAGGATGAGATCAATCAGACTGTCCAGATCGATGCCGCCGCCGATGATGTTCAGGTAGTCCGCCGCCGTCACCGGCTGGTCGGTGGCGAAATCACTGACCGCCGTCCAGTCCTCGCCGGTTCTCAGGCTTTCATCGTCCTGGACCTCCCCCTCCTTCATGGTGTCAAAGTCATCATCCGAGCATCCACCGTAGCTGAACTGCCAGAGATCGCCGG
The DNA here is from genome assembly GCA_040386695.1 of Verrucomicrobiota bacterium. Lineage (GTDB taxonomy): Bacteria > Verrucomicrobiota > Verrucomicrobiia > Verrucomicrobiales > V1-33 > CAIZWU01. The sequence goes on from JAZKFB010000056.1 coordinate 14,303, forward strand.
GGACTTCCGCGGGATTGAAGAGTCCGTAATACTGTCCGTTGAGAAAGAGGTGCACGAAGTTTCCGACGGGCGACAGATTCCCCATGCGGCCGTGAAGCCGGCGCACAAATTCATCCCGGATCTCCTGCCCGCGCGGGCGTTCGGCGGGTTCGGGGCTCAGCCAGGAATTCTGAAAAGGGGTGCGCAGCGCCAGCTCCTTGAACTGCCCCGCGCGCTGATCGCCAAAAATCGGCGCCTTCAGCCAGTCGGTGAATGACAGGCGGAAAGCCGTTTTCGGCGAGACCCCCACGCGGGACTGGCCGGACACACGGATGGCCGCCACCTGCTGAAACTCCACGCCGCCCGCCGCAGTGCCCGGCGCGGGCAGCCATTCCAGTTCGGCATCGCGGGCGGCGTCCGCCTCCGGGGCGTTCCCCAGTTTCGCCAGATCCTCCGGGGCCATGGTGATGGTCAGGGCCGGCAGCGCGCGGATGGCCGCCGCCACCGCCGCGCTGTCGCCGGGGCCCATCGCGGGCTGACTCTGGATCGTGTGGGGGAATATATAGTTCGCTGTCAGAAGGTCCGACGGATTGCTCCCCGGCGCGAAAGCCCGCGCCCGCAGACTGGTGTTTCCCGTCAGTGTCAGCGGCGTGGTGTAAAGCTGTCCGTTGACCGCTGTGGGCACGGAACCGTCCACCGTGAAATAAATCAGCGCTCCGGACGAGCCGCAGCTCAGTGTGACCGGGACATCCGCCGCGTAAAATCCATGGCCCGGCACCGCCGTCACCGGTCCCGTCCGCGGGACGGGGGGGCGGCCGTTGTGAGCATTGGGAGTCATGGCGGCCATGGGGCCGCGCGTGGCCGGATCATTCAAATAGCAGCCGTAACTGTCGTCCGATTTCTGGGCCGGGAGGAACGTGTATTCACTGGCCGCGGTCCCGCCGTCCGGCGCGTGCAGGCCCAGGTATTCGCCCTCCTCCTTTTTCAGCGTGAAGCCGGTGTGATTCGGCCGGCGGCGGCTGGCGTTCTCCGGCGTGCCGCCGCCTTTTTTGGAGGCGAAGAAACAATGAAATCCGCCCGCCTGCAGCACCCTTGCCGGAGCCCGCCAGAGGTCCGGACGCCCGGGATCATTCGTCAGGCGCCAGTTGTCCAGCCGCAGCGGATGCGGGGCGGGATTGTGGATTTCGATCCAGTCCGAGGTCTCCCCGTCCTCGTCCTCCATCCCGAACTCGTTGTCCGCCAGAAACTCGTTCAGATGCGGCCGCACGGCGCTGAAAACGAGGGCGATTTCCGTGCTGACGGTCGAGCCTCCAATGGGCGCGGAGGCCCGCACCCGGATGCGGAACGCCCGGCCGTCATGCAGCTCCAGCGGCCCCGCCGCCCGCAGCGCGCTGGTCTGGGGATTGCCGGGAACTGTTTCCGGAGTCAGGGAAAACAGCGCATTGTCCGCATCGCCCGCGCCGGCCACGAGGGTCAGATTCCTCACGGCGGCTGGCCGCGTCTCCAGCTGAATCAGCTGCGAGGCCAGACGGCCCAGTTCCGCCCCGGCGGGAACATCCAGCGGGGTCCACTGCTGGGTGAGAATGGGCGTGGTCACATAGGCGGGGCTCCCTTCCCGGGGCAGGGTCACCGTGTCGCCGTCCTCCGTTCCCGGCCAGTCAGGGTTGCCGTTGTCCCCGTCATTATCGCCGTCACCACCACCACCACCAGGCCACTTGGGACCGTCATTCCCGCCGCCGCCTCCACCCCCGCCGCCGCCGGTCGATTTCACCGGAGTCGTGAAAATGAAATTCTTCACCAGACTCCGGCCCGTGCCGTCGTTGCCGCGGATGGTCAGGTAAAACGACTTTCCCGGAGCCGGCAGGGATTCAAACGAGAGGATGCCCGCCTTGATGACCGCGCCCCCCCGCTCCGCGCCTGAGGGATCCGGCAGAAGAACGAAGTCGAAATCATCCTCCGGGTCCGGATCCTGCCCCACCAGGACCCAGTCCAGAAAATTCCCCGGCTCCATCTGCCTCACCCGGATATTCGTGGGGTCGTTAAAATCCACCAGCGCCGCCATATCCTTGCGCTTCAGGCCCTGGCTCCAGATCAGAAACCGGTCCAGATCCCCGGTGTAGCGGCTGAAGGGAAAGCCGGACGGCACTCCATCGGCGGGGACCGGCGGCGTTCCAAGAATCAGCCGCGCCGTGCCCGCGCCGGGGGACTGCAGGATTTCGCAGGCCACCGCGCTCACCATCCCATTGACCGCCACCGTGGCCCGGGAGCGGAATTTCTCCTTCTTCCCCGGTCCCTCATAAACCGCCGTGAGATGGGTCCACTGCCCCGGCGTGTAAGCCTGGACGGCCCGGGCCGCCGTGAAGTTCCCCACGCTGCCGATCCGGAACTCCACCGCTCCGTCCGCCGTCAGGATCAGGGACCAGCCTTTGCCGGAATGACCCTCCTCCACTTTATGCGCCAGCACGGAATCCTGCCAGGACGAGGGCCGGATCCACATGGCCAGGGAAAGGGATCTGGTGGCCCCGGCATAACCCTCCATCAGGACCGAGGCCGCGCCGTCAAAATGATAGGCCCCGCGCGAGATCCCGCCCGCCGGCTGCCAGTCCGGGAATTCATCATTCAGAATCCGGCCATAATTATAACCGTCCGGCAGTTCCCGCGAACTTCCCCGCGCATCCCTGACCGTGTTCCCCGACGGCTCATCCAGCCGCCAGTGGGTCACCAGGGAGCTCATATCCTGACCGGAACTCCGGGAGGCCATGAGGGGCAGAACAAATCCCAGAAAAACAGTCAGGCTCCGGATCGGCATCATAAAATTTCGCGGGACAGTCCTCGGTTAAATTTTTCAAAACCCTGCCGGATTCGTGGTGAGGATTCCATGAAAAAGTATTAAAAATGATTTTACTTTGTGGATAGGTGATATTTTCGCGTCGCCGGAGTCAGGGTGAAAATCCGCCGGCCTTCAAGCTGGCGGATCTGATCCGGACGGATCCGGTGCGGCCTGGAAGCATGTCCGAAAACGGCCAGCGCCGCCGCCGCGCCGTGCTACGCTGGGGGATGACTTTTCTGGATGAGGAGACCTGCCACCGGGCGACCGCCGTGCGCGATCCGCGCTTTGACGGCGTGTTTTATCTGGGCGTGACGTCCACGGGAATCTACTGCCGCACGGTGTGCCGGGCGCGGCGTCCGAAGCGGGAGAACTGCCGGTTTTTCCCCCACGCGGCCTCGGCGGAACTGGCGGGGTTCCGGCCCTGCCTGCTGTGCCGGCCGGAGCAGGCCCCGGGGTTCGCCCGGCTGGGGGAAGGCGCGGATCTGGCGGCGGCGGCGGTGCGGCGGATTGAGAGCGGCGCCCTTGATGACGGCGAGAATCTGCCGGCGCTGGCGGAGGAGCTGGGCATCACCCCGCGCCATCTGCGCCGGGTGGTGCGGGAGCATCTGGGCGTCAGCCCCGTGGAGCTGGCGCAGACGCAGCGGCTGCTGATGGCGCAGCGGCTGCTGAACAAAACACGGCTTTCCGTCAGCGAGATCGCCCTGGCCTGCGGCTTCCGCAGTCTGCGGCGCTGCAACGCCCTGTTTCTGGAACGCTACGGCATGCCGCCCACCGCCTTCCGCCGCCAGTCCGCCGCCGGCGGGGAGGCTTTGGGCAAACCGGCGGAGCAGAGCCTGTCCGTCACTCTGGCTTACCGGCCTCCCCTGGCCTGGGCGGCGCTGCTGCATTACGCCTCCGCCCGCGCCATTCCGGGAGTGGAGCACATCACGGGGGAACGTTATGCCCGCACCCTGCGGGCCGGCAAACACACGGGCTGGCTGACGGTGACCCCGGAAGCCGGCCGGGATGCCCTGCGGGTGGAAATGGCCGCCAGCCTGGCTCCGGCGCTGCCCGCCGTGCTCCAGGCGGTGCGGCGGGCGTTTGATCTGGATGCCGTGCCTTCAGCCATCGCGGACGTGCTGGGCCAGGATCCCCTGCTGGCGCCGTCCCTTGCGGAATCCCCGGGCCTGCGGCTGCCGGGGGCGGTGGATCCCTTTGAGTCGGCGGTGCGCACCATCATCGGCCAGCAGGTTTCCGTGGTGGCGGCCACCACCGTGATGGGCCGCGTGGTCCGGGCCTTCGGCAGCCCGGTCACCACGCCATGGCCGGAGCTGAATGGCCTGACCATCACGCCGGAGCGGCTCGCCGGCGAATCCCTGGACACCCTGGCTCCGCTGGGTCTGAACGCCGCCCGGGCCAACGCCATTCTCGGTTTGTCCCGCGCGGTGGCCGGGGGAAAAATCCACCTCCGCCACAGCGCCGACCCGGAAAGAGCCATCGCCCGGCTTCAGGAACTGCCGGGCATCGGGCCCTGGACGGCGCACTATTTCGGAATGCGGATCCTCGGCTGGCCGAACGCGTTCATCGCCGGGGATCTGGTGGTGCGCAAAGCCCTCGCGCCCCTGACTCCCCGGCAGATTGAGGAACGGTCCCAGGCGTGGCGGCCCTGGCGCGGCTATGCCGTGATGCATCTCTGGCGGTCCGTCGGATTTCTGAAAAATCTTAACTCCCAACCCTCCGGCAACCCTTTATGAAAACGCCCACCCTGACAGCTCCCGTTCAATACACCCACTGCGATTCCCCCATCGGCCGCCTCCTGATCAGCGGGAGCGGGAATGTCCTCAACGGCCTGTGGATTCTGGGTGAGAAGCACGCCCCGGAAATCGACGGATCCTGGCGGCGCGACGGCACCGCCTTCCCGGAGGCGCGGCGTCAGCTGGAGGAATATTTCGCCGGAACCCGCCGGGAATTCGACCTCCCGCTGGCGGCGGAGGGCACGGCTTTCCAGCGGCAGGTCTGGGCGGCCCTGCTCCGCATTCCCTGCGGCGCGACCAAAACTTACGGCCAGCTGGCGGCGGAGATCGGAAATGCCAAAGCCGTGCGCGCCGTCGGTCTGGCCAACGGGCGCAATCCCCTGTCCATCATCGTGCCCTGCCACCGCGTGATCGGGGCCAACGGCACCCTCACCGGCTACGGCGGCGGCCTGAAAGCCAAAGCCTGGCTTCTGGAGCACGAGGGACGGCAAATCAGTCCCGGCCTTTTCCCGGCCTGACACGGCGTCCCTCCAAAGCCCGCCGGCCCGGCGGCGGTCACCGGTATTTCGCCTCCAGCCTCGCTTTGGCGGCGGGATCCATGCTCCAGGAATTTTCGAGCCCCTGGCGGACGGCGGCGTGGTCGGAGGCGGGCAGCGTGTCCAGCCAGACGTTCACGGCTTCTTCCCCTTTCTCCCGGCCGATCATCTCCGTGATGGCCTTCACATCCATGGCCCGGCCGTCGCCGGGCGGACTTCCCCGCACCCAGCTGCCGGCGGCGTCCGAATCGCGGGACAGCCATGAGCCGAGGGCGATCCGGCGGACTTTGCCGGCCACATCCGGGCGCAGGCTGGAGGTCCATTCCATGGCGGCGGGTCCGTCGGATTGGCTCATGACGCTGGCGGCGTTGGTCAGGAGGGACAAAGGCGCACTGGCTCCCGCCGGGCTGTTGAGGTAAGCCATCACCTCCTCCGGCGCGGCTTTGGTGATTTCCGGGGCTCCGCTGTCCATGGCGATGGTGCGCATGACGGGATCGGGCATGGCCATCATCCACTGGAAAGCCGCCAGCAGTTCCGGCTTCTCTTTTTTCTTCACGGAAAAATTCGTCAGTTTCCGCATGGCCTCACTCTGGGCGTGGCCCGGCGGCAGTTGGCTGACAAACTCCACCGCTTTGGCCGTGTTCCGCGCGGCGATGGCTTCCACAATCGTGCCCGCCGCGTGATCCCTGGGACTTCCTGTCAGGTGGCTGTCGGCCCAGGCCATGGCGGCGGCGGGATCCGCCGTTCCCCAGACTTCCAGCAGGGGGGTAATCTGCTCGACGGTATTGACCGGATTCACATGCCCATCCGAAAACCATGCCGCGGCGGCGGCAAGGTCCCGCCGGGCCCACTCCTTCGCGATGGAGACCACCAATCTTTGCTGGGAGGAATTCCGGAGATCGGTGAACCGGGCGAGAGTGTTCGCGGGATCGGTTTCCGCGAGGACTTTGGCGGCTTCGCTCATCACGAGGCTGCGGGCATCGTCCCGTGTCAGATACAGCCCGTCGGTGGCCAGGAGCATTTCCGCCGCCTGGCGCGCGTTGGCCCGCGCCCACGAAATCAGAGCGGCGGTGTCTTTGACGGGAAGCGGCGTTTTCCACGTCAGGCTCAGACGCAGAGCCTGCTCCGGATTGGCGGCGGCCAGGAGGGTGAGGAACTGGTCCATGGCGGGCTTCAGTCGGAATACCTTGATGGTGCCGCCGAGCGCCGCCATCAGAGCCTCCGGGTTTTGCCGGAACCACTCGCCGACCAGAATTTTCTGCAACTCCGCGAAACCCGGGCCCGGACGGCGACTGGCAAACCACGGCGGGTCTTTCGCGGCCCGCGCTTTCAAGGCGGCGAACATGCCGCCGGCATCCTCCTGGGCCCAGCGGGTGCCGAGAAGACGGAGGGCGGCGGGCTCCTTTTCCAGGGAATCCGCGAGCCGGGCCAGCAGCGCCGATGGCGCTGTCTCCGCCGCGCCGAGGAGACGAAGCCAGTATTTCACGCCTTTGTCCGCCGACAGCCTGAGGGCCAGGGCCTCCGCTTTCTGTTCAGCGGGCGTCAGAAGACGCTTTCCGGCAGCGGGTTTGGCGGCGGCCGTTTTCTCCACGGCGGTCGCCGCAGGCGGGGCGGAAGTTTCATGCGGACCGCCGTCGCGCGCCGCCCGCCCCAGCCAGCCCAGCCCGGTGCCGGCCACGGCGGCGGCGGCGCAGAGCAGAAGAGGAGCGCGGAACATGGAAAACAGGAGAGGTTTGCCGGACATCATTTTGAAGGGTTGGCTTTGGAAAGCGCTGCTCCCAGCGCCTCGCGGTCGGTTTGGCTGAGAATCGGACTGCTCAGTAAATCCGGTATTTTGGAGGGATAATCCTCCGAGACCCGCCGGGTGAATTCCTTCAGCGCATCCAGTCGTTTGTCCGCGCTTCCAATGGAGGCGGCCCAGGTGAGGCCGGAGTCGATGTCGCCCGGGGACAGGTTGGTTATCAAAGAGACAGTGGCCACATCCCGGCCGGTCCCGGGCGGCAGCGTGTCCACCCAGGCGCTGGCCTCGTAGGGGCTGAAGTGGGACCAGTAACCCGTGAGTTCATAATAAGCGGCGTGCCGCGCCACGCCGTCGGGGATGGAGTCCGCGAATTTCACCGCCAGCAGCGGATCGTGGTAAACCAGCGACTTGGCAAATTCCCCCGCCGCTCCTCCCTGCAAAACCACCGGCAGCTCCTGAAGGCGTTGACTCCACAGCGGCAGATCGGGAAGCGCGTCGCGGACAGGACTGCCGAAAGCGGCCTGCAGCAGGGGAAGGCGCGCGCCGGCCGGAGAGGCGCGGAGCAAGTCCTCCACCTGAGCGCCGGTCATTTGACTCATCAGCGTTTTGGGATCCATGGACTGCGCGGTCAGCAGCTCCTCCGGAAGAGTCTTCAAGCGCTCCAGTCCCTCCTTCGGGTTCCGCCAGAAAGCCTGGGTGATCAGCTTGGCGCACAGATCCTGGGCGAGGCTGTCCGATTTCCGCGCGGTAATCCAGTCCCAGACCGCCGGGGCCAGTTCCGGTTTCAACTCGCCGGGATCAAGATACTCCATCAGTTTTTTCCCTGTCCCGCTGGCCTGATCACTCAGAAAAGTCAGGGTGCCGAGGGGGTCGGTCTCAAACTTCCGGGTGAGGGGATAGCTGAAGGAATACCACGAATACGGAGTGAATTTGCCCGCATGCTCCTCCTTCAGGCGCAGGGCGGCAGCCAGGTCCTTGTTGGCGGCGGCGTCCAGAATCAGAGTGGCCAGCTGCGGATCATCGCTGACAGGATCAAGACCCGCCAGAGCGGCGGCGGGATTGGACTCGGCCCAGAGGCGGATCACGGTTTCGCCCGCGGCTTTCCTTTCCTCCTTCGTGCCCAGCCCCCGCGCCCATTCCATGGCCGAGGCGGGATTTTTCTCCGCCATCAGCGTGGCCACGGTGGTCCTGGCTCCCGCCAGCACCTTGCCCTTCAGCAACGGCAACGCTTCCATGGCGGCTTGAAAATCGTGCCGGGCGAAGATTTCAAAATCCTCCCGCGAAGGCTCGGGCGGCGCATTGTGAACGTAACTATCCTCCAGCGGCGGCGGTGGCGGCGGCAGAGCGGACAGGACGGCGATGAAGTGGCCGGGGGCCAGTTCCGCGAGGTCTTTGGTGAGGGCGCCGGCCAGGATTGCCGCTCCGCCGAGGTTTGTCAGAAGATGGGCGGCGGCCTGATCCGGGGCGCGTTTCAGCCACTCGCGCATCATCAGGGCGGCGTGATCGGTGTTTTTCTTTTCGGACCAGAGGATTTGGAAAGCGCCTTCGGGATCCACCGCCGCCCATTCCGACATCAGGGCAATGCCGAGGGCGCGGCGGCGGAAGGCGTCAGGTTCCGCTTCGATCAGGCCGTAAAGCACCGGCATGGCGGCCGCGTCCGACCCGTGCTTGGCGTGCAGCTGCCGCCAGGCGGCGAGGAGTTTGCTGTCCGGGTAATCGGCGAAGGGATCGCCGGAAAGCCCGGGCGCGGACTGGGAAGGCGGGACATTGGCGGGACTGGAAACCACGGCCAGGCCCCGCGCTTTCCAGCCGAAGGGAAGAAACGCCGCGAGGGTGATGGCTGCGGCCAGCCAGGAAGTCGCTGTCATAAAAGTGGAAATGCCCGCGCCTATGCCCGCCGCTCCTGCCCCGGTGGTTGCCGCGGCCACCCCGCCGCCCGCGGATCCGACTAATCCGGCGGATCCGACTGATCCCGCCGCCAGCGCGCCTGAAGCCACCCCCGCCGCCACCGCCGCCACCGCCGCCACCGCCGCCGCCGCCACCGCCGCCGCCGCCGCCGGTCCCGGCAAAAGTCCGATGCCCGCCGCGATGGTCACCACCAGCAGCGCCGAAGGCCGCACCCGGCCGAGCACCGTTTCCACCCGCGACTCCACCGCCGATTTCAGCGCCTGCCGTCCGCGGGAAAGCCGCTGCTTCACCGCGTCCTCACTCAAATCCATCGCCGCCGCCACCGCCGCCACGGACTGGCCTTCGCGGTAATATAATACCAGAGGCGTCCGCAGGTTTTCCGGCAGCGCCGCCAGTGAGGCCCACACCAGCGCCTCCTCCTCCGCGTCCGCCGCCGCTTTGTCCGGCGACGCCGAGGAGCAGCAGGCCGCCGCCGCCAGACGGGGACCGGACGCCGGATCGTCCAGGGGCGCGTGCGGCTTCTCCCGCCGCAGGGCGTCCACCGCGCAATCGTGGGCGATCCGCGTCAGCCAGGCTTTCAGCTTCGCCGGATCCCGCAGAGTGGCGATCTGTTTCCACGCTTTGAAAAACGTCTCCTGGGCGATGTCATCCGTCAGTCCCACCCGTCCGGTCACACTCCAGGCCACCGCGCAGACCGCCGTCTGATGCCGCCGCACGATCTCCACAAACGCCTCCCGCCCCGCCCGGTCCGGCGTTCCCGCCGCCAGCGCCAGGGCCGCGTCCCCCGCTCCCTCCCAGCCAGCGGAACTCTCCACGCCAGACAGGCCGGGGGCGGGAGGAGAAGCGATGCTGGATTTCATGGCACGGATAACGGCACCTTAGCCGTCCCCCGTCCCGAAAGGTGACAGGAAAAAATCAAAAACCACTCCGCAACCCGTCCAAACCGCCTCCAGTCCTCAGGAAATCGACACCGACGGTCAAGCTATGGAGACTGCGGCCAAGCTATTGAGACGACCGGTCGAGAAATCGACACCGGCACTCGAGAAATCGGCATCGACGGTCAAGCTATTGAGACTGCGGCCAAGCTATTGAGACGACCGGTCGAGAAATCGACACCGGCACTCAAGAAATCGGCATCGACGTTCAAGCTATTGAGACTGCGGCCAAGCTATTGAGACCACCGGTCAGGAAATCGCCTCTGTCACTCAAGAAATCGGCATCGACGGTCAATCTATTGAGACTGCGGTCGCGCTATTGAGACGGCCGGTCAGGAAATCGCCACCCGCAGGGAGCGTGGAGGCGTCCCGCAGCGCTCTGGTTACCGGTATTTCGCGGCCAGCGCGGCCTTCACGCCGGGGTCGAGTTCCTCGGCTTTGGCCAAGCCCTCCCGGACGGCGGGGTGGTCGGAGGCGGGGAGGGAATCGAGCCAGGTGGTGTACTTCTCCGGGCTGATCCGGCGGGGGAGAAAGGCGGTGGCGTTGGTGACGCTGGTGACCCGTTCCGCGCCTTCAGGGAGCGATTCCACCCAGTCTCTGGCGGTTTCGGGGTCCTTCTCCATCCATTTATAGAGAACGCTTTGCCGCACCCCGCCGGTGATGTCCCCGCGCAGACCGGTGGCCCATTTCATCGCGGTTTCGCCGTCTTTTTCTGCCAGGGCCTCGGCGGTGGAAGTCAAAGCGCGGAAGGGGGCGTCCGCTCCTTCCGGGCTGCCCAGCCAAGCCAGGAATTCCTCAGGAGCAACCCTCATCATGTGCCGGGCGGCGGATTGGAGGGCATCCGTCCGCAGCGCGGCATCCGGGAGGGCCGTGATCCTCTGGAAGTTGGCCAGGGCCTCGTCCTTTCCCTTATCGCTCAAAAGAGCGCCGGTCACCTGCCAGACCGCCTCATCCCGGGAGAAACCCGGAGTCATCCGGTGCACAAAGTCCAGGGCTCCGGCGGCATCGTGGGCGGCCAGGGCGGGAATGAGGATGGAGTTAGCCTGCATCCGGGTGTGGCCCGTGACATGGGAATCAGCCCAGGCGATGGCCTCCAGAGGGTCCGTTTTGCTCCAGACCTGCAGCAGACTCCGGCTCCAGCCATTGCGTTTTTTCTGATCGACCCCCTCGCCCGCCAGCCAGGCGGCGGCGGCGGGCAGATCGCGGCTGGCCCAGGCTTTCATCACCTCGTCAAAAATCGACCTTTCCAGATAGCGGTTGGCTGCCGGAGGCATGGACAGAGTTCCGGCGGGATCAAGCTCCGCCATGCTCCGGGCGATTTCCCGCAGGGTGCCGGAACCCGCATCCCCCGCGTGCAGGGTGGAACTTTTCCGCGCCAGCAGCAGCCGCATGGCCTCGCGGGGATGGGCCCGCAGCCAGGGGGCCAGAATTTTGCTGCTGACCGTCTGAAGGGGGAGATCCCAGTTGACCATGAGCTTCAAAGCCTGCTGCGGATCCTTCGGGCCCAGAAGGATGAGGAGCATCTCTTTGGCACTCCGCAGTTCCTCCACTCCTCCACTCCGGCAGTGCCGTCGAGGGCTTCGATGAGAGCCGCCGGATCCTGCCGGAACCACTCATTCACGAGGATTCCCTGCAATTCATCCTCCGGCGTGGAATCGGGGCTGGAGTAACGGCTTTTCGGCACCCGGGCTTTCAGGGCCGCGAACATGCCGACCGGATCCAGTTGCGCCCATCTCGCGCCCAGAAGACTCAGGGCGACGGGCTCATCCTTCACCGAATCAATGAGCCGGGCGAGCACCTCGGCGGGCGATCCGTCCGCCGCCGCCAGCAGATGCAGCCAGTAATCCAGCCCTTTGTCCCTGGCGAGCGCGGTGGTGATGGTTTCAGCTTTGGCTTCCGCGCCGGCTTTTCCCGAACCTGCGGGCAAGGACGGATTCCCCTGATGCACAAGATTCCCTGACTGTATTTCGGAAGCGGCGGAAGTTTGACCGGCAGACGCCGCACCATGTGTTTTTGCCAGAACGCGCCGGCCCAGCAGGCCGAGGCCCGTGCCTGCGACAGCGCCGGTGAGGCACATCAGCAGCAGCGGAAGGCGCTGTTTGGAAAGGAGGCGGTTTCCGGACATCAGTTCGCGGGGTTTGGTTTGGTGGAGAGCCGGAGCAGGGCTTCGCGGTCGGCGGGGCTCAGCAGCGGATTGCTGAGAAAGGCCTGCACGGCTCCGGGCTCGGGCTGGTAGTCCCGCTTCACAAACTCCGTCAGGCATTTCAGGCGCAGTTCCGCATTGCCAATCGCCGCCGCCCAGGTCAGGGCCGCGTCCACGTCCTTGTCAAACAGGCGCCGGACCAGAACGGCGCTGGCGGCGTCGCGGGCGCTGCCGGGGGGCAGCTGATCCGCCCACATGCTGGCCTGGTAAGTGTCCAGCACCGCCCAGTTTCCCATCACCTCGCCGTAAGCCGCGTCCTTGACCGGTCCCTCCGGCAGGGAATCCGCGAAGGAGACCGCCAGGCGGGGATCCTTCTCCACCAGATATCCGGCAAAGCCGCCGGCGCTGCGGGCCTGGGTTTCAGGCGGCAGCTCGTCCAGACGCTGACGCCAGAGCAGCAGGTCCGGCTCGGCCTCGCGGCCTGCGGGTCCGATGCCGGCGGCAATCAGCGGGATGCGCGCCGCCGGGGAGACGCTGCCCAGGAGTTTCTCGAATTGGCCGGGTTCCAGATCGCCGAGAAAATCGCCGGCTCTGGCGCAGGCCGCCGCCTGGGACTCCTCCGGCAGGGATTTCAGGCGGGCGAGGACGTCCGGATCTTTGTTCTGAAACGCCGCCACCAGCAGATTGCCGCCAAGTTCGCCCGCCGCTCCGGCCCCCTGCTGCTGACGGGCCCAATCCCAGAGAGTCGCGGTGGCGGCGGGACTCAGGTCCGCACAGTTCAGCTGCTTCACCAGACTGCTCCGGATTTCCTGAGGCTGGGCGTTCAGCAGCTTCAGGGTGGCGGCGGGATTTTTTCCGAACTCCAGATTCAGAGCGGGCCGGAAGGTTTCATAGGTGTCCTTGTCGAATTTCGCCGGGTTTTCCCGCCACAGCCGCAGAGCGCCGGGCAGGTCCTGACTGGCCGCCGCGGACAGCACGGTCTGCGCCAGACGCCGTGATTCGTGGGAGGCGTCAAGGCTGGCGAGGGCGGCGGCGGGATCGGTTTTGGCCCATGTGGCCATGACCCCGTTTCCGGCGGCCATGCGTTCATCTTCTGAGTCCAGCGAGCGGGACCATTTCAATCCGGCCGCCGGATCCGTCCTGGCAAGGAGAGGTCCGATGGAGGTGCGGGCGGAACTGAGGACGGCTCCCTTCAGTTGAGTCAGGGCGTCGATGACCGCCTGGAGATCGCGGCTGGCGAAGTAGTAAAGTGCCTGGGCCAGGGGAGGCGGGAGGTTGTCTCCGGAGGCGGGCGGCGGCAGGGCGGTCAGCAGGGCCATAAAGTGGGCGGGAGCAAATTCCGCAACATCTTTGGCGACGTCGGCGGCCAGATCCTCGGAGCTGCTGAGGCGGGACAGCAGATGCGCCGCCGCTTTGTCAGGATCGCGCTTCAGCCACTCGCGCATCATCCAGCCGGCGTCCTTCCGGTTATTCTTTTCGGACCAGAGGAATTGGAACGCGCCCTCCGGATCGACGGCGGACCATTCCGACATCAGGGCAATGCCGAGGGCACGGCGGCGGAAGGGGTCGGGTTCCCCGGTGATCAGGACGTAAATGACAGGCATGGCGGCGGCGTCCGAACCGTGGTCGGCATGAAGCTGCCGCCAGGCCGCGAGCAGTTGGCTGTTGGCGTAGGCGGCGAAGGGATCGCCGGCGGCCGGTGAAGCGGGCAGGGCGGCAGTTGCGCCAGCGCCGGAAAGGCCGGTGGTGCCGCTGACCCGCCAGCCGAGGGGAAGAAAAGCCGCCAGGGAAATGGCCGCGGCCAGCCAGGAAGTCGCTGTCATAAAAGTGGAAAATCCCGTAGCCGTGACCGCCGCCCCGGTGGCGGTCGTTGCCGATGCCGCCGCAGCCACCCCGCCGCCCGCTGATCCGACTGATCCGGCAGCCAGCGCCCCTGAAGAAACTCCCGCCGCCACCGCCGCCGGTCCCGGCAGCAGGCCGATGCCCGCCGCGATGGTCACCACCAGCAGCGCGGAGGGCTGGACGCGCCCCAGCACCGTTTCGATCCGCGTTTCCACCGCCGACTTCAGCGCCTGGCGTCCCCGGGAAAGCCGCTGCCGCACCGCCTCCTCACTCAAATCCAGGGCCGCCGCCACCGCCGGCATGGATTGATCCTCGCGGTAAAACAGCACCAGCGGCGTGCGCAGATTTTCCGGAAGCCTGGCCAGGGCCGACCACACCAGGGCCTCCTCCTCGGCATCCGCCACCGCTTTGTCAGGAGACGCCGCGGAACAGCAGGACGCCGCCGCCTCCAGACCGGGACCGGACGCCGGATCGTCCAGAGGCACATGGGATTTTTCCCGCCGCAGCGCGTCCACCGCGCAGCCGTGGGCAATGCGGGTCAGCCAGGCTTTCAGCTTCGCCGGATCGCGGAGGCTGGCGATTTGCCTCCACGCTTTGAAAAACGCCTCCTGGGCAATGTCATCCGTCAGCCCCACCCGGCCGGTCACGCTCCAGGCGACCGCGCAGACCGCTGTCTGATGCCGCCGCACAATTTCCACAAACGCCTCCCGTCCCGCCCGGTCCGGCATCGCCGCCATCCGCGCCAGATCCGCATCCGCCGCCAGTTTCCAATCGCGGGAACCCTCACCGGCGGGACGCGGCGGAATGGCTGGAGCAATGGCGGAGGACTTCATGGAACGGGCGACACACCATAGTCGCCGCCCGGCTGGATTTGTGACGGGGATTTTTGAAATGCATGCTTTCCGGGAAGCTGGGACGCACGGGCAGGATGCCCGTGCTCCTTTCCTCAAGGTCTTTTGGGCCGGGCCGGGCGTCCCGGCCGTGAGTTTTCAGGGGCTCACTTCCGGTATTTGGTCAGAAGGCCGGCTTTGAGTCTGGGGTCAATGTTTTCGGCCTGGCTGAGACCTTCGAGGACGGCCGGGTTGTCGGAGGCGGGCAGGGAATCCAGCCAGTGGTGAAGTTCGCCGGAGCTGCTGGCCTGCGCCAGATAACCGGTGGCGAAGGTGATGCTGCCGGCCCGGCCGGTGCCTTCGGGCAGGTTTTTGATCCAGTCGGAAGGGGCGGCGGGTCCGCTCCAGAACCAGCGCTCCAGAAGGTGGTTCCGGATCAGCGGGGCGGCGTCGGGGCGTAGACCGGCGGCCCATTCCAGGGCCTTGACGGGGTCTTTGGACAGGTTCCGGGCGGCTTGACGGAGCGCGGCAAAAGGGGTCTGCGCGCCTTCCGGAGTTTTCAGCCAGGCGAGGAATTCGTCCGGGACGGATTCCAGAAGGCTTTCGGCTCCGGCTTTGAGCGCGGTGCCGCGCTGCACGGGGTCGGGGAGGGAGGTCATCCATTGCAGCATTCCGAGCGCCTCGGTTTTGTCCTTTTTCCTCAGGGCGGTTTCCACCACCCCTTCAAAGATTTCGTCCCTGGCCCGGCCGGGCGGGAGGCGGTCGAGATAGTCCAGGGCCTGCGGGGTGTCCACGGCGGCCAGGGAGCTCAGCAGCGTTTTCACGGCGCGGCTTTTGGCGGGACCGGTCAGTTCATCATCCGCCCAGGCCAGGGCGGCGGCCGGATCCTTCGTCCCCCAGACTTGCAGGAGGGAAAGGCTCAAGTCGTTTTTCCGCTGCGGGGACAGCCCGCCATCCGATAAAAAGGCGGCGGCGGCGGCCGGGTCCCGCCTGGACCATTCCGAGAGAACCGCGGTGGAAAAATGGTAAAACAGGCTGCTGCGCGGGCCGGGCTCCATTTTCAATGCCCCTGCGGGATCGGTGGCGGCGAGGGCTTTGACGGTTTCGTTGAGAAGAAGACAGCGGCTGTCATTGCTGCCGCCCTCCTGGAACTCCCGGCGGCGGAGGAGCCGTTCGGCGGCCTGACGGGGATGGGACTGGACCCAGGCGATGAGAGCCGGGCCGTCGGCGCTGTCGAGGGGCAGGCCCCAGCCGAGCATCAGATCCGCGGCGCGGCCGGCGTCCGTGCTGACCAGAAGGCGGAGCGTTTCCAGCTTCGCGGCTTTGAGCAGGGAGGGTTTTTCCGTCCGGCTGAGGGCGGCGAACAAAGCCCCGGAGTCCTTCCTCAGCCATTCCTGGGCGAGAACCTGCTGCAGATTCCGGTCCTGCCGGCCTGTGGCGCTGTCGGTGAGGCGGTTATCCTTGGAAAAGGGACGGGATTTGAGAAAAGCCAGCATCCCTGCGGGATCCAGCTGGGCCCAGCGCCGCCCCAGGAGGGTGGTGGCGGAGGGTTCGCCTCCGAGGGAGTCCAGCAGCCGCGCGAGCAGATCCGGCGGCGCGTTTTCGGTGGCCGCCAGGAGATAAAGCCAATAATCCGCTCCCCGGTTGCGGGAAAGCTGCGCCGCCGTCCGGGCGCTCAAGGTTTCCAGCAGTCCCGGCGCATGGCCGGGGCCGCCGGGAAGCGCGGCTTCAGGAGTGGCGCGGGAAGGCCCCGCAGGATCAGCCGTGGCCCGCGCCGTGGCTGCGGTTGCGGCGGCGGCGGCGGCGGCGGAATGGTCAAGGCGGTGGCGCCCCAGCCTCCCCAGACCGATGCCGGTCAGGGCGGCGGCAAGAAGAAGACTGGCGCGGGAAACGCGGCGGCCGGTGAAAAAGCGTCGGATGCGAGACATCGGGAAAAAGAAAAGAGGAGCGGATGGGGAGATGGCAGGAGGCCAGAAGGTCTATTTTTGAGCCGGAGCCTGCCGCAGCGCTTCACGGTCGGCCGGACTGATCAGAGGATTTTCCAGAAGAGCGGGAATTTTATCGGGGTCCGTCCAACCGGCGGTCTTAAGGAAATTCTGAAGGCTTTGCAGACGCAGCCGGGGATCGGCAATGGTGGCCGCCCAGGTGAGGGCGGCATCGGTGTCGCCGATCGGCAGGCTTTTCACCAGGCCGGCGGCGGCGGCATCCCGCTCGCCTCCCGGCGGAAGCGTGGCCACCCAGGCACTGGCGGCGTGAGCATCCCCGGTGGACCACTGTCCCACCAGCCTGGAGAAAGCCGCCTGGCGCAGATTGCCTTGCGGAAGGGATTCCGCAAACTCCAGGGCCTGCCGGGGATCAGTCCGGGCCAGACCGCCGGTGAAAGAGCTGACCGCGTTTTCCCGAGACTCCGGAGGCAGCCCGTCCACCCGGCTTCTCCACAACTGGAGATCCGGAACGGCGCCATCGTCCGTTTTTCCGAAAAAGGCCGCCAGCAGCTGCGGCCGGGCGGCGGGAGCGACCGTCCGCAGCAGCTGCTCGCACTCCGCCAGGTTGAGAGTCCCGGTGATGCCGCCGCGGTCGTCAGACGCCGTGCACAGCCGGGTCTGCCACTCCTCCGGCAAGGAGGCGAGCCGACGGGCCGCGGCCGCGGGATCGTTGTGAAATTCGGCGGTCAGCAGTCCGTCACTGATATTGCCGGCCATGCCTTCCGGCTTTTGCTGGACGACCCAGTCCCAGACGCTCTGTTTTTGTCCGGCGCTCAAATCACCGTAGAGCCTCCCGTTTAAGAGGGAATGTGAGGGAAACATTTTTTCCTGAACTTCCGGGGACTCGCCGGAAAGCAGCCGGATGGTGGCCAGAGGATCTTTTTGCAGACTCTCCGCCACTGCCTGTCCCATGGCCGGGCGGGCGAGGGGCGTGAATTGTTCCGCACTTTCCCTCCACAGCCGCAAAGCGCCGGGCAGATCATTTCCACCGGCGACTCCCAGAATGCGGGCGGCCTCATCCGGATCAAACCCAGGCGGCAGGTGCCGGATGGCGGCGGCGGGGTCGGTCAGCGCCCAGGCTCGGCCAACGGCTTTTACCGCCCGCTCCTGGCCGGTTTTTGGATCCAGCGCCGCCGCCCAGTCCATGGCGGCGGCGGGGTCTTTGGCGGCCATGAGGGTGGCGATGGTGACCTGGGAGTTCACCAGAATCTCGCCTTTCAGCAGCGGCAGAGCCTCTCCGGCGGTTTCCGGATGACTGCGGGCGAAGATTTCGAAGGCCTCAGCAATCTGCGGCGGCAGCCCTGGAGGAGCATATTTTCCCTGCTTTGGATCCGGCAGGCTGGAAAACAAGGCCATGAAGTGATCCGGCGCGAAACTGGCGATGTCCGGCATGAGGACGGCGGCGAGAGATTCCGCACCGCTGAGGTTCGCGGCAAGATGGGCGGAGGCCTGGTCAGGAGCGCGCTTCAGCCACTCGCGGAGCATCAGGGCCGCGTGGTTCTGTTTTTTCTTTTCGGACCACAGCAACCGGAACGCGCTCTCCGGATCCACCGCCGCCCATTCGGCCATCAGGGCCAGCGTCAGGGAGTCGCGGTGAAAGCCGTCGTTCTCCGACTGGATGGCCGTGTAAAGCGAAGGCATGGCGGCGGCATCCGAACCATGGACGAGGTGCAGCCGCCGCCACTCCGCGAGGAGTCTGCTGTTGGGAAAAGCAGCGAAAGGATCGGTGGGGGCCGCCGGAGATCCTGACAAAGCGGAGGCGGCCGACCGGCCGCCTCCCGTGCCGTCGGGTCCGCCGGTTTTCCAGCCGACAGGGAGAAATGCCGCCAGGGTGATGGCCGCGGCAAGCCAGGTGGTCGCTGTCATAAAAGTGGAAATCCCCGCCGCGCCGGCCGCTGAACCGGCTGCGGTGGTGGTGGCCGCACTCCCGGCCGCAGCCGTCGCGCCGCCCGCAGATCCGGCTGATCCGGCTGATCCGATAGTGATCACGCCTGAAGTCGCCCCCGCCGCGATGGCCGCCGGTTTGGACAAAAGTCCGATGCCCGCCGCGATGGTGGCGATCAGCAGGGCCGAAGGCTGGATGCGCCCAAGCACCGTCTCGATGCGCGTTTCCACCGCCGCGCGCAGCGCCTGCCGTCCGCGTGAAAGCCGTTGTTTCACGGCATCCTCACTCAGGTCCAGAGCCTCCGCCACCGCCGCCACGGACTGGCCTTCACGGTAATATAATACCAGAGGCGTCCGCAGCGTCTCCGGCAAAGCCGCCAGCGACGACCAGACCAGCGCCTCCTCCTCGGCTTCCGCCGCCGCCCGGTCCGGGGCGGGGGAACCGCAGACCGCCGGCAGACCCGGAGCGGGCTCATGCAGGGGAAGATGGGATTTTTCGCCCTGAATCGCATCCACCGCGCAGTCGTGAGCGATCCGTGTCAGCCAGGCCCGCAGTTTCGCCGGTTCCCGCAGGGTGGCCATGCGTTTCCAGGCTTTGAAAAACGTCTCCTGCGCGATGTCATCCACCAGCCCGATGCGGCCGGTGACGCTCCAGGCGACCGCGCCGACGGCAGTCTGGTGGCGGCGGACAATTTCCACAAAAGCCTCCTTTCCAGCGCGGTCCGGGACAGCGGCGGCCAGTGCCAGCGCCGCATCCGCCGCCAGCTCCCAGGCCGGACCATCACCCGGAGCGGGAGAAAAGGGGGCAGGGGAGGGCGGGTTCATGGGCAAAATCCAGGCAGGTTCAAAGCAGCCTCCGGTTTTCGGCAAAAGGTGACATATGGAATGCGGGATTTCGCTTTTTCCGGAAAAACGGCGTTTTCCCATCCCCTTGGGAATGGGGCCTATAGGACTTATAGGACCTGTTTTTCCGGGTTGGGAAGACCTTTGGCCGGACAATATCTCCGGCTTCCTCCTTCGCTTTCTTTGCTTCCTTCTGTTCAAATCTCTTTTCTTTCCGCTCTTCGTGCTCCTGCACCGGCCTGTTTTCCCGCTCATTTCCAAAATTTACACAAAATCGAAAAAAACACTTGGCAGACGCCGATGACGCGTTATGAATCCACTCTCCGGGCGTCAAAACTCAGGGATTTGGGGTCTTAGCTCAGTTGGTAGAGCACTTGCATGGCATGCAAGGGGTCAGCGGTTCGAATCCGCTAGGCTCCACCAAATCCCTCTCGTTCTTTCCGGTTCCTGCAGCAGCCGCGGCCACAGCGGTGCCATAGATCTTTCACACGGGACTTCGTGTGGCGGGAATTTTTTTGTCATTACCCGCCTTGACTCGTTAAGTTTGTAGGGTATGCTGGCTCAAGCACTTTGAGAGACGGGAAGTTTTTCCCGTTTTTTTTATTTCCAGCGACCCGCCGATATGACCAGCGAACTTCTCGCCGTCTTTGAATACTACGAAAAGGAAAAAGGAATCAGCCGCGACAAGATGATCGAGGCTCTTTCCTCCGCCATTCTTACGGCCACGAAAAAGCTGATCGGCCCCGCCCGGGATCTGCGCATTGATATTGATCCCGTCAAAGGCGGCATCAAGGCCAAGGCCAAACTGATGGTCGTGGAAAGTGTGGTCGCGCCTTACGATGAGCTGGCTCTGACCACCGCCCGCAAAATCAAAAAAACGGCGGAACTCGGCGACGAGATCGAAGTGGATGTGACTCCCAAGGACATGGGCCGCATTGCCGCGCAGACCGCCCGCCAGGCCATGATGCAGCGCATCCGCCAGGAGGAGAAACTTCTGATTTACGAGGAATTCAAGGACCGTGCCGGCGATATCGTCAATGGCACCGTGCGCCGCTTTGAAAAATCCGACGTGGTCATGGATCTTGGCAAGTTCGAGGGCATCATGACCAAGAAGGAACGGGTGGCCACGGAGGACTATAATATTGGCGACCGCCTGCGGGTTTATGTGGTGGCCGTCGAGAATGGTGTCCGGGGCCCGGAAATCATCCTCAGCCGCAGCCATCCGAATTTTGTAAAACGCCTCTTCGAAAGCGAAGTCAGCGAAATCGCCGACCGCACCGTGGAAATCCGCGCCATCGCCCGCGAGGCCGGCTACCGCACCAAGATTGCCGTCTACAGCGCGGACTCCAAAGTGGACCCCGTCGGAGCCTGCGTGGGAATGCGCGGCGCCCGGGTGAAGAATATCGTCCGCGAGCTGAACAACGAGAAGGTGGACATCATCAAGTGGAGCGACAATCCCAAGGAGTTCCTGAAGGACGCGCTCAAACCCGCGACTATCGCGGACGACAAGATCACCATCGATCCGGTCAACAAACGCATCTTCGCCAAAGTGCGCGAGGATGAACTTTCCAAAGCCATTGGCCGTCATGGCCAGAACGTCCGCCTGACGAACCGCCTCATGGGCTGGGACGTGCAGGTGGAGCGCGACGAGAGCGCCCACGAGAAATTCGTGGGCCGCGTGCACAATGCCGCCTCCGAACTCGCCGCCCAGCTGGGCATCGAGGTCGAACTGGCGGAAGCGCTCGTCACCAGCGGCATGAACAGTCTGGAGGTCATCGCCACGGCGGACGCCTCGGATATTGTGGATGTGCTGAGTGTTTCTCCGGAGGAGGCGGCGGCCATTGTGGCCAAAGCTCAGGCCAAACCCGCGGCAGCCGCCGCACAATAACCGGGGTTGCAAACCTGCCCGGCTGACGCCATGAAGGCACCCCACTTAGCGCATGCCCGCGAAATCCAAATCCACGAGCCATTCCGGTCCCGACTCCTCCGCCACTCTTGCGCGGAAAACAGTTGCGCGTCCAGCCACTGCCACCGCCGGGACTGAATCCGCTCCGCCTTTGGAGGTGAAAAAAGCCGATACTCTTGACCTCATCGGCGAGAAACCGAAGCGAAACCGGGTCAAGCCCGGCACCGTGCCTGCGGCAGAGCCGGAACCGGCTCCCGCTCCCGCTCCCATTGTCAAAAAGGAGGTTCTCTCCCTCATTGACGATGACAAGCCGAAGGTGCGCCGCCGTCCCGCCGGTATCAGTCCCATCGTGCCCCTCAGCGGCAAGCCGGCTCCTTTGCCGGAGCCTGCGGCTGAAGTTGAACCGGAGCCCGCACCGGTCACCGTCAATCTGACTCCGCCAGTGCCGGAAGCGGCGCCGACTGTGGAGGATGCCGAGCCGGACGATCCCCGCGTCATTTCCATCAAGCCGCCCATCATCGTCCGCGATCTTGCGGACCGCATGGGACTCAAGGTTTTTGTGCTCATCAAGGACCTGATGCTGCTGGATATTTTCGCCAATCCCGGCGTCTCCATCGAGCCGGATATCGCGGCCAAAATCTGCGAAAAACACGACTTCATCTTTGAGCGTGAAAAGCGCGAAAAAGGCGGCGGCGTGCACAAGGTTGAGGAAATCATCCAGGCTCCCGTCGCTCCCGTCGAGGAACCGGAGGAAACCCTCAAGCCCCGCGCTCCGATTATCACTTTCATGGGCCACGTGGACCATGGCAAGACCAGCCTCATCGACGCCATCCGTCAGTCGCGTGTGGCGGCCGGGGAAGCCGGGGGCATCACGCAGGGCGTTGCCGCTTACAGCATTGACTACAAGGACCAGAAGGTCACGATCCTCGACACTCCCGGTCACGCGGCTTTCACGGCGATGCGGGCCCGCGGCGCGATGATCACCGACATCGTGGTCCTCGTCATCGCCGCCAACGACGGCATCATGCCCCAGACCAAGGAAGCCATCGCTCACGCCAAGGCCGCCAAAGTCAAAATCGTGGTGGCCATGAACAAGTGCGACCTGCCCGGTGCCGACTTCGACAAGGTGAAGCGCCAGCTTCAGGAAAACGACCTGTCGCCCGAGGACTGGGGTGGTGAAATCGGCGTGGTCGCCGTTTCCGCCACCAAGAAAATCGGCATCGACGAACTCCTGGAGCGCGCCCTGCTGGAAGCCGAAATTCTCGAACTCCGCGCCAATCCCAAAGCGGCCTGCCGCGCCATGGTGATTGAGTCCCGCATCGAGCCCGGCCGCGGCCCCACCGCCACCATCATTCCCCAGACCGGCACCCTCCGTATCGGCACCTCCTTTATCTGCGGCCCGCACTACGGCAAGGTGAAGAGCATGGTCGATGACCGTGGCCGCCCCGTGAAGGAAGCCGGCCCCGCGATGCCTGTGGAGGTCACCGGATTCTCCTCGATCCCCAATGTCGGCGACGAACTCGTCGAGATGGATAACGAGCGCGACGCCAAAAAACTCAGCGACGAACGCACCGCCGACCTCCGCGCCGGCAAGCTCGCCGCTCCGAAACGCGCCTCCCTCGAAAGTCTCTTCCAGGACATGAAGGGCTCCGAACGCAAGTCCCTGCGCCTCATCCTGAAAACGGATGTGCAGGGCTCGCTGGAAGCCATCATCGGCCAGCTGAAGGAGATCAAATCCGACAAGGTCAGCATCGACTTCGTCCTCAGCGCCGTCGGCCCGATCACGGAAAGCGACATCCTGCTCTCCTCCGCCTCCAACGCGGTGGTCGTCGGATTCAACACCAAGGTCGAACCGAAAGCCGTCAAAGCCGCCAAGGCCGAGGGCGTGCAGGTGAAGCTGTATTCCATCATCTACGAGCTCCTCGATCAGATGGAGGAGGCCATGCTCGGCCTGCTGGACCCGCTGACCCGGGAAAAAGTCATCGGTCACGCCCAGGTCAAGCAGGTCTTCAAGATCCAGCGCGGCCGCGCCGGTGGCTGTGTGGTCACGGACGGCAAACTCGTCCGCAACGCCCGGGCCCGCGTGCTCCGCGGCCGGCAGCCGGTTTACGACGGCGGGTTCCAGACCCTGCGCCGGTTCACCGACGACGTCGCGGAAGTCCGGAACGGCATGGAATGCGGGATACGCCTCGGCGACTTCAATGACTACGAAGTCAACGACATCATCGAGTGTTACGAACTCGAAAAGATCGCCCAAACGCTCTAAACGATTCCGCTTCAGCCGTTTTCCTCTTCCCTCGACTAAGCCGTGGATCACCCGATCCACTTGGCTTGCTGTTCTTTTAATTTGGTGAATTTTGCTTATCTACCTTGATAACTGCTGTTTCAACCGACCCTTCGATGATCAGTCGCAGGTTAGAATCCTGCTGGAGACAGAGGCAAAACTGGCCATCCAGCAACGGATTCGAAACGGTGGACTTCAGCTGGCGTGGTCTTACATGCTGGATTTCGAGAACGGAGCGAATCCGTATGAGGACCGCAGAATCAGCATTTCAACGTGGCGGAATCTGGCTGTGGTCGATGTCTCCGGTTCGGACGTTATTCTGTCGCAGGCCCGGCGGATGCGTGAGTTCGGGTTCAGGGACAAAGACGCCATTCATCTCGCATGCGCCATCGAAGCGGGTTGTTCGGTATTCCTGACCACCGACGCCGGCATTCTTAAAAAGGCTGCTCTCATCTCAAATTTTGCGATCGTTAACCCTGTTGACTTCGACTTTACCTCCTCTTCCCATGATGACTGACACTGAGATTCGCGTAAAGGGCATCACTGCTCTCTCCGCTTCGCTTGGAACCGTCGAGGCGGAGCGTTTTATCGCCCTGATCCTCAGGGAGCCTTTCGATTATACCCGCTGGCAGAGCACGCTTTTTGAAGAGCATTCTCTGACAGCCATTCATGAGGCGGCCAGCAACCTCCGGAACCGCACGGTCGGCCAAGCCGGGACAGACAACCGGCCTTCTCCCGGTGCCAGCCTCTGATTCTCATCCTTCTTTCCCCAAAACCAAGACCCTCATGACGAACCGAGTCGCCAAAGTGCGCTCTCTCATCCAGCACGAGCTGGGCACCATGATTGCCCGTGACCACGCCTTCCCGGATGTGCTGGTCACCATCAATGATGTCGATCTCACGCCGGATCTGCGCAATGCCCACATTTTTATCGGCGTCATCGGCTCGCCCTCGAAGCAGCAGGCCGCCGTCGATCAGCTCAACGCCTCGCGCGGACTCCTGTCCTCGCGTCTCGCCAAACGGGTCATCCTGCGCAACACCCCGCATCTGCATTTCAAGCTGGACCACAGCGTGGAGCGCGGTGTGCGCGTGACTTCGCTTATGGAGGAAATCGACAAACAACTTGTCGAATCCGCCATCCTCAACCCCGAGCCCCCCGCCGACGAAACCGCCGCGCCCGACAAAACGGGTGCTGCTGTGCCTGCGGAAGCTCCGGCCGCCGCGCCGAAAATTGCCGCTGCTGCGGCAACAGACATCGAGGACGAGGAGGAGCACGAGAACGGGGAGGAAGAGCCCGAAGCCGGAGAAAGCTCCCCGCCGCTGCGCCGCCGCACCCGCCGGTAGAAGTTGTTGCCTGTTTTCTGTGAATGAACCCGGTATTTCTCTGCGCCGCTTTGGCTATGACGACGAATGCTGGAAAGTCGAAGTCACTGCCAGCAATGGGCGCTTTGCCGCGACCTTCGATTTTTACACCCATCCGATGGAACTGGCTCCCTTTGCCGAGGCTCTTCTCACTTTCCCAAGGGATGTTCATGATGAAGCGAAATTTGAGCAGGGGGCTCACTCTTCTGAACCCGCTTATCATCTCCTCATCCGGTCGTTTCTTTATGATGGACCGGGGCATTCGGCGATCGAATTTGCGGTCCATGACCATCCGGCGAGGCGCTTCACTCCCTCCGCTCATTTCTATGTTCCGGCTGAGGCTGCGGCGATCAACCGGTTGGGTCAAAAGCTTCTCCGCTGGCTACAGTGCGCTGATGAGCCTCTTTCCTGGCGAGCCAATCCGCTGCCTGCAAATTTAAATAGTTAGGCTGAGGCCTGCGCTGAGACAAAGCTTCCCGTCGTTTGCCTCATCGCCTCCTCTAATACAATTTCTTTTCCCCATGAGCCTCCGCACCAACACCTCCTTCGCCCATCTGGCTGAGCTTTTCCGCGCCGGCTCGTCCTTTGCCGTGCTTAGCCATTACCGGCCGGACGGGGATGCCATCGGCAGCTCGCTGGCGTTGGGCATGGCTTTGAAAAATCTGGGGAAAACGGTGCGCATCATCAACGAGGATCCTTTGCCCAGCACGCTGAAATTCCTGCCAGGATCCGAACTTCTGGAGTGGGCGCAGCCCGGCCAGGTCATTGAGGTGGAAACCGCCATCGCCGTGGACTGCGCGAACCGGGAGCGCCTTGGAGCCAACGCTTTGGCCGCTCTGGCCGGGACGAAACAGTGGATCAATATCGACCACCACGTCTCCAACGAGGGTTACGGCGATCTGCATCACATCAATCCCGGCGCGCCCGCGACCGGCGAGATCATGTTCGATCTCCTGACGGAAGCCGGCCTGCCCATCACGCCGGAAATCGCCGACAATCTGTACGTCGCGATTTCCACGGACACCGGTTCCTTCCAATACTCCGGCACCACCGCCAGGACTTACGAAATCGGCGCCGCCCTCATCCGCGCCGGGGTCAAAGTCTATGACCTCGCCCGCGAGACTTACGAAAGTTTCCCGCTGCGCCGCGTCGAGCTGCTGCGTGGTCTGCTGAACGGCATGCAGATCACCCACAATGGCCGCGTGGCCTCCTGGGGGCTGACCCGTGAACTTGCCGACAGCGTGGGCATGAAACCCGAGGACGCGGAAGGTCTCATCGACCACCTGCGCAGCATTCAGGGCGTCATTGTTGCCGCCGCTTTCGAGGAACTGCCCGGCGATGGCGACAAAATCCGTCTCAGTCTCCGATCCAAAGATCCCTCCGTCGATGTTGGCCGCGTGTGCGCCCGCTTTGGTGGCGGAGGACACCCCATGGCCGCCGGCGCCCGTCTGGCCGGTCCCCTTTCCGATGCTCAATCCCGTATATTCCAAGCCCTCAATGAAACGTTCTCCTGATCCCGAAATCGACGGCGTCCTGCTGGTCGACAAAGGCCAGGACATGACCTCCCACGATGTCGTCGCCGTCGCGCGCCGCGCGCTCGGCACCAAAAAGATCGGCCACTGCGGCACCCTCGATCCCATGGCCACCGGCCTGCTCATCCTCGTGGTGGGCCGCGCCACCAAGATCCAGGACCTGCTCATGGCCGAGGAAAAGGAATACGAGGGCACCCTGCGCCTCGGGGCCTCCACCAGCACCCAGGATTCCGAGGGCGAAGTCCTTGAAACCAAGCCTGTCCCCGATTTCAAACCCGAGGAGATAGAAGCCGCCTTCGCCCAGTTCCGGGGCGATTTCTACCAGCTCCCTCCGATGGTCAGCGCCATCAAAAAGGACGGAGTGCCCCTCTACAAACTGGCGCGCCAGGGTGTGGAGATTGAGCGCGAAAAACGATTGGTGACCATCTACCACCACCAGATCAAAAACATCGCCCTGCCGGACATTGACTTCCGTGTCGTCTGCAGCAAAGGATTCTACGTCCGCACCTACTGCCACGACATCGGCAACGCCCTCGGCACCTGTGGCCACATGGCCGGCCTGCGCCGCACCCGCAGCGGGAAATTCGACCTCAGCAAAGTCGTCACCTTCGACGAGCTGAAAACCGCTCCCCGCGCGGATCTCCTGGGCAGGCTCCTGTCACTGCGCGACGTCAGCCGCCTGCGGGGCGTCTGAGTTTCGAAGTTACTGGTTATTCGTTATTGGATTCAACCTCAGGGCTTCAGCCTTTTTCCAGCTTTCCGTCTAATAACCAATATCAAATAACGGCCTCCCCTTCCTCCCCTCACTCTCCACCATGAACACCCTCTCCACCCTCCCTGAACTCACGGCCGTCCCCGGCCCGGTGCATCTGGCGGTGGGGTTTTTTGACGGAGTGCATCTGGGGCATCAGGAGGTCATCCGCCGGGCCCAGTCCACGGCGGCGGCGGATGGGGGCACGGCGGTGGTGGTGACCTTTGATCCCCACCCGATGAAAGTCCTGCGCCCGGAGACCGCGCCACGCCTGCTGACCTCCACACACCACAAGCAGCTGATCCTTGAGCGCCTGGGCGTCTCGCATCTGCTGATCATTCCCTTCAACGAAGCCCTGGCCGCGCTTTCGCCGGACGCCTTCATCCGGGAAATCAGCAGCGCCGCGTCCGCCCTGGGCAGCATCACGGTCGGGCGGTCCTGGGTTTTCGGGCATGGACGCAGCGGAAATCTGGCGACCCTCACCGCTTTGGGACATGTCCACAAATTCAATGTCTTCGGCGTCGCCCCGGTCATCGTCGCTGACGAGCCCGTGAGCAGCACCCGCGTCCGTCTTGCCGTCGAGCGCGGGGACTTCGCCGCCGCCGCCCGGCTGCTGGGGCGCGAGTATTCCATTCTCGGCTCCGTGATCCACGGCCGTCAGCTGGCCCGCAAACTCGGATTCCCCACCGCCAACCTCGCGCTGGAAGCCGAGCAGCTGCCGCCCATCGGCGTTTATGCCGTCAAAGCCCTGGTCGAAGGCCGCCAGTATTTCGGAGTCGCCAATCTCGGCCTGCGTCCCACCGTCGAGGACGGAGCCGTCGTCCGTCACTTTGAAGTTCACCTCTTCGATTTCACCGGCGACATCTACGGCGCCAGCGTCGAAGTCCGCTTTGTCCAGCGCCTTCGGGACGAGGTCAAAATGGAAACCCTCGATGCCCTCAAAGCCCAGATCGCCCGCGACACTCAGCAGGCCCGGGCCATCTTCGGAGACCCCGCCTCTGTCTGAAATTTCATTTCTGACTTATTTTAAAGGCATATCAGGGTCACGTTACGCAGTCCAGTAACCGCCGTTGACTGGATGAATTTCGAGTCCTGTTCAATCAGGGGCTCCTTCAGTTGAAGCAATATGCGTTCCCGGGTATATGTGAGTTGAACGATTCTTCAGGACGGCGGGAATTAGGAGTTTGAAGTGAAGACCTCCCGGCAGGTTTTTTTCGCGCGGATCAAATCAGTCAAATTTCCGGAATGGTTTCTGCTATTACGATATCTGTTCATTGCTGTTTATTCGGTATGAAAGAATTTTTTGTGAAAAAACCCATAGTGATTTAGACTTGGAAATGATATATGGGAGGCATAAGTTTTTTACAAAAAATTCACAGGGATTTGGTCAATTCCGGTTGCTGTTTGGGAAAATTGGGTGAATTGGAAAAATTGTGTGAATCCTGGTAAGGAAATTGCATCAGAGGTTCAGAGTCAACACGATAGCCAATTTCTGTGAGTAACCGCCCGTCACATTTCAAGCGCACGCATCAGTCCCGGGAACGCTTTTTTTGCCACTCGGCAGTTGGGCCGGATGTAAAGCGTGTGAATATTACTAAAAGCATTTAATAATGGTTAAGGGGGACGATTTTTCATTTTGAATCTGGTCCGCAAGACTGCCTCATTGAGCGGAATTACAGAGGAGAGTCCCATTTTACTGAAATTTCACTATTCTCAGGACAGCCATCTGAGAAAAACGCATAAGTCCTTGACTTACTGTGATATCTATGAATTTTCCGCATGGTCGCTCCTTCTGACCAAGGGCGGCAGCGTGACCGGAATTCAACAGGATTGCACGAAAAATTATAGAAAATCGGGTGTGAAAAATCTGAAAGCAGGCTTTGTTCCAAGTGGAATCCTCCATTCTGCATGCATTGACGCCGCGGAAAAGGAATAGTCCTCTTAAGCTGAATTGTTCTGAAAATGCGTATTCTTGTCACAGGCGGTGCCGGATTTCTTGGCTCCCATCTTATTGATCGACTGCTGGCTCAGGGGCATGAGGTTATCTGTCTGGATAATTTTTTCACCGGGAGGAAAGAAAATGTCGCGCATCATTTGGGCAATCCAAGGTTTGAATTGATGCGTCATGATGTGACGGAGCCTTTCCGGGTGGAGGTGGACCGGATTTATAATCTGGCCTGTCCCGCCAGCCCGGTTCATTATCAGCATAATCCCATTAAAACTGTTAAAACTTCGGTTTTAGGGGCTATTCACTGTCTGGGGCTCGCGAAACGTGTGAAAGCCCGTGTTTTTCAGGCCTCCACCTCCGAAGTTTACGGGGATCCGGAAGTGCATCCGCAGCCGGAAAGCTATCGTGGAAGTGTGAATCCCATTGGCATTCGTTCCTGTTATGACGAGGGGAAGCGTTGTGCGGAAACATTATTTTTCGATTATCATCGTAATAATGGCGTTGAAATCCGGGTTGCCAGAATTTTTAACACTTATGGCCCGCGGATGCTGCCTGATGATGGCCGTGTGGTGTCAAATTTCATTGTGCAGTGCCTTCAGGGGCGGAACCTTACTATTTACGGGGATGGCTCTCAAACCCGGAGTTTTTGTTACTCGGACGATCTGATTGAGGGATTTCTGCGTCTGATGGAGCACGGCAGCTGCACAGGTCCGGTCAACCTCGGGAATCCGGGGGAATACACCATGCTGGAACTGGCTGAGGCGGTTCTGAAAAAAGTGGGAGGGCCGTCAAAGCTTGTTTTTCTGCCCCTGCCCGCCGATGACCCTCTGCAGCGTAAACCGGACATCAGTCTGGCAAAAAAAGAACTGAATTGGGAGCCCACCATACCGTTGGAGGAGGGTTTGGATCTCACTATTAACTATTTCCGTCGAAAATTGGCAGAAAATTCAACTTCAACCCATAGCTCTGATACTATAACCTTACGATGAAACTCTGCTGCCTTGGAGCCGGTTATGTGGGAGGTCCCACCATGGCCATGATCGCCGCGAAATGTCCTGACATCGAAGTGACGGTGGCGGACGTTAATGAAAACCGAATTGCCGCGTGGAACTCGGACACTCTGCCGGTGTATGAACCCGGTCTGGACGAAATTGTGTTCAGCGCCCGGGGGAGAAACCTGTTTTTCTCCACGGATGTGCGCCAGGCAATCCGGGATGCTGACATTATCTTTGTCAGCGTGGGGACCCCCACCAAAAGTTACGGAGCCGGAGCCGGCCGTGCGGCGGACCTCAAATACATCGAGCTTGCCGCCAGAACAATCGCCGAGGAGGCGACAGGGCCCAAGATCGTGGTGGAGAAGAGCACCATTCCGGTGAAAACCGCCGAAGCCCTGCTCACCGTGCTGCGCGCCAACTCCAAGAACGGCAAATTCCAAGTGCTGTCGAATCCCGAATTCCTCGCGGAAGGGACCGCCATGGCCGACCTGGAGCTGCCGGACCGGATTCTCATCGGCGGCGAACAGACGCCGGAGGGGCTCGCGGCCATCGAGACTCTGGCCTCGATTTACAAGCGATGGGTGCCGGCGGAACGGATTCTGCGCACCAATCTGTGGTCCTCGGAGCTTTCGAAACTGGTGGCCAATGCCTTCCTGGCCCAGCGGATTTCATCCATCAACTCCATTTCCGCCCTTTGCGAGCGGACCGGCGCTGATGTTGATGAGGTTGCCCGCGCCATCGGCACGGACTCCCGCATCGGCCCGAAATTCCTCAAAGCCTCCGTGGGCTTCGGCGGATCCTGTTTCCAGAAGGATGTGCTGAACCTCACTTATCTCTGCGAGCATTTCGGTCTGCCTGAAGTCGCCCATTACTGGGACCAGGTGATCAAAATGAATGACTGGCAGAAGACCCGGTTCAGCCGTCTGATTGTGCAGACTCTGTTCAACACGGTTTCCGGCAAAAAAATCGCGGTGTTTGGCTTTGCCTTCAAAAAAGACACCAACGACACCCGCGAATCCGCCGCCATCTACGTTGTCCGCGACCTCCTCATGGAGCAGGCCCGCGTGGTGGTGCACGACCCGCAGGTCAGCCTCGCGCAGATGCGGGAGGACCTTGCTTATCTGGGAGTGCCGCGGGAGACGATGGACCGGAATCTGGAATGCACATCCGATCCCTGCGCGTCGGCGGAACAGGCTCATGGCCTTGCCGTGCTGACCGAATGGGACGAGTTCCGTGCCCTCGACTGGCAGAAAATCCACGACAACATGTGCAAACCCGCCTTCCTCTTCGACGGACGAAATCTGCTTGATCATGCCGCCCTGCGGAAAATCGGCTTCAAGGTCCAGGCGGTGGGCAAAAGCGCGCTGTAATCCGATGGGAACGCCCGCTTTGGCAGCGGGCGTTCCCTTTTTAATGCCATCAAATTTTTAAAATCAGAAAGCTGAAGAATTTGATCCCGAAAATTCCCGCCTCGGGCGGATCCGGGAATAAAAACTGCTGAATGGTTGATACTGTGGGACCTGGTAATGGTCCCGCACTGAAATAAGCGATGAATTACAGGAGCGACATCGACGGGGTAAGAGCGCTGGCGGTGCTGATGGTGATCGTGTTTCACTCGCACCTGGCTCTTCCCGGCGGGTATGTCGGGGTGGATGTGTTTTTCGTGCTGTCGGGCTATCTGATCACCACGCTGATTCTCAAGGACCTTGAGAAAGGGAAATTCTCCCTGATCGAATTCTGGGAGCGGCGCGCGCGGCGGCTGATGCCGGCGCTCATTGTCATGGTGCTGGTGACGCTGGCGGCGGCGTGGTTCATTCTGCTGCCCAAGGATTATCTGGCCCTGGCCAAAGCGGCCATCGCGCAGTCCGTCTTCGCGGCCAACATATTCTTCTGGCGGAACAGCGGATATTTTGACGGGGCCTCTGACGAGAAGGCCCTGCTCCACACATGGTCCCTGGCCGTGGAGGAGCAGTTTTATATGGTGGTTCCGGTGGCTTTGCTGCTGGTTTACCGCTACACGAGCGGATCCAGGACTGCCCTGCTCCGACGGCTGGTGCTGCTGGCCGGAGGGGCCAGTCTGGCACTGAGCATTTTCTCGGTCAGCAAATATCCCGCCGCCGCCTTCTTCCTGCTGCCGTCACGCGCCTGGGAGCTGCTGCTGGGTTCGGCGATTGCTGTTTTCCCGACTGCGGCCCTGATCCAAAAGCGGAGCATGCGGGAGATTCTGGGAGCTGCGGGACTTCTGCTCATCGCGCTTCCCTGTTTTCTGTATACGCCCGGCACCCCTTTTCCCGGTTATGCGGCCCTGCCTCCCTGCCTCGGCACGGCATTGCTGCTGATCGCCAACGCGCGGGTTAAGGACGACGAGAATTACACGACCGCCGCCGGGACTCTGCTGTCGTCCAAACCCCTGGTTTTCGTCGGACAGATTTCGTATTCGTTATATTTGTGGCACTGGCCGGTCTTTGTCTTTGCCACCTACTGGAAGCTGGGCACCCTTTCCGTCGTGGACCGTCTGGGGCTCATCGCGCTCTCGGTGATTCTCGGGATTCTTTCCTGGAAATATATCGAGACGCCTTTCCGCACGCGCAAAATCGCGGGCAGCCGCAAACAGATTCTGACCTTCGCCGCTGTCGGCATGGCGGCCAGTCTGGTGATGGCCCTGGGGCTGTTTTACAAGAAAGGCGTGCCGTCCAGGTATCCCGATGAGGTGATGGAGGTTTACTACAAGGCCTATGAGCGGTTTTCCGTGGACAACAACCAGCCTGCGGACATTGCCGCCGACCGCATCCGGAAAATCGGGGATCCAACTCCCGGCAAGCCTGTCAGCCTGGTGATCTGGGGGGACAGTCACGCCCGCTCCTCACTGCCGGCGTTTGATGACTTCTGCCGGAAACGGGGACTGGCCGGAAGATCCATCACCTATTCCGCGACCGCCCCGCTGGTGAATTACTGGACCCGGGAGCCCAACGGGCTCAACGAAAGGACTGTGGAATGGGCCGCCGCAGTGCTGGACTATGTGCGCGCGCATCAGGTGCAAAACGTGGTCTTGGCCTGCAAATGGGAACGGGATACTCTGGCCTCCCCCCGCGCGGTGCTCAGAAAAGCGCTGGTGGACACCATCAATGCCCTGCATGCTGAGGGCGCGGCGGTGTGGGTGCTGATGCAGGTTCCCAGCCATAAAATGGACGTCCCCAAGCTGGTGGTGCGCCATATGCTGAGCGGCGCGGACACTGCGCCCTATCAGCAGACAATGGAAGCTTACAAAGCCGCCAATGAGCTGTTTTACGAGCTGAAAAGCAGCCCGGACGGCCGGAATGCGGTGTTTCTTGATCCTTCCCCCTATTTCCAGAATCCCGCCGCCGGCAATTATGAGATTTCCCGCCAGGGAATTCCTCTGTATATTGATGAGCACCATCTGACAATCGAGGCCGCCCACGAGCTGCTGGGGGCTCTGCTGGAGAAGGAATGGCATTCCGCCTCCGTGGCCCGCAAAGACCCCCCTCCCTGATTTCATGCCCGTAATTTTCCAGGACTGCTCCGGCGCGGGAATCCCGCGCCTCCGGAACTCCGCGTCCAATAGCGGGAAAAACCGGAATACATTCATTCACTAATATATAAATATGCGATATTTGGTCACAGGCGCCGCCGGCTTTATTGGCGCTCAGGTATGCCGGCAGCTGATTGATGCGGGGCATGATGTCACTGGCGTGGATAATCTGAACGATTACTACGATGTCAGACTCAAGGACTGGCGGCTGGGTGACCTTCTTGGGTCCGCCGCGTTTCCCCTCGGGGAAAGTCATGAGGTCTCCGTCTACTCCGGCTGCCGGGGAGTTGAGAACGGGGGATTCCGTTTCATCGATCTCGATATCGAGAATCTTGAGGAGCTGGAGGCCCTTTTCGCCTCCTCAGGATTTGACGCCGTGTTCAATCTCGCGGCCCGCGCCGGGGTCCGCTACAGCATTGAAAACCCGCATGTCTATCTTTCCACCAATGCCAAAGGCACCCTGAATATTCTGGAGTGCCAGCGGCGGCACGGGGTGAAAAAGCAGGTGCTGGCGTCCACCTCGTCGCTGTATGCGGGTTCGCCCCTGCCATTTGTGGAGACTCTGCCGGTGAATACCCCGCTGTCGCCTTACGCGGCCACAAAAAAGGCGGCCGAGATGCTGACCTCCAGCTATCATCAGCTGTTCGGTCTGGATATCGCCGTTCTGCGCTTTTTCACGGTGTTCGGTCCGGCGGGCCGGCCGGATATGAGCCCTTTCCGGTTCATCAAATGGATCGCCGAGGGCACGCCCATCACCCTCTACGGGGACGGCACCCAGTCCCGTGATTTCACTTATGTGAACGATGTCGCGCGCGGGGTCATTCTTGCCGGCGAAAAAGTCACTGGCTATGATATCATCAATATCGGAGGCGGCCGAAGCCCGATTTCACTGAACACCATGATTGCCGTCATTGAGGGGGCGCTTGGAAAGAAGGCCATCATTGACTATCAGCCCTTCCATGCCGCCGACATGACGGACACGGCCGCGGATATCTCCAAGGCGGGGCGGGTGCTGGAGTGGGCTCCTCAGACCACGCCTGAGGCCGGCTTCATCAAATGCGTCGAGTGGTACCAGCAAAATGCCCAGTGGCTTAAATCAGTGAGAACCTGAGCCGATTTCCTTTCGAATGTCATTTCCCGAGCTGAAAATGAAGACTCCTCCCCCGTTGGCGGCTCCAGTCAGGGAACTGGTGCCCCTGGCTCCCTTCACCACCTGGAAAATAGGCGGCCCGGCACGCTGGCTGGCTGAGCCGTCCGGAGCGGAACTGGCCCCGCTTTTAAGCTGGGCTCAGGAGGAGGAGGTTCCGGTCTGGTTTCTGGGCCGGGGCTCCAATGTCCTTATCCCGGATGCGGGACTGCCGGGTCTTGTGATTCTGACCAGAAATTCCCTCTGCGGTCTCAGCAGAGTGGGGGACCATATTCACGCGGAGTCCGGGGTTTCCCTGATGCGGCTCTCCAAATTCGCGGCCTCCGAGGGATTCCGGGGATTTGAATTCATGATAGGCATTCCGGGCACGGTCGGCGGGGCTCTGGCGGTCAATGCGGGCCTCACCGTATTCCGGCCCCGGGACATGTCCTCGGTCACTGAGGATTTTGAGGTGATCACCCTGCGGGGCGTGAGGGAGACGCTTTCCATGGGGGATGTGCACGCGTGTTACCGGCACACGGATCTGCTGGACGGCGGACGGTTTGTGGCGAGCGCGCGGTTCAGGCTGGAGGAGACCGGTGATCCGGCGGTGATCAGCAGGGAGACGCTGGAGCATCTTCATGAAAGAAAGCGCAAGCAGCCTCTGGACAAGCCGACGGCGGGCAGCACGTTCAAGTCCGTGCCTGAAGGCAAGGGCGCCGGATTTTATGTGGAGCAGGCCGGCCTGAAAGGGTTCCGGATCGGGGCCGCCCAGGTCAGCAACAAGCACGCGAACTGGATCGAGAATCTGGGAGGGGCCACGGCGGCCGATGTCCGCGAGCTGATCTCCGTGATCCAGTCGCGGGTCAGTGCGGAAACGGGCGTCCGCCTGGACCCGGAGGTGATCTTTCTTCAGGAAAAATGAGCAACTTCAAATACCGCCCCGATGTCGATGGCCTGCGCGCTCTGGCCGTGCTGTCCGTTCTTTTCTACCATGCGGGCCTGGGCTTTTCCGGCGGGTATGTCGGTGTTGACGTGTTTTTTGTTATTTCAGGCTTCCTGATCACCTCCCTCATCCGCAAGGAACTGGTGGAGGGGACCTTCAGTCTGGCTCTTTTCTGGGAACGCCGGGTCCGGCGCATTTTCCCGGCGCTGGGCGTGATGGTGATCACCTGCATCGTGGTGGGCTGGTTCTGTCTGCTGCCTGATGACTATGCGGAGTTCGGCCGGTCGGTCTGGGCGCAGGCGGCCATGGGCGCGAATTTTCACTTCTGGAGTGTCGCCGGTTATTTCGACGGGCCATCCGAGCTGAAGCCGCTGCTCCACACCTGGTCACTGGCGGTGGAGGAGCAGTTTTATCTGGCGGTCCCGATTGTGCTGCTGCTTCTGAGAAAAAAATCCGACACCTGGCTGAGGTGGATGTTCATCCTGGTGGCTCTCCTGTCCTTCGCGCTGAGTGTGGCCGGCACCAGCAAATGGCCGACGGCGACTTTTTATCTTCTGCCCACCCGCGCGTGGGAGCTGATCTGCGGCTCGCTGCTCGCGTTCATTGGGAACTCGAAACTCCTCGCCAACGCGCGGGGCCGCGAAATTCTGAGCATGGTCTCACTGGCGGCGGTGGTGTGGACCATCTTTGCCTACACGCACGCCACCACCTTTCCGGGGCTGGGAGCGGTGATTCCCTGCGTGGGGACCGCGTGCATTATTTACGCCAATGGCCACGGGCCAACTCTGGTGGGACGGCTCCTGTCGTGGCGCCCCTGCGTGGCGGTGGGACTGATTTCCTACTCGCTGTATCTCTGGCACTGGCCCGTGCTGGTTTTTGCGAGAATTCTGAATGTCAGTCTGGAGCCTGTGTGGACGAGGTTCGCGCTGATCGCGGCCTCCGTCATTCTGGGCTGGCTGAGCTGGCTGCTGGTGGAAACCCCGTTCCGCCGGAAGAAGGGATTTTCGACCCGGAAACAGATTTTCACCTTTGTGGGGATATCGACCGCGGTGCTCGCGGTCTGCGGGGTTCTGATTGAGCTGAACAAGGGCGTCTGGAGCCGGATTCCTCCTCAGGTCGCGGTTTTTGCCCGGGGAGCCCAGAGCCGTCCGGAAGTCGAGGACGCCACCATGAAGAGTGTGGCGGAGGGCCGCCATTTCCGGATCGGCCGCAGCACGGCGGAGGCTCCGGACTTCGTGCTCTGGGGGGACAGTCACGCCCGTTCCGTCTTTCCGGTGCTTGAGCGGCTGGCGGACACGCATCACGCGCTGGGCTGGTGTTTCACCAAAAGCGGCACTCCTCCGCTGATTGGCGGGTATCCCCTCAAACGGGGGATGGAGGCCGTGGAATACAACAAAAAAGTCCTGGAGGTCATCCAGCATTCCTCCGCGCGGCATGTGCTGCTCACCGGGCGGTGGGGGTATTACATCGGCGACCGGAGTGAAACGGCCCGTCTGAAGGACGCGCGCCCCGGCAAGAGGGATCAGGAGCCCGGACTGGTGCTGAGGGACTCCCTCACGGAGACAGTCAACGCCCTGCGTTCTGCGGGCAAAGTGGTGTGGCTTCTGCACGATGTGCCGGATCCGGAGTTTGAGGTTCCGGCCGTTCTGGCCCAGAGAACGTGGCGGGGAATGGGTCTGACGGGGGTGAGGCAGACCCGTGAGGCCCATTACGGCAAAAACACCCGGGTCACGGAAATTTTTGACGCGCTGGGCGGGGAGAATGTCTTTGTTCTGGATCCTGTTCCCTGCCTGTCCGATGCCGAGGGACTGTGCCGGATCGAGCTGGACAACAGGGCACTGTATTATGATTCCAATCACCTGACGGTGGAGGGATCGCTGTGCCTGAGTCCGATTTTTGACAGGCTTTTCGCATCCATAAAATAAACAGAACCCCGCCGTCCCCGGTGTGGGCGGCCAATTTCAGTTTTCAATCATCAATATTATATGTCCGCAGTGATTCGCGATCAAATGACCGTCCTCGGTCCTCAAACCCCCTCCGGTGTTGTCAGGGTGAGTGGCGCCAAGAATGCCGGCACCCGTCTGATGGCGGCCGCCATGCTGACCACCGAGAAGGTCACGCTTCTCAATTTTCCGACCGAGCTGGTCGATGCCAGGCACAAAGCGCGGTTCATCGCCGATATCGGCGGGGAAATCGTCCTGGATGACAATACGGATCAGGCGGAGATCAAATGCGGGAACATTTCCGCCGCCTCCCTCACCGATTTCAATTATCCGATCCGGACCACCTATCTTCTTGCCGCCGGTCAGCTGCACCGCAGCGGGGTGGCCTTCATCCCCTATCCGGGCGGCTGCAATCTGGGAGCCCGCAAGTATGATCTCCACCTGATGGTCTGGGAGGCCCTGGGGTGCGAGGTGCTGCTGAAAGAGAATCACATCGAGATCCGGTGCGCCCCGGGAGGACTGCGGGGAAGCGAAATCGTCTTTCCCATCACGACGGTCGGGGGAACCGAGAATGCGGTTCTGTGCGCCGCCGTGGCCAAAGGCACCACCAGAATCCGGAACGCCTACATCACTCCGGAAATCACCAATCTGATTGAGCTGATGGAACTGATGGGCGCGCGCATTCACGTTCATGGAGTGAGCGAGATCGTGGTCGAGGGGGTGGATTCCCTCCGCGGGGCGACCTGCCGGGTGATGGCGGACCGGATCGAGGCTCTCACCTGGATTATTTACGCGGCGCTTTCCGGCGGGGATATTCTGATTGAGGACGTGCCTTTCGAGTCCCTGGAGATCCCTCTGATCCACCTTCAGGCCGCGGGCATTGATATTTTCAGGAATAAATCGGCGGCCTACGTTTCGCCCAAATGCTTCCTGCACGGCAGCATCCAGCCGTTCGAGGTGGCCTGCGGGACCCACCCGGGAGTGATCTCCGACATGCAGCCCTTCTACACCCTGCTGGCCATGAAGGGGGCGGGCCGGAGTCTGATTGTGGATTACCGCTACCCCGAGCGTGTGGGCTACCTGAACGAGCTGCAGAAATTCGCTCCGGGCTCCCTTTCGTGGGAGGCGGGCCTGTCGGCGGTGATCCGTGTGGACGGCACCCGGACCTTCCAGGCCGCCAATGCGAATTCAACAGACCTGCGCGGCAGCATGGCGGTGGTGCTCGCGGCCCTGCTGGCCGAGGGGGAGAGCCGCATTGATAATGTGGGAATGGCGCTCCGGGGCTACAACAACCTCGCCAAAAAGCTGGCGGGACTCGGCGTGGTGGCCAATTTCAGTTCCAGGGAGGGATAAGGCGCGGTCCGCGAAGGACCGGTTCATCGTAAAGCGGCCTCCCGGCTGAGCAGGGCGCGGCGGCTTCGAGACTCCATTTGCCCATGGCCATGCCCTCCCCTGAACCGGCTCCCCGGGAGCCGGTCTCCAAAAAGCGCCGCACGCCGGCCGACCTGCTGCAGTCCCTGTGGAATTCGGGGACGGTCACCTCGTGGGCGAACATGGGGGCCCAGTCCGCGCGGCTCCTGCTGGTGCTGCCGCTGCTGCTGAACCGGTTTTCGGAGGTTGAGGTCGCGGCTTGGCTGCTCTTCAGCTCGGCCGTTATTTTCAGCAGCATCGTCGTTGACCAGTTTTCCAATGTCGCGTCCCGCATGGTGGCGCTGGCGGCTGGGGGGGCGGCGGATTTGAAGCCTTTCCGCGCGGGGCAGAAAAAAGCCAGCGGCGAGGAAAACTGGAACCTGCTGCGCGGGCTGTTCAAGGGATTGAGCTCCTTTGGGCTGATCCTGGCGGTGATCACGGCGATCGCCGTGGGACTGGCCGGAACGTTCGGACTGGAGGGTTTGACCGCAGGTTACGCGGGCTCAGACCGCATCTGGACCGCTTTCTCGATTCTGATCGCGGGGGAAGCCGTCCGGAACGCCTTTTTCAAATACGGCATTGTTCTCCGGGGGCTGAACCTGGTGGCCCTGACCAACCGCTGGGAGGCTCTTTTCGCGGTCATTTCCTCCCTCGCGGGCGCTCTGTGCCTTTATCTTGATGGCTCGATCGTTGCGCTGACGCTGGTGATTCAGACCTTTCGGCTGATCGGGGTGCTGCGCCTGAGAGTGCTGCTGCTCTGGGCCACCAAGGGGAATCTGACCGCCGCGGGGGACAAGCTTCCGTTCGGGGAGATTTTCCACTCCATGTGGACGCCCTTCTGGAGAAGTCTGGTGCGCGACGCCTCCAACCGGGGCGCCGTCCAGTTCTGCACCCTGGTTTTTGTCCGCAACTCATCGGCGGAACTGGCGGCCTCGGTGATGCTTTGCCTGCGGCTGACGGACACCGCCTCCCAGATCAGTCTGGCGCCGCTGAAAAGCAAGATTCCCAAATTCGCCCGCCTGCTCTCCAAAGGCGCCATCACCAAGCTCAGCACCGAGCTGCAGAAGGCGACCCGGCTGTCCCAGTATCTGCTGGTGGCCATTTACCTGGGCATTCTGCTGGCCGGCCCCTGGATGCTGACCCTGATTCACAGCAAGGTGCAGCTGCCTCCCTTCCACATCAACGCCGCCCTGCTGGTCTGTGCCCTGGGAGTCAAATTCCTCGCCCAGACGATGATGATTTCCGCCATCGGCAACAACATCGTGGCCACCACCGGGGCCGTGGCCGGGGCCGCCATTTCGTTTGTCTGCGCGCCGTGGCTCATTTCCAGCTATGGAGTCAACGGGCTGCTGGTCAGCGCCTACCTTCCGCAGATTCTCTGTATCAATATTGTGCCCCTGATGGCCGGATGCCGGATGCTCTCCACTCCGCCAGGCCGTTATGTGGTCGATAATTTTGCGGTTTCGTGGGCGGTTTTTGCGGGTGGTCTGACTCTTGGCCTGTATAAATTCACAAACTGATATTTTTGTTCATGCGCGTCGCCCTGCTTGTTCTCAGTGACTGTCTTTCCGGAGCGGAGAAGCGCCTGGTGCGGATTTTTCTCCGGGTGAGCTGTCCGGGAGTGGAATTCCGGCTGGTGACCAATACAACGCTGCTCAGGCTGATTCACGAGTGCCCTGAATTTAAGGAGGAGATTGACGCCGCGGAGCGGAATGGCCGGGTGACCGCAGTGAATGATCTGGGCAAATTCGCGCCGGCCGCCATTTTGAGGACAGCCTTGGGGCTGCGGCGGAAACTCAAAGCGGATAAAGTCGATTATATCCACTCCGCGCTGATGACCACATTTCCTCTGGCGTCATGTCTGGCCTGGCTGGGAGGCAAAATTCTGTTTGAGGTGACCAGCCCCAAGGTGGCCCAGAAATTCAGCCGTCCGCACCGTCGCTGGGCGGCCCGGCGCTTTGACCAGTTCCTGTTTGTCACCAAAACAGTCCGGGACGCTTTCCAAAAGGCCACCGCCGGGACGGTGCTGGCGAAAATCAAATCCACCACTCACAGCACGGCCATGTTCGCCCCGAAGGCCGGGGAGATTCCAGCGGTGGAATTCAGCGCCAAAAAGAACGCCATCGTCTTCGCCTCCCGTTTTATTCCCCGGAAAAATGCCCTCCTGTTCGCGGGCGTGGCCCGGGATTTTCTCAAAGCGCGTCCGGACTGGTTTGTCCATATGCTGGGCGACGGGGAGGAAATGCCGCAGGTGAGCGGGCTGCTGGAGGACGGGGTGGCCGCCGGACAGGTGTGGATTGGACGGGTCAGTGATCCCTCGCGGATTTTTGCGGAGTCGAAGATCATGGCCTCGCTGATCTCCACCGATAATTTTCCCTCCCAGAGTGTTCTGGAGGGCCTGGCCGCCGGCTGCGCCATGCTGCTGTCGGACCGCGGGGAGTCCCACAAATTCCTTAACGGGACCAACGGTTTCACCGTGGAGCCGGAGCACGGGACCGTTCTCGAAAAGCTGCTGTTCATGACCTCCGGCGATTTTGACTTGGAGGGTGCCTGCGCGGCCTCCCGGCAGCACGTTCAGGCCGCCTTCGGCGGTCCGGCCTACGCGGAGGCTTTGAAATCCGTTTACGGGCAAAGATCCCGCTGAGCCCGGAAACGCTATCCCATCAACGTTTATCAAGGAATGAGAATCACCATCGCGAACCAGTTTTACCATCCTTATCACGAGGGAGGAGCCGAAAAATCCGTGCAGTTTCTGGCCGAGACTCTGAAGGACCGGGGGAATGAGGTCACCGTGGTCACCACCACCTGCGACGGGGCGGAGAACAGCGTGGACCTGAACGGGGTCACGATCAAATACTACAATCAGCCCAATATCTGCAATTCCCACCCCGTTCGCCCGACGGGAGTGAAAAAACTGATCTGGCATCTTCTGGACGCCTACAATCCCACAGGGCACGCCTTCTGGACCCGGATTCTGAAGGAAACCAGGCCGGACGTGCTGCACACCAACATGCTGGGAGGCCTTTCCTGCGCGGCGTGGTCCGCCGCCAGTGCGCTGGGGATTCCGGTGGTGCACACCCTGCGGGATTACCATCTGCTCTGCCCGAAAAATTCCATGTTCAAGGACGGGAAGGACTGTGTCACCCCCTGCGCCAGGTGCCAGGTGTTCGCGGCTCCGAAGAAATGGCTTTCGAAAAAGGTGCAGGTGGCGGTGGGCAACAGCCGCAAAACCCTCGACCGGCATCTGGAGAACGGGTTTTTTCCAAATGCCGAACCCCGCGTGATCCACAATATGTTCTCACCGTCCGCAGGTTCCCGGAAAGCGCCCTCCACCGGGGCTTCAGGACCGATTCTGCTGGGTTACTTCGGGGCCATCAATGAAAAGAAGGGCTTCGGCCTTCTGCTTCAGTGCCTGGCCGCCCAGCCCAAGGGCAAGTTCAGGCTGCTGGTGGGCGGAAAAATGCGCGACGACATGAGCCCGGAATGGAAAAGCTGGGCGGACACCGTGCAGCCGGAGTTTCTGGGATGGACGACTCCCAGGGACTTTTTCGGGAAGATCGACTGT
This sequence comes from Verrucomicrobiota bacterium, assembly GCA_040386695.1. Classification (GTDB taxonomy): domain Bacteria; phylum Verrucomicrobiota; class Verrucomicrobiia; order Verrucomicrobiales; family V1-33; genus CAIZWU01. The sequence continues at coordinate 56,810 of JAZKFB010000056.1, forward strand.
CTGGTGGCCCCGGCCATCTGGCAGGAGCCCCTGCCGCGGGTGATCATCGAGTCCATCAATTTCGGCGTCCCCGTCGTGGCCACCGATGTCGGGGGACAGGCGGAACTGATCGTTGACGGGGTGAACGGCGTGCTTGTCAAAAATGCCACTCCCGCCGAACTCGGGGACGCGCTGCTCGCCCTGGACCGGCCAACTATTGAGCGTCTGGCGGCCGGTTGCGAACTGTCGGATTCCATGTTTCTCCCGGAACTGATTTCGGGCCAGTATATCGACGCCTACCAGCGGGCCAGGGAACTGATGACCCGGTAATCCCGTCCTCCGCCCTGTTAAATCATGTTTTCCATGGACACCCCAGACACCGCGCCGCCGCAGGCGGAGCCTGAAAAAGCGGGAATCGGCGCGGTGCTGATTCCGGGTTTGCTGGTGGCCATTTATGCCGCCCTGATGCCCGTTCACCTGCCGGTTGGCGGGTTCAACATGTCGCTGTCGGACCCGTTTGTGCTGCTTTTCGGGCCCATTTATTTATTCCGGCTGGGAGGGGCATTCAAGTTCTCCAACTGTGTCCGCAAGGTTGTGCTGTTTCTCACGATCCTGACGGCTTTGTCCCTGATTACCGGAGTCAGCGGGGATTCCGGGGAATTTCAGGCGATCATCCGGGAGCTGGTCAAGATTTACGCCGCGGGTCTGGCGTTCCTGATGCTGGTGGGTCTGTTCAAGGATCTCGGTTTCTCCTATTTCTGGCCCTGTCTGATGTCGGGCGCGGTCTGCGCCGCGATCGTTGTCGCCTCGGTCACCGGCCTTCTGCCGTCCGCTTACGGCAGCGTCCGGCAGACGGGCACTTTTCCGAATCCCAACATGTTCGCGAATTACCTAGCGTTCGCGCTTTTTATGGCGATGGGGATTGTTTACTCCAAAGGCTCCCCGAAAATGCGGGTCATCGGAATCGTCATAACGGGACTCTGTGTGCTGGGGCTCCTGGTCTCCGGCTCCCGGGGCGGCCTGCTGGGCGTGGCCATCGGATTTATGGTCTTTCTGGCAGGGCAGGTCCTGATTCTGGGCAGAAGCAGTTCCGTCATCTGGGTCACCACTCTGGCCGGGGCGGCGGGTCTCATGATGGCCATGACCATGGGAGGGGAGGAGGGATCGGGAAGTTTCGTGCTGGTGGACAGACTGATGGCCACCACCGAGGAGGGGGCGGACCTCAATGTGTCGAAGCGGCTGCACCTGTGGGACCTGGGCATGGATATGTTTTTCGACTCGCCGCTGATGGGCAACGGTTACGGCTCCTTTTTCTACCGGGTTTTCCGTCCCACTCATAACTGCTACGTCTCCTATCTGGCGGAGACGGGGGTGGTGGGGACCATCGCCCTGTGCCTGATGATCGTGGCGCCGCTGCTTTACAAGGTCCGCCGATCGACTCCCGAGAACGCGGTGTTTATTCTGGCGGCCCAGTCCTTCTGGGTCTGCAACTGGATACAGGGCATCACCAACAACGTCGACCAGTGGCGCTCGGGCTGGTTCTGCCTGGCCCTTATCGCGGCGGAGGAGATCAACCGGGGCTTGTCCAAGCCTTCGGAGGAGGCGCCCATCGCCGGGCCGGCTTTCTGAAACCGCCCCGGCGCATTCCGGGTAAACCGGGCGGTATGGCCCGGACGGGGGACCGGGGGCAGAATATTATGAAGGTTATCATCTGCAATGATTTCGCGTCCGTGAGAGGCGGGGCCGACGAGGTCGCGATCGCGGAATCCAGAGGGCTGGCGGACGCCGGGCACCAGGTGGTTTTTGCCGCCGGTTCCGGAGAGGAGGTGGACGGGCGGCTGCGCCATGCGGGCATCACCGTCGAATTATTCGGGCAGGTCAGCATCCGCCGGGGCGACGCGAACAGCAAAAACGCTTTCATCAGCGGACTCTGGAACGGTGATTCCGGATCAAAGCTGTCCAGGGTGCTGGCGGATCATGCCGGACCGGACACCATGGTGCATGTTCACGGCTGGACCAAAGCCCTGACTTCGGCGGCGCTGAAGGCGATCCGCGATTCGGGACTCCCCCAGGTGGTCACGCTTCACGACTATTTCGCGGCCTGTCCCAATGGGGCTCTGTTTGACTTTCAGGACGGAGCCCCCTGTCCGCGCGCGCCCATGGGCCTCAGCTGCTGCGCGGCCCAGTGCGACCGGCGGGGGCGGGTGCATAAAATCTGGAGGCTCGCCCGCCACGGCGTGCTGCGCGCCCGGGCCGGCTGGCCGGCGGCAGTCCGGCATTCCATTGCCGTTTCCCGGCTCAGTGAAAGCAAAATCAGGCCTTTTCTCTCCAAACAAAACCAGACCTACCTGCTGCCGAACCCCATCGACCTGCGGAAACAGCCCGCGGCGGCGCCGGCGGAGAATAAAACCTTCATCTACGCCGGGCGGCTGACGCAGGAGAAAGGGGTGCTGAACTTCGCCCGCGCGGCCGCGGCCGCCGGGGTGGACTGCCTGTTTGTGGGCACGGGCGACTGTCAGGAGGAAATTCTGAGGATCAACCCCTCCGCCCAGGTGCCCGGCTGGCTGCCCCGCGAAAAACTGGTGGAGCTGATGATGCGGTCCCGGGCTTTTGTGTTCCCCTCACTCTGGTGGGAAACCCAGGGCATGGTCTGTCTGGAGGCTCTGGCCTGCGGACTGCCCGTCATCGCCAGCACCACGACCGGGGCGGCGGAATGGGTCATTCCGGGGGAAAACGGCCTTCATACGGACATGACCGATCCGGATTCCCTGACAAACGCCCTGCGCGCCCTGGCGGCGGACGACGGCAAAGTCCGGGCCATGGGGCAGAACGCCTGGCGCAGGTACTGGGAAAACCCCTCCACTCTGGAGCGGCATATTGACGGCCTGAGCGGAATCTACAGCCAGGTGATGGCCGATTATGCCTGACTCACCGGATCCGCGCTCCGGGAGTGCCGGTCCGCTGGCGGTAAACCTCCTGAACGCGGGAGGATAATACCGTCCGGTTTCCCGGCGGTTCACTGACACTTTTTTGACTGCATGCCCAAACTGATCTCATTTTCCAACACCGACTGGTATCTCTTCAACTACAGGCTGCCCGTGGATAAAGTCCTGAGGGAGGCCGGGTGGGAGGTCATCATGGCTTCCCCTCCGGGCGAGTTTCAGGACGCCATTCAGCAGGCCGGCTTCCGGTGGATCGAGGTCCCCATGTCCCGGAGCGGCCTGAATCCTTTCGCCGAAATGCGGACGGTCAGTCTCCTGGCGGACATTATCCGCCGGGAAAAACCGGATCTGGTGCACACCTTCACGATGAAGGGGAATGTGAATGGATCGCTGGCCGCCTGGCGCGCGGGATTGCCGCGCGTGGTGAATTCCATCGCCGGTCTGGGTTATATTTTTTCCAGTGACCGTCTTCTTCCGCGCCTCCTGCGGCCGTTCGCGAGGCTGGCCTACCGCGCCGTTCTTTCACGGGGAGCCACGATTTTCCAGAACAACGAGGACATGGAGACCTTCACGCGGACAGGGCTGGCTCCCCGGGACCGTTCCCATCTGATCCGGAGTTCCGGTGTGGATGTGGACATCTTCCAGCCCGGCGCCGAACCTTCCGGGAAAATCCGTATTCTGTTCGCCGCCAGACTCCTGTGGACCAAGGGAATCGGGGAGCTGGTGGAGGCCGCGAGGCAGCTGCGGGACCGTCAGGCGGACTTTGAGGTGGTGGTGGCGGGTGAGCCGGACACGGGGAATCCGGAGACGGTGAATGCCGCGCAGCTGCGGAGCTGGGCCGAGGAGAAGCTGATCACCAGAGTCGGATTCCAGAAGGACATGCCCGCGCTGATGCGCTCCTGCCATATTGTCTGTTTTCCCTCAAAGCATAAGGAGGGCACGCCCCGGTTCCTGGTGGAGGCGGCCTCCGCCGGCCTGCCCATCGTCACCACCGACAACCGGGGCTGCGTCGAGGTCGTGGAGCACGGGGTGAATGGCCTGCTGGTGCCCCCCGGGGATGCCACAGCCCTGGCGGCGGCGCTGCTGGAGCTGATCCAAAATCCGGAAAAGCGCCGGAGTTTCGGAGAAGCCGGGCGCGCGATTGCTTTGCGCGATTTTTCCGTGAAACAGGTCGCCGAAAGAACGGCGGAAGTCTATACCACCCTGCTGAAACCCGCGCCATGACGGCGGGTCGGCGGCGGGAAATTCCTCCGCGCCGCCTGCGGTGCCGCACTTTGCCTTCCTGATTTTTAAGAAAATCCTCTCCAAGCCGTTCCTGGCGCTGAACAATATTTCAGTGCCGGGGCGGCTTTTTGTCTTGCTTAACGCAGCCATTATCAACACTTTATGAAAAATTCCCAATGTGACCCGGGGCGGTTCCCGATCCCGGATGACGGAAGGCGTTTTCCCATGGTCTGTCATATCACTTCAATTTTTCCCGTTCATGCCCCCTTCCGATGATATGGATTCCCCGGACCACGATCCGGACACCCGGGCTCCGCGCCGGCGGCGGCGGCGGAAATCGGCAAGCGAAGGGCAGGGACACGGGACGGCGGAAGGGCACGCCGCCGCCCCCGCCAAGGATTTACCCTCCGTGACCGCTTTTGGCGGCATGGCGCTGCTGGGAATTTCCGCCATGCTGCTTTCGGGCGCTCCCCTGGCACTGATGCTGGCAGTGGTCTGGGTGGGGTTCGGCTGCCTCCTGATCTGGGCTCCTCCCCGTTTTGCCGTGCGCCGGCTCTGGCTGGTGTCGGGCGTGGCGCTGCTGGCGGGATGCTCGCTGGCTTTTCTGCCCTGGCGCTGGTTCGGCGAGGCTCCATGGCGCGCGGGTCTGGAGGCCTTGGGGCAGTCCACGGGCACGGCGGTCAGCATCCGCCCGGCGATGACCGCCGGTCTGCTGGCGCAGCTGGCGGTTTCCATGCTGGCCGCATGGTATCTGCTGGGGCACCGCATTCCGGATAAACATCACCGCTGGTTGGTGATGGCCATCGCCGCCGGCATTGCCGTTTATGGCGTGGTCTGCATGCTGGCCTTCCGGGTGGAACCGGCCTGGAAATGGGATCCGGTGGTGACCTTCGGCATTTACAGCAACCGGAATCACACGGCCACGGTGCTGGTGATGGGAGCCCTGTGCTCCCTCGGGCTGATCATGGAGGGCATCCGCACCAGAAACGGCGCTGTGGCCGGACTCTCCTCCCTTTTTATGGCCGTCTGCGGTTTCGGACTTCTTGGTTTTTCCGTGAGCCGGGCCGGGGTTCTTTTTCTGTTCGCCGGTTCCGTGGCGTGGTTTCTGGGCCTTGGCTCCGGATTTCTCACCCGGCGGCTGGTGATCACGGTGGTGGGGCTCATGGTGGTGATTGGCGGCATTTTCTGGATTGGGAACACCGGCGTCAGGGAGCGCATCGAGTCGCAGCTGAGCCGTCTTCAGACGTCCTCCCAGCCTGAGGTTTCCGATGACTCCGATGATGCCGCCGCGACCACTGATGACCAGCCTTTTGACTTCCGGGTGCTCATCTACCGGGACACGTGGGCGATGCTGCGGGACGAGCCGGTCACGGGCGTGGGTCTTGGCCAGTTCGGAACCCTGTTCCCTCAATACCGCAGTCATTCCATCATCAAAGCCCGGTGCGTGCATCCCGAAAGCAGCTGGCTCCTGCTGGCCACCGAGGCCGGATGGATGACGGTGGTGGTGGCCGCCGGAGCGGTGGGAGCCTTGTTTTTCACGGCCTTCCGGCAGGGGCGGCGGCACCGGGGCTGGCCCCTGACTCTGGCCACTCTGCTGGCGGCGCTGGTGGTTCCGCTGCATGGGTTTTTTGATGTTCCCGCCTATCATGTGGGAATCACCTGGACGGCCCTGCTGCTGATCGCGCTCAGTTTCCGTGAGGAGGCCGGCGTGGACCGGGAGGCGGGAACACTCACCCGCAGGCTGTTCCAGGCGGCGGGAGTGGCGGTGATCGCCGGCGGACTGTGGTGGGGCGCCTCGTGGATGGGCGTCCCCGGGACTGCCCCGGCCACGGTGGGCCCGGTGATCGCGGAGGTGAAGGCGCTTTATGCCAGAGATGCGGCGGAGAAGCGGGACCCGGCGAACAATCCGCCGGAAACCGCGCCTGACGGCGGGGCCGTTGATCAGCTGGAAGCCGCTCAGGAAGTGCTGAAACCCGCGCTGAACATTGAGCCCATGGACCCGGAACTGCACTACCTGCGGGGGCTGCTTTCCGTGAATTTCTCGGATGAGGAGGCCATCGCGGATCAGGCGTTCGCGGTCGAGCGTCTGCTTATGCCGGACCGGGTGGAGGTTCCTTTCCGCCAGGGGCTGGCGTGGATGGAAATTGATCCCGCCCGGACTCTTAAGTTATGGGAGGAGGCGCTCAGGCGCAGCATCGCGGCGGACAGCCTGCGTCCGGGAGCTTACTGGAGTCCGCCGACGCTGATCAAAAAAGCGGCGGAGGCCGCCAAAGGCCGTCCTGCGCTGGATCCCGTGATCCAGCGCCTTGCGGCCCAGGTCCCGGCGGCACCGCCGCCGGCCTCCAAGTGAGGAATGAGGGAATCCGGATCCGGGAGAGGAGGGCATCCCTGCGCGGAGCCGGCGTGTCAGTCCACGTAAAGGAACTCGTTCAGATTGAGCGCCACCCGGCAGAGTTCCGTCAGGGTGTGTTTTTCCAGAAACGCGAGGGCGGCGGCCTGTTCGGTTTCCGAGGGCTGGCGTTGAAGCGTCAGCCGCCATACCGCCGCCGTCCAGCCGGCGGGGGAATCACCGGCTTTTTCACGCACTTTGGCCGCGAGGGCGGCGGCGGCCTGGGTCATCAGTGGGCCGTTGAGCAAAGTCAGGGCCTGCGGAGCCACGGTGGAAACGTCCCGCCGGGCGCAGGAGGTGGAGTTGTCGGGAAGGTCGAAGGTTTCCAGAATGGGCACCCGGGTGTTCCGTTTCTGGATCAGGAACAGACTGCGCGCGCCCTGCTCGGCGGCGGGCGAGGGATACCAGCCTTTGGTTTTTTCCTTGTTGTCGTCCAGAAAGGCGGGATTCGCCAGGATCAGCTCCTGCGGCAGGTCCGGCCAGACGGGCGGACCCGCTGTTTTGGCCGTGAGCAGGCCGGAGACCGCCAGCAGGCTGTCGCGCAGCTGCTCCGCGCTCAGCCGCCGGGGCTGCCGCAGCGCGAAGGACGCCGGCGGATTCCCGGAAGCCTGGCGGTAGGTCGCGCTTCCCGTGATCCGGCGCACCATGGCTTTGACGGACCCGCCGCCGCGCCGGAATTCCCCGGCCAGCCAGTCGAGCAGGGCGGGATCCTGCGGGGCCGCGCCCGCGAGGCCGAAGTCATTGGGCGTGGAGACCAGCGGGTGCGCCATCAGGTGCTGCCACAGGCGGTTCACCATCACGCGGTCCGTGAAGGGATTTTCCGGCGAGGTGATCCAGCGGGCCAGAGCCAGCCGCCGGCCGGAGCTGGCGGCATTCGGCGGAGCCGGAATGTCGGCGGAGTTCGGATCGCGCACGGACAGGAAGCCGGGAACGACCGCCTCCTTTTCCGACCGCGCATCGCCCTGCTGCAGGACGCGGGTCACGGGAATGTCCTTGATTTCATCCCGCGCCTGGAAGTTGTCCGTGAACTTCACGGCGGCGAAAAACGCCCGCATCCGGTAATGGTCGGCCTGGGTCAGCGGATCGTATTTGTGATCATGGCAGCGGCAGCAGCTCAGGGTCAGGCCGAGGAAAGCGCTGCCCGTGGTCTCCGTCAGGTCGGCGAGCATCTCGGCGCGGGCGCGGCCCTGTTCGTTGAAAAGCGCGGCGGAGTTGTCCCACGGTCCGCAGCGCAGATAACCGGTCGCGGTCCGCAGTTCAGCGGCTTTTTCCTCCGGCATGTCCGGCGCCACCAGCTCATCGCCGGCCAGCTGCTCGGTGATGAACTGCTCGTAGGGTTTGTCGTCATTGAAGGCTTTGACCACATAGTCCCGGAACTGAAACGCCTGCGGCCGGAACTCATCCCAGTCGAAGCCGTTGCTGTCGCTGTAGCGCGCCACATCCAGCCACAGGCGGGCAAAATGCTCGCCAAAACGCGGCGAGGCCAGCAGCTCATCCGTCAGGGCACCGGCGGCGGCATCCATCCCGCCGCGCGCGGCCGCGTCCGCAAAAGTCTCCATCTGTTCCGCTGACGGCGGCAGGCCGGTGAGATCAAAAAACAGCCGCCGCGCCAAAGTCCGCGCGTCCGCCGCCGGGGGCAGGGGAAGCGGCCGCGATTTCAGCCAGCCGGCCGTGAAGCGGTCGATTTCCGTCACCGCCCAGCCGCCCGCCGTGTCCTCCGGCGGCGTCACCGGACGCACCGGCTGGAGCGACCACAGATTCAGCCGCTGGCCGTGGAAGGCTTTGGTCACCGGATTCCGGGCATCCGACCAGGCATCGCCCACCCGCGCCGCCGGCTGATCCGGCCGCGCCGGTTCAGCGGCGGCGGCGGCATTCAAAACGGAAACGCTCAGGAAAACTCCCGGGAGCATCAACAGCGAAAGCGGCGGCCGGGACTTCATGCGAAAACCTCCGGAATGATATTCGCCTGGCCGGCCACGCCCGTCAGCCGTTCCTGACGGCCGTTGGAGTCGAAAAAGAGGGTGCTGTGATCCAGCCCGAGAGCGTGGAGAATCGTGGCGTGCAGATCATGCACGGGGATCGGCCGGTCCACGGCCTCGTAGCCGATCTCATCCGTGGCTCCGATGCGCCGGCCCGCCTTCACACCGCCGCCCGCCATCCAGAGGGTGAAGCCGGCGGAGTTGTGGTTCCGGCCGAGATCGCCCTGCATCAGGGGCGTGCGCCCGAATTCCCCGGCCCAGACGACGAGCGTTTCATCAAGGAGGCCGCTCTGTTTCAAATCCTTCAGCAGCGCCGCCACCGGCTGATCCGTCCATCGCGCGCGCGGGGTGTGATTTTCCGTCAGCTTGGCGTGGGCGTCCCAGCCGTCCTTGTCAGGCATATCGTAGACCTGCACAAAACGCACGCCGCGCTCCACCAGCCGCCGGGCCAGAAGGCACTTCCGGCCAAAAGCCCGGGTGCGTTCATCCTGGTGCTCCAATCCATAGTCCCGTTTCAGAAACTCCGGCTCCTTTTCCAGTCCGCCGGCCTCCAGCGCCGCCGACTGCATGCGGTAGGCCAGTTCATAACTGGCGATGCGCGCGTCCAGCTCCGTCAGGCCCGCGCGGCTTTGGCGGTGCTCCAGATTTAAAGTCCGCAGCAGGTCCAGCGAATCCCGCTGGCCCGGCGCGAACTCCTCCGGGGGCAGCAGGTCCATCACCGGCGTGCCCTGATCGCGCAGCCGCGTCGCCTGATACGCCGCCGGCAGAAAGCCGTTGGAATAATTCGCCGCCCCGCCCAGCGGGCCGGCATCGTAAAGCACCACATAACCCGGCAGATTCTGATTCATCGTGCCCAGTCCGTAAGTCGTCCACGATCCCAGGCTGGCCTTGCCCGCGCGGATGTCGCCGGTGTGCAGCTGGTAGCTGGACGGCGCGTGATTGTTGGAGTCCGACTGCATGGAGTGGATGAAACACAGCTCGTCCACCTGCTCCGCGATCTTCGGGAAAAGCTCACTGACCCACATCCCCGATTTCCCGTGCTGTTTCCAGGCGTAGGGACTGCCCAGCAGTTCGTCCTTGCAGCCGTGGGTGACGTTGGCGTGTTTCCCGGCGTCGAGGGATTTCCGGATGCTGTCCGGCAGCGGTTTGCCGTGCAGCTTCTGAAGCACCGGCTTGTAATCAAAAGTGTCCATCGGCGATGGCCCGCCGACCATGAACAGGAAAATCACCGACTTCGCCCGGGCCGTGAAATCCGGCACTCTCGGAGCGAAAGGCGCCAGCGGATCCGTCCCCGCCCGGCGCGTGGCCAGGGCCTGCTGCCGCAGCAGTCCCTCCAGCGCCACCGCTCCGAATCCACCGCCCAGCCGCTGGAGAAACCGGCGGCGGGAGGGATCAGCGGCAGAAAACAGCGGATTCATAGCGTGCCGGGAAACTACGGGATCCGCCCGCAACTTTCATCGTCTCTTTTCCAGAATCCCGGCTCCTCCCCTCCTTTGGTCCCGGCGGTGATTTTCCTTTCTTCATAAAAATCATGTTCTACCCCCGCCACAGTGGAATTTGGCGGGAACTCTCCCGGCGGAATTTGGCGAGACTTCCACAGCGGACAGCGTTTAATTGCCCGTCACCCTTCCGCCAACTCCGCCTTTTCCATGCTCCGGCCACGCAAAAAATACACCGTTTACGATCTTCAGCAGCTCAAGGGAAAACGCGTTCTGACGCATATCCACGTCAAATCCCCGGAGGAGGCCGCCGCCGCCGCGGAGGCGGGAGTGGATCTCATGAGCTGCAGTTTTGACAGCCCGGAAGCCCAGTCCCGGCTGCCCGGACTGGTCGCCGCGGCGCCCTGGAGCTTTCTTTCCGCCGCCACGCCGCACGGGCTGGCCTCGCCGGAGGAGGCCATCCGCGTGGCTTTCCGGGCTTTGGAACTGGGTGCCAGCTCCGTTTACTGCTCGGCGAGCCCGTTCATCATCGAAGCCATGGCGCGCGAGGGCATTCCCGTGGTCGGGCACCTCGGGCTGGTGCCCCGGCATGTCACCTGGACCGGCTACCGCGCCATCGGCCGCACCGTCGCCGAAGCGGCGGAACTTCACCGCCGGATGAAGGAACTGGAAAGCGCCGGAGCCTACGCCGCCGAACTTGAGGTCGTGCCGCACAATCTGGCGCGGTTTCTTTCCTCGCGGACAAAGCTCCTCCTCATGTCCCTCGGCTCCGGCGGCGGCTGCGACACCCAGTTTCTTTTCTCCGACGATATCCTCGGTGACTACGACGAGCGTCCTCCCCGTCACGCCAAAGCCTACCGCGACTTCGCCGCCGAGCACCGCCGCCTGCAGCAGGAGAGAATCGCCGCCTTCAGGGAATACATCGCCGATGTCCGGGAGGAGCGTTTTCCCGAACGCGGGCATCTGGTGGAAATGGACGCCGCCCTGCTGGCTGAGGTGGAGCGGACGCTGCCGACGGATGAAAAAGAATGAGCCAGGGGGCTCTTTTCCCGCATTTTTTCCCGCCGCTGAAGGTTGTTCCGCCGGGCGGTGAATAACTTGTGAATAACTTTGCCCTTGAAGCTTCCGGGAGGGTTTCGGCGGTTTTCTTTGAATCGCTGAAGATCCGCCTGAATGGCGGGAAATGGCCTCGAATTTCAGGCAAAATCGCCTCTGTTTTCCGGAAAACCGGCCTATTTCCCGCGAATTGGAGCTGAATCCTGGAAAAACGTCATGAATATTTGGGAAGCGGCTGAAATTCCCGGAAGATTCACGGCCGCTTTTTAAGTGCCTCCGAAGGCCCCGGAGGGGTGCGAATAATTAGGCGTTTTCCGCTGTTGAAAGGGGGAAACCCGCTCATTTGGGCGGCAGCGGCGCGGCGGATTTGAAAAATTCAGCTGTTAGCGCCTCCGTCCAGAGTCCAGCCGCTTTTTTAGCGCCGGATTCGCTGAGATGGACTTTGTCCACTGTGTCCTCCGGTGCCAGAGTCTCGTAATCCGGCCCCGGAAAACAGTGGGGAAATTCCAGGATCATGCGGTCCTGAATCCGGCGGATCCGGCCCCCGCTTCCGGGCGGTGACTGCCGGTTCACGACGACGGCAAGTCCGGGAAAATCCGCGTCCCGGCGGGCCTGGTCGATCCAGGTGCGGTAGTTGGCGATGATTTTTTCCTCATCCTTCTCCGGCCAGTCGTTCTGGCCCTGATCGGCAAGAATGGCGCGCAGGCCGGTGACAGCGCAATATTTGGTGAGGGCGTGCTCCAGCCGGATGTAGGGCATGCGGATGGACGACTTCACAAACGGATGCTCAAAAGGCTCGCCGCGCGCGGATTTGGCCCAGTGCTCCAGACTGGTGCCGCCGAAGGCCGCGTTCAGCACCAGCACCGGGACGTTTTGCTTTCTGGCGGTGTGCTCGGCAAAAGCGGCCCAGAAGTACGGGCCATTGCCGGCGGGAGCGGGCTGGACGCCGGAGTCAAAATGCCGTCCCGCGGCCTCCGGCAGGAAACGCGGATCGCCCGTGAGCCGGTATTGCCTTTGAGATTCCATGCCGCCGGCGGGCAGGGCGATGGTGCTGATCCGGTCATCCTCCGCTCCCGGCAGATTGATGTCCCCGCCGTGGGCGACGGAGTGCCCGACGACCACAAAAACCTCGCCCACTCCGAAGCGCGTGACCGAGGCCGTGGCGATGGCGCCGGAGGCGGAGACGGAAATAGAATCCCCGGTCGCGGCTGAAGCCGTGGAAGCCGGTTTTTCACCGGCGCGGGCGCGCACCTCCAGGGAATACCAGCCCGCCGGGACCGTGAGCTTTCCACTATATTTAAAATCCGGCCGCACCATGCCCAGAGCCGTCCAGGCACCGGCCTGCCGCGTGGCCGCGTCCACCGTCCGCGCCTCGACCGCCGCTCCCGGCCAGGCGCAGGCTCCGTTGACGGAAATGGCGGCCGTTCCCATTTCATTGCGCTGGAAAACGAGGCGGTTGGCCGGGGAAGTGACGGACAGGGTGGTTTTTGCCGCCGGGCCATCCATCGGGCGCAGGCGGATGAGCGCGAGGGCAGGGGCTTTCAGCGTCAGATTCAGGGTTCCGGTTTCGCCGGTTCCGGGCACGGATCCACTGCGCACGGTGGAAAAATCGTTTCCGGCATCGGCAAGGCGGATGTCCGCCGTCACGCCGCCCGTCCAGGCGAAACCCTTCCAGTTCAGGGTGATATCGGAACCGGAATCCGCAAAATGGCTCACCAGCAGAGTGGCTTCGCGACCGTCAGGGCTCAGCCCGGCGGCGAAGGCCAGTTTTCCGGGCACGGCGCCGTGTGTCTCCACCCGGCGGGGCGTTTCCACCAGGCTTTGGAAGGCGCGCAGGGCCTGATAAACCTTCTGCGGAACTCCCTGTTCGTTGAAAATACCGAAGCCTCCCAGCTCGCCGTGGAAAAAATTACAGACATCGACAGGCGCGTCCTGAAGCTCCAGCAGCGCGGCGGCCACAAAAGCGGCTCCTGGCGCGCCGGACATTTTTTCATAAAAACGCTGACGGGAAACCGCCGGAGCTGACCGGCTGATTGGCTCCCAGGTGTTGTCCGGCAGGTAGTTCCACTCGTTGAGATGATTTTCGGTGTCCGTGAATCCATGGGAATCCAGCAGCCGCCGGATGGCCCGGGCACGGGTGGAAAACTCCGCCGGATCCGCCGTGTAGCAGTGCCACGAGAAAAAATTCAGCGGCACCTGGTTCCGGCGGCACATTTTCAGGAAATTTTCCGCGAAAGCCGTGGGCACAAAGGCGCCTTTCACAAAGCTGCCGCTGGCTCCCAGCGCCGGACCGCCCACTTTCAGGGCGGGAAACTCTTTTTTGATGGCGGTGGCGGCGGTGCGGTAAAGTTTCAGGTAATCGTCGTCGGTGCCGCTCCACATCGCCGGGCGGTTTTCGGGCTCGTTCCAGATTTCCCAGCAGCGGATGCCGTGGTGAAACCCGTTCGCCCAGCCCTCATTGTAGTGCCGGATGATGCCGAGGCAGACCGCCGCCCATTTTTCCGGATCGGCGGGCGGATGGACAAACCGTTTCACCGCCGTGTGCTCGATGCTCTCGCCAAGACGGTAGACCGGCTCCGCTCCGGTCCGGCGGACGGCGTCGATATATTCATCCGTCAGCCGGAAATCATAGCTTTCCGGCAGTCCGGGGTCAGCGTCCGGATTCGGGAAAACCGCGTGATGATCCACCACATACGGATTCGGCCAGCCGCAGTCGTGGAGGCGGGTGAGGGGAATTCCCAGTTCCTTTTGCTCCCGGATCACCTCCACCTGACCGCCTGGAGCCAGCGGCCCTTTGTTGATGCCATGCAGCGGACGGATGGTTCCCGCGGGAACGGAAAAATCCGCGCTGAGCACCGCGGTCTCATTCGCTTTCACAGCCTTGAGCGGAACCGGCATGGAAAGAAGACACAAAACCACAAACCGAAGAAAACACATTGCCGGCGGAACGCTGGAAACTGGATGGAACGCGGGAGGAGACTGGGACATTCCTGGATTTCGGATGGGGGTCAAAACGTCCGGCTTTCAGGCGGACAGGGAGATAAACCCGAAAGTCCGGGCTGTTGATGCGGCTTTTAACGGTGGAGGCCAGTCCGGTTTTCTGAAAATTCCCGTCCGCCCTTCCGGATGGGTCCGAAGGTTCCACCGCCTGACCGAAGCGCGCCCTGCGCGGGACCGTCCTCCGGCCAGGGGAAATCCACACCGCAAAACATGCGGACCGCTGATTGTTCGGCGCGTTTTTAACGTTTTGCTTCCGGTGAGAACTCCCATCCTTCTTCAATTGGCGGCGGCCCTGCCGTTCGCATTCGGCGCCCTGGCGGCTGACGGGCAGCCCGCCGATAAAAATAACAGCGCCGCCAATGCTCCGGCCGTCCCCGCCTCCGCGCCCGCCGCCGGAAAGGAGCCTTACAACACCGAGCCCTCGCCGGAGGGACCGCTGGCGGCGGACGAGGCGGCGCGGCGGTGGAAATTCCCGGACGGGTTTTCGGTCAGCAATTTCGCGTCCGAACCCGAGGTGCGCCAGCCGGTGGCCATGGCCATGGACCACCGGGGCCGGCTGTGGGTGGCGGAATGCTACACGTACGCCGAGCACAAAACCGGTTACGCGGCGGATCTGAAGGACCGGATCATCATCCTGGAGGACACGGACGGCGACGGGAAATCCGACAAACGGACGGTATTCCGCGAGGGACTGGACAAGCTGTCGAGCATTGAGATCGGCTTCGGCGGCGTCTGGGCGCTGACTTTGCCGCAAATGGTTTTTATTCCGGACAGGGACGGTGACGACCGTCCGGACGGCCCGCCGGAGGTGAAGCTCGACGGCTTCGAATTCAAGGTGAACCACCACACCATGGCCAACGGCCTGCGCTGGGGGCCGGACGGCTGGCTTTACGGCCGCCACGGCATCCAGGCCATGTCCGCGCTGGGGAAACCGGGGACGCCGGACCGGGACCGGCTGCGGATGAATGTGGGCATCTGGCGTTATCACCCGCAGCGGCAGACCCTGGAGGTGGTCTGCGAGGGCACGACCAATCCCTGGGGCATGGACTGGAACGAGATGGGCGAGGCCTTTTTCATCAACACCGTCATCGGCCATCTCTGGCATGTGATTCCCGGCGCCCATTACCGGCGGATGTACGGCACCGACACCAATCCGTATCTTTACGAACTGATCGAGCAGCACGCCGACCACGTCCACTGGGCGACGGGCGAGGCCTGGAATGACTGGCAGAAACTTGGCACGACCGACGCCACCAGCGCCGCCGGCGGCGGTCACGCGCATACCGGCCTGATGTTTTACGCCGGGGACAACTGGCCGGACGATTACCGGGGAAAGCTTTTCACCATCAACTTCAACGGCCGCCGGCTGAACGCGGAGAATGTGGTTCCCGAAGGCTCCGGTTATGTGGGCAAACGGATGCCGGATCTCGGTTATTCCGCCGACAAATGGTTCCGGGGCATTGATCTGCTGTACGGGCCGGACGGCGGGGTTTTCCTGACGGACTGGTCGGACAGCGGGGAATGTCACGACGACAGCGGCGTCCACCGGCTTTCCGGCCGGGTTTACAAAATCACGCACGGCGGCCAGCCGAAACGTCCGGCCATCGGCAATATCGGCGCGCTTTCCGCCAGGGAGCTGCTGCCGCTGCTGGAGGCGAAAAACGAGTTTCTGGCGCGCCACGCCCGGCAGCGGTTTCAGGAACTCGCCGTCAGCGGCGGCGACCTTGGCGGCGTGCGGGAAGCCCTGCTGAAAAGTTTCGCGGAATCGCCCGG
Source organism: Verrucomicrobiota bacterium (assembly GCA_040386695.1). Classification (GTDB taxonomy): domain Bacteria; phylum Verrucomicrobiota; class Verrucomicrobiia; order Verrucomicrobiales; family V1-33; genus CAIZWU01. The sequence goes on from JAZKFB010000056.1 coordinate 72,591, forward strand.
CACCGTCGCCAGACTGCGGGCGCTGTGGGCGCTGCACGCCATTGGCGCGGACGATGTGCCGTTTCTCCGCGCCCAGCTCAAACACGCGGACGCGCCGGTCCGGATCTGGGCGGTGCGCCTGCTGCTGGATGATGCCGCCAAAGCGCGCGGCGACATCGAAACCATCACCGCCCTGCAAACCCTGGCCGTGACCGAGCCCGCCGCCAGCGTCCGCTTGGCGCTGGCCTCCGCGCTCCAGCGTCTGCCGCTGACTGTGCGCGCAGCCTTGGCCGCGCCGCTGCTGACGCGGGCGGAGGACGCGGGGGATCACAATCTTCCGCAAATGCTGTGGTACGGCATCGAGCCGCTGGGCGACAGCGATCCGGCGGCCCTCGCGGTGCTGGGGAAAACCACCGCTTTGCCGCTCGTCCGCCGCTGCCTGGCCCGCCGGCTGATGGAAAGTAAAAAAGGTCCGGAGGCGCTGGCGCCTCTGCTGGCCCAGGCCGGAAATTCCAGCACCGCCTGGCAGACGGACGTGCTTCAGGGCATCAGCGCCGCCCTTCAGGGCCAGCGTCAGGCCAAACCGCCCGGCGGCTGGGCGGAGGCGGCGGTGATTTTCTCCGCCAGCCCCGATGCGGCGGTCCGGCAGCTGTTCCGGCAGCTGGGCAACCGCTTTGCCGACCCGCTGGCGCTGGAGACCACGCGGAAAATCGTGCTGGACCCCGCCACGCCCGCCGGGGAGCGCCAGGAGGCGCTGCGCTCGCTCATCGACGCCCGCCCCGCCGGGCTGCACGACACCTGCGCGCAGGTTCTGGCCGATCCGGCGCTGACCACCGCCGCCGCCTCGGGCCTGGCGCTGGAGTCCGGTCCCGGCATTGCCGGACTGCTGCTGAAACAATACGCCGTCACCGCCGCCGCCGACCGCGCGGCGCTCATCAGCACCCTGATTTCCCGGCCCGCCTGGGCGGGAATGGTGCTCGACGCTGTGGAGAAAGGCACGGTTTCCCGGAATGACCTGAGCGCTTTCCACGCCCGGCAGATCCGGAATTACAAGGACGCCGCCCTGACGGAGAAGGTCGCGAAAATCTGGGGGGATGTCCGCGATTCCTCCGCCGAGAAAACCGCGCGCATCGCGGAGCTGAAAAAGCCGCTGACCGAAGCCGCGATCAAAGCGGGCGATCCCGCCAAAGGCCGGCTTCTCTTCACCAGTCTCTGCGCCACCTGCCACGTTCTGAACGGCGAGGGCGGCCACATCGGGCCCGAGCTCACCGGCAGCAACCGCGACAACCTCGACTATCTCCTCCAGAACATCGGCGACCCCAGCAGCGTGGTGGCGAAGGACTACCAGCTCACCACTCTGACCCTGAAGGACGGCCGGGTGCTGGCGGGTTTTGTCCGGTCGCAGAACGACCGCACCCTGACCCTCCAGACGCTCGCGGAATCCATCACCGTCCCGCACAGCGACATCAGCGGCCGGGAAGTGGCCCCGATTTCCCTCATGCCCGAAGGCCTGCTGGAAACGCTGAAGGAAACGGAAATCCGCGACCTGATGTCCTATCTGATGCGGAAATAACGCTCCGCCCCGCAATTTCGCCTTCCTCCCATTCTCCACCAGTCCTCAGTCATCCAACCGTATGCGCCTCCACCATTTGTCCGCCTGTTTTGCTGTCACGGCGCTTTCCGTCCTCGGGCTGAAAGCGGCAGCTTCCGCCGCCGGGCCCGCGTTGCCCGGCGTCGGGGAGGCAATGCGGGAGATGGTGGTGAAAAACGAAATCACCGGCGCGGTGACGATGGTGGTCTCCCGGGATAAAGTACTGCACTTGGAAAGCACGGGCCTGGCGGATGCGGCGGCGGACAAGCCGATGTCGCCGGAGACGGTTTTCTGGATCGCCTCCATGACCAAGCCGGTCACGGGCGCGGCGGTGCTGATGCTTCAGGATGAGGGAAAACTGAAAGTGAGCGATCCCGTGGCGAAATAACCTGCCGGAGTTCGCGGGTCTGAAAACTCCCTCGGGCAAACCGGCGGATCTGACGATCAGCCAGATTCTCACCCACACCTCCGGACTGGGGGAAGCCGGCGGCCAGGCGGCAAAGGACGCGAAAACGCTCGCCGATCTCGTGCCCATCTGGCTGGCGGCTCCGATGCAGTATGAGCCAGGCGCGAGGTGGAGTTACACCCAGAGCGGCATCAACGCCGCCGCGCGGATTGTGGAGGTGGTGAGTGGTCAGCCGTTCGACCAGTTTCTCCAGCAGCGCCTTTTTGATCCGCTGGGCATGAAGGACACCACCTTTTACCCGACCGAGGGCCAGCGCACCCGGCTGGTGACCGCTTACGCGAAAAACAAGGACAGCGGCAAGCTGGAGGCGGTGCCGCCGCGCCTGGAGTTTGGTTCCCGCAACCGCCCGCCGCAGGGCAATGGCGGGCTTTTCTCCACCGCGCCGGACTATGCGCGGTTTTGCCGGATGCTGCTCGGCGGCGGATCATTCGGAGGACACCGGTATTTGAGCGCGGAAGCCATGAAATTCCTCAGCACGCCGCAGACGGGGGACCTGCCGGTCGGATTTTTCCAGAACAGCACCTACGGCCAGCACGGAAAGGACTACGGCTGGGGCCTCGGCACCTGCATTCTGCGCCGGTCGCACGAGGGCGTCGCGGAAGCGCTCTCGCCCGGCACCTACGGCCACGGCGGCGCGTGGGGAACCCAGGCGTGGATTGATCCCGTGAAAGGCGTGGCCTATGTCCTGATGGTGCAGCGCTCGAATTTCCCCAATAGCGACGCCAGTCCGGTCAGAGCCGCTTTTCAGAAGGCGGCGGCTGGAGCGCTGGGAAAACCCTGAGCCGACGGGGAAGCGCCGGGCGGAGCGGCGATTTTAAAAGCGTGGCCGGATTCCTTCATTCTCCACGCTTGGCAGAAAGCCCGGGCGTGGCATGAAACCGCATCCATTCATCCATGAGCGCCCCCACCCTTTTAGTTCTCGCCGCCGGAATGAGCAGCCGCTACGGCGGCCAGTCCAAGCAGACCGACACCATGGGACCGCATGGGGAGACGCTGCTGGATTATTCCGTTTTCGATGCCAAACGCGCGGGTTTCGGGCGGGTGGTGTTTATTATCCGGCGGGAAGGCGAGGCGGTGTTCCGGGAGCGGGTGGTGTCCCGGCTGGAGCCGCATCTGCCGGTGGCGCTGGTGTATCAGGATCCGGCGGATCTGCCGGGCGGTTTCACCCTGCCGGACAGCCGCGTGAAACCCTGGGGCACCGGTCATGCGGTGCTGGCGGCGCGGGATGAGATCAAAGAGCCGTTCTGCGTGATCAACGCGGACGATTTTTATGGCCAAAGCTCCTTTGCGCAAATGGCGGATTTTCTGCGGCGTCCGGCAACAGCTGAGGCGGGGCAGGGTTCACCCCGCCGCTTTTCCATGGTCGGGTTCCAACTCCGCAAAACGCTTTCCGAGCACGGCAAAGTGGCGCGCGGCTTGTGCGCCGTGGGGGCGGACGGGCTGCTGAGCAGTGTGGAGGAGCTGACGGATATTTATCAGACCTCCCAAGGCGCGGAGAACCGCCCGGAGGACGGATCCGTGCGGCCGCTGACGGGGGACGAGACCGTTTCCATGAACATGTGGGGCTTCACCCCGGCGGTGTTCGATGGTTTTACCCGGAGTTTTGCGGATTTCCTGAAAACCAAGCTGCTGGATCCCAAAGCGGAATTCTACATTCCGCTCGGAGTGGACACCCTTATTCAGTCCGGCGAGGCCACCTGCGAGGTCCTGCCCACGGACAGCCAGTGGTTTGGAGTCACGTATCAGGAGGACAAACCCCGCGTGCAGGAGGCGCTGCGGGGCATTGTGGCGGGAGGGGAATATCCGGCGCCGTTGTGGGGAGGAGTTTGAACAGAAGAACGTAAAGGGAGCGAAGGAAAAGAAAAACAGGTCCTATAAACCTTACAGGTCTTGTCCCCTCCCCCGGCAAAAAAAAGCGCCCGGCTTCAGCACTGGGGCTGAAACCGGGCGGGGGTTGCGCGGGCACCATCCAAATACCCGGGGAACCCAAGTCTTTTGTATGAAATTTATGTTAATCCTCCGAGCGCCCGGTGAGGAGCGGCATCAGGTAGTATAAAAGATACGCCAGTGAGGTCACAAAGGCTGCAACATAAGTAAGACCGGCGGCATTCAGCACCTCATTCACGCCGCGCTCCTCCCCGCCCTGGCGCACCATCCCGCTGCGGACCAGCAGGGCTTTGGCCCGGCGGCTGGCGTCGAACTCCACGGGCAGGGTGATCAGGTTGAAGATCATGGTGATACCGACCAGCGTGACCATCAGAATCAGGCCGATTTTAAGCATCCCGAGCACCATGAGGATCATGGGAAGAAGTATCATCGGGCCGGAGGCGAAGCTGGTGATTTTGACGGCGCTCATGCGCCAGGCCAGGGGAGCGTAAAGCTGGGCGTGCTGGAGAGCGTGACCGGCCTCGTGGGCGGCGATGCCCAGCGCGGCCACGGAGCGGCTGCCGTAAACTCCCTCGGAAAGGGCCAGGGTTTTATTGGTGGGATCGTAGTGGTCGGACATGATGCCCTCGTAAGGCACGACCTGAACGTCAAAAATACCCGCCTGGCGGAGAATCCGGGAGGCGGCCTCCGCTCCGGTCAGGCCGGAGTCCGCATCGACCTGGCTCCATTTTTTAAATTTGGATTTAACCAGACCGGCGGCGATCAGGGAAATGGCCATGGTGGCCACGAACAGAAGGATGGGAACAAGCATGGGATTCAAATAAAAGCTCTTCGCTTTATGAAAAGAACGTCACGAAAGGATTTTTTGGGTTACAAAATTCCGCCTGAATTCTCCGTATGGACATGATTTTCAGTCTGTAACGGGCCATTTCCCTGTTTTGTGAAAAGAGGATAAATTTCGCGCCGGAAGTTTCCACAGGTTGTCTCCTCCGGCCATCCTTCCGGCTGCGGGAAGCGTTGCTTCCGGCGCGCCCTCCCGCACCGAAGCGGGTCGGACAGGTTTCTTTGTCCCCGGACGTATCTTTCCGGACGCCCGCAGTCCGCCGCGTGAATGATCCTCCCGCCCGGCTTGTCTCTTTCCGTTTCCCATGACCCGATTCCCTCTGACTTTCCTCATTGCCGCCACTCTGGCCGCCGTTTCCCGGCCGGCTTCTGCGGGAGTGGACTTTTCGCATCAGATTGTGCCCATCCTGCGGAAACACTGCGCGGACTGTCATACCGGCGAGAAGAAAAAAGGCGGTTTTTCCCTGAACGACCGTGCGGCTTTGCTGGAAGGCAGCGAAAACGGTCCGGTGGTCGCGCCCGGCAAGCTGGAGGGCAGCAAGCTGCTGGAGGTGCTTCTTTCCACCGACCCCGATGTTCAAATGCCGCCAAAAGGCGCGCGGGTCACGGCGGAGGAGACGGAGCTGCTGAAGGCCTGGATCACGGAAGGCCTGCTCTGGGAGGACGGCTTCACGTTTTCCAAACCGTCCTACGAGCCTCCACTGCATCCGGTCCGCCCGCCGCTGCCGCCGGTCGTGGAGGGACGGGAAAATCCTGTGGACCGGTTCATTGATAAATACCTCACCGCGCACAAGCTGACGCGGCCGGAGAAAGTGGAGGACGGCGCGTTTCTGCGGCGGGCGTCGCTGGACCTGATCGGGCTGCTGCCGGTGGCGGAGCAGACGGAGGCTTTTGAAAAAAATACGGATCCCGACAAGCGCGCCAAGCTGATTCCGTGGCTGCTGGGCCGCGACGCCGACTACACGGAGCACTGGCTGACCTTCTGGAACGACCACCTGCGCAATGATTACTCCGGCACCGGCTTCATCACCGGCGGCCGCAGCCAGATCAGCCAGTGGCTTTACCGGGCACTGGTCACGAACATGCCTTACGACGAATTCGCCCGCGAGCTCATCGCGCCGCCGAAGGACGACAGCGCCGGTTTTGGCGCGGGGATCAAGTGGCGCGGCGAGGTCAGCGCCGGGCAGACGGTGGAAATTCAGTTCTCCCAGAGCATTTCGCAGACGTTTCTGGGGATCAATATGAAGTGCGCGTCCTGTCACGACAGCTTCATCGACCGCTGGAAACTCACCGACGCCTATGGCTTGGCGGCGATTTTTTCGGACAAGCCGATGGAGCTTTACCGCTGCGACAAGCCGACGGGCAAAGCGGCGGTGGCCTCCTGGATTTTCCCGGAACTCGGCAATGTGGACGCCGCCGCGCCCAAGCCCCAGCGTCTCACCCAGCTGGCCGCGCTGCTGACGAACAAGGAAAACGGCCGCTTTTCCCGGACCCTGGTGAACCGTCTCTGGCACCGCCTGATGGGGCGCGGACTGGTGTATCCGCCGGATTCCATGGGCACTCCTCCGTGGGATGCGGACCTCCTTGATTTCCTGGGAGCCGATTTTCAGGATCACGGCTATGACATCAAACGCACCCTGGCGCTGATCGCCGGATCGCAGGCTTATCAGATGCGCGCCGCCACCCTGTCACGGGACACGGACGACAAAGGCTTCACCTTCACCGGCCCGCGCGCCAAACGCCTGACCGCCGAGCAGTTTGTGGACGCCGTGTGGACCATCACCGGCACCGCTCCGGCCAAAGCGGACGCCGCCATTCAGCGCGGAAAACCGGACACTTCCGGCAACAATGGCAAAGGCGCGGAGCTGACCGGCAAGTGGATCTGGCAGTCGCCCGGAAAGGAAGCGCCGCCCGCAGGCGAAACTTTGGTTTTCCGCCGCCCCTGGAAACTGAGTGGAAAACCCCTGAAGGCTGCCGCCGTCATCACGGTGGACAATGAATACATTCTCTACGTCAACGGCCAGCGCGTCGCGGAGGACAGGAATTGGCAGACCATTGAGACGGTGCCGCTGACCGATGTGCTGAAGGAGGGAATCAATGAAATCCTGATCGTTGGCAAAAATGCCGGCAGCGGGCCGAACCTTGCGGCTGTTTACTTCGAGGCCAAAGCCACCATGAAGGACGGCAGCCAGAGCAGTCTGGCCACGGATACAGACTGGCAATGGTCCACGGCCCTGCCGGATGATGCCGGCCACCTTCCAAAACGTCTGGTGTGGGTGGACGCGGCGGAAATCAAAGGCCCCTGGGCCGCCAGCAAAGGTGCGGAAATCAAAGCCGCCTTCGCCACCGCTGACGCCGGCCCGCAGCCCATGGTCCGCGCCGCGCTGATGAAGTCGGACTTCCTCATGAGCACCCTCGGCCGCCCGAACCGCGACCAGATCGTGACCGTCCGTCCGAACGACCTCACCACCCTGGAAGCCATCGATCTCGCCAACGGCCCGGTGCTTTCCGGCCTCATGGACAAAGGCGCGGCCCATATTCTCGCGAAAAACTTCGCCACGCCCGACGCCTGCATCCAGTGGCTCTACCAGTCCACCCTCAGCCGCCAGCCCGACACGGCGGAACTCGGCATCGCCAGGGAATCCCTCGGCGGCCAGCTGACCGCGCAGGGCATCAGCGATCTGCTGTGGATGCTCCTGATGACTCCGGAGTTCCAGTACGTCCGCTGAACCCGGATGGCCCTTGGCCGCGCGGCTGCGGATTTGGCCCGTGGCCCTTGTTTCGGTCAGCCGCCGCCACTGGAAGCCCCCGTTTTCCGGGTGGGCGGCATCCTCTTCCAAGTGGGCGGTGACACCTTCCGGGTGGACTGCGGCACTTTCCGGGTGGGCGGTGGCGTCTTCCGAGTGGGCGGTGGCATCTTCCGGGTGGGCGGCGGCGTCTTCCGGGTGGGCGGTGACGTCTTCCGGGTGGGTGGCGGCACTTTCCAAGTGGGCGACGGCGTCTCCCGGGTGGAAAGAGGAGCCGCCCACCTACCTGTCCGCCGCCCGCTGCTCCGGCGGTTGAGCTTTCCGGGCTCGCACGATCATCCCACCTCCGCTTGGAAACAGGAAGGTTTGGAGTGCGGGAGCTTGCTCCCGCTTTGGGAAAGGAGGCTTGCCTCCGCCGCGTGCCTCCGCCGCAAAATCCGCGAATGACGCCTGGACGCGCCGGGCGCGGGACAAGTCCCGCTCAGGAAAGCGGTGACAAGTCCCCGCACTCCAAAGTCTCCGGTTCTCCAATGGAAACCGGCATTATACCCCGGCAAGCCAGCGGAGTTTGTCCGGATTCCGGTGGGCGAAGATCTTTTCGATCCTCCCTTCGGCGATTTCCAGGGTCAGGGCGGTGACCAGCTGGCCATCCAGGTAAAGGAGCACGCCCGGCGCGCCATTGAACCAGGCGGGACGGATGGCGCGGAACCCCTGAGTCGGCCCGTCCTCCCGGGAGATGGTAATGAAGAATGCGGCGATTTTCCCCCGGTCCGCGAGGACTTCGGGAAGGGCGGAGACTTTACCGCCGCCGTCGGAATAGAGGGCGGCGTCCGTTCCCAGCAGCGTCATCAGCGGCTCCATCTCTCCGGCGCGGCTGGCTTCCAGAAACCGGCGCAGCAGATCCTCGTGCTCCGCGCGGCTGGCCGTGAAACGCGGCCGCCCCGCGCGGACACGTTCCCGGGCGCGGGAGACCAGCTTGCGGCAATTCACCTCCGGGCGGTCCAGAATGCCGGCAATTTCCTGAAACGTGTGGCCAAAGACATCGTGAAGCAGAAAACCCGCGCGCTCCGCCGGGGAGAGTTTTTCCAGCATCAGCATCAGGGCGATGGACACGCTCTCATCCACCTCCGCCTGGGCCGTCACGGGGTCCGGCGCGGAAGTGTCCACAAACGGCTCCGGCAGCCAGGTGCCGTAATATTCCTCGCGGCGCGCCCGCGCGGACTTCAGCCGGTCCAGGCAGAGCCGGCTGACCACCGTGGTCAGCCAGCTTCCCGGATTGCCAATCCCGTCAACATCGGACCGCGACCACCGCAGCCAGGCCTCCTGCACCATATCCTCGGCATCGCTGACGGAGCCGAGCATGCGGTAGGCGATGCCTTTGAGACGGCTCCGGTGCTCCTCAAAGCGCTCAAGATGGATGTCGGCGGGTTTCATGGACAGGGAAGCTGGAGCGGAGAGCATCAGGCGGCCAGTTCCGGGATCAAGGCGCAGCTTTGCCCGCGGCCGAGGGCGCGCTTGATGGTGGGATAAAGCTTCGTCGCCAGAATATTGACCGCCAGTTCCGCCAGCACCTCCGCTCCCAGGCGTTCGCGCAGGCGCGGCAGCAGATCCGACTCCATGTCCTCATTCAGGGAAACGGCCCGCGCGTAGTCAAAGACATCGCGCTGCTCCGGATCCAGCGCCCGGCCGCCCTTGAGCACCGCGCGGATGGTGGCTTCCGGCAAGCCGGCCTCGCGGGCCATTTTCACATTCAGCAGAGTGCAGGGACCGCAGTCCTGCGCGTGCATGGCCGCGAGTTTCGCGATCATCATCAGATCCGCGGGAGCCGCCTGGCGCATGCGGGCCATGGGCATCGCCGCCTCAAACGCCCGCCATGCCGCAGGCGAGGCGTCCATGAGTTCCTCCAGGTAGGAGGTGTCATAGTCGTAGTGCTTTCCAAAGTCGCGGATCATCTTCCGCGAGGCTTCGAGTTCGTCGGCGCGGGCGGTTGTTGTTGTGGCGGCGGCGGTTGTGGCTGCAGGGGTGGTTTCTGTTTTCATACACCGGGATGACGAGCTGGAGGACGCGGGTGTGACCGTTGCCGGAAAAAAAATTCCACCAGCCCGCGCTTCCCCCGGGAAAGAGGGACATGGATAAAAACAGGCGCCTGCAAACTCACGGCACCCGCCGCGTCCACGCATCCGCCCTGGCTCCGTCCGTTTTCTGAAAGGCGGCGCGGCAGGGTGATTTCAGGCTCCCGGTTTTCCTGCAAAAATAGTGTCCGTTTTTCCCCGGGCGGCGGTGAGTTTAGGAAAAAGACATGTCCGCTTCCGATCCCAACCTCACTGAATTCGTCCGCAACGGATCGGAGCAGGCCTTTGCCCGCCTGCTGGAGCGGCACATGGGCCTGGTGTATGCGACGGCGCGGCGGGTGCTTGGCGCCGCGCGCGAGGATGCGGCGGCCGATGTCGCGCAGACCGTGTTCTGCCAACTGGCGGGCCAGGCCCGGCGGCTGCCCGCGGATCTGGTGGTCAGCGTTTGGCTCCATGCCCAGGCCCGGCGCGCCGCGCTGAATGTCATCCGCTCCGAATCCCGCCGCGCGGCCCGGGAGCGGACCGCGGCCGAACTTATGCAGCAGAATGCCCCGGACGATCCCGCGGAGATGAATGCGGCGCTGATGCCCCACATCGACAGCGCCCTGGCGGAACTCTCCAAAACGGACCAGCGCGCTCTGGCTCTGAGGTTTTTTGAGCAATGCCCGTTTCAGGAAATGGGCGAGCGCCTGGGTCTCAGCCCCGACGCCGCGCGCAAACGCCTCACCCGCGCCCTGGAAACCCTGCGCGCCCGGCTTTCGCGGCGCGGCGTCACCCTCTCCGCCGCCGCCCTCACCCTGTGGCTGACAGATGAATCCGTCCGCGCCGCGCCCGCTTCCGTGACGGCCGCCACCCTGAGCGCCGCCCTCCCTGCGGCGGCGGCCGCCACAACCGGAGCCGGGGGCGGCGGTTTGTTTTCCTTTTTAACGATTATGAGTGGAACCAAATTTTTGATGCTGGGAGCCGCCATCGGCCTGGTCAGCGGCGGCCTGTGGGTGGGACTGGCCGGGGATTCCTCCTCGCCAGTCGCCTCCAATTCATCCGCCGCATCTCCCAGTCCCGCGCCGCCTTCAGCGCCCGGCGGATCCGGGGCCGCTGTAGCCCAGCGCTTTGCCGTGCCGTCCCCGGCGGCGACCGCCGAGGGCCTGCTCGCCCAGTTCCAGGAAATCATCGGCGCTCCCGACACTGAGCTGAACCGCCTGCGCCTGAAAGCCTGGCTGGAACAGATGCCGGCGGATCTGTGGAAACCCCTGGTGGCCCTGGCGGACGCCAGTTTTTCTGATGTGGAAAAGCGGAAATTCTGGGATCTGGCCAGTCAGTGGGCCAAGGTCGATCCGGAAGCCGCGATGCTCTCCTTCCTGAAGACCAGCGGACAGCCTTCGCACTGGCTTGGCAATGAAATCAGAACCGTGAGCTTCGGGGGCAGTCTCGCCATCAATGTCTTCCGGGTCTGGTATGAGGATACTCCGGACAAAGCGGGGGATTGGCTGCTGAAGCATCAGAATGATCCCCAATGGGCGGAAATGCTGCCAGGGGCCATCAGGGTCATCGGCGAAAAATTGGCGGCCTCCTCCCCCACGGATAACCTGGCCTGGGCCGCCAGGCTGGAGGGCGATGAACTCCGGACCGCCGCGATGGAGGCTGTCTGGTCAAATCTGTCCCGGGAGGAGGGAAAGTCCGACTGGTCCAACGTCTGCACCAGCCTGCTGAAGGCGGAGGATCGGGAATTCGGAAATATGGCTCTCAGGAAAGCGCTCCGCGCCTGGATCAGTGTGGAGGCCAACGGGGAGCCTGGTTTTGCACCCGCCGAACGATGGATGGCCAGTCTTTCCAGCCCCCGGGACCGGAGGGAGGCTGCGGAGCTGATCCTGAGCAATGTCATGCAGCCCCGCCCCCAGTTCAATTCGCTTCAGCAGCCGGACAAAGCCCTTGCGGAACTGCTCGCCTCCGGCCCCGAAACCGCCAGCCGTGAAGCCGCCCGTCTCATCACGGAAGCCGGCCCTCTCCAATCCGGCGCCAGCGATTGGCTGCTGCCGTTGCTCCAGGGACCCGAACGGGATCCCGCCATCCTCCACGCCGCCCGCCTGCTGGCGGATGGTGATGAACGCGTGCGTTTCACCAACCCCCTCGCCGCCAACCCCAATCCCGCCGCCGCCCTGGCCTGGGCCGTGGAATTGTCTGATCCGGCGGTCCGCGATCCGCTGATCCGCGATCTTCTGGGAAAACAACTGACGGAACGCTCGACCGCCGGCCAGTCAGCCGATGCGGTTGTGGACTGGATCGAAAAGACCAGCCTGGCCCCGGAGGTCAGGGCCGTGCTGCGGACCTCGCTGAAGGAATTTCAAGCCCTGAGCAAACCATGAAAAAATCCAGTCTCCAGCTGATCCGCGTGCTGATCGGTGCCGTCATCGGATTCACGGCAGCCCTCGCCGCCAGGAAAATAATGTCGGGAAACATCAGCTCCGGTGCCCCCGGACGCGAGCCCGCATTGACATTCAGCTCTGTCGGCCCGCCGCTGGTTCATCCTTCTGAAACCGCTCCGAAGGCACTGCCGGCGCTGGAGGATTTCCGGAAAATGACGGCTTTGGCCAAAGTGAACCTCGCCGCCAGCCTGGGATCCCTGACACCCATCCACCGCGAGGTCTTTTTGAAAGAGTGCGCGGTCTGGCCGGAACCGGAATCCACCCAAATGCTCCAGCTTCTGCTGTCCCGCTGGGCGGAAACCGATCCTGGCGCGGCTGCGGACTGGGCGTTCAGCCATCTTGAGGGGCGCGCCCTCGACTGTTTTAAGGACATTGCTCAAATCTGGGCCGCCCGGGATGGACAGGGACTCGCCGCATGGGCCCGCACGGCTCTGAACAAACCGGATTTTCCCTTTGCTCAAGGCATCCTCGTCCGGACACCCCGAATTCTGGAACGTTTTAATCCTGTGGCGATGGCGGAGTTTCTGGAAATGGACTGCTGCCAGGGGTTCTCCAATAATGGCTTCAACTTTTCCAACAGCCTGCGGACGCCCGAAGCCGTCAAAGCCATGGCCTCCAAGCTTCCCGGACATGTCGAATACATCTCCGACCGGGAGGAGCTGAACCGGCAGCTCGCCGGCAAATCCCCGAATCCGCGGAACCGGCCGTCGAAAAATGGCTGGAACGCGCTGTTCGAGCAGACGGCTGTCGCCCTGCACGGACTCAGCCCGGAGGATTGCGGCGCCTGGCTGGCCGCTTTCCCGGAAAACGCGCAGCTCGTCGCCAGACATGAGATTGCCAAAGCGGCGGCGCCAGCCCCCCAGTCCCGCCAGTAGCGGCGAAAACCGGTGCCCCACTTCCAGAGCATTGGCCGCCGAAGGCCCTGGACTGCGTGTGACTTGTCACCGCCTTTTGGGAAAGGCGACTTGTCGCCGTGGCGTGATCCGCCAGTGCGCCCCCAAAATCCCGCGCCTCATCTTCGAGCGAAGCCGTGCCTGCCGCGATCCGGCGCGTGACAAGTCCCGCCCGCGAAAGCGGTGACAAGTCTCCGCAGTCCAAGGCCTTCGGCAGTCAATGCTCCGCGTCGTTTCCTGGCTGGAGTGAATCCACCGGTTACCCCGGCAAATCCGGTGAATATCGGGGAGGGCAATCCGGCTTCCAACAGAGCCGCCGTGCCCGGAAAACGTTTTCTTTTGAGAGATCCCCGCCGCTGGATACTTTGAATCTTTGAGAGACGGCCGGGTTTCGGCCCGCCGCTCCTTTATTCCACGCTTTTTCCTTCAGCGCCCGTCACGCCGCGCATCACCCTTTTCCCTGCCTCCTCCGCCCGCCCGCCATGAATTTTGAAATTGACCCCACCGCGCCGCACTCCATCGTGCGCCGCGATTTCCTGAAAAAACTTGCCCTCGGCACCGCCGCCGCCCTGGCTGCGGGTGAGCCGCGGCGGCTGTCCGCCTCCACGGGTGTCATCCAGCCCAAACCCACCGCCGACGCCGTGATTCTTCTCTGGATGGGCGGGGGCATGGCGGCTCCGGACACGTTTGATCCGAAGCTTTACCGCCCCTTCACGCCCGGTCTGGCCATCAAGGACACCATGAGCACCTTCCCGGACATCGAAACCGTGGTGCCCGGCCTGCGCATCAGCCAGGGTCTGGAAAATGTCGCCAGGGTCATGGACCGGGCGACGCTCATCCGCTCGCACGTCCAGCCGGATCTGGGGAGCATCCTGCATTCGCGGCATCAGTATCACTGGCACACCGGCTACGTCCCGCCGCAGACCGTGGCCTGTCCGCATCTCGGCGCGTGGATGGCCAAAGTGCTCGGCCCGCGCAATCCGGTGATCCCTCCCTTCATCAACATCGGCCAGCGCCTGGAGGGCGTCGGCGAGCAGGAGGAACTGAAAGCCTTCACCACCGCCGGCTTTTTCGGCAGCGAATTCGGCCCCATGAATCTCCCGTTCCCCGAGGACGCCGCGCAGTCCGTGCGCCCGCCGGAGGGCATGGATCCCGGCCGCTTCGCCAGCCGGTATGAGCAGTTCAAACGCCTCGTCAAAGCGGGCACGCAGACTTCGTTTGTCAGCGATTACCAGCAGGAGTCCATGCTTCGTTCCATGGAAAACGCCCACCGCCTGCTGAACGCCAAGGAGCGCAGCGCCTTCGACATCACTCTGGAGCCGAAGGAAAACCTCGCCGCTTACGACACTGGCCGCTTTGGACGCGGCTGTCTCCTCGCCCGCCGGCTGGTCGAAGCCGGAGCCCGTTTTGTGGAAGTGACCACGGAATACGTCCCCTTCCTCAACTGGGACACCCACGCCAACGGCCACACCACGGCGGCGGATATGAAAAAGCAGATCGACGCGCCCATTGCCCGGCTCGTTCTCGACCTGGAGGCGCGCGGCCTGCTCGACCGCACCCTCGTCATCATCGCCAGCGAATTCAGCCGCGACATGATGATGGAGGGCAAACCCGGCTCCAACGCCGCCGATCAGACCACCGAAGCCGTGGACGTCATGCGGGAAATGAAACACTACGGCCTGCACCGCCACTTCACCGCCGGCTCCTCCATTGTCATGTTCGGCGGCGGCGTGAAAAAAGGCTACGTCCACGGCGCGACCTCCGTCGAGCGTCCCAGCGTGGCTGTCGAAAAACCGGTCAGCGTCATCGACCTCCACGCCACCATCCTCACCGCCATGGGCATCAGCCCCAAAACCGCCTACGATGTTGAAAAGCGCCCCTTCTACGCCACCGAGGACGGCGTTGGCGTGCCGGTGAGGGAGATCTTCGCGTGAGGCGGGTTTTGAAAAATTCAAAATCAGCGGCCTGAAGCCCCCTGGTGGTTCAGGACCGGCGGCGGAGCCCGGCAACGCTGAAACAGAAAAAGGGCAGCCTTCCGGGGGAAGGCTGCCCTGAATCGGATTCCGCCAAATGATGGGCGTCAGGGAATGGGGCCGGCGGATGGAGAAAAACCGAAAGCGGATTTCACCGGGTTCCCTGGGTTTCCCTTCGCGGGGTCTAGCGCGGCAGTTCCCGGACGTAGATGTTTTTGAACCGGAGGGTGTTGCCGTGGTTCTGAAGCTCGATCTGCTCCTCGCGGGGCAGGGGTTTGCCGGGAGCCCAGTAATTGTCCAGCGGGGCCTTGTCGATGACGAGTTTGCCGTTGAGCCAGATGGTGGTGAGGTCGCCGATCATGCGGATGTGGAAGGTGTTCCACTCTCCGATCGGTTTGTCCGCCGGGACCAGCGGGTCCTTGCCGGCGCCTTTGTTGTTCCAGAGACCGCCGGAGCCTTTCTGGTTGCCCACGGCAAACTGGGCGGGATTCGCCGGATCCCAGATCTGCACCTGGGGCGTGCCGCGCAGGTAGATGCCGCTGTCGGCCTTGGCGGGGATTTTCCAGTCCACGTAGAAATCGAAGTCGCCGTATTTTTTCGCGGTCGCGAGACTGGCGCCCTTGCCGTCGAACTGCAAAGCTCCGTCCACCACGCTCCAGTGGGCTTTCATGTTCTCATCGGCGGCGGCCTGCACCTTGGCGGCGTCGGCTTCGGAGAGGGCCGCGCGTTTGAACGGATTATCATTCGGCGCGGCGGCCAGACCCTTCCAGTTGGTCAGATCCGTGCCGTTGAACAGAGTGGTGAACCCGGCGGGCGCGGTGTTGTCGGGATTTCCGGCCAGCACCGGGGCGGCGGGGGAGAAATCCTTGAGGCGGATGTTTTTATAAGCCACGTAATCGCCGTGGCCGCAGAAGGCGATGTAGCCGGTGGCGCGGCTTTTGCCGGGATGCGGCTTGCCGTCCAGAGCCTCCATTTTGCTCAGGTAGGCGTCGTTGATGGTCTCGCCGTTGAGGATGACTTTGATGTGGTCCCCCATGACCACGATGATCTGATGGTTCCATTCGCCGACGGGTTTGAGCAGGTTTTTCTCCTTCTGGGTGGAGGGGGAAATGCCGTAAATCGACCCGTGATACTGGGCGGGCCCGAGCTCGAATTTGTCGTTGTGGTACATCTTGTCCCGGTCATCCAGGATCTGGACCTCCATGCCCTGGTAGGCGGCGTCGCCGTTCCCGGGATAACGGATGCCGATGCCGTTGTTGGAGCCGGGTTTCAGTTTGAATTCGAACTCCAGCACGTAGTCCGCATATTCCTTCTCCGTGCGCAGAAACTGGCCCTTTTTGGTGCAGGTGATGGCTCCGTCCTCGACCTCATACCCTTCGCCCGACCAGCCGGCGAGGGTTTTGCCGTCAAAGAGGGAAGTCCATTCCGGGCTGCCCTTCAGGAAATCCAGAGTGACGGATGCCGGGGACAGCGCCGCCGCCGGAGCGGGCGTGGCGGGAGCCTGGGCGAAGGCGGGAGCGGCCAGCACGGAAAGTGCGGCCCCGGCGAGGGCGAGTGGGCGAAGCATAAAAGACTTGGGATAAAGTGGAGCGGAATACGGTCGGATGACGGGGAATGTTTCCGAATGAGGATGCGGACTCTCCCGGACGCCCGCACCGGTTTCCATACTAATCCAATGTCTCACGCTCCGCGCGCTCCGGCCGCCAATTGATCAAGAATACCGGGACAGGCCCGCTCCGCGCTGGCCCAGGAGGGCAGAAGCGCGGGCGCACCGGGCAATTCCAGAGCGCTTTCGAGGGCGCGGCCGAAGGTCCGGACCGCCAGGGCCTCCTGATCCCGGTGAAAATCCAGACCGTTCAGAAACGATTCCGCCTCCGCCTGCCGCAGGGCATCGGCCGCGCAGGCCTGCCAGGTGACAAGGATTTCATCCCGCCACGGGTAGGATCCCCCGGAAATCGTCCCCAGCAGCGTGGCCGCCACCTCCCGCGCCATGCGGTGCAGGCCGGCGCCGGGATCATCGGGCGAAAGGTCCTGATGTTTATGATCATACGCCGCGCAGAGCCCGCTCTGGCAGATGGCGGACGGCGGCAGCTGGCGGCGGACCTCGTCAAGCAGGCCGATTTCCAGCCCCCAGGTCGCGGTCACCGCCAGGCGCTGAGCCACGGCCAGATCCATCGCCGTCTCGCCCGCCAGCGGATACCGGAAGGCGTTCAGAAACTGCAGCCCCGGCACTGGACCGGCGCGCATTTCCATGGCCTGAAGCAACGGGCGCACCAGCAGCCGCATCAGCCGTCCATGCAGCCGGTCGCTGTGGCGGGCATAAAATCCCTTGGCGAACCGGAATCCGAACTCCGGCCTCAGCAGCGGCAGGCACAGCCGTGCGGGCAGCTCGCGGGAATAAGCGCGGATATCGCAGTCATGCACGGCCACGATGCCGGGAGCGGCGCTGTCCGCCCAAGCCAGCGCCAGGCCGAGGCCCAGCCAGACATTGCGGCCCTTGCCTCCGGCGGCGGTCGTTTCCTTCACTTCTTTGAGCCGGTCCTCGATGGCGGTCACCTCCGGGGAATCCGTCCACAAAAACGAAACCCGTCCCGCCAGTCCGGCAAAAGATTCCCGCGCCGCCGCCAGCCCGGATTCCTCCACGCCGTCCAGCCCCACGATGAATCGGGAAATCCAGGGCGCGGAGGCCAGCTCCCGGACGATTCCGGCCAGCGATTCCGTGTCCAGATCGCGGGCATGGCAGGGCAGCATCAGCGTGACCGGCCGCGCCGCCGCCAGCCGTGAAAGTTCCGCATCGGAAGGAAGCCCGCCGACCGCCGTCTGCAGGCGGCGCAGGGTGGTGATGCCGGCGGGATGTTGGGAGGAAATCATGCGCCAGTGATAGATCCCCCACGCCCCGTGGCAAGCCCAAGGCAAAATCCACCCGCTGGTTCCGACCCGTTTCCCCGGAGGAAAAACTGCCCTCCAAAGAAAAGGCGGATCATTTTCCCGGCCGGCGGCGGAAGAGGCCGAGAGCTTGGAAGGCGCAGTCGCGGTGGAAGGCGGCGCGGCTGAGATTCGGGCGCGCGGGAGTGAGGACGGGCCAGGCCTCGTCGGCGGCGATGGCGGCGAGGAAGGGGTCGGGATGCACAGTGACGGCGCTTTCCACAAACCGCAGGAGCGGCAGGTCGGCTTTGCTGTCGGAGTAGGCCCAGGCGCCGGGCAGGGGCAGAGTCAGCTCCACCGGCATGAGGTGGCGCATGATTTTCAGCTTGGCATCGTATTTATTATTGGTGCCGTCGATGGGCGGGAAAAACGGCTGCCCGCCCTCGGCCAGGCGCACGGGCGTGCCGAAGGTGTGGTCAAAACCGAGCCGTTTCCCGATGGCCTCGGCATAAAAAACAGGACTGGCGGTATTTAAAATAAGGGTGCGGCCGGCGGTCCTGTGGCGTTCGACTTCGGCCATGACCTCGGGGTAAAGGCGCGGCACGACCTCGGTTTCGACAAAAGTTTCCACCAGATCCGCGATCTGCGTCCGTGTAAGACCGCGGAGGTAGGAGAGAAAAACGCGCTTCAGCGTCCGGGTGCTGATGATTTTGGCGCCCCGCAGCAGCACCGCCGGCCCGAAAAGCCCAAGGTAAGTCCGGCGCAGCGGATGCCGCCGGAGGACATGATTGCAGAAAAGCACCTGCGTGTCATAGGGCAGCAGCGTCTGGTCGAGATCGAAAATGGCGAAGGACATGCGGGAATGAATCGGAACCGGACGGGCGGCGGGGTGGAACTGGCGGGGGAAAAGCGGTGAATCAAGTCAGGCGGGGGCCAAAAACCGCCTGGGCCTGAACGCTGTGTCATCGAAATGCCGGCGGGATGCAACGTCTTTCCGCCTGCCCTCCCCGCCGCCGTTCCGGAAGGCCGCCGCCTGTCGAATCCGGTTCTATATTTACAAAACGCCTTTCCATCCGTTTATGACATTTTCCGGAGGAATGGGGGAATTTGAAGGGTCCGCATGAATCGGCAAACGGCTTTGAGCAGGGTCCCGCCGCGATGAAATCCATGGCCGCGGTCTTTCGCGCGTAAGTTCCGCCGCCTGCCAAATGTTTCCGCTGCCTGGCGGAAAATCGTGTCACTCCCTGACGCGCAATGTTTTAAAGAAAAATGAGGCCGCAAATAGTTTGACGTTCCAACGATTTTCCCTCATTGGTATAATATGAACCGCCGAAATTCGATTGTCACTGGAATCGCCGCGATCTCCGCAGTCACCGGGATTAAAACCACCGCCCAGGCGGAGGAAACCAAAGCCGGAAATCCTGAACTGGAAAAGCTCAGGGCGGTGCTCAAGGCGCACGATGACGCCCTGACCAGCCATAATCTCGAAGGCGTGCTGGCTGTCTTTGCGCCCAAGGGAGTGGTTATGGGCACAGGCCCCGGAGAAGTCTGGTCCGGCCATGATGAGATCAAGGAGGCTTATACCCACTTCTTCGCTGACTTCGACAAGGGGCAGCAGGACTTCACTTATCATGTCCGCTTCGGGGAGCTTTCCTCCGGGATGGGCTGGCTGGTGGCCTCCGGTGAGGTCAAAGGCAAAAAAGGCGGCAAGGAGTTCGCTTTTCCCCTGAACGTCTCCGTCACCGCCTCGAAAGCCGGCGGGGACTGGAAAATCGCCTCCATGCATTTCTCCACTCTGACAAGTGAGAAGGCGGCCAAATAACCAACCGGTCAGCAACTTTACAAGCCATGAGCGACACACCATCCAAAGAAAATGAGCCCCTGGCAGGGGACGACGAGCTCCAGGACCGGAGGCGTTTCCTTCAGGGCATGGGCAAATGGTCCGGAGCGGCCATCGGCGCGGCGGTTGCCGGAGCCTGGTTCGGCGGTGCGCCGGAGGCCCGCGCCGGAGCGTGGGTCAACCGGCGTGTGGGTGGGGGCGCATGGATCAACGGTGGCGGCGGAGGCGGGGCCTGGGTCAACCGGCGCGTGGGCGGCGGGGCATGGATAAACCGCAGGTGATTTCCATCGCGTGACAGAGGAATCCGGGGAATCCATCGCCTTCCTGCCCGCTTCGTTCGCTGAGAACTGTTCCGAAGGTCCGTTTATTGTCATCGTGCGGGAACGGGAGGAATTTTCCCGCTGGCTGGGCGATGCGCCGCCCGGCGTGGAGGGCCTTGAGGTTCATGGACTGGTGGGCGATTCCGAAGCATGGGGGCTTGCCGCCCAGGGCCGGGTGCCCTTGCCGCTGGATGTCGTGCTTGACGATCCCCGGGCGGAGTTTTCCGCGCTCTACCGCCTTGTGGATGTCAGTATTGCGCGTCCCGTCCGGATCACCATGCCGGCCAGGCCCGGTTTTATGAAAGCGCTGAGGCTGGCGGCGGCTCTGCGGATTCCTGTGCGGCTGCTTCCGGGACAGCCGGATGAGGAGGCGCTTGCCGGACTGATGGAGGCGGCGCAATTTTATCTCCATGACGCCATGGTGGAGGCTCCCGTCGAGTTTTTCCATTCGGTGCTCGCCAGCTTCCGGGGCCTGGGATCGGGCACCCTCTGGACCTTTCTCGAACAGGATCCCGCCATTTTTTCCCGCCGTGATGCCACCGGTGGTGTGCTCCAGGCGCCGGATTTTGTGGAAACCCATCTGGATCGCCTGCTCAGCAACGGTGCGGAGTGCGGCCCCTGCGTATGGCGGCGGACGTGCGCGGGATATTTCAAATGGCCTGATCCGAACTACGATTGTGCCGGGGTAAAGCAGCTTTTCGCCATCCTCCAGTCCGCCGCCGATGAGATCACTCTGGATCTCGCCGGCGGGGAAATACCATCACCGCCATGAGCAATCGTGTATTCAGCGTCATCCTTCTTCCCACGGCGGAGTGCAATGTGGCCTGCACCTATTGTTTTGAGCACAAGGAACCGCACCGTCTTTCGCTGATTCTCGTGCCGCTGCTCACCCGTCAGCTTCTGGATCATATTGAGCATGAGGGCATTGAGGAATGCGAAATCTACTGGCAGGGCGGTGAGGCCATGATCATGGGACCGGCCTGGTTTGCCGAGGCCGGCAGGATCATGGACGCCGCCGCCGCCGCGCGCGGAAAGCGTTTCACCCATTATCTGCAAACCAATCTCATCAGCTATTCGCCCGCGTGGAATGAGATTCTTTACAGCATGTTCGGCGGGTCCCTGGGGACCTCCATGGACTTTCCGAACCACCACCGCAAACTCTTCAAAGGCGGTGCCGAAGCCTACAGCGCGGTGTGGACCAAACGCCTCCGGGAGGCCCAGGCGGCGGGGCTGGATATCGGAGTCATCGCCGTTCTCCATCAGGGCAGTCTGGATGCCGGGCCCGATGCTTTTTACCGTCATTACACCGAGGAGCTGGGCGTGACCAGCTTTCAGGTCAATACGCCTTTTCCCGGAGGGCCGGCCCAGGCCGTCGCCGCCGAGTTTGACCTCGACAAAACCGCCCTGGCGGAATTTCTCGCGGGCCTGTTCGATATCTGGATGGAGCGCGGCTATCATCACGGGATCGCCCTCGGGCCCTTCGACGCGCTGGTGCATCACTTCACGGGCGCTCCGGCGCGGCTGCCGTGCATCTGGAAGGAGAACTGTTCCAATCAGTTCATCTCCGTCGATTCCAAAGGCACCGTCGCGCAATGCGACTGCTGGGTGACCAGTTACCCCGAGACCTTTTTCGGCAATGTCTTCCGGGAGCCGGACCTCACGAAAATGCTGCGCACGAGCCCGGCGCGGCGCGAGTTTGTCGAGCGCCCGAAACATCTCGTCGAGCACGAGGACTGCCTCAGCTGCCGTTTTCTTTCGATCTGTCACGGGGGCTGTCCCGTGCGCACCTACAGCGCCCTCGGGACCATGCTGGCCAAGGATCCTTACTGTGAAGTTTATAAAGCGGTCTTCAGCCGCGCCGAGACCCACAGCCGGGCGATCCTGCGCCGCCAGCTCCTCACCGGGGTGAAAAGCCCCGCCGCCAGGCCGGGTCCCGCGCGCCTGAGCACCGCCGCCATTCCCTGATCCGGCCGCCGCCGCCGCCGGGCCGTCCCGGGCCGGAGCCGCGTATTTCAGGCATTTTACGGATCATGAGCGCATCGGATCCCCGGAATGCCAGATGAAATTTGCGGCTCCGCCTGTGGAGTTGCTGAATTCGCACATTAGCCGATTCTGTAAAAAATTCATAAAGTGATTTTATCACCTGACAGGACATTTTTCCTGCTGTTTGTTTTCACCCCTCCGCTGCCGCCCCGCGGCTCAGAATAAAATTCCCATCATCCGCTGATCCTGACGTTCATGACCACCGCCCTGACTTTTCCGACGCGCCGGAACCTCACCGCTTTCCTTTTTATTCTGATTTCCGCCGCCTGTCTGTTCGGTGCCGTCCCCGGAGCCAAGGCCGATGACAGCCCCTGGCTGGTGAATTCCTGGAAATTCAATTTCGATATTCCGCCCGGAAATTACGTTGGCCCCAGGGGCATTCTGCCGGTCGGAAAAGCCACGCAGATCGGCTGGCTGCCGGGCAGTCAGGTGGCGAATCTGGACACGCAGCTGGATTCGGGCGCGGGCATGCAGGCCACTGGCTGTCAGTTCCGCAAACTTACCCTGGGCCTCAGTCTGAAGGGGAAAATGGACTTCAGGGACTGTCTGCTGGACGAGTGTGTCTTCCGGAAAATCAATCCCTGGTACGACAAAAAGGATCCCGCCACCCACTGGCGGTTCACTAACTGCTTCTTTTTCAAATCGTTCATGGGGAACGAGTTCGGCACCACCGACTGCGTTGTGCGCGCGGTGGGCTGCACGTTCCGCAATGTGAAAATGCCCGGCATCCTCTACCGCGGCCAGGATGTGGTGAATCAGGCGCAGCAGGACTGGCTGAAGTTTGAGAAATGCCGTTTTGTGAACTGCGAGATCGGCGAGCGTTTTCTCGCCGCCACCACCGGCTGTGTGTTTGAAAACTGCCGCTATACCGGGCCTGACCAGAAATTCAGGGACGAAGTCAGCAAGCCGTTCGAAGTCAAAGCTTACTGGAGCGGTCCGGGCTGCCCGGAATCCCGCACGGGCGGGAATCTCACCCTCACCTTCCTGACCACCGAACCTCCCGCCAAAGCCGGCAGCATTCTGGAGTGCATCACCAAAAACGGGCTCCTGACTCTGGGTTCCCTCCCCTCGCCGGGCCCGGCGGTGGTGCTGGCGGCCAATGCCCCGAAATCCATCATGACCGACATCAACAATCCCGATGGACCCGGTGAGCCCGGCAATCCGTCGGATTCTCCGGTCCCGGCGGCGGCATCCACCAGCAGCGATTCCTCCGTGGTCACCGGCACCGCCGGCGCGCCCCCGGTGCCGCTCCTCAAAACAAAAAGCGTGGTCAACGCGCTGCTGGTCATCCAGCTGCCCGGGCAGGGCGTGGCCGGCGCGGCGGCGAAACTGTCCGCTCTGGCGCTGCCCATTGATCCCCAGGCCAGCACGGAGGTGAAGTTCAATCAGAAGGTGGGCCCGATGATGCAGACGGCGCTCGGCGAGGTGGTGAAGTGCCTGCAGGCAAGACATAAAGGCTGGCCCCGGGGACACCGCATCGAGCTGGCGTTCGAGGATAAATTCGATTCCAAGGACGGCCCCTCCGCCGCCGTGGCCTGCGCGCTGCTGATTGATTCCATGATCGGCAACTGGGAGATTGATCCGGCCATCGCCTTCACCGGCGACCTCAATGCCGACAGCTCCGTGCAGCCCATCGGGGGCGTTTCCGGAAAAATCCGGGGAGCCACCAAAGCGGGCTGCCTGCGCGTCGCGGTGCCCGTGAAAAACGCCAGCGCGGTCGGCGATGTGCTCCTCACGGACGGTCCGGAGCCTCTGGCGCGCATCGAGATTTTCTCCATCGACACCCTGGACGCCGCCATCGCGCTGGCGCGCAAGGCTCCGGCCGCCCCGTCAGGTCCCGCTGCCGCCGCCGCCACGGCATCGAAAACCGCCGGCACCCCCGCCGCGAATCCGGCGCAGCTTTTCCAGGATGTCCGCCGCGTGCTGCTGCCCGGCAACCGCTGGAATGCCGCCCTGCTGCGCGATCGCAATGTGCAGGCCCGGCTGCGGGAGGTGCTCCGTCTTCAGCCGAATGATCTCTCGGCCCGCTACCTTCTGGCCTTCGGGACCAATACCGCGCCCGCCAAACTGACCCTCCGGGGATCGGTGGAACTGATGGATCAGATCGCGGTCGGCCTCCTCAACGCCATCAAATCCAAAGAAGCCTCCGCCATGGCCAGAATCGGCGGCGATCAGGTCGGGGACGCGGTTTTCAGGCTCCGCCGCTGCCGCGTGCAGATGGACGCCCGGGTGCTGCCCTCCGTGGACACCCTGACCAAATTCGGCGAGGTCCTGCGCATCGCCCAGAATCAGCTGCCGCGCACGGCCAATAAAATCAACGATTTATACCAGACTCTGATGACCGCCGCCAATGAGGCCGACCGCCAGCGCGCCCTTCTCATGAACAACCGCGAGGTCGTGGAGGAGCTGATGAAATAGCGGCCGGGAAAGGCTCTCGCCGCCCCTGACAGAAGGGGCGGCGTTCCTCCGGTCCGTTTGACCGCATTTTCCGGAATCTTTCCGGGGCTCCATGGGCGTTCGGAGAAATTTCCAGCTTTCCGGCGGCACGGGTGGACAGAATGTCCACCCTCCTGACCAGAACGGACGGCGATGTTCCCTGGGAAGACGGGATCGTGCCTTGGGAAGACGGGATCGTGCCTTGGGAAGACGGGATCGTGCCTTGGGATGATGGGATCGTGCCTTGGGATGATGGGATCGTGCTTTGGGAGGATGGGATCGTGCTTTGGGAGGATGGGATCGTGC
>JAZKFB010000056.1:97374-119302 GCA_040386695.1 Verrucomicrobiota bacterium
GATGGGATCGTGCTTTGGGAGGATGGGATCGTGCTTTGGGAGGATGGGATCGTGCCTTGGGAGGATGGAGAATTTTCCAAGGAAAGAATCAGGTTTCCGGGGGAAATTCCCGATCCGCCTCACGGAATCCGGAATTTCCGCCCCGTCAGCGGACAGGTGAGGCTGCTGCCGTGTTTGAGGCTGGAGACATCGAATGCCGCCGCCGTTCCTGTCACATAGGGGCTGGTGACAAAACCGGGTTTGCCGGGGACGGGAACGGCGGCGGATTCCCCGGCGGACGTGCCGGACGCGGATGCCGGAGTGCCGGTGTCCGCGCTTTGGCCGGTGGAGTCTTCGGGGTCGGATGCGGTAATGAAAAAGCCAACCTCGGACCCGTCCGGGTGCCGGAAGCCTCCAAAGTAGGCCGTTTGATTAAACCACACCAGCACCTGGGTGCTGATGGAGGCGTGCTCCTCCCGGAGATCCAGCGGGCTCTCACTGTCCATGAATGGCACGATGTCCAAAGCGGCCGTATCGTCCGTGGTTTTCACGATGATGCTGGTCCCGCTTCTGACGCTGCCTCCGTCGCCTGTGGTCTCCAGGCTGGCCGCAAGGTTTTCCTGATTGGGAATGACGGGCTGTTCCATGAGAATCCTGAACCGGACCCCCGGTTTCTGAAAGATCCCCCGCAGCATCACGGAATACTGTGGGGCGGTGAAGACGCCGTTCAGCCCCGGTTGCGGAGGGCTTTGCAAAATCTCCGCCACCACAGTCGCCGAGGGATTATTCAGAGGATTGACGTCCATGGAAGGGACGTTTTCCGCAGGGGCATTTCCAGCCGGGTCGCCGGGCACGCCGGAATCCGCCCGGGGAGGCACCGTGATCATGGCCACGGACAGGTTCATTCTGATGGGGGACGCCAGGGCGGCGGTCAGCGCGGCTTTCAGAACCTTCACGTCCCGGCTGGAGCCGGAGACGCTGATGGATTTTTCGGAATCCGTCCCGAAAGCGAGCCGGCTTCCCAGCGCCTGCTCCACCATTTCGGCGTATTTGGCCGGCATGTCGCCCTCCTGATTTCTCTCCCGCAGCACCAGCAGGGCGCGCAGGTTGTTCAGATTGGCGCCGCGGGTGATGCAGTCCTCCAAAGGCTCGGGTTTTTCCGCCCGGCGGAAAACCAGGGCGCCGTCCTCCATGCTCAGCGCCGTCCCGGTCTGGAGCGCCATCAGTTTCAGAAGATGCCAGGTGGGCATGAGGGCTTGGAATTCCAGAAACACCGGGGCATCGCCCTCATCCAGAACCCTGACGGGGATCATTTTTCCATCCATTCCTTTGATCCCGCTCAATGATTCCGCCACGAATCCGGAGAGGGAACCGTGAGCCTTGAACTCCGTCACGGACATCCGCTCCAGCCACCGGCGGAGTTCCGGATCGATGTTCCCTCCGTCATCCTCCTCCGCCGAGGAATGATCCGGAGATTTGCCGCCGGGATTTCCAGGAATCCGCAGTGTCGGCAGGGCGGGGGGATTTTGGGTGAAGGCGGATGAATCATGCCCCGTCCCCGCCCCCAGCCGCCAAATCGCCCAGGATCCCAGCGCCAAAGCAGCGGCGGCGGCGGTCCGGCGGGCGTATGGATGTCCGCAGAAGTTCATCACGCGTTTCGGCCACGGTTTCCCGGCCAGAAGCGCCTCCAGCACCTGTCGGCGGGCGGCTTGGTCCTGCGGAACCTGGCGCAGAAGCGTCTCCGTCCGGCAAAGGGCGGCGAATTCCTCCATCGCCTCCGGGTCGGCGGAGAGAATCTCCTGGAGCACCGCCCGCTCCGGCGGGGAGGCCTGGCCATCCAGCCATTTGGCGGCGAGAGGGTGAAAGTCGGGGTCGGTTTTCATGGCAGGCGGGAATTGGAATGGGGATGGAAATGGGAACTGAGAGCCGGGCGGACGGATTGAAAATTTCCGGCGGATGGTGGCGAAGGAGCGCAGGGCTTTGGTCCGGGAATGGAGTCCCCATGATTCCGGAGGCGGTGGACCGTGTTCCTGTCAAAATCCCCCGCCGCTGTTTCCGGCCTGGCCTCCGCTTCCGCTCCCGTTTCCGGGGCCATCCCGTCCGCCGCCAGCCTCAGCCGGCCGCGGATGCAGTCCGCCAGCTTCCGCCGCAGCCGCGAGAGATTCTGATAAACGGCGGCGGCGCTCTGATGGAATTCCGCGCACAGCAGCTCCATGGACGCCTGATCAAAATACCGCCGCCGCATCAGCCGCGCGGACTGCTCCGGCAAACCCGCCAGGCATTCCGCCAGCGCGGCCTCGCCCTCAGGCTCCGCAGCCTCCGCCGTTGACGCCGCGGCCGGGGCGCCGGCTTCCAGAGCATTGGCCAGCCGTTCCAGATGATCCTCCGCCAGCAGGCCGGGACGGCGGTTTCTCCGCCGGTATTCCTCCTTCATCCTCCGCACCGCCACGCCCATGGCCCACGGGCCGAAAGGCCGGGAACGGTCATATTTTTCAAAATTCCGCCACAGGATCAGCACCACATCCTGAAACAGGTCCGCCCGCTCATCCGCCGCCGCCAGCGCCCCGGTCAGAAAAGCCCGCAGCCGGCTTTCACAGCCGCTGAGCAGAGTCAGAAAAACATCGCGCCGGTCCGGTTCGGAAATCATGCTGAAGGGATAATTGTCCCCGGCCGCCGGTTTCTGACATGCGAAATGGTAATTCCTTTTAATTTTAAATGACAGGCAAGCGGATCCGAATTTCCCCGTGGCAAAACGCAACAAGCGGTGGTTTCTCCCGGCATGGCAAAATCTCCTGTAGTTCTCATCATCCGCGACGGCTGGGGCATCAATCCCGGTGGTAAAGAGCTGGCTGTGGCCAATGGCGACGCCACCCTGCTGGCGCGCACGCCTTTTCATGACGAGCTTTACGCAGTTTACCCGCGCGGGACGGTCAGCGCCAGTGGAGAGGATGTGGGATTGCCTCCCGGGCAGATGGGGAACAGTGAGGTCGGTCACCTCAATCTCGGCGCGGGACGCGTTGTTTATCAGGATCTGACCCGCATCAACAAAGCCATCCGCGAGGGCACTTTTGCTCAGAATGCGGTGCTTCAGGAGGCTTTCGCCAAAGCCAGAGGGCGCCGCATCCATTTCCTCGGCCTCGTTTCCGACGGCGGGGTTCACAGCCACCAGGACCATCTGACCGCGCTCTGCGACGCCGCGAAAGCCGCGGGGGTGGAGGACATCATGGTCCACGCCATCACCGACGGCCGCGACACCGCGCCCCAGGGCGGCGCGGAATACATGACTAAGCTTGAGAGGGATCTCGCCCCGAGCGGCGCGAACATCGCCACGGTCATCGGCCGGTATTACGCCATGGACCGCGACCGCCGCTGGGAGCGCAACAAGCTCGCGTGGGACGCCATCGTGCTGGGACGCGGCGATGTCATCACCGGCGGCTCCTCCGTGGAGGCCATCCGCAAATCCTACGAAACGGACCCGCGGGGCGATGAGTTTCTGCACCCGCTGATCCTCAGTCACGCCAACGAGGCGCGTTTCCGCGACGGCGATGTGGTCCTTTGGTTCAACTTCCGCGCCGACCGCGCCCGCCAGCTGAGCGAGGCCTTCCTGCGTCCTGATTTCGCCGGCTTTGACCGCGAGATCATGCCGAAAGTCGAATATTACACCCTGACCGAATACGACGCCACCTACGCTGAACTCGGCGCCCGCGTGATTTTTGAACCCGAAAGCATGGACCAGCTCCTCGGCCAGGTGGTCGCGGCGGCGGGGCTGACCCAGCTCCGCGCGGCGGAGACGGAAAAATACCCGCACGTCACTTTCTTCTTCAACGGCGGCGTGGAAACGCCCAATCCCGGCGAGGACCGTTACCTGGCGATCAGCCCGAAGGAAGTCCCGACTTACGACAAAAAGCCGCAGATGAGCGCGCCGGATCTGGCATTTGAGGTCATCCGCCGCCTGGAGAATTACGATCTCGTCATTCTCAACTTCGCCAACCCCGACATGGTCGGCCACACCGGCGTCGTGGAGGCCGGTGTCCACGCCTGCGAGACCATCGACTTCGCCGTCCGCCTGATGGTGGAGAAAGTCCTCGCCCTCGGCGGCAAGCTGTTCATCACCGCCGACCACGGCAACTGCGAGACCATGCGCAACCCCGACGGCACGCCCAACACCGCCCACACCACCAACCTTGTGCACGGTATCTACGTCGGAGCCGACCACGCCCGGTGGACCGTCCGCGACGGCATCCTGGCTGATATTTCGCCCACTCTCCTGGACATGCTCGGCGTCGCCCAGCCGGCGGAGATGACCGGGAAAAGTCTGCGGGTGGCGAAATGAGCCGCAGTCAATCCGGAGGGTTCCAACTTCACGATTGTTCGGACATGGTTCCCGTGTCCGGGCGGCTTTGGCCTACAGCAGCCTGCGGAAGTTGTCCGGAGTCAGGCCTGCACTCTGAGCGATCCCACCCATGGTGTAAGCATTGATCGACGGGTGCCTCGGGATGGTCAGCAGTCGGGTCCCCTCGCTCATGACCGTGTGTTTGCCCTCCCGCACAATGCGGAATCCGCACTTCTCAAGAACCCTCACCGCTTCCCTGTAACTGATGCCAGGAAGTTTAGGCATTGGCCGGAGTCAGGGGAAGTTCGATCGTGGCATGGGAGATCCGCGTGCCGAACACAGCCGGCACATCAACGGCGGCGGCGGCGAGATATTCCTGAATGGCTTCCCGGATATTGACCAAAGCTTCCGCTCTGCTGGCTCCCTGGGAATAACAGCCGGGCAGGGTTTCGCAGAAAACCGCGAATCCCTCCTCCGATTCAATCAGGGTGACTGGATATTGCTTTGTGGCGGCCATGAGATTGACACGCCAGTCTACCGCTTGTTTCCAGTGGATCAAGGTGGACACGGAGGAGAATGAGGCCATTTCCACTCCGTGTTTCCGCCCGAAGCGGAGAAGATCCGCTTTTCATTTCAAATCCGCCTGGTGGTCCCTTGCCTTGGCGGCCTTTTGCCTTTCCCCTTCAGCCGTTTCTCTTGCCCTTCCCGGACCTCCGCTCAAAATTCGTTTCCCAAAATGTCCCTGACCCTCTTCGACACCATGTCCCGCGCGCAGCGGGAGCTGACTCCCATTGATGGCGGAACTTTCCGGTTTTACTGCTGCGGACCGACGGTTTACGGGCCCGCTCATATCGGGAATTTCCGGACGTTTGTGCTTCAGGATCTGTTCCGGCGGGTGCTGGAGCTGGGCGGGATGCCAACGAAACACGTGCGCAATCTGACGGATGTGGACGACAAAACCATCCGTGTCTCCCAGGACCAGGGGCGGACGCTGACGGAGTTCACGCAATTCTGGACGCGGCAGTTTCATGCCGACTGTGCGGCTCTGCATTGCCTGCCGCCGCATGTGGAGCCGGGCGCGGTGGATCACATCCCGCAGCAGGTGACGATGATTCAGGAGCTGATGGACAAGGGCCATGCCTACAGCGCGGCGGACGGCTCCGTGTATTTCAAAGTGTCGTCCTATCCGGATTACGGCCGGCTTTCCCGCGTGAACGAGCGCGAGCTGAAAATGGGAACCTCCGTCGCCGATGACGAATACGAAAAGGACACTCTCGCCGATTTCGCGCTCTGGAAGGCCCGCAAACCGGAGGACGGCCCCAACTGGTGGCCTGCCCCCTGGGGCGAAGGCCGGCCCGGCTGGCACCTGGAGTGCTCGGCCATGATCCGGGAATATCTGGGCGACACGTTTGATCTGCACTCCGGCGGAGTGGATCTCGTTTTTCCCCATCACGAAAACGAGATCGCCCAGAGCGAATGCTGTGCGGATCATCACGGCTTCGCGGCCCACTGGTTCCACATCACGCACCTGCTGGTGGATGGGAAAAAGATGGCCAAAACTTTGGGCAACTTTCACACATTGTCCGATTTGACGTCGAAAGGCTTCAGTCCGGAGGAGGTCAGGTTCGTCCTGACGGCGGCGCACTACAGCGGGCAGTTGAATTTCACCTTCGACTCCCTCGAAGCCGCCCGGCAGGCCCTCCAGCGGCTGGCCCGCGCCGAACGCGCCCTGGCCGCCCGCGCCGGGCAAACCGCCGCGCCGGACTATCTTTCGCTCATCGGCCAGGACCCCGGGCCCTTTGCCGCCGCATGGACCGCTTTGAATCACGATCTGAACACTGCGGAGGCCCTGGGCCATGTCTTCACCACGCTGAAATCCCTGAAGCCGGAGGTTTTGAGCCCGGAGGAGGCGTCCGCCGCGTGGCGCGGACTGCATCTGATTCTGGGCGCTTTCGGCATGGTGCTTCCGGAGGAGAAAGTGGAGGAGATCCCGGATGAGATCCGCGCCCTGGCTGAAGCCCGCTGGGCCGCCCGCACGGCCAAAAACTGGGCTGAATCCGACCGCCTGCGCGGCGAGCTGGATTCCCTGGGCTGGGCGATGAAGGACGGGCGGGAGGATTACACCCTCAGTCACAAGTAAGCGGAGGGAGCACAGGTTCGAAGGAAACAGGGGAAGTCTCTCCCGGGCAGCCGCCGGAAATCTGAGCAAAAAAAGGATGGTCCCGGAACCCGGGACCATCCTTCAGCTGAGGGTGAAAACTTCAGTGCCCGCGTTTTTTATTGTTATCATCGCCGGATTTTCCGGGACGATCATTTGATCCGCGCTGTGGCTGCTCCTGCCGTTGCCGCTGCTGTTCCTGGGCTTGGCGTGCCTGCTCGCGGCGGCCGTTGTCCTCGCGCTCGCGATTGGCGCGCTGCTGTTGTTCCTGAGCTTGGCGCTGCTGCTGCTCCTGGGCCTGGCGTGCCTGCTCGCGGCGGCCGTTGTCCTCGCGCTCGCGGTTGGCGCGCTGCTGCTGCTCGGCAGCCTGGCGCTGCTGCTGTTCCTGGGCCTGGCGTGCCTGCTCGCGGCGGCCATTGTCCTCGCGCTCGCGGTTGGCACGCTGCTGTTGTTCCTGAGCTTGGCGCTGCTGCTGCTCCTGGGCCTGGCGTGCCTGCTCGCGGCGGCCGTTGTCCTCACGCTCGCGGTTGGCGCGCTGCTGCTGTTCCTGGGCCTGGCGTGCCTGTTCACGGCGGCCGTTGTCCTCGCGCTCGCGGTTGGCGCGCTGCTGCTGCTCGGCGGCCTGGCGCTGCTGCTGTTCCTGGGCCTGGCGTGCCTGCTCGCGGCGGCCGTTTTCCTCGCGCTCACGGTTGGCGCGCTGCTGCTGCTCGGCGGCCTGGCGCTGCTGCTGTTCTTGGGCCTGGCGTGCCTGCTCGCGGCGGTTATCGTTATCGCCGCTGTTTCTTGGATTGTTATTCTGGGATTCCTGCCGCCGCCGCTGCTGCTGCTGTTCCTGGGCTTGCTGCTGCTGTTGCCGGTCGGCGTCTTCACGCTGCTGCTGCTCCTGGGCCTGGCGGGCCTGTTCGCGGCGGCCGTTGTCCTCGCGGTCCCGGTTGGTCTTTTCCTCCTGGTTTTTCTGCTGGGCCTGGCGCTGCTGTTCCTGAACCCGGCGTTGCTCCTGCCCGGCGGCTTCGCGCTGCTGCTGCTCCTGGGCCTGACGGGCCTGTTCGCGGCGGCCGTTGTCCCCGCGGTCCCGATTGGTCTTTTCCTCCTGGTTTTTCTGCTGGGCCTGGCGCTGCTGTTCCTGAATCCGGCGTTGCTCCTGCCCGGCGGCTTCACGCTGCTGCTGTTCCTGAGCCTGGCGCGCGGCCTGTTCGCGCCGGTCATTGTCATTGCCATTGTTCCGGCCCTGCTGGTCTTTCGACTGCTCCCGCTGCTGCTGGCGTTGTTGTTCCTGGACAAGCCGCTGCTGTTGTGCGGCGGTTTCGCGCTGTAGGTCGTCCTGCACCTGACGGGTCTGTTCAGTGGCCGGATTTCCGTTGCGTCGCGGGTCGCCGGTCCGGTCCTGATTCCCCTTGCCGGGAGGAGGGCCATTTTCTTTCCGGGGGCCGGTTTCCCGCTGCTGGCGGAGACGGGCAACCTCCTGCTGACGCTCCTGAAGCTCCTTGCGGGCGGCCTCCATGCGCTCCCTGCGGGCGGTATCCGGGCGGCCGCCGCCATTGGCATCCGTGGCGCGCGGGTCCCGATTGCTGCCGTCAGGACGGCTGTCGCGGCCGGCTTCCGGGTTGCCGGCGGTGCTGCGGGGATCCCGGGGAATGCCGGGACGTCCATCCCCGTTGGCGTCGGCGGCCTGGGGGACGCCTCCGCCGTCAGGGCGGTTGCCGCGGTTGGCACCGGCGGTGCTGTTGTTGTTGTTGCCGCGCGGGTCGCGGCTTGTGTTTCCTCCGGAGCGGTCGCTGCCCGGCTGGCCGCCGCGGCTGTTCTGACGCTCCGCCAGCTGATCCCGTTGAGCCCGGAGTTTTTCAAGATTTCCATGCCGTTCCGCCAGCTGGCGCACGGGTTCCTGCTTCAACGCCACAACAGCGCGCTGGCGGCGGTCCTGCCGCTGATCGCGGAAGCGTTTTTCGATATCCGGTTTGAAATCGGCGCGGCGGACGATTTTACTGTTATCCAGCCGGCCCCGGAGGCTGGCGGGGCGGATCCCGTCATTCCACGCGGCGCGCACGGTTGGCGCATAAATCGCCAGACGGTCATTGTCAAACCGGGGCCGGTAATCCCGCCGGTCATGGCCCCAGCTGCGGTCACGCTCGATGCGGTAATGTTTCATCGGGCTTTTCAGGCAGCTGTTCACCCAGCGCACTTCCGGTCCCCGGCAGAAAACGCTGCCGGTGCGGATGCGGAAATTGGTGATGCAGGCCGTGGAGCTGAAATAAATCCGGCTTTCCGAAACCGGCCGGCAGTAGGAGTAAACCGGCTCATTGAAATAGCGCACCGGCATGAACGTGTAGCAGTCCGGACTGATGCCGTAGTCATCATCAAAGCTGGGGCCGTAATCCACATTCGAAGCGTAAACCGTTTCCGGCGGCATCGGCGACCAGCCGACATATTCCGCGTTGTTCCGCCAGGAGACCCAGGCGGGAGCCCAGGTGTCGCCCGGAATCCAGACCCAGCCGGAGCCTTGGAGCAGCGCCCAGCGGCCATAATGATAAGTCGCCCAGCCGAAAGGCTCATCGGAAACCCAGGTCCACCCCTGATCGGAGTCCGCCCAGCGCCCCACCGTGTAGGGCCGCCAGTCCACCGGCCGCGAGGAGGGCCGCCAGACATAGCCGTAATCCGGCGTTTCCATCCAGTCGCCATAGGGAGTGAGGCCCTCGTAAAAAGTCTGATAATCCCGGCCTTCCCCCGAAGGGGCGGAGACGACGGCGGCGGATTCCGGAGCCGATGGAGCGGGTGCGACCGCGTTTTTACCGGCGGCGGCATCGGCCTTCGCGGTGGATTTCTCTTTTTCAAAATCCAGGCGCTGCTGTTCCAGATCCGCTTTCTCCTGAGCGAGCTGGTCCTCCTGAATCTGGAGCCTGAGCGCCGCCTCCTGGGCTTTCAGATCGGCAATCTGACGCTCCACCTCCGCGCTGTCATCGGGCTCCGCCGGAGAAAGCACGGCATCGGCGGCTGCGGGAGAGGTGATGGCGGGATTCGGGGAAACCGGCGCGCCGCCGGAGACCACGGCGGCCTGCCGCCCGTCACAGGCGGAGAACAGCAGCCCGGAGGAGGCCGCCAGAGTGAATGGAAAAAATCGTTTCATGGCGTTGAAAGGGCGTAGTGCGGGACATGGGACCCCGGTGAAATGCGGTTTATTCATTCCGCCGGTATTTTCACGGGTTACGCTGCCGGCCGGGGGCAGCGATGGCGGGAAGTGACGCGCGCCTTCAGAAGGGGTTGAGCCTCAGCAGGGGCGCATCCTTGATTTTCCCGCCCGCCGCCGTGCGGGTGGCGGTCTCGAACTGCGCCGCCCATTGAGTGATGATCAGTTCGGCAAAAGCGCTGGTCTGATAATTTTTCACGGAATAAATCGTCATCGGATCACTCTCCCGGTCCGCGAACTGATACAGCACGCGCCCGGTCGCCGGATCCACCAGGCGCGCCTCAATGGCGATGGTCCCCTTCACCCAGGGGCCGGCGACGGCGGAAATGGGGCCGAAAACGAAGCTGGCGGCGGTTTTGGCCATGTTGCCGCGCGGGCTGGTGGGCGTGAATTCCGTGAGCGCGGTCTGAAGCACCAGCGAATGGCGGCCGGGCCGCGTCACCGGGCGGTAACGGGCTCCCGGCGCCATGAAGGCCGAGGCGAAGCTCCGCCGCAGAAATTCACTCACTTCAGCCACGGGCCGGGGCCGCCCGAACCGGTTCTCCTCCACCCGGGCGAAGGTTTTCCCGGTGGGTTTAAGATTCCGCAGATCCACAGGGGCCACATAAATCTCTGTTTTGGCGGCACTCCGGTTTAAAGCATTCCCATCGGCACTCCTCCAGGTATGGTTAAAAGGGCCGGTTGAGGGCTGCGCATCCATCATCAGCCCTGGTTCCTCGCGCAGAAACACGCATTGGGCGGCGGGTTTTGCCTTCAAAAGCCGACGGGTGGGCTGGCAGGACTGGCAGGTGAAAGCGAGAACGGAAAGCAGCAGAGGGAGGAGGCTTTTCATGAATGGGAGGCGGGAAACGTGGGTGATAATCATGACTCCAGGCCGCAGCGGCGGTTTAGTCAAGAATTATGCGGAAATCCGAACAGTTTTCCGGCATCAGCTTCCCTGCTTGGACGCCAGCTCCGCCTTCGCTCCATGAAAAGTCAGCAGGATGAATAATCCCAACGGCCGCTTTCAATGTCCGGAACGCGCACAGGCATCGAATTCCCGGCAAAAACCTCCCAAGTCCGGACTGGAGGTTTCTGAGCGCTGCCGGGGGGACGGCGGCCGGAGGAACTTGTCTTATGCCGTTTTTTGGAAGGAACGGGTCATTGAAGACGGTTTCTCCGATCACAGCACGCCGCTGCGGTCTTTCCATTTGGCGTGGAAGTCGGCGTGGATTTTGGGGGAGATTTCGCTGGGTTTGATCTCGCTGCGGCCGCCCCAGAAGACGTTGGTGTAGGAAACCGGGATGCCGGCTTCGGCGAGATGGGCATCAATGGCGGCTTTGTGGGCCATGACGCGGTCCTTTTCGGTGCCGTGGATGACGGCCATGATGTTCACATTGCCGAAACGCGGCCCGCCCTCGCGCCAGTAGCAGTGCGTAAGGCAGTAGTGGCGGCCGGCTTCGGCGCCCGCCTGCTGCTGCATGCCCTCGGGCACCGCCCAGTGGAAAAGCCCGTTGAAACGCGTGACCCGCTCACCGGTGGCGGAGGGTTTGACGTGCTCCAGAAACGTCGAGAAGCGGCCGATGACCTTTTTGGCGTTCAGGGTTTCGGCGACCTCATAAAACCGCTCCTCGCTGACGCCGGCAATTTCGGCGCGGCCCGCCCAGGGGTTTTCGCGGACTTCATCAGGGGTGAGCTCCTCCTTCAGCGCGAGGAGAACATTCCATTCCTCCGGCGACAGCTCGACAGTGGTGGTGGTCATCATTTCCGCCGGTTCGGGGGACCGGTCGCCCGGCTCCAGGGTCCGGCGGCGCACATGACCGACGCCGAGGGCGAAGATGCCGTTGGCGGGCATGAGGATGTATTCGTGCGCGCCGGTCAGCTTTTTCAAAACCTCCGCATGCTCCACCAGCGATTGGCCCTGAGGGACTTTCAGTGTGGTCCAGAGGCGGTAATCGGAGCCCGAGACTTCGCGGTCAGTGCTGCGGGTGACCACGTGGCCACTGAAGGGGTCCTCGCGGAACATGAAATCGAAGGTGGCGTCGAGCTTGTCGTTGTCCACTTTCCAGGCCACGAGCGCGCCGTGGGCGAGCTTGGTGGCGAGCAGGGTCTGGCGCACGCGGCGGATGACCCCGGCCTCCAGCATGGCGCGGATGCGCTCGATGACGGTCTCCAGGGGGACTCCGGATTTCTCCGCAATGAGGTGGAACGGTTTCCGGACAAATCCAGCGATGAGGTCCTCCGACACCGCAAGAATGCGGGAGTTGGTGGCGTCGGTGTGCTCGGTGGGGATCGTGGCGGTGCTCATGGGGGGTAAAAGGCGGGTCCCAGCTTTCCGCTTCAACCGGCCGGATGGCAACGGATAATGGCGGCCGGCGGAAAGGCGCGTTTTTCCCATCCGGGAGAGCCGGGGAACGTTTTTCCGGAGTTCCCCGGGCATGAATGCCCGGGAGAAGCGTATTTCCGGGAAGATGACGCCAGGATTACGGGAACGCGGCAATCCCCGGACCTGTCGCCGAAATATCTTGCGCGCCTGTGCCGGTCCCGTCACACTCCCCGCCCTTATGTCTGTTCGCCCCGCTTTTCTCCGTCCGCTGACTCTCGGGTTGTGTCTGACCGCCTGGCCGAGCGGCGCGGAGACGCCGGTGACGGCTCCCGCCCCCCCGGCGGAATCCGCGGCGGCTGAGAAAATCACCGCCGACGCCGCCGTGGGCGAAATGACGGCGGCGGCGAAGGACCTGCTGGCGGCGCTGGACGATGCCCAGCGCGCCAAAGCGGTCTTCAAACTGACGGACGACGAGCGCCTGAACTGGCATTTTGTCCCCTTCGACCGCAAGGGGCTGCCGCTGGGGGATCTGCGCCCGGATCAGGATCACCTGGTTTACGGGCTGCTGGGCACGGCGTTGAGTTCCAAGGGATTGCGCAAAGCCACGACCATCATGAGCTTTGAAAAAATCCTGCACGATCTGGAGAACGGCAATCCCGGCCGGAATCCGGAGAAGTATTTTGTGAGTATTTTCGGCGAGCCCAAAGCCGGGCAGGCCTGGGGCTGGCGGTTTGAGGGGCATCATCTGGCCTTCAATTTCACCATCGCCGCCGACGCCACCTGCCGTCTGACCCCGACCATGCTGGGCGCGAATCCCGGCGAGCTGAAGGACGGCCCCCGCGCCGGCCTGCGGGCGCTGGCGCAGGAGGAGGATCTGGGCCGGGCGCTGGCCGCCAGTCTCACTCCGGAGCAGCGGCGGACCGCCGTGCTTCCCGGCGCGGTGCCGGCGGATGTGATCACCGGGCAGAAGCGGAAAGTGGATCCGCTGCACCCGGACGGCATCGCCTCCACCGCCCTCACCGCTCCGCAGCGGGAGATTCTCTGGAAGGTGATTGAGGAGTATGTGGGCCGTTTCCGCCCGGATCTGACGGAGGGCATCAAAAGTTCCCTGAAAGCGGACGGCGGCCACCTCACCTTCGCCTGGTCCGGCGGTCTGGAGCCGGGGGAGGGGCATTATTACCGCATTCAGTCACCCCAGTTTCTCATTGAATACGACAACACCCAGAACAACGCCAAACACCCCCATGCCGTCTGGCGGGATTTCAACGGTGACTTCGGCATGGATTTGCTGAAAGCGCATTATCAGCAGGAACATCCGTCAAATTAATTCTTTTCTCACCCCGTTTTCCTTACCTTTCAAAAGTTCGCCCTCCCCCTCGCCCCTCCCGCCCATGAAAAAACTGCTACTCCCTCTTGCCGCCCTGTGTCTGGCGGCGCCTCAGCACGCGCAAAGTAATATTCTGCTCAACGAGGTTCATTACAATGTTCCCGGATCCGATGGAAACTACGAGTTCATCGAACTGAAAAGCACCACCAACGGCGTGGAATCCTGCGCGGGCATCACCCTGCTGATCATCGGGAACGATGCCGTCGACAAAGACACGAATATTGCGCAGAATCTGGGGGAAATCCTGGAGGTCTGGAGTCTGGACGACCTGTCCACCGGAGCCAATGGCCTGCTGCTGCTGGGGGACAATTACACCACCTCACCCATCGGCGGCCCCTGGTCGGGAGCCATTGATCCTCTCACCGCGGTGGGGGATCCCGCCGGCATGGGGGCTTCCAATATCGAGCCTCATGACGGTTTCACCGTCCTTCTGGTCAAAGGCTTCACGGGTAAAAAAGGGGACGATGTGGACAGGGATGTCCCGCCCAATAATATCATCGACTGGGAGCAGCCCGTGCCCCCCGCCGGCACGGTGCGGTTATGGACGGAACTCGTGGACAGCATCGGCACCCGCGACCGCGATAATGGGGTTGATCCCTACGTTCCTTTGCCGCGCAGCACCGACGGCGCGAATATTTACTTCACCTGGTCCGGAAACTCGACTCTGGGTCAGCGGGATCCGGCGACCATGGCCCGCAAGGTGGACACCACCAATCCCGCGGAATTCAACAAACCCAGTTACGCCAAAGCCTGGTACGGCGGCAAACTGGTGGAGGTGCCGGAGTCGCCATCGCAGATCGCCTACGATTCCACCCGCTGGTTCAACATTCTTGGAGAGGTGACACCGGGACGCGCCAATCTGTCCGCCTCTCTGCCGGCCACGGATTTCCGCATCAACGAGGTCTATCTCAATCCCGCGACCAATGTGGACGACGCGGACCGCTTCCAGTGCATTGAAATTCTGAACACCAGCGGACAGGCCCGGAACCTCAACGGCTACTACCTCATCCTGGTGGACAGCTATGACGGCAGCGCCTTGGGGACCAACGACACCTCACCCGGTGTCGGCTCCATCCTTGAGGAGTGGAATCTCTCCAGCTTCGCCACCGGAACCAATGGACTGCTGCTGCTGGGCGATAAATTCAGCCCCACCTGGACGCCTTTCCAGGATCTGGTTTCCCCGCAGACCGCTGTGGCCGAGCCTTTTACGGGCACCGCCCCCCGTTCCTCCTCATGGGGCTCCAATGACCTGAAATTCAAGGATGGCTTCACTCTTTTCCTGGTGAAGGGCTACACCCCGCCCACCTCGCTGGATCTCGACAGCAACGATGACGGCATCATCAATGCCACCGTTCCGTGGACCTCCGTGGCGGACAGCGTGGGCTTCACGCAGTTTGGAAAAACAGGTATCGGGAAAACCTACGCCTCCGTGGATCTCCAGTCCGTGATGGCCAATGACATCAATGCCATTCCGGAGAATCTCTCCCGTAAAAAGGGTGATCTCACCGTGGCCGCCTCCGCCTGGTACGGCGGGCGGTTCACCTCCGGCTCCGTGGCCATGAATCCCGGATTTGAGCCCTCCGTCCCCTCCACTCCGGGCGGCACCTTCGGCCTCACGTGGTTCGGCGGTTTCCGCGGAGCCGGCACCCCCGGCCTGCCGAATCTCGACGCGCCGATCAATCCCGCCGCCCCGCCGATCGCCGCAAGTATCCGCATCAATGAGGTCATGGTGGATCCCACCGACATCGGCGGAGCGGACAGCAACAATGAATACATGGAGCTGGTGAGCACCAATAATGCCATCGCCTATCTTGACGGGCTGTGGGTTCTCATCGTGGAGCTGACCGGAAACACGGGAAACATCCAGGACGGTTTTCCCCTCGACGGCTACACCACCGGCCTTGATGGCATCGCCATCATCGGTGACAACTACGACACCCCCGGCATTTATCCCTACAGCGGAACCCAGGGGGTTCTTCCTCCCACCGTGGCCGCCATTGACCCCGTGGTCTCCCTGGGCGGCAATGACTTCCCCAACAACGGTTTCGCGGTCCTGCTGGTCCGCAACGTCAAGTCCTCCGTCATCACCATCAACGCCCAGGGCAAACCCACCGGGGATCTGGATCCCGAAAACGACGGCACGCTGCTCAATCCGGCGGATTACACTGATGAGCTGGTGGACAGCATCTGCTCCTCCGCCGTGAATCCCGGAGCCGCCTACGGCTGGATCAACAGCAGCGCTTTCCTTCCCGGGCATGTCGCCCGCTCCTTTGGCAATACCGCCGCCAACTCCGCGGGCTCATGGTATTACGGTCAGGTCGCTCAGACCACTGACCGGGATCCCTCGGTGGATTACACCTCCAACTTCGCCGGAACCTTCAAAGGCGCCGCCTCCCCCGGCCGGCCCAATCACTCGGCGCCCACCGGCTCCATTTCCCCAGGAGCGGTGGTCATCAATGAGGTCAATCTCAATCCCGCCGGCAGCGACGGGAATTACGAATTCGTGGAATTCGCCGACACCACCGGAGCCTCCCGCAGCCTCAACGGCTATTACCTTCTGGCGGTGGACAACGTCGAGGACAACACCGGGCAGATCCGCCACGCCTGGAGCCTGGACGGCATGAGCACCGGCACCGACGGCCTGCTGCTGATGGGCAGCCGCTACACGCAGCCGGACGGCAATCCCTGGAGCGCGGTCATGAATCCCGCCACCCGTCTGGGCACGCCCCCCGGCCGGGCCTCCCTGGACTCCGGCTTCGGCGACGGGGTGATCGGCAAGGACACCGACAACCAGAACCTCATGCTGCTGCTGGTGCGGGAATTTAACCGCTACATCGAATTTGACCTGGATGAAACCGGTGGCGCCACCGGTGGTGGCGATGGCCTCATCGATGTTTACCCCTGGCCTTTTGGTCCGGCGGGAATTCACGACAGCTTCCTCCTCCGCCATTACATTCCGGAAGCCGGTGTCGCCAACCCCAACCCGCTGCCCCGCACCTGGCCGTGGGACGGCTGGGCCTACAGCGGCACCGCCGATCTCTCGGGACTGTGGTTCCCTCCCGCCGGCAACAACTTCTATCATCCGGAATCCGCCGCCCGTTTCCTCGGTGAGAACACCGTCAACAGCGCCGCCGCCTGGTATGGAGGCGATCTGAAAGGCGGAACCTCCGGCGGCGACGGCGCGGCTCTGACCTACATCACCGCCACTGAGGATCCCACCCACGCTCCGCGTCCGCAGCTTTCCGCCGGACCGCCCGCGACCTACTTCACGGGAGCCGTGACGCCCGGTCTGCCGAACCGGCCGCGCAATCCGGTCACCAATCCCGATGCCGACGGCGACGGCGTGCCCAACATCATTGAGATGGCCACAGGCCTGGATCCCAACAACGCCGCCGTGTCCGGCCCGCTGCCCTACAACTCCATCGTCACGGAAGCGGGTCAGTCCTACTCCGCCTTCACCTACCGGCGGATCAAAGGCGGCACCAGCGCCTCGACCTCCAGTTATTCGACCAGTGGCTACGGCTACCTGATCGAAGGCTCGCTCGATCTGGCGACGTGGAGTTCGACCTTCAACCCGGCCCTGATTGAAGTCGGCGCGCCTGTCGCCAACCCCGACGGCACCACGGAAACCGCCACCGTCCGGCTGGCCTCCCCCGTGTCCACCGCCCCCGGACGCCAGTTCATGCGCCTGCGCGTGACTCCAAAATAACCGGAACCGGCCCCCGTTGCCCCCGAAGTCCGGGGGATGCCTATAAAACCCGCCCGGGAGAACCCGGGCGGGTTTTTGCGTCCAAAAATCCAAACCCGCACTTTTGCGCGGATCGGTGGGGCTGGGGGATCGGGCGCGGGTTGGGGTTCACGGAATGGCGGGTGGTTCATACCGCAGGGGTGGCGCTTCACCTCTCCGGCGGAACTTTCCGGTCCTCCGCCGCGGCTGTCCGTAACGAGGACGGATTTCACTCCGTGGCCGCCAGGAGCCAGAGCCTGCCGTTCTGCTGCCAGTCCGTCAGCAGCTCGCGCAGCCGCCGCATGGGCGGAGGATCCTGATCCTCCTGCCAGACGAGCACGAGAGGAACGGTCCGGGCGGGGGTGAGGGGAATAAATTTCAGGGAGGCGCCCGCCCCCAGAACAATGGAGTCCGTGACAATACCGGCCCCGGCTCCGCCTTCCGTGTAGCTGAGCACGGTGCCGATGAGGCTGGGGGTGTGGGCGAGACGCGGCATGAAACCGGCGGTGCGGCAGGCGGCGAGAATGGCGTCATGCAGGCTGGCGCCCTCGCGCCGCGCCAGAATGACCAGCGCTTCCCCGGCCAGGGACTTCCAGGGGATGGATTTGCGGTTGGCCAGGGGATGGTCCGGACGCAACGTCACCCCCAGCCGCTCCTGCCGCAGCACCAGCGTGCGCATTCCGAGTTCCGTTTTAGTGGGCACAGGACGGGTGAGTCCGGCGGTGAGACGGCCCTTGGCGACCATTTCCCAGACCCGTTCGGGGGTGCGTTCCTCCAGGTGAACCCGCACTTGGGGAAAACGCCGGCGGTATTCATGAAGCAGACGGCCCAGAAAAGGCTGCGTCGGCGGCCCGATATAGCCCAGCCGCAGCTCCCCCTCCTCGCCGGCCGCCGTGCGGCGCACCCGGCGCAGGGTTTCCTCCCAGCTTTCCAGAAGCACCGCCGTTTCCCGGAGCAGAACAGTGCCCGCCGGAGTCAGGCGCACATGATGCCGGCTGCGCTCCAGCACCTCCGCCCCGATTCCCGCCTCCAGTTCCTTTACCGCGCGGCTCAGAGCGGGCTGGGCGATCCGCAGTCTCAGGGCCGCACGGGCATAGCTCAATTCCTCGGCAACCGCCTGAAAATAACGCAGATGACGGAGATCCATGAGGAACGGGCGGTGAAGGGCAGGGCAAAGATGGAGCGGGGCGGAGCCGTAAAGAATGGAAGCCGGCGCTCCCGCCCGCACAGCCTGCATGAGAAAATGATCCGCGCACCGGAAAGGATGGGGAAAGAATCAATTTCCCGGAGTCCTCCGGCGGGCGATGGATTTCATTCCCCGGCAGCAGCATTACGAATGATGCCGCGTTCCTGACCGCGCACCGCGGTGGAACTGACTCGGCGGCGGCAAACCTGACGGGAGCCCGTTTTGAGTGGCGTGACGTGCTTTTCGGGGAGCGGGGCTGAATTTTAAGGAATTAATTAATTATCAATATAGACTTGCGCCGCAACGAGATTTCTGAAGCTTTATGCGCAATGTTGGTCATCTGTCTGACACATCATGGTTTACGG
The DNA here is from genome assembly GCA_040386695.1 of Verrucomicrobiota bacterium. Taxonomy (GTDB): domain Bacteria; phylum Verrucomicrobiota; class Verrucomicrobiia; order Verrucomicrobiales; family V1-33; genus CAIZWU01. The sequence continues at coordinate 115,996 of JAZKFB010000056.1, forward strand.
TTTCTTCTTTCCCGAATCCGCCACGCGCCGCCGCCGGAGGGAAACATTTTTGCCACCAGCAACGTAACAAGGGCGGACTTCCGGAAAACCGCTGCCTGCCCATCTTTCTCCACTCATGTCCAAGGCCCTTTTCTCCCGTTACGATGCGATCATCATGGGAGGCGGGCCTGCCGGAGCCTCCACAGGCGCCATCCTCGCGGAGCACGGGCACCGGGTGGTCATTCTGGAACGGGAGAAATTTCCCCGTTATCATATCGGCGAATCCCTGATTCCCTTCGCTTATCCGCCGCTGGACCGGCTGGGACTGATCCCGGCGATGCAGTTGTCATCCTTTCAGAAAAAATTCAGCGTCGCCTTTGTGCAGCCTGACGGCCGGCAGTCCCGGACATTTTATTTTCACCAGCGTTACGGCACGGAGCCGATGGCCACGACCTGGCAGGTGAAGCGTTCGGAATTTGATGAGATGCTTCTCCGCAACGCCGCCCGGAAAGGAGCCGAGGTCCGCGAGCAATGCGCCGTGACCAGCCTGATCCGGGACGCTGACGGCACGGTCACCGGCGTGCTCGCCGAAACACCGGATGGCAACGGGGAGGAAATCAGCGCCCCCATCACGATCGACGCCACCGGCAAGGAAGCCTTCAGTTCCCATCGGCTCGGCTGGCGGATGGCGGAGTCCCGGCTGAACAAGGTCGCGGTGTGGTCCTACTATAAAGGGTGCGACCGCGGCTCCAGCGGGGATGAGGGCGCGGCCACAGTGGCGGTTATTTCCGGAAAAGGCTGGTTCTGGCATCTGCCCATGCAGGACGACATGGTCAGTGTGGGGGTTGTCGCTGAAGGGAAATACCTCACCCGCGACGGCTGCCGCGATCCCGCCCAGATGCTGCAGCGGGAAATCGCGGCCAATCCCTGGATGCGGTCGCGTCTGACAAATGGCCGCCAGGTCGGGGTGCCGAGACTCACCGCGGAATTCTCCAAACATTCCAAATTCGGGGCCGCTCCCGGCCTGCTGATGGTGGGCGACGCCTTCGCGTTCATGGATCCGGTTTTCAGCACCGGGGTGATGATGGCCCTTAAAAGCGGCGTCCTCGCCGGCGATGCCGTGCATGAGGCGCTCCAGGCCGGGGACTGCTCGCCGGTCCGGTTCACGGCTTATTCGGACCTCATGCGTGAGAGTGTGGAGAACCTGCGCCGGCTGATTTACGCCTTTTACGCCCCGGATTTTTCCTTCGCGGAACTCATCACCCGTTTCCCGGAGGCCGCGGATGCCGTCACCGCCTGTCTGGCCGGTGATCTCAATCAGGACTACAGTGAGCTGTGGGCCTGCATCCGGGAATTTGCCCATCTGCCGGAGCCGTTGCCCTATGGGGCTCCGCTGGTGCCGAAATCCGTCTGATTTCTCCCGTCGGGGAAAGGCCGGGGAGGACCGGATAAAAACGGGTCCGGATGAATCCGTGCGGACGGCTGGCGTGGCCGGCGGCGGAAAAGGCGGGGAACTGGCTGGAAATGAGGGGAAAAGTGTCAGTTCCCCCGCGCGTTTCCGCTTAACACTCCAAACGTTTTCCCGTTATGCCGAACCCCGTGAGCCGCCGCCGTTTTCTCGCCACCTCCGCCGCCGCCGCGGCTGCGCCCCTGATTCTGCCGGGCCGCGTGCTGGGGCTGGAGGGAGCGGTGGCTCCGGGCGGCAAAGTCCGGCTCGCCTGCATTGGAGTGGGCGGCATGGGAACCGGGAATCTGCGGGCTTTTCTCGGCGATGAGCGGGTTCAGGTGGTGGCCATCTGCGATGTTGACTCCACCCATCGGCGGGCGGCCCGCGAGCTGGCGAAGCTGGGCGAAGGCGATCTTTACAATGACTACCGCGAAGTGCTGGCGCGCGGGGATGTGGATGCCGTCATGATCGCCACCCCGGACCACTGGCACGCCATTATTGCCACCGCCGCCGCCGCCGCCGGCAAGGATCTGTACTCCGAAAAACCGCTTTCCGCCGCCATCGCCGACGGCCGCGCGGTCTGCAAAGCGGTGGAGACCCACAAGCGGGTGCTCCAGTGCGGCACCTGGCGGCGGTCAGGCATGAAAACCCGTCTGGCCTGCGAATGGGTGCGCAACGGCCACATCGGCGACCTCAAAGTGATCGAGGTCGGAGTGCCGGGAAAATTCCGCGTCGGCGGCGATTTTGACGGCACCGAGCCCTTCGGCCCTCCGCCGCCGGAAATCGATTACCCCATGTGGCTCGGCCCGGCTCCGGATGCCCCCTACTCGCCCGCCCGGCTGCATTACAACTTCCGCTGGATCAACGACTACGCGCCCGGCTACATCACCGACTGGGGCGCGCATTTCCTGGATGTCGCGCAGTGGGGCGCGGGCATGGATGAGACTTCGCCCACGGAGGTTTCAGCCACCGGAGTGGTTCACCGGACCAAAGGAATCTACAACGCCCCGGAGAGCTTCCGCATTGAGTATCAATACGCCAACGGCACCCACGTGGTCATGACCAGCACCACCGATGAGAAGCGGTGGGGCATCCGTTTTGTTGGCACCAAGGGCACCATTTTCACGGAAAATGAGCGGCTGGAAACCGATCCCCCCGGCCTCCGCTCCGTGCGGCCCAAAGACGGCGAGGTGAAGCTTTTCGAATCCAAAAATCATCACCGCAACTTCATCGACGCCGTCATCAGCCGCGGGCGGACCGCCGCCCCCGCGCCTGTCGCCCAGCGGGCGGCCACCCTGTGCCACCTCGGAGCCATCTCCGCCGCCCTGGGCCGCCCGGTGAAATATGACCCGGTCTCCGAAACCTTCGGCAAGGATGATGACGCCAACAGGTTCCTGGCCAAAGAACTGCGCGGGCCGTGGAAACTTTCCGTCTGAGGACGGGCGGGCACTCTCCCTGGCAGCGCTGCCAGCCCCGGCCTGCGGGAAACCGTCAGGCAATAGGTCCTATATGACTTATAGGACCTATAAGGCCTGTCTGAAAGAATGCGATGCGTGTCCCCAAAGATTCCGCAATTGACACCGGCCCGGCGCTCCCTGAGCTTCAGCTCTTCCCGGCTTTTCATGAACCCGTATTGGCCTCAGCTTAAACACCGCACGCGCGTCCGCGCCGGGCAGGCTGTGACTGTGCGCACCGGCCGCCATATGGGCGGGACGGGAGGTTTCCGGAAGCTTGGCTGAGTTATTTTTTCCAGCGCTTTTCCGGTTTTCCCCGCCCGCCTTTCCCCGGCTGGCGGGTTTTTTGTTTTCCCGAAGCCTCCTCCTCCTCGCCCTCGTCCTCCTCCTCGCCCTCGTCCTCGTCCTCGTCCTCGCCCTCGTCCTC